>JAJRVQ010000035.1 GCA_024277255.1 Acidobacteriota bacterium | reverse complement strand
GACCGTCCACGGGAGGAGTGCGCCTGGAGGGGGGCGGCTACAAGAAACCAGAGAGAAATCAAGGAAGGAGAACGAGAAATAGCGGCTGACGGCTGAAACCAGGAGCCGAAATCGGCGATTCTCGGCGATTTGAGGTCCGAAACCGGTTGGGAACCCTTGTGGACACCGTGGACGGGACACCCCCATGAAAAAAAGGAAATAGGCCAACGGCCTATTTCAGGTAGGTCAGCATCTCCTTGGCTACGGGTGCCTCGGGGTGATCGGGGCTGACTTCCAGGAACTTTTGGAAGGCCTCGATCGCTTTGGCCTTTTGATCTAGGTTGGTGTAGGAGAGGCCCAGGCGGTAGAGCACGTTGGGCTCGTCCGGGCGTACACTCAGGGCCCGTTCCAGCTGGTCGACAGCGCTTTGGATGTTGCCACCTTCGAATAGTTCGACACCGGTGTCGAAGAGCCATTTGAAGATGCCGTCCGGGTCGCGTTGGGCCAGGTTGGCCAGAGCTTCTTCGGTTTTCGCCGGGTCTTTGAGCAGACGGTAGGCATCGAAGCGAAGGCGCAAGGCTTGGAGATGATCGGGCTCGGTGGCGAGTGCCTGTTCGGCGTGGGCGGCGGCTTCGGTGTACTTCTTTTCGCCCATGTCCACCGTCGCCAGTCCGATCTGTGCTGCGACGAGGGTCGGGCTCATGGCGAGCGCTTCCTCGAAGCGGGCGCGGGCGGCGGCGCGGTCACCGACCTTGAGCGCTGCGACTCCTTCGTTGTAGATCATCGTTGCCGCGTTGTCACTGTCACCCAGTTCGGAAAGCCTGTCGCGAGCTGCCTTGGCCTCTTGAGTGTAGCCCAGATTCTTGTGTGCCTCATAGAGGAGGCGCAGGCCGCGCAGGTCGTCCGGTGCCAGGGTCAGTAGCTGCTGCGCCGCTTCGAGCGCCGCTTCGGACTTGCCCTGGCTCAGGTAGAGACCGGCCAGGCCGGAGTAGGCGGGTGCCAGCTTGTCGTTGATTTCAAGCGCGGCGCGGAACTTCTCCTCGGCTCCGGCGAGGTCGTCCCGTTGCAACGCTTCGACCCCTTCGTTGAAGGTCGCCCGGTCCGCTGTCAGCTTGGCGGCTTTGGGTTGGGCTTGGGGTTTGGTTTGGGCCCGAGGCTGGGCTTTGTCGGCTTCCGGCAGGTGAACCGTCTGCCGCCTGACGCCGCGCAGTTCGGCCTTGACGGTGAACTCGGCGGGCGCATAGCCCTCGTGGTCGATGTGCAGGGTATACACCTTGGTCGCGTCGACGAAGGTGAAGGTGGCGCGACCCTTCTTGTCGGTCTCGACCGACTTTTCAAACTGCGGCAGTTGGTCGCAGGTGGCGCGCACCGTGACCCCCTGCAGTGGATCGCCGGCCTCGGTTCTCAGCGTCAGGATGAAGCGGCCGTAGGCCTGTGCCGAGGCCAGGGTGGCGCTCAGGATCAGCAAGGCAAGGGTGAAGAGCAGACTTGTGTTGGCGCGTTTCATAGCGCCATTATTTCACACGCGGCGGCAGTGAGAAACGGTGGCTAGCCGCTGGCTTTGAAGATGAAGAAGTGTTGGGCGGGGAGGAACTCGTGGAGTTCGTCGAGTTCGAAACCGGCCGGTTCCCATTCGGCGAGGACCTGCTCGCGAGTCATCCGGTGATCGGGGTGGATGTGGGCGGCGGAGTCGCCTCGAGCGCGATATTCGAGCAGCGCCACCCGGCCACCTGGAGCCAGACTGGCTCGCAGGGCGCTAAGCATGGCTTCCGGCTGCTGCATCTCGTGGTAGACGTCGGCGAGGAGAATCCAATCGATCTCGCCGCGGGGCAAGGCGGGGTCGCGATCGGTGCCGAGAACGGGTTGAATATTTCCGATCTCCTCAGCCGAGGCGTAGCGCTGGAGCCGTTCGAGCATCTCGGGCTGAATGTCGACAGCGTAGACGGTGCCTCCGGGGCTGACCGCCCGCGCCAGTCTACGGGTAAAGAAACCAGTGCCACAGCCGATGTCGGCCACCGTGTCACCCGCCTTGACACCCATGGTGGCGATCACGCGCTCGGGCTGTTCTTGGGCGATGCGATCTTCCCGTTCGAGCCAGTCGGCCGAGCGGAAGCTCATGACATGCGCCGGCGTGCGGTGTACCGCCACCGCCACCGCCGCCGCATCGGCGCCACGGGTGCAGCCGAATTGCAGCGCGACGATCAGCAGTAGCGCCACCACCCGTGTCGTGGAACGCAGCAGAAGCTTCATCCTTCGGCGACGGAGGCTCGATCGCGCAGCTGTGCGGCGGCCGGCGAAGTTGGGGCATGGGTGAGGATCTGATTGATCCGCTCAAGCGCTTTGGCGTTGTCGCCGACTCCCTGGTAGAGAATCACTGCGGCGTAGAGATCGGCGGCCAGTGAGTTGAGTCGATCGGTGACCTCGGTCACCCGCGATCCATCGGGAAAGCGGGCGAGGTAGGAGGCGCCGTTGGCCAGATCCTCATAACTGCTAGCCACGCGATCGAGTCGCTTGCGGGCGATATCGGCTAGCGCGAGATCGCGCTCTTGCCGGACCATCTGCTCGAGGGCCGCGAGGTTGTCGAGGTCCGGAGCCAGGACATGGAGGCCGCGCTGTGCCCGCTTGCTCTCGTCGCTCTCGGGGTCCGACTCCCACGCCAGGAGGTACTGCTTCACCGCTTCGGCGACCTTGCCCAGGCGGCTGTGCGCGTCGCCGAGGGCGAGGGCCACTCTCGCGGCTTCGGGAGCGTCGGGGAAGTTGCTCTGAAAGCGCTCCAAGAAAGAGGTCTCGTAAACACCGCGTGCCAACACCTGGATCGCTTGTGGATAGAGTTCCGTTACCTTGAGTTGAATCTCGGCGCGCTCGCTGCGCAGTCGGGCGAGGAGCGGACTCTTGGCGTCGAGTCGCTCGATCAGATCTTCCGCTTCCGTGTAGGCGGTGATCAGAGTCCCGTAGTCACGGCTGATGGGCAGCTGGTCCATCTCCTTGTCGCGAAGCTTGTGCAACCGTTGCAGCCGAATCTCTTCGGCCTTCGCTCCGATCGGCCAAGCGGTCAAGGCCTCGGTCTTGACCAGCTCGATCAATTCGGACTTGCCCTTGCCCTTGCCGGTGCCTTTTGTGCCTGTACCTTTCCCGTCCCCCTGGCCGTTTCCCAGGCCCATCCTCACCAACTTGTTCTTCTCCAGATAGGTCAGCAGCGCGGCTTGCGTCCGCAGCCGAAAGTCGTCGAAGTTGGTGGGTGGCTGAGCCTTCAACTGAGCTCCCCGCGCGGCGGCACCGCGGATCCTCTCGTCGAAGAAAGGGTGGGTCTGCCAGTAGCCGTACTGTTTGGACTGGGGGAGTCGCTCGCTCATCAGCGCCATCAAGTCGCCCAGGCCGGCGGGGTCGAAGCCGGCGGCGGCGGCCAGTCTCTGCCCTTCGTCGTCCGCCTCGCGCTCGAAGTCGCGGCTGTAGCCACGCATGAGTAACTCGCTGACGACGATTCCGGTAGCCATGGCACCGACGATCTCCTGGCTACTCTGGCTGGGGTAGCGAACCCGGGGATCGTAGGGTGCGCGCAGTCCCTCGTCGCGATTCGGCCCGGAGTCGGCACTCATCATCACGCCGACCAGAACCGCCTGGCTAAGTACGTTGAGCAGCGTGGCGCGCCGTTGCATGCGGGTACCGTGGTGGCGGGTGACGTGGGAGATTTCGTGGCCGATGATGCCGGCCAGCATGTCGTCGGTGAGGTTGAGTTCCAGCATGCCGCGGGTAATGAAGATGTGCCCTCCCGGCAGCGCGAAGGCGTTGGGTGCCGCCATCTCGACGAGATGGAAGGTGAAAGGGAAGTCGTCGAAGTGGGCTTTGCTGGCCAGCCGATAGCCAATCTCGGCTACTCGCTCCATGGCTTGCGGATTGTCGTAGGAGCCGTACAAGTCCAGAGCCTGCTGGGCCACCTGCAAGCTCTTGGAGAAGAGTTCGGGGTTGGAAACCCGTTGCGCCTGGGTCGGCAGCGGCGCCGTCAACAGGCCGAGGAGGGCGCAGATGACGATTGCGGTGGGGAGTGGTCGACGCATGTAGTTGTCAACTCTAGCAGGATGCATGCCATGGATCGCTCGTGCATTGCTCGGTGCTGTCGCCGGCCGGTCCCAGCCTGTGCTAGGTTGCCGCCCATGAACGAAGTGAAGATCGAAGTGGTGACCAAGTTTCAATCGGTGACGGAGATGAGGCCGGTACTGGATGCGGCGCTCCAAGAGCAGTTCCCGGGCGGCATGTTGCGGCGCCGATGGGATGGCGACGTGTTGCGTCTCTCGGGCCCCGGAGCTGAGGGGTCGATCACCTTCGAGAGTGGCAGGGTCGTGGGGTTGGCTAGCTTGCGGCCACCGGCTAGTCTGATGCGGGTGCTGATCGAGGGGAAGATCTCCGCCGCCCTGGCCAAGCTGGCGGCCCTCTAGCAGCCCGTTTGGACTCCGTCGCCTCGATTCCTTCAGCGCTGATCCACCACGCCGCCTCCGAACCGGCCCAGCCCTGGCTCTTCTATCCCCACCCGCGTGGCTGGAAATGGCTCAGTTTTGCCGAGGTTGTGGAGCGCGTTCGAGCGCTCAGTGCTCTGCTGGCGCCTTTGCCGGCGGAAGGCCGGGTCGCCTTTGAGTCGTCGTGCACCATCGTCTCGGTGCTGAGCGACCTGGCGGTGCAGTTCTCTGGGCGAGCGGCGGTGCCGATATCCTGGGAGGGTCCTGACGACACAGCGCGGCGACTGAGCGAGTTGGGCTGCTGTGCTTGGCTCGGAGAGCCTTGTCGCGCCGCAAGCGTGGGCCGGTTTCCGGCGATCGGTGGCGCCGCCTTGGATCTAGCAGCCCGGGGTGAAACTCGCCCTGGTTCCGAACGGGTCTTTGACCGCGACTCTACGTTGGAAAATCCTCAACGAACCTCGGGTTCGCCTGCGGTTTTCCGCCTTGATTCGCAGCCAAATTCTTCGTTCTCACCGACGGACGACTTTCACCCCGGACTGCTAGATGAGCCGGCTTCCGGACCGGATGGACCGATGGCCGAACCACCGGTCGCGGGAGGCGTTGTGGTCAGCTCGGATAGCCCTGGCGGTCAACCTCACTTTCTTTCCGCCGCTCAGCTGGCCGAAGATGCCGGCCGGTTGGTGGACTCCGTGCGAGAAGAAAAGCCCTCTCAACGAGCCATCACTGTCCACTCCGCGCCACTCGATCGCCCCGCGGCACGCCAGCTTCTGGCTTGGGCGAGCTACTGCGGCGCAGCGCTGGTCATCGAACCGAACCAGGCGGCCTTCGTGGCGACGGTGGCCTGGGCTCGGCCGACGGTGGTAGCGGTCGGCCAGAACGCTGAGGCGGCGCAGTTGTGCCAGTGGGCGCAACGATCCACCGCCGGAGGCCGTTGGCGCCGTAAGCGAAGACCGTTTGGCCGCTTGCGGGCTCTGCTGGTGGCCCCTGAACTCGATCTTGCCGAAGCGGACCGAGACTTCTGGGCGCAACACGAGGTGCGGGTGATTCAGCTCGGCGGCCAGGGGAGGTCGGCCGGCGGGTAGAGTGCGCCCTGTATGCTTTGCTTTCATTGAGCGAAGGCAACGTGGGGACAACCACCGATCCGGCCCCGTCCGGTCGCTGTAACTAGATGGGGTGCTGGCGCGCCAGTCTTGACGTCCCGAGTCCAACAAGAACCCGGAGGAGAAAGCATGGCCAAGAAGCTACCCGCTGGCCCCTATGCCCAGCTCGACCTGGGCGGCGGTGTGACCGCTCCCTTCTACATCATCCCTTTCGACAAGAAGGGGCGTGCGACTGGCCCCAACACTCAGCAACAGCTGATCGAAGAGGCCGCCGCCGGCGATTTCTCCGATCTGTTTCTCTTTTCTCACGGCTGGAACAACGACTGGAAGGTCTCTACCCAGCGATACCGTGACTTCATCGCCGGTTTTCAAGCGGTTCGCGATGCGCAGGGGATCGACATGCCGGCCGGCTACAAGCCGCTCCTGGTGGGCATCTTCTGGCCGAGCACCGCGCTCGTCTTCGGCAAGGCGAAGGGACCGGGTTTTGCCGCTGCCGGCGAGGATGAGGACGCCGATAGCTCGATCGGCGCCGGACTTGCCGAGTTGGACGAGATCGCCTCGGAGCTGGCGTCCGACGGGCAAGTCGAAGAGTTCCATGCGCTGGCGCAGCAAGAGCGGTTGGACCCGGCGCAGGCGCGGCGATTGGCGCAGTTGTTGGTCTCGCTGATGGGTGAGCAGAGCGATCCTTTCGCCGATCCTGTTTCCGATGGCGAAGGGGCGATGGACGCCGAGGCCTTTCTCGATGCGTGGCAATCTCTCGGCAAGAAGGAGCCTTCGGCGGTGACCGACGGCGCTTTCGGTTTTCCCGCGGAAGAGGGTTTTCCCGCCGACGAGGCGGTGGATGACAGCCCTGAAGTGGCGGGCATCAGCTCGCTGGATCCGCGCAAGGCGGTGCGCATGTTCACCGTCTGGAAGATGAAAGATCGCGCCGGGGTCGTTGGCGGCAACGGTGTGGCCAAGCTGCTGCGCGGCTTGCTGTCAGCGCACGGCGGCAGGACACACCTGCTGGGCCATTCCTACGGCGCCAAGGTCGTGCTCTCGGCGCTGTGCGCCCCGCCGGCTCCGCCGCGGCAGGTCGATTCGGTTCTCCTGCTCCAGCCGGCGGTCAACCGTTGGTGCTTCGCCGACGAGGTACCCAAGCGCGGCGGCCCCGGCGCCTACCACGAGGCTCCGGCCCGCTGCCGCCTGCCGTTGTTCTCCACCTACACAGCGGACGACTCGGCGCTGACCAAGCTCTTCCACCTGTCGGTGCGCCGCGGCAAGGATCTCGGCGAGGGACCCCAACTCGCGGGAGGCGAATTGCCGGCACCGAGTATCTACTCCGCCCTGGGCGGGTTCGGTCCCGCGGGTCGTGCGGCGGTCACCAAGAAGGTCGAACTCCTGGGCCCCTCCGATCGCTATGATTTCTCCGGCGGTGAGCGCATCTATGCTGTCCACGCGGACGGTCGAATCACCGGCCACGGCGAGATCAGCAATGATTTCACCTGGTGGACGCTGCATCAGCTGGTGCGGCGTGCGGCCGCCACGGACTAGCGGAGATCACCCCGTGCCCCCCATGGAGTTTCCACCGCAGCTGAGTTTCAACGCCTTCACCGGTGAAGGGCCGGTGGTCGGGGCGGTGGATCAGAGAGTTGAGGAGTGGACCAGCAACGGCGAGACGTTGACCAGACCTAGACTGGGACAGCGTCTTCCCGGTCGCGTTCGCGACTTGCACAACTGGCGCGATCCACGGGTCGGTTGGGGGGTGGTGCTGCCGGATCGAGATGGGCTCTCCACGGCGACCCTGGCCTCGGGCGACGATGCCCCGGAACCGATCCGGCGGCTGTTGAAAGAACGGGCTCCGGCGGGCGAGGCGCACGCGCCGGTTCTGCGCTACCACGACAGCGCCGGGGCCAACCGGCTGACCTTTCTGCGCAACTACGCGGATCGCAACGCACCCGATATCTCGGCGTCGAAGGCCGGCACCGGGTCGGGAGAGATTCCGCAGTACCTGCTGATCTACGGGACGCCGGCGGAGATTCCGTGGGACATGCAGTACATCCTCAACACCCGCTGCTATGTCGGTCGGTTGGACCTCGAGGGCGAGGCGCTCGATCGCTATGTCACCGCCTTGCTCGACGATTTCTCGACCGCCAAGAGCGATCTGTTCAAACCGTTGATCTGGTCGGTGGATGATCGTAAGACCTCGATCACCCAGTTGATGCGCGATGTTGTCGCCGCGCCGCTCGCCGCGGACTATCGGGCGGACTCCGACCTCAGCGCCGGCCTTCGCTTCCGCGACGGCAGCCAGGAGATGTTGACCATCGACGGCCTGGTGGCCGATCTCGCTGAGCGGCAGCCCGGCTTGATCGTCACCACCAGCCACGGCAAGACCGGACCGCTGGCCGATCCCGCGGCGATGGCGCGCGACCTCGGCTTGTTGGTCGACGCCAACGAGGAGATTCTCGACCCCGACGCTCTGCTCGCGGCGTGGCAGCCTGAAGGGGCGATCTGGTACGCCCATGCCTGTTGCTCAGCCGGCGGCGATTCGACCTCACGGCTGGCCAGCGCTCTGGCCTCCGGCTCCGCGGCGCGCAAGACTCTCGAAGCGGTCGCCGCCGCCGGAGCTCAGATCTCGCCGTTGCCTCGTCGCCTACTGGGCGCCCAACGGCCGTTGCGTGCCTTTGTCGGCCAGGTGGAGCCCACCTGCGACTGGACGCTGGCCAACCGCCAAACCGGCCAGGCGTTGACCGGCGCGCTGAGTTTGGCGCTCTACAACCAGCTCTACGCCGATCCACCGCAGCCGGTGGGTATGGCTCTCCACGGCTGCTATGAGCGGGTGGGCACCCTGATGTCGACCTTCCTGCTCCTGCAAACGGGATCGACCGCGAGGAGGGTCAAAGTCGCCAAGCTGGCCCATCTTCTCCTCGCCGCCCTCGACCAAGAGAGTATGGTGATCCTCGGCGACCCGACGGTGATGCTGCCTTTGGCGAAATAACACTTGTCGCCGCAGTGCGGCGCGGGGGTGAATGCGTGGTATAACGGCAGCCTCAGGAGGTAGTTCGATGACCGATTCATCCACCCGCCCGTCGACCACGCCGGCACCGTTGCCGCCGGCCAACACCGCCACCTTGATGGAGGAAATCCACGAGCGGGCGGACACCGTTTGGACTCGTGGCGCCAAGTCCGGCAAGCCGCGTATTGCCGGCGCCCGTTTGGGTAAGAAGGGAAAGCGCGTGGCGGTGGTGGACGGGGCACGGACCCCCTTCTGCAAGGCCTCCACGGCCTACAAGGCGATGGACGTGATCGATCTGGCCAGCGTCGCGGCGGCGGAGTTGGTAGCTCGCGCGCCGATCGATCCCGGCGAGATCGATCAATCGATTTTCGGGGTGGTGATCCCGGCTCTCTACGGGCCCAATCTCGGGCGCGAAGTGGTGCTGCGCAACTCGCTGCCCAAGACGATCCCCGGGACGACGGTCAACCTCGCTTGCGCTTCGTCGAACCGAGCCATTTGTTACGGCGCGCAGTCGATTCTCTCAGGCGAGGCCGACGTGGTCCTCGCCGGCGGTGGGGAATCGCTTTCCAGCGTTCCGATCACCTACTCGAAGCGGGCGGCGCAGGCCTTGATGCGTCTGAGCAAGGCGAAGAGCCTGCCGGCCAAGATCAAGGCGCTCAGTTCGGTGAAATTCAAGGATCTGGCGCCGGTGGCGCCGGCGATCGCCGAATTCACTACCGGCCAGACGATGGGTCAGTCGGCCGAGAAGATGGCCAAAGAGAACGATATTTCGCGCCAGGCGCAAGACGAGATCGCCTTGATGTCGCACCACCGTGCCGCCGCCGCGGCGGCCGAGGGCCGTTTCGACCACCAGATCGTGCCCACCTTCCCGCGACCGCGTTACAACCAAGCGATCACCGCCGACAACGGTGTGCGTTCCGATACCTCGATGGAGGCTCTGGCCGGTTTGCGACCGGTCTTCGACCGGCGCTATGGCTCGTTGACCGCCGGCAACTCCAGCCCGCTGACCGACGGCGGTTCGGCGGTCCTGTTGATGAGCGAAGAGCGAGTGAAGGCTCTGGGGATCGAACCTCTCGGCTACCTGCGCTCCTTCGCCTTTGCCGCTCTCGACCCGGCCACACAGCTGCTTCAGGGGCCTGCCTGGGCGGCGCCGAGGGCCTTGGAACTGGCCGGGGCGAAGCTCGGGGATCTGGATCTGATCGAAATGCACGAGGCCTTCGCGGCGCAGATCGTCTCAAACTTGAAGGCCTTTGCCTCGCCGAAATTCGCTCGCGATGAGCTGGGGGTCGACCAGCCGCTCGGCTTCGTGGACCTGGAGCGCTACAACGTCAACGGCGGCTCGATCGCCATCGGCCACCCCTTTGGCGCTACCGGCGCTCGCGTTACCCTGCAACTGCTGCACGAAATGAAACGCCGCGAGGTCAATCTCGGCATGATGACCGTTTGCGCTGCCGGAGGGGTGGGCTTTGCGATGGTGGTGGAGCGAGGCTAGCGGCTGCCTCCGAACTACCTACCGTAGCGCCGCTGGCGCAGGTGGTAGGAGCGCAGGGCACGCAGCAGGTCGATCTTGCGAAAGGCCGGCCAGTTCGCGTCGCAGAAGGAAAACTCCGAGTAGGCGCTCTGCCACAGCAGGAAGCCGGAGAGGCGCACCTCGCCGCTGGTGCGTACGATGAGATCCGGCTCGGGGAGGCCTGAGGTGTAGAGGTAGGGTTCGATCGCCCGGCCGTCGAAGCGCGCGGCGACTTGGCTCAGATCGAGACCCGCGGTGGCTTGATCGTTGAGGAAGCTGTGAAAGGCGTCGGTGATCTCCTGCCGGCCGCCGTAGGCCATGGCGATGTTGAGGTGGAAGCGGCGGTAGTGGGCAGTGGCGGCTTCGGCTGCACGGATCGCCTCCTGGAGACTCTGCGGCAATAGCTCCAGCTTGCCGATGAAGCGAACCCGCACCTCCTTGCTGTGCACCTCGGCGTCGTGGGCCAGCTCGCGGGTCTTCTCTTCGAACAGATGGAGCAGGTCTTCGACTTCGGAGGTGTCGCGTTCGAAGTTCTCGAGTGAGAAGCTCCACACCGTGACCACGGGTATCCCGGCGTCAAAACACCAGGCGAGAACCTCGTGCAACTTGGCGGCACCCTGGCTGTGGCCGAAGCTCACTTGACGGCTACCCGCCAAGCGCGCGAACCGCCGGTTGCCGTCCATGATGAAGCCGATATGGCGGGGCAGGTTCCACTGTGAAAGCTCGGCCGCAAGGCGCCGCTCGTAAAGGCGGTAGAGCGGCCGCTTGATCAGCTCACGCAAACCCTTCCAGCCCGCCTTGAGGATTTCACCCGGGGTGATGGGAGCAGGTGCCGCGGGTAGGACGGCAGGCGGATCGGTGTGCGGGATGGTCATCGTGGTGGACTCGGGGAGCGGGGGGGACTCATCGGTGGTGGTACCGCTGCGACCGTGATGCTAGTCGCCGATTGTGGCGGCAAGATGGCCGAAAGCGCTCGGTGAGTTTGGACTGGTGCCTAGCCGTAGATTTTCTTACCGCCGCATTACTTCTCGAAGCCTCAGGTTGCGCAGTACCTAGTAGACCCGGACCTCTCTACGAAGAGGCCACAACTGAAAGGAGCATTGTATGCGCACTCTGAGGTTTCGACTGCTGGGTTTGGCCGTACTGGGACTGCTTTGCTTGCTGCCACACACGACGTTCGCCGCTAGCGCGGGCAGCCCCGAGCCGACCGTAGTGGTGCCCCCCGACGGTGACTGCAACCCGGATGTGGTGGGTGTATTGGACGGCGAAGGTGGCATCAACTTCGACGGCGATCTCGGAGCCTGTTTCGCGGGTTGTTCCATCAGCTTGTCAAATGCAGGTGTCGGCGCCAATTGTTCTTGTAGCGCTAGCGGGAAGGGCGCTACCTGTAAACCCAATGGGAAGACCGGAAACAACAGGACCGTAACCTGCACCGATGCTGCTGGGGCGATCACCTGTAGCTATAGCAATAACGGGGCGAGCTGCTCTTGCTCGTAGCTCCGATGGAGAATCCGAAATAGCCAATAGGTAGGTCGAATTGGGGGTGATCCCACCTTTCGGCAGGTCGGCTCACCCTTTTTTCGGCTCTCGTTTCATAGCCCTCCGACCACTTCGTCCGGCGGAGCCTCGCCGCGCCGGGTCACTTTGAAGGGCGCCTTGGCCGAGATGCGTCGCGTGTTGCGGTAGAGGGCGCGGATGGCGGCCAGGTGGCTGAGCCGCAGTCCGATGCGGGTGGCGAGGAAGAACTGGTGGAGGACGAACAGGCTGAACAGACCGACCCAGGTTTGCGGTGCCCAGCGACCTCCACTCCAGCCCCAGAGAACGGTCATCGCCGGTACTAGCAGGCCGAGTAGCAGGTAGAGGCCGGCGTATCGCGGCCCGTGGCGGGCGAGGTCGCGCAGCGCCAGGAGGCCGGCCCACGGCCAGTTGCCGGAGTCGCGCTCGATGAGCACGACCCGGGTCAGGTCGTAGATCAGCTTGCAGGCGAGAATCGCCGCCAGGGTCAGTGCCAGCCGCCCCCCGGTGACGGTGCGCACGATCCATTCGCTGTCGACCGCCGCCATCCAGCCGGCGAGCCAGCGCCCGGTCTGCACGTAGAGCAGCGCGTAGGCGGTGAGGTAGCTGAACACGGCCATGATGGCGAGGATGGTGGCTGGGAAGGCAAAACGGAGGGTCGCGGCGCCGAACCCTCCGCGCCGATCCGGGTAGAGCGTGGCCAGGAAGCCGCAGTGGAGCAGGCCGTTGACCCAGAACAGGAAGAAGGCGGCTAATGCGACGGCCCGTACCTGGCCGGAGGTGGCCAGCAGGTCGCTGAGATCGACTCCTTCGGAGGAGAAAAGGGCATGCCAGCCGTCGAGGTTACCGATCTCCTCTCCCCGCTGCCGATCCACCTCGTCGAACCAGCGCCACGACACCGAAGTGGCCATCGTGTCGCCGTAAAGGTTGTCGTCCAGCTCCTCGGAGAGCAGGGTCGCCAGGGGAGCGGCGAGTACCCAGGCCGCGAGGAGATTGAGCAGCAGCAGGAGTGCGCCGATGCGTGGTCGGCCGAGAGTCTGGCGAATCCCGGCGGCGGCCGCCGCGCCGATCGCAGGGCGGCCCGTGCGGGTGCTCTTTCTGCGCCTGTGGATCATCCCAAAGCGGCCGTGGTCTCAAGCAGGTTCTGGATCCAGAAACGCACCCGTTGATGCCAGCGCCGGGAGGCGCGCCGGTCGCTTGCGGTGCGGCGAGAATTGTTGAGGCGGTCGGCGTCGAGCACCATGACACCTTGTGGGTCGACTTCGGCGCTGAGCAGTCGCGGGCCGCGGATCCGGTAGCGAACCCAGCGTTCTTGCCCGTCCCAAACGCGCTGCTCCCGCCGGCCGTCGGCGAAGGAGAATTCCGTGGTGACCGGCAGGCGTACTTCCCCCAGCCGGCGAACCACCACTTCGCTGGCGAAGCGTGGCCGCTCCGGCGACCGCCCTTGCGGCGACTCTCGCCGGGTGCGCTCTCCACCCTGACCAAAGATGCCGAACTTGCCGGTGTCGGGCCAGCTCTTGGCGCTGGTGACAGCGTAGTCGAGTCGGCCGGAGCCGTGCAGCAGCTGGCGGAACAGCGGGCCGAGGTCGGTGCCGCTCTCCGCGGTGAGAGTCTTTTCCAGATCGGCGGTGCGCGGGTGATGGAAGCGGAAGCGCTCGGAGTAGGCGCGCATCGCGCGCTGCATGACCGGTGGCGTGACGGTGCGCTCGATCTGTTCCATCAGCAACGCCATCTTGCTGTAGGCGAGCGATCCGTAGGCGCGCTGGTCGAGGTATCCCCAGGCGGTGCGCGAGATCGGATCGACGCTGGGCCGGCGAAAGAAACGAACCGAGGTGTCGACCACTTCTCGCCGGCGAATCCTTGGCCAAACCCGTTTGAACCCCCAGAAATCGTAGCTCCAAGCCGGATCGGAATAGGCCTCGCGCAGCAGGCGGCCGGTCACGTAGGTGGTGATGCCCTCGTCGAGATAGGGCTCCTCGAACTCGTTGCTGGCGAGCAGTCCGTACCAGTACTGATGGCCGAACTCATGCACGATCAGCCCTTCGGGCTCCACGGTCGCCGGCGGACTATGCAACTCGGTCCCGGTGGTGAAGAGGGTGGGGTACTCCATACCGCCTGCCTGCTCGGCTCCCCAGGGTGGGTCCACCACCGTCAGCGTGCGGTAAGGATAGGGCCCGTACCACCGGCCGTAAAGGCGCAGTGAGTGTTCGAGGGCGGCGATGTAGCGGCTGGCGAAGTGATGCGTTTCAGGCCGCAGCAACAAGGTCAGCTCCACCTCGGGCAGCTTGGGGTGACGGAAACGGTGGCGGACCTCGACGAAGCGGGGCCAGGCGGTCCAGGCGAAGTCGTGAACTGACTGTTGAACAAAGCGTAGCGTCTTGCTGCCGTCGCCGTTGTCTCGCTGATCGGCGAGGTTGCCGGTGGCGCCGACGACGAATCGCCGGGGCAGGGTGATCGAGACATCGTAAGTGCCGAAGTCGGCGAAGAACTCGCTCTCCGAGTGAAACTGATGGCACTGCCAGCGGCCATCCTCGGCGAGGACTCCGAGCTTGGGGAACCACTGCGCGACGAGGTGGAAGTCGTTCTTGAACCCTGTTCTCGCCACCACTCTCGGCAGCTGAGCGATGAAGTCGACGGTGATTTCGCGGCTCCCACCCGGCGGGATCGGCCGTGGCAGCGCAACCCGCGCCACGGTGCGGTCGGCGCCGTTGGCGTCATCGGGGGCGAGATAGGTCAGCGCGGAGAGGAGGTCGTCACCTTCGACCGCGAAGCGAGAGAGTTCGATCCACCCCCAGCCCTCTTTGGCCAGCACAGCGAGATCTTCCGGACGGGCGTGCCGAGACCAGCTTGAAGCGGAGTTCTTGAAGGCATTGAGGTAGAGGTGGAGGTGGAGTTCGTCGGTCTCGACAGCGGAGGTGTTGCGCCAGAGGATCGTCTGGCGGCCACGGATCTGGTGGGTCTCGCTGTCGAGCGTCGCCTCGATGGTGTAGGAGGCGATCGGATCGGGCGCACCCGCCACCGGCTGAGCGACGGCGCGTGGCTGGGCGGAGAGCGCGACCAACAGCCCCGAAACCAGGATGGCGCACCGGTACGCCAGTCGAATCGGTGCTGGTGAAGGTTTGTCCATTCCTGATATTGACACGTGGCTATTGCTGCGCTATGGTTGGGGTTCGGGGAGGCGAATCCTCCTCTCATCCCTCCCAAAGAGGAGCGTCAGGCAGCGCTCCTCTCTTTTTTTGTCTGCGAGTTTGCTCGCCGCTGCCGCGACCTTGGTCACGGCAGCGATGCGCTCGATGTCAGCTGAGTATTAGTTGCCGAGAAGGTCGCTCTTGAAACCCTCGCCGGGGCCGGGGTGCTCTCCGATCCAGCTGGCCCAGAGTGCGTCAGCGAACTCCTTGCCGGCGATCGTCCCCTTCGTTTCGCCCTTGACCGAGACTTCGGTGCCGGTACCGGGCAGGTAGGCGAACTCGAAACGCTCGCCCTTCTTCGCATCCTCCATCATCGAACAGAGAGTCTCGAAGTCCTTGTGCAAGGCGGCCGAAGCGTCCGGCGTGTTGGCCTCCAACCCTTCGTTCCAGCCTTCGCAGATCTTCTCTTTGCCGACGTTGAAAACGAAGTGCATGACGGTCTTGCGGGCCGTGTCGTCGTCGAGGACCTTGGCGCCATCGGACTGCTTGGCCGGCAGATACAACCCTGCGACGTAGACCTTGATGAAGAACTTCTTGCGCAGGGCCATGCCATTGAGGACCAAATCCTGATCGCCGATGGTGGTGGTGTCGGCCATGTCGACTCCAACCAGTGTGCCGGCGGTGAGTGGCAGGGTGGAAGCTGCGATCAGGGCTAGTGACAGTATGATTCGCTTCATCGAGTCTCTCCTGCGGAAGTTGATGCGGGTTGAAAGCCCCCGCCGGGGGAGTCTACCGCGCTACCTGCGCCAGCGGGAGGGGCGGCGGGGCTTTGAACTTGGATCGTTCTTGCGCGTACCAGACGATGACCGGTGAGCACCTATCAGAAGTTGGACGACGCTGCCTTGGTTCGTCGGGCCCTCGAAGGCTCGCAGCAGGGCTATGCCGAACTGGTGCGGCGCTACGAGGGCCCGGTGTACAGTTTGATCCTGCGCATGGTGCGCGATGCGGCGCTGGCGGAGGACTTGGCTCAGGAGGCCTTCTTGAAAGCCTTTTCCGCGCTCGACCGGTTCGACGCCAAACGCAAGCTGTCGAGCTGGTTGTTCAAGATCGCGCACAACACGACCCTCGACCATCTTCGCCGCCGGCGACCGTCGACCGTCCCCATCGGTGGAAACGACGAGGGGGAGGCCGGTCTCGAGGCGGTTCTGGTCGATTCCTCGGTCGAATCTCCGCTCGCCGCCGCCGAGCGTGGCGATCTTGGCCGCGATCTGGATCTGGCCTTGGCGCGCATTCGTGTGGACTACCGGGAGCTTCTGGTCTTGCGCTATCAGGAGGGGTTGTCGTACAACGAGATCGCCGAGATCACCCGCCTCCCTCTGGGGACGGTCAAGACCCATCTCCACCGAGGGCGCAAGGAGATGGCAACGGTGCTGGCTGAAATGGGCTACGGACAAGGATCGACCGAAACTCACCGCGGACGAGACGCGTAGGGCTGGCTGGAGGCTTGAGAGAATGAAACCGAGAGATCTTGAACATCTTCGCCGGTGGCTCGACGCAGAGCGTCGCGATGGCCAGTCGGAGGCTGAGTCGGCACTGAGAAGTCTCTTTGCTGCCTTGCCTGTGGCGCAGCCTTCAGCCGGTTTTGGCGACAGGGTGTTGGCCAACGCCGCGCGGTTGGGCTTGCTGCCGGCGGCGCCGAGCCGCTGGGCGTGGTTCGGACGCTGGTTCTCGGCTTCACTGCTGGCCGCGGCCTCTCTCTTTCTGGTGGTCCTCGGCGCGCAGCTGCGCGGACCGATTCTCCGTTGGTTGGGCGAGATCACCTGGACCGATCTGTCGGTGGCCTTGATCGCCTCGATGGGCCATCTGATCGCCGCGGCCGCGGCGATTTGGCAAGGGTTGCTGCACAGTAGCGAGAGCCTCTCGTTGAACCTGCAAACTCCCGGTACGGCGCTGACCTTGATTGTCGCCCTGGCGATGTCGACTCTCGCCTTTCGTGCTCTTCGTGAGCTGCTTTCCCCAGACAGGAGTTCCGCTTATGTCCAGTTGCATTGAAATCTTGCGGCGTCGAGGCCAAGCCCTCGCCGCCAATCCGGCCTCTGCACCAGCAAAGACCCTTGTGTTGGCACTGGCCCTTGTATTGGCCCTGGCCCTGGCCGTGGCGGTGGCGCCCGTCGTCGCGGCGCAGGAAGCCTCTGAGACGACCGCGCAGCTGCGGGATCGGGTCGAGGAACTTTATGCGGTTGGATCGACTCCTGGCGGGCTGGTGCTCGAACCTCGAACTTCGCGCTTCGGCGTGCGCCGGATCGAGATTGTCGGCACGGCCATCGCGATCAACGGTGCCAAGGTGCCGCGGGAGGTTCTGCGCACTTGGCTGGAAGATGAGGCCGAGTGGATCCTGGCCGTGGCGGATCTGAGTTCCGCTGAGCAATGTGCCTTGTTCGACCTTCCAGCCGACGCTGCCGCACAGGCGGTCGTGGCTCCCGCGGAGGAAGAGGTCGCGATCGAAGAATCACCCGCCGCGGAGGAAACCGGGGAATCCTCCCCGCCGGCCGAAGAGGAAGAACTCGACCAGCGATCCGAATTCACTCGCCGCGACGAGGTCGAAGCACCGAGAGTGCCGAGAGTTCCTCGCGTGCCGGACATCCCGCGCCACAAGGTGCCTCATCGCCGCGGGGATGAGGTCACGGTTTTCCGCAACCTGGTGATCCCCGCCGGTGAAAGCGTGCGCGAGGCCGTCGCCGTGATGGGATCGGTCCAGGTCGAGGGTGAGGTGCGCGGTGATGTGACCGCGGTGATGGGGTCGGTGACGGTGGATGGCCTGGTCGAAGGCGACGTCGTGGCGGTGGGTGGCTCGGTGATCGTCAACGAGGGCGGAGAGATCACCCGTGACGCCACCAGTGTCGGCGGTCAGGTGGTGCGCCATCAAGGTGGCAAGGTACGCGGCTCGATCGTCGAGGTGCCCTTCATCGGTGGCAACTGGACCCAAGATCGGAGTGTCGATTGGCGATTCGATCGTGGCACTAACCATCGCCGGCACTCCTGGTGGAGTGGCTGGTGGCACTTCTTCTGGTTCGGCGTCTGTCTGGTACTTTGCGCTCTGGTGACCTCGATCGTGGTGCTCATCGCCCCGCGACTGGTCGCCAACACCGCCGATCGTATTCGAGTGGAATGGTGGAAGGCGGGGCTGGTGGGATTCCTGGCCCTACTCGTCTTCTTCCCGGCGCTGGTGGTTCTACTGATCCTGTTGACGGTGACCATCATCGGTATACCGTTGGTGGTGCTGACCGTCTTGATCACTCCCTTCCTGGTCTTCGCCATCTGGCTGTTGGGTGTGGTGGGGGCGGCGAGGCGGGTCGGTGAGTGGACCCTGTCGCAAATCGGCCGCACCGCCGACGGCGACTACGCACCGGTTCTTTGGGGGTTGCTGACCTTGGCCAGCTTCGATCTGGTGGGTAGCCTGTTCGACCTGATGGCCGTGGGGCTGGGCTGGTTCAGGATTCCCGCCGCGCTGTGCCATGGACTCGGCAGTTTGGTTTGGATCGTGGCCGGGGTCATCGGTATCGGCGCCGTACTGCTGGTGCTGATCGATCGGCGCAGGAACCGCGGCAACGAGGCCTTCTATCCCGGAGGCAGCTATACGGATGCGGCCCACCACGATCCACAGGCCGGGCCGGACCCGTCCGACGGGCTCGTCTACGATGCGCCGCGGGATAGCTGGAGCGATCAAACGGACCCATGGGAGGCGGACGAGGGACAAGAAGAGTCGGCCTCGGAGCCGGATTCAGGAGGAGAGGACGATGCCGCGTCTGATCTGGATGGCGACCCCGATGGCGACCCCGATGGCGATGGCGATGAGCGATAGCGGGTGAGCCGGGTCAGCTGACCAGCGCTCGCAGCCGTTGTGCCAGCCGGGTGTTCCGGGAGCGCGTCCTCTGGTTGCGCACGGCGATGGCCAGTGCGCGTTGCTCGCCGACCAGGACGGCCAGCCGGCGCGCCCGCGTCAACGCGGTGTAGATCAGGTTGCGCTCGAGCATGACGAAATGCTGGGTATGGACCGGGAGTACGACGCAGGGGTACTCGCTGCCCTGGGACTTGTGAATCGAACAGGCGTAGGCCAACCGTAGCTCATCGAGATCGGCGAACTCGTAGCCGATCCGCCTGCCGTCGATGGTGACCCAGACCTTGTGCTCGATGGTGTCGACTTGATCGATGCGACCGAGATCGCCGTTGAAGACGTCGAGGTCGTAGTTGTTGCGGATCTGCATCACCTTGTCGCCGGCGCGCAGCACGCTGCCGCCGCGCGCGATCTCACGACCGCTCGGGTTGAGTAGCCGGCGCAGTTCCTCATTGAGGTTGGCCACGCCCAGACTACCGCGGTTCATCGGCGTCAGCACCTGAATGTCGCGGATGGGATCGAGACCGAAGGCGGCAGGGATGCGCTCGGCGACCAGGTGGGTCAGGGTGGTGAGCAGATCGCCGGCATCCGGCCGCTCGATCATGAAGAAGTCGGAGTCGGCGCGGGAGCTGAGGTCGGGCATTTCACCGTGATTGACTCGGTGCGCGTTGACCACGATGGCGCTGCGTTCGGCCTGGCGGAAGATCTCGGTGAGCCGGATGACCTCGATCTTGTGCGAGTCGATGAGATCGAAGAGGACATTGCCGGCGCCCACCGAGGGTAGCTGATCCACGTCGCCGACCAAGATCAGCCGGCAACCCGCCGGGACGGCGCAGACCAGGTGGTTGGCGAGTACGGTGTCGAGCATCGACGCCTCGTCGACGATCACGGCGCCGGCGTTGAGCGGCCGCTCCTCGCCGCGCTGGAAGGTCCGGGTCCGGGGCTCGAACTCGAGCAAGCGGTGGACCGTCTTGGCCTCCCGGCCCGTCGCTTCGGCGAGCCGCTTGGCGGCGCGGCCGGTCGGAGCGGTGAGCAGCAATCGCCCGCCGTGGCGCGAGAGGATGTGAACGATGCCGCGAACCAGGGTCGTCTTACCCGTTCCCGGCCCACCGGTGATCACCAGGACGCGCGAGCGCACGGCACTTTCGATCGCCCTGCGCTGCTGGGGTGCGAGTTGGATCGATTCGCCGCGCTCGAACTTGTCCAAGGCGCGGACCAACTCGCCGCCGGCCAGATCGAGCGGCTGCGCCAGCGGCGCCGATGCCAGGTTCGCCAGCTGGCGGGCCAAGCTGATCTCGCTGGCATGAAAGGCAGCGAGGAAGATAGCCTCCTCCTCACCTCCACTCGCACCGCTCTCTTCGACGCCATCCCCGGTAACGCTGCGCTCGACGACGATCGTGGCGTTGGCAGCCAGCACCTCGACGGCGGCGGCGATGTGCTCCTCTTCGATCGACAGCAAGGCCACCGCCTCGCGCAGCAGGGTTGCACGGGGCAAGAAGAGGTGACCGCGCCCGGTCCCTTCGCGCAGCAGGTGGATCACCGCCGCCTGCGCCCGTTGCGGAGCGTCGGGGGCGATTCCCAACTTGCCGGCGATCCCATCGGCGGTGCGAAAACCGATACCCCAGATGTCGGTCGCCAGCCGGTAGGGCTGCTCACCAACCACCCGCAAAGCATCGGCACCGTAGCGCTTGAAGACCTTGAGTGCGTGGGCGGTGGAGACGTCGTGCTCGTGGAGGAAGAGCATCAGCTGCTTGACCTCGCGCTGCTCGACCCAAGCCTGGCGAATGGCCTTGCTGCGTTTCGGCCCGATGCCTTCTACCTCGGCCAGCCGGTCGGGCTGGTCTTCGATGATGTCGAGAGTCTCCTCGCCAAATTGGGCCACCAGCCGTTGCGCCATCGCCTTGCCGATACCGCGAATCAGTCCGCAGCCGAGGTATTTCTCGATCGCCGCAACGCTGGCCGGGCGCACGGTGGTGAAGGAGGCAACTTTGAGCTGTCGTCCGTAGCGGGAGTTGTTCTCCCAGCTGCCGGTCAGCTGCAAGCGCTCACCCGGCTGGGCAGCCAGCAAGTTGCCGACGGCGGTCACCGTGGAGGAGTCCGCCAGCTGCAAGCGCACCACGCTCCAGCCGTTCTCCTCGTTGGCAAAGACTATTTTGTCGAGCGTCCCCTCGACGGTGACGAGCGATTTCGAGCTGAAGGTAGATGGTGCGCCGGACATGAGGTCGCTGGCGATTCTATCGGGGAGGTTGATCGGGAAGGTCGAATTGTTCCCCGCGGTGAAACCTCTATGGGGGGGTTGTCGTATCAACTATGTGCGTAGTAGATCCTTCGTTGGTGGCGGAGGAGACCTCTTCGGCGCCTGTCCGGGAGGTTGGCAAAAGCGCTTGCGCTGATCTGCCGATACCGGGAGCTACTGCCCACGCGCCAACCCACGGTCCCTTCAATGCCGGGGCGTTCGGGATTTTACCTCCCCCGGGCGCCCCTATTTTTTGCCAGTGGCTCGGTTTGCCGGCGGGACCCTACGCGGCCGGTATCCCACCTCCGTCCTCGCCCGCCGAGCCGGGCTGCGGGCGGACGCGGGAGCCCTCCGTCCGCTACCCACCGGCAAACGGAGCCTCTCGCTGTTTTTCTGGCTCCGCCGATCGCCAGGATGTGCCAGAATCACCGCCGCTATGGCTGATGTACCGACAATTCTGGTAATCGACGATGAGACCGGCTCCCGCGAATCGATGGCGATCGCCATCGAGAGGGCCGGTTTCTCGGTACGGACCTTCGATGACGCGCGCAAGGCGCTCGAGTATCTCGACAATACCGACCGCATTCGCGTCGTGGTCTGCGATCTACGCATGCCGGGGATGGACGGTCTCGGTTTCCTCGCCGCCGTGCGCGAGAAGGGACACAACCTCGGTGTCGTCCTGGTCACCGGTTTTGGCTCGATCGAGTCGGCGGTGGAGGCCATGCAGGTTGGCGCGGACGACTATTTGACCAAGCCGGTGGATCTTTACGAGTTGCGCCAGCGGGTGATGAACCTGATGGAGCGCAAACAGCTCAAAGAGGAGGTCACCAGCCTGCGTCAGATGCTCGACAAGCGCTACGGCTTCGAGGCGCTGATCGGAAGATCGGCTCCCATGGAACGCCTCTTCGAACAGATGAGGGTGGTGGCGCCAACCCGCTCGACGGTGCTGATCACGGGCGAGAGCGGCACCGGCAAGGAGCTGGTGGCCAAGGCACTGCACCAGGCGAGCCCGCGTCGCGACGAGCGGTTCCTGGCCATCAACTGTGGTGCCATTCCCACCGACATTCTGGAAAGCGAACTCTTCGGCCACGAGCGCGGATCGTTCACCGGCGCTGTGGCGCGCAAGATCGGAAAGTTCGAGCTGGCACACAAGGGAACACTATTCCTCGATGAGATCAGCGAACTCTATCCCGAGTTGCAGGTCAAGCTGCTGCGGGTCTTGGAGGAACGCCAGGTCATGCGCGTGGGTGGCAGCGAGTTGATCGATGTCGACTTTCGGCTGATCGCCGCCACCAACCGGGAACTGGAAGAAGAGGTCACCGCCGGCCGTTTTCGCGAGGATCTCTACTACCGGCTCAAGGTGGTGACCCTGCCCATCCCACCGCTGCGCCAGCGCGGCGCTGACCTTGCCCTGCTCTCCGATCACTTCCTGCAGATGCTCTGCACAGAGCATGAGAAGCCGACCAAGAGCCTGTCGCAAGAGGCGCTGGCGGCGATGGCCGGCTACGGCTGGCCGGGAAACGTTCGCCAACTGCGCAACGTCATCGAATCGATGGTGATCTTTCACCAAGGTGAGGTGATCGGCGTGAGCGACCTTCCTGCCGACCTCTTCGGCGAAGCCGGGACCAAGAGTTCCGGATTTGGCGCTCCGGTGCAAGCGGCGATCGGCGAAACTCGCACCATGGATGAGATCGAGCGCCAGGCGATCTTGGAGACGCTCAAGCGTACCGATGGCCACCGGGCAGAAGCGGCCAAGATCCTCAAGATCGGGCTGCGAACTCTGCAACGCAAGTTGAAGGACTACAAGGATCAAGGCTACTTCGACGGCTGAGGTCGACGAGCCGGTACGAAAGAGGGACGCGAGATGGAGCTACCGATCGAAGTGATGGTGCACAACCCGTCATTCGGACTCAAGGGGAGCAAGGCGACCTTGATTCGGATCAGCCAGCTAGGGTTCTACGAACTCAGTATCCCCTTCGGTGCCAGCAACCACCGGACACTCTTGCCCATCGATGGCACCATGGTGATCGGGCGCGAGGCGGAGATCCCGAGCGAAGAGGGGATCGAGTTCGAGCGTTAGTCGTCCATCGCTGCCAGCATCTCCTTGACCGCGTCGCGCAGCCCCAAAGTCACCGCGCGGCTGATCAGCCAGTGGCCGATGTTCAGTTCCTCGATCTCCGGGATTGCCGAGATAGGACCGACGTTGTCGCTGGTCAACCCATGGCCGGCGTAGACGCGGAGTTGGCACTGACTGCCCATCCGTGCGCTGGCCGCCACTTTCTCGAGCTGTGCGGGACGGTCGTCGTCGCAGGCGCGAGTGTAGGCGTCGGTGTTGATCTCGAAGCCGCCGATTAGACCTTGCGGCAGCCGGTCGATCGCCTCGATCTGGCGCGGGTCGGGATCCAAGAAGAGAGAGACGGCCACCTGAGCCGAGCGCAGCCGCTCGGCGGCCCGCTCCACCTCCGCCAACCGTGCGACGAGATCGAGGCCACCTTCGGTGGTCACCTCGTCCGGTCGTTCGGGCACCAGGCTGACTTGCGTCGGTCGCAACGTCTCGGCGATGGCCAACATCTCTTCGCTGGTGGCGATCTCCAAGTTGAGTGTGCCGCGGACCACCGGCCGCAAGCGGCGCACATCGTCTTGCTGGATATGGCGACGATCAGCACGCAGGTGGACGGTAATCCCCGTGGCCCCGGCCTCCTCGGCGATCCGAGCGGCCGCGACCGGATCGGGATAGGAGACTATCCGAGCCTGACGCAGGGTGGCGACGTGGTCGATGTTGACGGCGAGTCGAGTGTGCATTGTCTTCTCCTCTCAAGAGTCTGCCAGTTCGCCCTCGATCACCGCGGCGAGTTGCTTCGCCAACATCTCGATCCGCTCCTGTTCGGGGCCTTCGATCATCACCCGGGCCAACGGCTCCGTTCCGCTGTAGCGCAGGACCAACCGGCCCTCTTCGCCGAGGGCCGCTTCCACCCGGCGGGCCGCATTGAGTACTGAGGGGAGGGTGGAGAGGTCGGGTTTGCGGGCCACGGGTACGTTGAGCAGGATCTGGGGAAAGCTCTCGAAGTCGGCCAGCATGGCGGACATGGGTATGCCGGCGCTCACCAGCTGGACGGCAATCTGGCTGGCGGTGACGAGACCGTCTCCGGTCGTCGACAAGCCCAGATGGACGATGTGTCCGGACTGCTCACCGCCGAGGACGATGCCGTGCCGGCGCATGGTGGCGACCACCAGCCGGTCTCCCACCCCGCACCGTTCGACGGCGATTCCCTGACGGTGCAAGGCCCTTTCCAGGCCGAGATTGCTCATGCTGGTGGCGACGATACGGTGGCCCGGCAGCCGACCGCACGCCGCCAGCTGGCGGGCCCACAGGTAGAGAGTGGCATCTCCATCTCGAATCTCCCCACGGTCGTCGGCGAAGATGGCCCGATCGGCGTCGCCGTCGAAGGCGATACCGAGATCGAATCCTCCTTCGACGACGGCTTGCGCCATCTCCTGCGGATGGGTCGATCCACACTCGTGATTGATGTTGCGCCCGTTCGGCCGATGGTGGAGGAGGCGGACTTCGGCTCCGAGACGCTCGAACAGCGCTCCGGCGAAGGCTGAGGCGGCACCGTTGCCGGTGTCGAGCACGCAGCGCAGGCCGGCGAGCGGCCGATTCGCCGCGACGGTGGCCTTGACGGTGGCTCCGATGCGGGTCTCGACGCCGGCCAGATACCGCGAGGCGATGGACTGCTCAGCGTCGAGCTTGGCGGGGGCGGCGATGGCCCCGGCCGGCTCGACATCGCCTGGCCTCGCCCCGGCGAGGAGCAGGCGCTCGAGTTCACTCTCTTGCTCCACCGTCCACTTGAAGCCGTCGGGAGCGATCAACTTGATGCCGTTGTCGGGAAATGGGTTGTGGCTGGCCGATACGGCGATGCCGCAATCCGCGCTGAGATCTCGCGTCGCCCAGGCGATGACCGGCGTTGGCACGACGCCGCAGTAGTGCCAGCGAGCCCCGCCCTGGCGCAGGCCGGCTGCAAGCCAGGAGCACAGCTCCGGCGTACTGAAACGGGTGTCGCCGCCGAGGACGACCACCGGCTGCCGCTCGCCACTCTTGGCGGACAAGAGGGTGGCCAGGTGGCTGCCGAGAGCGGTGACCGTGCGGCGGTCCAGCGGATTGTCGCCGAAGCGTCCACGGATGCCGTCGGTGCCGAAGAGTGCGAGTTTGGACATGCGGTAGGACTCTCTTCTTGGACCTATGGCCCGAAAATCTGCCGGATGGCGACACCGTGGGAAACCACGGTCCGCCGCTGGCGGCAAGCGGACTTATTCGTCGGGACCGGAAGGAACCGGCGGCTGATCGAGCGAGATCTCCACCCGCACCAGCGGGGGGCGCACCACGTGGACCAGCGGGTTGGGGAGGATCACCGGCGCATCCTCGGCGAAGCTGAGGGCATGGGTGTCGAGGCTAACCGGACCGATGGTCAGCTCCTGGATCTGCCGGACGAAGCTCCGAGGTCCTTCGATCACCACCTTGTCGGGGATCACCTCGACCCTGGTGACCGTGGCCCCCGCCGCCGGCTCGCCCACCAATTCCGCGCTGACCGGGACACTGCGCCGTTCCACCTCGTCGAGATCCAGGCTGATGACACTGGGCTCTATCGACAGCACACGGATCGAATCGCCGGGCACCATCACGTTGAGCGGCTCCAAGCTGACGTTGACGGTGCCCGCCTCGACATTGGCCAGGTCGACGAGCACGTCGACATCCCAGGGCCGCAGGAGGCGGATCTCGCGGCTGTTGCCGGCCAGTTGCACGCTGACCTCCGGTGGTTGACTGATGATCACCAGATTGTCGGGCTTGTCGTTGTAGGTGACGCTGGCGGTGATCGTCTTTTGCGCCTGGTTCTCCCGTGTTTCGGCCGCCGTGACGTACCACATACCCAGCGCGACGATCAGCGCGACGACGCGATAGGCCCACAGGCTGGCGCGCTCGCTCATGCCGTCTTCCGCGGTTCGGCGGGCTCGCCGACCACCGGAAGCACCGCAGCCTCGGCGGTGACCTCAGCGGGCGGCGCCGGCTGGGGGAGGGGGCGCTTGCCGAGGTTGGACCACGATTTCTTGGGCTGCGGGTAGAGATCGGTGACCAGCCGTTGGTACAACTCGTTGCGCAGAGTCTTGGCGTTGAAGTTCCGCGACAGACGGCCGTCGAAGGCGACGGAGATGGTGCCGCTTTCCTCGGAGACCACGATGGCCACGGCATCCGTCTCTTGGGTGATGCCGAGTGCTGCGCGATGGCGCGAGCCGAACTCGCGCGACAGTTCCGGGTTGAGCGTCAAGGGTACGAAACAGGCCGCTGCCGCGATGCGGTCCCCTTGGACGATGACCGCGCCGTCGTGCAGTGGGGTACCCGGGCTGAAGATGTTGATCAGCAAATCGTAGGACAACTCCGCGTCGAGGGTGATGCCGTTCTCGACGTAGGTGCGCAGTCCGTCGAGCCTCTCGATGACGATCAGGGCGCCGATCCTGCGCGATGCCAGCGAGGTCACCGCGACGGCGAATTCATCGAAGGTGTTCTCGACCTTCTGCGTCGCGGTCAGCCCCCAAAGCGGGTTACGCCCGAAGCCGGCCAAGGCCCGCCGGATCTCCTGCCGGAAGAGCACGATGACGGAAAAGGGCAGGAAGATCAGCAAGTTGCCGAGCAACCACTGAAGGGTGACCAGGCCGGTGACGCGGGCGAAGTAGTAGAGGAGACCGACGATCAGCAGCCCGATCAGCACCTGGACGGCACGCGTACCGCGAATCAGCAGCAGCAGGTAGTAGAGCAGGACGGCGACGAAGAAGACATCGAGGAAGTCGCGCCAGCTCAACAACTGCAAGAAGTTGGAGAGATTCTCGGAAAGGCTCATCGGGCCGCCTCCCGTTGCCGTTGTGCGATCGCCCGCCAGACCTCGAGGAAGCGGGCGGTGTCCGCCACGTCATGGACGCGAACCATGGCCGCGCCGTGCGCTGCCGCCCAGCCGGCGGCGGCGAGACTGCCGGCCAGCCGGTCGGCGGGGGCCGCGCCGGCGGTGAGATGGCCGATGAAACTCTTGCGGCTGGCGCCGATGAGAACCGGCAGAGCGAGCGGATCGAGGAAACGTGGGTTAGCGAGGATCTCCAGGTTTTGGGCGTAGTTCTTGCCGAACCCGATTCCCGGGTCGACCATCAACTGGTCCCGATCCACACCCAGGGCCACCGCGCGGTTGACCGCGTCGTCCAATTCGTCGCGGATCTCGCCGAGGAGGTCGCGGAAGTGGATCTCCCGCTGCATGGTGGAAGTCTCACCCCGGCTGTGCATCAGGATGAGCGGGCAGCTGAACTGTGCGGCAACGCGGGCCAACGCAGGGTCCGCGAGCAGAGAGACGTCGTTGATCAGGTCACCACCGGCCGCCAGCGCAGCCTGAGCCACGGCGCCCTTGCGGGTGTCGATCGACAGCGCAATGTCGGTGACCTGTCGCAGCCGCTCGATGACCGGCAGCAGCCGGCTCAGCTCTTCTTCGACCGGCACCCGGTGAGCGCCGTCACCGTAGACGCCACCCCCCGGACGGGTGGACTCGGCACCCAGGTCGAGCAGGTCGGCCCCGGCTTCGATCATCGCCAAACCGTGGTCGACAGCGCGTTCGGGATCCATCCACCGGCCGCCATCGCTGAACGAGTCCGGCGTCAAGTTGAGCACTCCCATCAACAGAGTGCGAGTACCGAGCTGCAAACGACGACCACGCGGCAGGCTGAGCACCCGATGGACGGTGTCGGTGGGCTGGAGGCTGGCGGTCAAACTCAACGTGAGGTTCTCCTGCCTCCTTAGTGTACCTGTAGCGTCAAGAGGGTGGGGATCATGATGGCAAAGAGAGCGGTGACCAGAAGTCGCGGTTTCACCGACTGAAGTCAGGTCGAAGATGATTGCTCGGCCTCTGGGTTGGCCTCGCTGTCGACCGCCGTCGAATCCTCGGCCGATGGGTCTGGTGGAAGATCTGGAATCGCCGGTATCTCGGGACCTTCTCCGCCGCTCTCTTCATCGCTCTCTACACCGCTCTGCGCAGCAGCGGGTTCGCCGCCGCGCGAGTCGGTAGACGAGCTGGTGGAACCGTTGCCCGCGGAGGTTTCGGTTGCGGAGGTCTTGCTGGGGTGGTCTCCGGCGTCAGGGAGCTTGGCCGGCGCAGGAGCCAGGTCTTGGCCGGTCAGTCGTTGAATGATGGCGTAGACGTCGCCGCCTTCGATCGACTCCTTGTCGAGCAACTCGTGCGCGATGGCTTCGAGAACCTCTCGGTGCTCGGTGACTATCTCGGTCGCACTGCGGTGGCCGTTTTGGACGATCTTCTCGATTTCGGCGTCGATGCGCAGTGCTGTCTCTGGGCTGAAGGAGTTGCGCTGGGCAAACTCGCGGCCGAGAAAAACCGGTTCCTCTTTGTGGCCGTAGGCGAGAGGGCCGAGCTCGGACATGCCCCACTCGCAGACCATGCTGCGGGCCAGAGCGGAGGCGCGTTCGATGTCGCTGGATGCGCCGGTAGTGATGTCGTCCCGGGTCAGTTCCTCCGCCACGCGGCCACCCATCAGAATGGCGATCTGCCCCACGATGTAGCGCTTGCAGTAGTTGTGCTTGTCTTCGGTGGGCAGCTGCATGGTCAGGCCGAGTGCCCGGCCGCGAGGGATGATGGTGACCTTGTGTAGCGGATCGGCCCCCGGAGTAAAGGCCGCCACCAAGGCGTGACCCGCCTCATGAATGGCGGTGACTTGCTTTTCGTCGTCGGTGAGCATCAGCGTCTTGCGCTCGGCGCCCATCATGATCTTGTCCTTGGCGAATTCGAAATCGTCGAGGTCGACCTTCTTCTTGTCGCGCCGGGCGGCGATCAAGGCTGCTTCGTTGACCAGGTTCGCCAAGTCGGCGCCGGCGAACCCCGGTGTGCCGCGTGCGATGACCCGCAAGTCGATGCCCTCGGCCAGTGGAATGTCGCGAGTGTGGACGTCGAGGATGCCGAGGCGGCCGTTGATATCGGGCCGATCGACCACCACTCTGCGGTCGAAGCGGCCCGGGCGCAGCAGCGCCGGATCCAGGACATCGGGGCGGTTGGTGGCCGCGATCAGGATCACCCCTTCGTTCGACTCGAAACCGTCCATCTCCACCAGCAGCTGGTTGAGAGTCTGCTCGCGTTCGTCGTGGCCTCCGCCCAGGCCGGCGCCGCGATGGCGGCCGACGGCGTCGATCTCGTCGATGAAGATGATGCACGGAGCGTTCTTCGTTCCTTGCTCGAACAGGTCGCGAACGCGGCTGGCGCCGACGCCGACGAACATCTCGACGAAATCGGAACCGGAGATTGAGAAGAAGGGGACGTTGGCTTCGCCGGCGATAGCACGGGCGAGCAGAGTCTTGCCGGTGCCAGGGGGGCCCATCAGCAAGACGCCCTTGGGGATGCGGCCTCCGAGCTTCTGGAACTTCTGTGGCTCGCGGAGAAACTCGACGATCTCACCGAGCTCATCCTTGGCTTCTTCGATGCCGGCGACATCGGCGAAGGTCACCTTCTTGCCGCTGGAATTGAGCAACTTGGCCTTGCTCTTGCCGAAGGACATCGCCCGGTTTCCGCCCGACTGCATCTGCCGCATAAAGAAGATCCACAGCCCCACCAGGAGCAGGATCGGAGCCCAGTTGAACAGCGTTCTGACCAGCGGGTTCGGGTTGGCGTCTTTCACCAAGACTTCGATTTGGGCCTGGCGCAGAGCGGAGTCGATCCACTCGTTGGAAGGCTTGTTCGGCAGCTGTACGGTGAACTTTTGGTCACTGTCGCGGCTCTTGCCGGTCAGCACGGAGTCCTTGATGGTGACTTTCTCGACCGTCCCTGCCTCGACCTGGGCCATGAACTCGCTGTAGGTCGGCTCTTCCACCGGGCTGGTGCTGGCGTTGAAAGCCTGCCACAGCATGGCGAGGGCCAGGAGGATGGCCATCCATAGGATCAAACTCTTGAGAGTGGAATTCAAACTTGTCGGTCCTTGCGTAATTGTCGTTTCTAGTGCTCTTGGCGGTCCGGCTGCTGCCGGTCACCCTCAGCAACGAATGTGGCGGCTGGCGGATTCCTGCATGGCTATCATCTTCGGGCCGGCATCATCTAGCTGGGTGACAGTTCAGCGATCCAGGTCTCGCGCTCGTTGCCCAGGCGGCAACTCTCGTCTAATGCTATGCCAGGTACCCAGACCACGCGCTGCGCCGCAGTGAGCAGCGGCAGATGATCCCTTTCGGTGCGAGGCACCCGGTTGTCGATCAGAATCTCCTTCAAGCGCCGCGGTTTGGAGCGGCCTAGGGGTTGTACGCGATCGCCCGGTAGTCGGCTGCGAATCGTCACCCTTTCGCCCAGGCTGATCTTCAGGGCCAAACCGGTTCGGTAGGGCTGCTGTCTGAACATCCAGGCGGCTACTGGACCGCGGCTGAGTCGAAAGCGAAGGCCGATCTCCGGGAGGTCGATTTCCCCCGGAGGTACCAGAGTATATGAGAAGCGAGCGATGGGTGGGCCAACGGCGGCGAGAGTCAGCTCGCCGTGCTGGTCCTCCCAGCGCCAGCCATGGCCACAATCGCATCCCAGCCGGTCTCCCGCCGCAAGTTGCCGGGTCAGTTCGGCGGCGGCGGATCGTGAGGCCGGGTAGGGCGCTTCCGCCAGTCGGTGGAGAAGTGCGAGCGCATTCGGGCGCAGGGCGGCAGGCAGCCCTTGGAAGGCGCTGCGGCGTACCACGATCGTCGCCTTCCTGTCGGTCATGGCGCCGGCCGCGGTGATCGGCGAGCGGCGGCAGTAGGGCTGCAGCCGGGCGAGAAGAGGCGCCTCGATCGCCGGTCGGGCTCTGCCGGCCGCATCGGCCAACGCGGCCAGCTGCCGCGGCAGGTCCGGAAATCTGCGCTCGATCTCCGGCAACAACGTGTGACGGACACGGTTGCGCAGGGCTGAGGAGTCTCGGTTGGTGGGATCGTCGACGCTGATCAGGCCCGCCTCTTCGAGGTCGGCGCGCAGGTCGCATCGGCATAGCCCGAGAAGCGGTCGGGAAATAACCCCGCGCTGCGGTTGAATCGCCGCCAGCCCCTCCACTCCGCTCCCCAGGAGGAGTCGAATGAGGACGGTTTCGACCTGGTCGTCGCGGTGGTGGGCGGTGGCGATGCCCGTAGCCCCGAGGCGATGGCGAAGCTCCTCCAGAAAGTCGTAGCGCACCCGGCGGGCCGCTGCTTCGAGACCTTCACCGGCTCGGCGCAGGTCGGCGACCGCTCGCCGCTCACCGTGAAAGGCCGTGCCGATCCGCCGCGCCAGGCGAGCGGCCTCTCGAGCCCGCGAGCGCGAACCGGAGTCGAGGCCATGGTCGAGGTGCGCGGCCACCACTTCGACCCCGTTGGCTTGCCCCCAGCGGGCCGCGGCATGGAGCAGTGCAGTGGAATCGCCGCCGCCCGAAAAAGCGACGATCCAGCGGGCTCCCGCATGGGGTAGCACTCGCGGGTAGGCGACGAAGAAACTCTCGAGCGCGCGAAGAGATCTCATCGCAACATGCAGCCTGTGGTGACCATCCCGCGGGTCCGTGCGAAAACGAATGGTGGCGGTGAAGGGACTTGAACCCCTGACCTAGCGGTTATGAGCCGCTCGCTCTAACCGGCTGAGCTACACCGCCTGAGAGACAAAACCCCTGAGATCCGATCGGGCCCCAGGTTCGGATGGGGATTATACGCCGGCTGCGCTGGAGAACAAGGGATAGCCTCAAAGCAAGAAACCTGCCCATCATCATGGGCAGGTTTCTTCAGCGAAGGGGGGCCAGCCGGTTCTGGCTAGATCAGAACTCGGCAGGCGGCAGCCTTTCGAGACCAACAGCGCTACGAAATCTAGCGGAAGGAGTCTTGGCAGCTGCGGAACTGACCGAAGAAGTCGCGCATCGACTGCGAGAGCGCTTCATCGTTGAGGCGGTAGATCACGTTCTGGCCCTGACGCTGGTCGATGACCAGGTCAGCCTCTTTGAGCACCGAAAGGTGCCGAGAGATGGTCGGTTGCGAGAGGTTGAAGTTGCCGACGATTTCGCCGACGGTGCGCTGGTGGTTCTCGAGCAGGCGCAGAATCTCTTGCCGGGTGCCATCCGAGAGCGCCTTGAATACCTTGGTCAAGTAGCGTTCATCCCGAGCCATGTTTGCCTGATCGTGTGCGATTGCGTTAGCCATCCTGAAGTCCTCCTTGGGTCTCTGAACTGCCCCCAGAGCGCTAGCTCCCCTTGGTTTCGAAGCGGGTGGATCGGCTCTCGATCCTATTGATTGTGGCGAATACTATGGCAGGGATGGTTGAAATATGGTTGAAATTGCGCCCGGAATTCCAGGTTCAACTGCTCAGTTGCTGGGCATAGACGTGCAAACTTATGTATATCCAAAAGTTAACCCGGCGGTCGCGGTCCGTTTTTCCTCGTTCGGATGACACCGGCCGGCTCCTTGAGCAGGGGCCGACCGGTGTTGAAGAGCCCGCTCAGGCCTGCTTGAGCCGTTCTGCGACGGCGTTCCACTGCACCGTGTTCCACCATGCTTTGAGGTAGTCGGGGCGGCGGTTCTGATAGTGGAGATAGTAGGCATGCTCCCAGACATCGACGCCCAACAAGGGCGTCTTGCCCTCCATCAGCGGGCTGTCCTGATTCGGGCGCGCGATCACTTCAAGGCCACCGTCGGTGGCGACCAACCAGCCCCAGCCGGAACCGAATTGGCCTGCCGCCGCAGCGGTGAAGCGCTCCTGGAAGGACTCGAAACTGCCGAACGCGGCGTTGATGGCGTCAGCCAGGTCGCCGCTCGGAGCACCGCCTCCGCCCGGTCCCATGACCGTCCAGAAGAGGCTGTGGTTGGCGTGGCCGCCGCCGTGGTTGCGCACCGCGCCCCGAATGGCCTCGGGAACGGTATCGATGGCGCGAAGTAGCGCCTCGACGCTCATCGACTGAAGATCTTCGTGGCCGTCGAGGGCGGCGTTGAGCTTCGATACGTAGGCCGCATGGTGCTTGTCGTGGTGAATCTGCATCGTGGTGCTGTCGATGTGTGGCTCCAACGCATCGAAGCTGTAAGTCAGTGCCGGGACCTCGTACATATTTCTGCTGCTCCTTTTGTTGCCGGTAGAACATTGAAGAGCGCGCGATGGCAGCAACCATTGCGGCGCATTCGGTCGGATAGACGAGCACTTATTGTGCCACGAACGACGTTGGCTCGAAGCGGCATGTCGTTAGGGGGGCGTGGCTCAGTTTGCCGGTGGGTAGCGGGCGGAGGGCTCCCACAGCCGCCCGCAGCCCGGCTTGGCGGGCGAGGACGGCTGTGGGATACCGACCGTAGAGGGTCCCGCCGGCAAACTGAGCCACGACCCGTTAGGGCGTTGAACCCTTTTGAAATCAACGAGTTAGTGGAGATGGAAGGAGTGCTTTCCAGAGTTTGGATCACACGCTCTTGGGAAATGGTGCACGCTTCCAGCGGACCGTGGAAATACCGATTGACTTTGCTGCGAGCGCTTCTATACCATTGGCGACCTCCGGCGGCCGGGAGGTTAGCTCAGCGGTTAGAGCACCTGCCTTACACGCAGGGGGTCGCGGGTTCAAATCCCACACCTCCCACCAAGGTTGCCGACAATGCGGGGCCGTAGTTCAGCTGGTTAGAACGCTGGCCTGTCACGCCGGAGGTCGCGGGTTCGAGTCCCGTCGGCCCCGCCATTCATGATTCGAAGAAAAACAGCCCCCGTGACTCTCACGGGAGCTGTTTGCGTACGTCAGCCCTGTTAGCCCACGTAACCCACGTTGGCTAGCCAGGTACCAGGAGACGAAACCGATGGCCGATAAGATCAAGCTGGTATCCAGCGCCGGGACGGGTTACTTCTACACCACGACCAAGAACAAGAAGGGCTCGACGGAGAAGCTGCGCCTCAAGAAGTACGATCCGAGAGTGCGCCGGCATGTTGAGTTCGTCGAAGAGAAGATGAAGTAGGGACCGATGCCAGCCGCCTACGCAGGCGGTAGAGCAGCGAATTGACGCTGCTGGGCGAAGGACGCCCGGGCAGGGCGGCCGCGATCTCTCGGCTGGTCCAACCTTCGACCAGCGACCAGAGCAGGACTTGCAGATTGCGCTCTTGACGACGCCTTGGGCCCTGCGCGCGATAGCGCTCGAACAACGCTAGCAGGTGGCTGCGAGCCAAGGCACGGCGCTCCGGGCAACCGCGAGTATCGAACGGAGTGGCCATGGAGTCGGCCTTGTCTATTTGGCGCACTACAGGGCAGTTGCCGCCGCGCTTGAGTGCTCGCCGCCGGCGGAATTGGTCTCGTACCACCGTTTCGGCGATGCGGGCCAGATAGGCGGCGATCTCGCTGTCACGCTCGCCGCGGCAGTCGCGCAGGTGGCGGCCGTCGTTCTCCAGCAGGCGGCAGTAGACCTCCTGCAGCAGCTCTTCCACGCCATCGGTAGAGGGCGCTTCGCCGCAGCGACGTAGGCTATAGCGGACCGTTGCCTGCAACTGGCCGCCAAAGCGTTGAATAAACTCGCTCCAGGCTCGTTCGTTGCCCCGCTGCGCGCAATGGCGCAGCAGTTGGGCTTCATTCGGATTCTCCATCTCCCCGCTCCTTGTTTCGCGGAGCGGAGGTGGGGAGCGAAAGCGGCGGATCGGCACGCCAAAGTTCGCCAGCAAGCCCGCCTCCAGGGAGTCGGCAAACTGCGAACGGCGCGATCCAAGGCGAATCGCCGGTAAAGAACCCGCATAGGGTAGCACGGCTAGCCTTGCAATGGGAAAGGTCGGCTCCCGCCCCCCGGCAGGTATGATCGGCGCATGCTGCGTCTTTTTTCTTCGCCCGCCTGTCGCCAACACGACCTCGGTCCAGCCTTCCCGGAAGTTCCTCAGCGTCTGGAGGGGATTCTGCGCCGGGTCGCCGAGGAGAAGTTGCCGGCTGAGGAGGTCGTCGCTCATGGCCGAGCCTCCGAGGCGATTCAGCGGATACACGACCCGCGCTACGTGGATCGGTTCCGCCGAGCTGTTGAGCGCGGTGACCCTCTACTCGACTCGGCGGACAATCCGTTGCGGCCGACCACCTGGGAGGCGGCCCGGGCCGCGGTGGAGACGACCCTCGCCGCCGTTGACTGGATGGTGGAGGGGAGTGGGCGTACCGCCTTCTCGGCGGTTCGGCCGCCAGGCCACCACGCGGAGCATGGTCTGGCGATGGGCTTCTGCTTCTTCAACAACGTCGCCATCGCCGCCGAGTACCTGCGGCGCCAGCACGGAGTGGAGCGGGTGGCGATCTTCGATTTCGACGTTCACCATGGCAACGGCACGCAGCATCTCTTCGCCGCGCGCCGGAATGTCTTCTTCGCCAGCGTTCACCAGTACCCGTTCTATCCCGGAACCGGAGCGCAGAGCGAGATCGGCCATGGCGAGGGCGAAGGCGCGACTTTGAACGTGCCGCTGCCGGCCGGCGCGGGTGACGAGGAGTACCGCGAGGCGATCGAAGGAAAGGTCTTGCCGGCACTGCGCTCTTTTGCGCCGCAAGTCCTGCTGCTTTCGGCCGGTTTCGACGCTTGGCGAGATGATCCGCTTGGCGGGATGAAAGTCTCCAAGGAGGGGTACCGTGAGTGGGGATTGAGACTCGGTGAACTGGCGGCGGATTGCTGCGAAGGCCGCCTCCTCGCCGTTCTAGAAGGCGGCTACGATCGGCTGGCTCTACCCGAACTTCTCACCGCGCACTGGCGCGCTCTCGACGGTGGTGGAAGGCCCGGGGGCAAGGAAACTGATTGACTTTGTTCAATATTCATCGGTACAATCGCCAGAAAAGTTAAGGTAAGACTTTAGCCTCGGACACCCAACATCTGATCGACAGGAACCTTCCGCGGCTCGAAACTCAAGTCAAGAAGCCGTCACTGGAGGAGAATCATGCAGCGCAAGCTCTTCATCGCAGTTCTAGTTGGAGTCGCCCTGAGTACCGCGGGGGCGGCGTTTGCGGCCTCGCCGTTCGGCAATGTCGGCGGCCAGGTAGGCGGTGGCAACGGGGGAGCCGGCGTCATTCCGATTCACGGATGGGCGCTGGACGACGACGGTGTCGCGGCTGTAGACATCCTGGTCGATGGCCGGGTGGCCGGTCGGGCGCAGTACGGGCGAATTCGGCCTCAGGTGGCGCAGGACTTCCCGGGATTCCCCGATTCCGCCGCCGCCGGTTTCGCCTTCGAACTCGATTCGACCCAGTTCCTCAACGGCGACCACGAGGTCGGAGCGCGCGTTCTCTCGCAAACCGGCGAAACCCGTGAACTCAACACCCGCACCATTCTGTTCACCAATCTCACTTCAAACCTGATCCCCTTTGGCACCATCGAGTTTCCCTCCGCCAATGGTGAGCTGACCGGCACCTGCGATCCGTTGGATCCGCAACGCCGCTACAGCGTGGTCTCAGGCTACGCCCTCGATGTCGGGGTCGAGATCGCCGATCAGGGAGTCGGTTACGTCGAGTTGTTGATCGACGGCTCCATTTTCGCCAACAGCCTGCGGGACTGCGAGTTCGACGCGGTGCGCGGTGGCTTGTCCAACTGCTACGGCATGCAGCGCCTCGACATCTCCCGTTTCTTCCCGGGGCTGTCGGACTCGGCGCAGAGCGGCTTCCGCTTCGTGATGGATATCGGAGCCCTGATCGACTTCGGCTACACCCCTGGCAAGCACGTGCTGACGATTCGTTCGGGGGACATCGCCGGTCAGGTGGCGACGATCGACGAGATACCGATGGTCTTCACCTGCCAGGACTTCACCACCAACGAGAAGGCATTCGGTCGCCTCGCCCGAGCGCGCGACGGGCTGATCCTCACCGGCTCCGTCAACATGGTGGGCTGGGCCCTGGACTGGGAGGGCATCTCCCAGATCAAGGTCCTGGTCGACGGTGTCGCCTTCGGCACCGCCACCCAGGGTTTCGCCCGTCCCAGAGTGACGCAACGCTACCCCGGCTATCCGCAGAGCGCGGCGCCGGGCTGGTCCTTCGGCCTCGACACCACGCAGCTGTCGCAAGGCAGCCATCTGCTGCAAGTCCTGGTCCGGGACCTCACCGGCGACGAGTCGCTGATCGGCGAGCGCCGGATCGTCGTTTACAACCCTTAGGCCCGGCCGTTTGTTTATAGGGGTCTCTCTCCGAAACCCCTCGTCCGCAAGAAGCGTGGGGACAAGGGCGGACCTGAATTGACGTAACCTCATTGTTGTGCTCTATTTAGCTGCGCAATGAGAGAACAGTCCCGAAGAGTCAAGACAGCAATATTTCGGGATATTGCGTCCATTGAGCGTCCGTTCAGTCCCATTTCGCGTCCTTTTTGCGTCCGATTTCCTTGCTCCCGATGGACTGGGAGCCTGCCTGTTTATGCCTGGTGAGATACCCGTCGAGGCTCTCTACCTTCCACAGAGGAGTCTTGCCGGAGAAGCCGTCGGGCTCCAGCAGTTCCGGCTCAACTCGACGCTCGCGGTCGAGTTGGCGGACACTCATGTTGCAGTAGTCGGCTGCCTGTTTGCGGCTCAACCACTCGCGTTGCTTTGGCATTTGGATAATCTGGATCATTGGCTTGGGCACCTCGGGGGGGTTATTCGACATGGCTGAGCTTCGGCTCACTGATCGGGTGCTTCGACGATTGCAGACCGAAGCCAAGGTCTGCGAATACACCGATCCGACTGTGGCTGGTTTTGGTGTTCGGGTGTTTACTACCGGGCGGATCAGTTTTTTCCTGCGCTACTACGCTCCGGGCGAACGGCAGGAAAAACGGACTACCTTTGGTTACTACTGCACGCCCGATCAGAAGCAGCGCTTGCGCTCTTCTGGGCGACTTCCGCCTCTCAGCTTGGCAGAAGCTAGGGACAAGGCAAAGGAGTTGCTTGGGTTGGTCGCGAGTGGGAAGGATCCCACTGGGGTGCCGAAACCGGAGCTGGCCTCGTTGAGCTTTGCAGAACTCGCCGATCAGTACCTTCGGCGCCATGCTCGACTCAAGAAGCGGGCCAGTACTGTGAAGAAGGATATCGCGATTCTGAAGCGAGACATTCTCCCTGGCTTCGGTCGTCGTCCTGCCGGTGAAGTCACTGTCCACCATGTCGTTGAGCTGTTGGACGCCATCGTGGATCGAGGCAGTCCCGCCATGGCCAACAGAGTGTTGTCTCTGGTTGGAGCTATCTACAACTGGGGACGCTCCCGGGGCGTTGTGACTTCGAGTCCGACTTGGGGGTTGCCAAAACCTGCCCCCGATCGTCCTCGGGACCGGGTTTTCTCTGACGAGGAGATTCGCGCCTTTTGGTGGCACCTCGAGACCCAGACTCGCCCTGTTGCTTCGGCATTTCGACTCTTGTTCTTGACCATGCAGCGCTCGGGGGAGATCTTGAGTCTCCACGACTCTTGGATTCATGATGGCTTGATCGAGATTCCTCGGGAGAACTACAAGGGGAATCGGATTCATGCAGTGCCTCTGTCCAGCCGTGCTCGTGAAGAGATCGAACAGGCAAGGCAGTGGCGGGACTTCGATGGATTGGTGTTTCCTTCTCCTCGAACGGGTCTCTGTTACAACAGCAACACGCTCAACGCGGCGGCTCGTCGAATCTGCCAGGAGTTGCAGTTTGATCAGCCCGTGGTGCCGCACGACATCCGGCGCACGGTGTTCACTCGGCTGACCATGATGGGGGTGGATGAGACGTTGGTGCATCGCATCGCTGGCCACTCGCTGGGGAGACTCTCCCGCACCTACAACCGCTACGCCTACCTGGAGGAGCGCCGCGAAGCCTTGGAAGCCTGGGCCACGGAGTTGCGGCGTATTGTGGGGGCGGACGGTCGTTGACTGGAGTTGTTGAGGCATGTTTGCTCTAGCTCGATGCGTTCGTTGGGCTCGTTGCGTGGAGTCACAAGCTAGGTGCGCTTTCT
>JAJRVQ010000034.1 GCA_024277255.1 Acidobacteriota bacterium | reverse complement strand
TTGCTGACCACCGGGATCGCCAAGATCGCAAGACCTATCACCATTCGGGCAAGTAACTTCCTGGACATCTCTTCTCCTTTCATAAGCTTCACGGATCAACCACGGCACATTACAAGCTACGCTTATATCACAACTATCCGGTGTCCGCAACTTCGGCATCTCAATCAGCGATTCATTCCTCGCCGAGGAGATCTCTGAGCCGTTAAACCGCGCTAACCCAAGAACTTATATCCCCTCCCCCAGACCGTGACGATGAACTCGGGTTTGGTGGGATTGGGCTCCAGTTTTTGGCGCAGGGCGGCGATATGGACGTCGACCGTCCGCGTGTAGACCTCGGTGTCGTAGCCCCAGACTTCGTCGAGGAGCTGATCGCGAGAGAGAACGACGCCGCGGTGGTCGACGAAGTAGCGCAGCAGTTTGTATTCGAGCGCCGAGAGATCGATCGGCTGTCCGTCGGCGATCACCTCGGCCTTGCGAAAATCGATCCGCACCTTGCCGAAAGCGTAGCCGCCGGAGCTCGCGGCGCCGCCGCGTTGCCCGCGGCGCAGCAGCGACTCGATGCGGGCCAGCAACTCCATCATGTCGAAGGGCTTGGTTAGGTAGTCGTCGGCGCCCAGCTTGAGGCCGACCACCTTGTCCACCACCTGAGAGCGCGCCGTCAGCATCAGAATCGGCGTTTCGACGCCGAGACGGCGCAGGTCGCGGCACACATCGAAGCCGTCCTTGCCCGGCAGCATGACATCGAGGAGGATCAGGTCGAAGGGGTCGCTGACCGCCCGTTGTTGCCCAATTTCACCGTCGGTGGCGGACTCCACCTCGTATCCTTCACTGACCAGCCGGTCGGTCAGCGTCAACACCAGACTCGGCTCGTCCTCGACCAGCAGGATCCGGCCTTTGGCCGGTACGGTTCCTGAACTCATGAGAGCCCTTCCGGTGCCGCGGGAAGCCACAGGCGGAAAACGGCGCCCTCGCCGGGGCTGCTCTCCACCTCGACCCTGCCTTGATGCGCCTCGACTACGTGACGGACCAAACTCAAGCCAATGCCGGTGCCGGGGAGGTTGCTCCCCGCGAGCTTGCGGCCACGTACGAAGGGCTCGAAGATCCGCTCTTGATCAGCTTTGGCGATTCCGGGGCCCCGATCCTCCACGGCCAGCTCGACCCCACCCTCGGCTCGGTTGGCCCGAAGCTTCAACCAGCCACCGTCGCGGGCATACTTGACGGCGTTGCCGATCAGGTTGCCGAGCGCCCGAACGAGGGCATTCTCATCCACCAAGACGAGCGGCAACTCCTCTGCGATCTCACTCTCAACGGCGAACCCCGCCTGCTCCAGCGCCGGCCAACTGGCTGCCAAGGCCTCTTCGATCAGCCGCGCCGGTCGGACGGGTCGTAAATCGAGATTCCGGCCCCCCGCCTGCATGCCGGCCAGATCCAGGATCTCACTCACCATCGCCGACAAGCGGCGCCCTTCGCTCTCGATCAAACTGCCGTAACGACGCACCTGCCGCGGTTCGACCACCACCGCGTCGGCCAGATTCTGGCCCGCCGAACGCACCGCGGCCAGCGGCGTCATCAACTCGTGGGTGATACCGGCGACGAAATCCAGCTGCTGGCCCGCCAGCCGCTGGGCACGGCGCGCCGAGCGGTCCATGGCCCAGAAACTGAGTGCCAAGACCGCCAAGACACCGAGCCCCAAGGCCATACTCCGGCGCATCCCGGCGCCCACCGCCTGGTCGAGAGAGCCGGCCACGTGGGTCACCTCCAGCCGCCAGCGACCGCCGCCAGCACCGCGGTCGAAGCGCGCCATCGCGGTCAAGGAACGGCGCAGATCCTCCATCCGACCGCGACCTCGCAGCATGGTTGCCTCCCCCGCGCCGCGCGCTGGCCAGAGGCGCAGCTGAGCACCGAGATCGTGTACCTGCTCCGGCGGCAGGAATCCGAAGAGACTCTGGCGCAGATCGGCGTGCGCACTGGGGATCGCGGCGGGCTGCGGCCCGGCGGCCATCAGTGGGCGGCCGTCGGGGCCGAAGATCACCAGGTGGTACTCGCTCTCTCCCGAAGCCGCGAAGTAGCGGCGCGCCAGCTCGGGCAACATCTCCTCAGCCAGGAGCTCACCGTCGAAGCGCACCACGAGTAAACCGGCGTCTGCCATGGCGCGGCGGATCCCGCCAGCCATCCGTCGCGGTGGCCCGGTACCCGGCCGATGCCAGAAGCGCACAGGAATCAGCAGACCCGGCAGAGCCGGCAAGAAGGGCGACCCGCGCTCCTCGTCTCGCTGCCCAGCAATCAGGGCCGACAGCCGGTCCAGCAACGGCGCGTAGGCGGCGGGAACGACCGTCATCTCGACCGGCTCCACCTCCGCCGCGTAGCGATAGAGCTTCCAGCCGCCACCCTCCACCGGCTGCAAATACACAACCTGCGACAGCAGAGAGGGATAGGCGGCAGTCTCATTCCAACGCTCGAAGCCGGCGGCCACCCAATCGCGCAGCTCACCGCGCGGCTGCGGCAGGAAACAGAGCCAGGCACGACTGATCTCGCGGTCGAGATCCTCGGCGAAGCGACGGCCCGCCTCTTCGAGCAACTGCACCCGGCGTTGGCGGTCGGCCAGACGCACCTGGTCGAGCCAGCGATACTGCAAAACCGCCAGAACCAACAGGGAGGCGAGCAACACGGAGGCGGTCACCCAGGGTGGCGGCATCTTGAGCCAATCTCTGCGCACGTCGAGCAGTATACGGTCGGCGCAGAGCCGTCGCCCGGCTGCGAGCCGAGGATTTACAGTCTTTACAAAGCCATTGCACCCTCTTGATGACCTGTCGCTTCGATCGGCCTACGATATCTCCATGACGCCGGGGTTCTCCGGCAAGACCAAAGGAGTAAGACCATGAAGAAAATCCTACTTGCCACCACCCTGATGGCGATCGTGGCCGCGGGTGCCCTGCTCGCGCAGCCCCCAGGCCCGCCACCCGGTGATCACTGGCAAATGTTCTTGGACAACCACGACCTGGATGGCAACGGTGAGGTCACCGCCGAGGAGTTTGACGGGATGCGGCCCTTCGATCGCCTCGATCTCGACGGCGACGGCACCGTCACGGAAGCTGAGTTTCGCCAGCATTTCGAGAACCGTCTGATCACTGGGCTGACCACACGCCTGATCTTCCATGCGGACGAAGATCGCGACGGTGAGGTGACCAGCGCGGACTTCACCGCCTATCTGGCGAGCCTCGACGAGAACGGCGACGGTGAACTCAGCCGTGTAGAGCTGAGCGCCATGCGAGCCGGCCGCCCCCGCGGCCAGCGTGGATCGCGCCCACTGGGCCAGCGGCCCGACCGGACGATCACCATCGAGGATCTCGAAGCAGCCTTCTCCACCCTGGATGAGAACCAGGACGGCGTGGTGGTTCGCGAAGAGCTGCCGCCGATGATGCAGCGCGGCCCGCGGGGACACCGCGGCATGGCCGGCATGGGCGGCATGGGCGGCCCGGGGTGCGGCTTCTAGAGGCTGTTCCTATTCCTCACCGAATTCTTCACGCAAACGGGTGAGCATGGGCGCGTCGATTCGGGCCTTGACCGTACGCCGGTCAAGGCCTAGTCGGCGCGCCGCTTCTTGGTAGCTGCCGGTACGGGCGTAGACCAGGGTCACATAGCGCGAGAGCAGCTGATCGGCGGTCAACTCACCGGCGGCCGTTTGCCGGGTCAGCTCCTCGACCGCTCCCAGCGCCGCCGGTTCGCAAGCCGGTGGGCGGTAGGAGCGTCGAATCAGGATGTTGCGTACACACTGGGACAACTCGCGGACGTTGCCCGGCCAGCAGTAGGGGTTCATCTCCTGCTCGACCCACTCGGTGACCTCCTCGACCAGCCCCTCCGCCTCCTCGGCGCCGACCATCCGGGTCGCCATGTGGCGTACCAGCAATGCCAGCTCCCGCGGCGAGTCCTCCAGCCGCTCGGCGAGCGACGGGGTACACACCGTGTCGGCGCACAGGCGATAGTAGAGATCCTCGCGGAAACGGCCGGCGCGCATCTCGCGGTCGAGGTCGCGATTGGTGGCAGCGACGATCTTGCCGCGAAAATCGCGTTCATGGGTCTCGCCCAAGCGCTGAAAGGAACGGTTCTCCAACACCCGCAAGAGTTCCACCTGCACCGCCGAGGTGATCTCTCCGATCTCGTCCAGGAAGACCGTTCCGCAAGCTGGGCAGGCCTCCAACCAGCCGGTTCTGTCTTCGACCGCCCCGGTAAACGAGCCCCGGCGATGGCCGAACAGCTCGGACTCGATCAGGGTCGGCGAGAGCGCGGAGAGGTTGAGCGGAAAGAAGGCCGCGGCAAACCCTTCCTCGAAGCGCAGCTTGCGGGCGTCGAAGGGAATATAGCGACCGAGCGCGATCGCCCGCGCCACCAGCTCTTTGCCCGTCCCGGACGGGCCGGTGATCAGGGTGGTGACATCTCCCATCTGGCGATAAAGCACCCGCCGGTAGCGGCGCATGTCATGCGAGAAGATCGACTCCCAGACCGCCGCCCGCAGCTTCGCCGCCGGCATCGAGCCGCCGATGATGAAGCGGTGGATGTAGTGGAAGGCGCGGCGGACCTGGAAGAAACAAGCGAAGAGGTGAGCCGGATCCAGCACGTCGATCTTGCCGGCGATGCCGCCGGGAGCGAAGAAGCGGTCGAGATCGGCGACGAAGCGGCGGTAGATCGGGAAGGAGGCTGCGCCGCCTCGTTGCGCCGCCTCTCGGCTCGATCCGGCTCGAATAGGGCGCTGTAGCTCGGCCTGATAGCGGCGGTAGAGCGCGTAGAGCACCAGATCGCGATAGATCCGCGCATCACGCTTGCCGGCGGTGGCCCCCCCTTCGAGCCGCCGGCAGAGGTCGATCGCCAGTTGCTGCGCCGTGCGGGTAAGGCGGTCGAGATTCGGATTGGCCAGCTCGCCCGCATCGGCGCGAACGTGCCACACCGCTTGGTGTTCGACGAATTGTTCGCCGAGAGCCTGGCGCTCGCAGTCGATGCGCTGGGGCAGAAAGGGGTTGACCAGCGTCAACTGTGCCAGCGCCGAGGCGACCTCGCGTTCGTTGTCCGTCAGTAGAGCCACGGCGCTCTCCCTTCTCCGCCTCTTCCTCCTGCCCCAGGGCTGCCCGCTGGTCGATCGCCCATACATTCATTGTACACAGCCTGAACAATGAATGATCAGCAACTGGGCGTCAGGGCTTGCGAGCCGCCGTGCCGAATACTGCCAACTTCTTTGAACGCAGGCTCTTACAGCGACTCACTCCAGCTGGCACCAGCGCTGCTCTACACCTCCCTCATTCGCGGTATCTCACCGCACCAAGGAGGTCTGATGAAATTCCCAGCTCTACAGCTTTCTCACCGTGGTTCACCGTCTCGAAACCGCAGCCTTCCTCCAGGACTCTGGGCACTCCCCGCTCTACTCCTGGCCTTCTTCGCCACCCAATCCGCCTCGGCCGCCGGCCTGTTGATCGCTTCCGGCCCCTTCGGCGGCGCCTTGGAGATCGAGGAGCATGCAGTCCAGGTGACGATCAACAACGGAATCGCCGTCACCGAAGTCACCCAGGTTTTCCGCAACACCGAGGACCGGGTGGTCGAAGCCCTCTACACCTTCCCGGTGCCCCACAACGCCTCGGTGGCCAACTTCAGCATGTGGATCAACGGCGAAGAGATGGTCGGCGAGGTGGTCGAGAAGACACGGGCGCGCGAAATCTACGACAGCTACAAGCGGATTGGTCGCGACCCCGGCCTGCTGGAGCAAGCCGACTACAAGACATTCGAGATGCGCATCTTCCCCATTGCCGCCAACGGTGAGCAGCAGGTGCAGGTGACCTACTACCAGCAACTCGACATCGACCACGATTGGGCCACCTGGGTCTATCCTCTGGCCACGGTCAGCCAGCCCGGGGTCGACAGCCGGGTTCAGGGTCGCTTCGCGTTGAATCTCGACGTGCGCTCGGAGATCCCCATTCAAGCGATGGAAAGCCCGAGCCACGGCAACGACCTGGTGGTCGTCGAGCACAGCCAGTTTCTCTACCAAGCCAGCCTGGAAGCCACCGGCGGTGACCTGGGCCGCGACCTGGTGATCAATTACCACCTCTCCCGGCCGCAGACCGGCCTCGACCTGATCGCCTCCAATCCGGACGGCGAGGATGGCTACTTCCTGCTCACCTTGACGCCGGGAGAAGAACTCAAGAAGTTTGACCAGGGGATGGACTACGTCTTCGTCCTCGATGTCTCCGGCAGCATGGATCGAGATGGCAAGCTGGCCCTCTCACGCAGCTCGGTGGATGCCTTCATCGAGGAGCTGGGCGAAAAGGACCGCTTCGAAGTGCTCTCCTTCAATGTCACGGCGCAAGCCCTCTTCTCGACCCTGCAAAACAGTGACCGCGCAAACCTGGCGCTGGCCAGCCAGTTCTTGCGTTCGCAGCGCGCTCGCGGCGGCACCATGTTGCGCCCGGCCCTCGAACAGGCTTACGGCTACAAGAATGCCGATCGGCCGCTCAATGTGGTCGTGCTCAGTGACGGCATGACCGAGCAGCGCGAGCGGGTGGCCCTGCTGCGCGCCATCGAGAAACGGCCGGCGGGCACCCGCGTCTTCGCCATCGGCGTCGGCAACGAGGTCAACCGGCCGCTGCTCGAACAGATCACCGAGGAGGCCGGAGGCTTGGCCGCCTTCATCTCGCGCGGCGACGATTTCAGCCAGAAGGCCCGCGCCTTCCGGCGCAAGCTGCTGCGCCCGGCGGCCTCGAACGTCGAGATCGACTTCGAGGGTCGAACGACCTACGACCTGGAGCCGCGCCGACTGCCCTCGTTGTTCCACGGCAGCCCCCTGCGTCTCTACGGTCGCTACCGCGACGCCGGCCCGGTGACCGTGCGGGTGCGCGCCGATGTCGGCGGCGAGAAGCTCGAGCAAATCGTCGAGCTGACCCTACCCGCCGATGAGGGGAGCAACCCGGAGATCGAGCGCATGTGGGCCTGGCACCGGGTGCAGCGGCTACTCAAAGAGGCGGACCGAGCCGGCTCGCGGGCCAAGGTCACCGACGAGATCGTACGTCTCGGCGAGGGCTACTCGATCGTCACCGAGTACACCTCTTTCCTGGTACTGGAGAACGACCAGGAGTACCGCCGCTGGAAGCTACAACGGCGCAACGCGTTGCGTCTGGCGCGCGATCGCAAGCGCCAACGAGCCCTGCGCGACGAGATCGAGACGCTACGCGACGAGGCCCGCGCCGGCCTCGGCCCGGCGGGCGTCGAGAAGGTCCAGCGAGCAGCCGGCCCGCAGCCCAACTCGGCGCAGAAGAGGGATCCGACCCCTTCACCGGCTCAGCGCGCGCCAGCTCGAACGCCCACCACTGAACCCTCGCGCGGGGTGGATCTCAACTTTGGCGGCGGCGCGGTCGACCCCTTCACCCTGCTGCTGGCAGCGGGGCTGGCCGGGGGTGCGCTCACCCGACGGCGGCGCCGCCAACAGGGTCGCCGGGACCATCACCAGGACCGTCGAGAGTAGAGGGCTCGCACCGTGACCTCCCCCATCACGGTGAGCCCGCGGTTGCCGAGGAGCCCGAACCGGCCCTCGGCAACCACCGTTCTCACCGCCCTCTTCGCCATCTCGCTGGTGCTCCCCGCCTTCCTCCTCGCCGCCTGGCCGCAGGCCACCGGCAGCCTGGAGTACCAGCGCGCGGCTCTCGCCCAGGGGCAGCTGTGGCGCTCCATCACCTGCCACTGGACCCACTGGGATCTGGAGCACCTAGTGCTCGACGCCGCCGCCTTCCTCCTCCTAGCAATTGCCTGTGCACGCCGATCGAGGGCCCAGCTGCTCCTCTGCCTCGGCCTCGCGGCGCCGGTGATCTCGCTCGTCCTGTGGACTGCGCTGCCCCGGATGGGCCACTACCGGGGCCTCTCCGGGCTCGACGCCGCCCTCTTTGCCTTACTCGCCGGCTGGCAGCTGCGCGACGCCGTGCATCGACGCCGGCGCCCCGACTCTCGCTCCACGCGGAGCGCCTGGCGAAGCGTGGTCGCGGCGCTGGCGCTGGCCGCCCTGGCACTCAAGATCCTCTACGAAGTGGCCACCGGCGACGCCCTCTTCCTGGCCCAGGAGAGCTCGGGCTTCGTCCCCATCCCCTTGGCGCACGCCGTCGGCGGATTGGTCGGCTTGGCGGTCAGCTGGCTACCGCGGGCTCCCGAGGGTCAATCATCTTCGGGCGGGGCGGCCACTTCGACCTCCCAGCTGCCCCAGTGGCCGGTCGAGAGATCTTCCACCACTACCACCACCCAGCGGGTGCCGGCCGGCGGCTCGACCACCTGCTCCCAGCTCCACCAGTCGCCGGTCCAATCCTGATCGACCAGCAACTGATGGTGGAATTCAACGGTTCCACCCTCGCCTGGCGGGCTATCGACCAAGGCG
>JAJRVQ010000033.1 GCA_024277255.1 Acidobacteriota bacterium | reverse complement strand
AGGTGGTGGTCGGCTCTGCCGTCTGGCCGCCGCTCGGGTGGTTGGCATCCCAGACCCTTTCTAAGTTGCCGTCGCAATCGTAGGCGTACTCGGTCGCCGTGCCGTCGGCGTGGCGGATGCGGTCGAGGTAGCAGCGGGTGGAGTAGTCGTAGTCGGTGAAGCTCTCGACGACGTAGACCGCCCCGTCCCACCGTTGTAGCTCTTCGCGCGTACGGTTGCCGGCGCCGTCGAGCTGGTAGACGGTGCGCTCGCCCGGGGTGGCGGCGTCCGGCTTGCGCTCGATCGAGGTCAGCCGGCCGGCCGAGTCATAACCGTACTCGATTACGTTGCCGCGCGGCAGGATGGTGCGGAAGAGATCGCCCAGCGGAGTGTATTGCTGTTGCGTGACTAAATCTCCGGCCACGATGGGATCGCCCGGCAGGGCTCCGGCAGTGCTGCGTTGGATGGTGTCGGTCACTCGATCCAGCGGGTCGTAGCGCGTTTCCGTCAACACGCTGTTGACCTCGGTCACCCCCGTGCGCCGGTTGAACGGGTCGTAGGCGAAGGTGGTGGTACCGATCAGCGGGTCGGTGCGGGTGGCGGCCAGCAGGTCGCCGCGCGTCGAGTCGTAGGTGAAGGTAGTGACGTCCGACTGGCCATAGCCCGGGGGATCGAGGGTGAGCAACTGACCGGCCGTGTTGTAGCCGGGAAAGAGGGTGATCAGGCTGAAGGCACCGCCGGGGCGGGTCGCCTCTTTGCCGGTTTCGGTGCGCTGGGTCAAGTTGCCAGTTGCCGGGTCGTAGACGAAGGCGCTTTCGCGGAAGCCCAGGCCAGAGGTCGAGGGGCGCCGGATCAGGGTCGGGAAGGCCGGGTAGTTGAGGTCGTACTCCCACTCGGTGATGCGCTCCAACAAGGCGGTGCCGGCCGCCTCAATGCGCATGATCAGCTGGCCGTTGGCGTCGTACTGCATCTCGGTGATGTCGCCGGTGCCGTCGATCAGCTGGGTGCGGCGCAGGGGGTGAGCTGAATCGGTGTAGGCAAAGGTCGAGTTGGGGCCGGTGCCGCAGACCGGGCAGTCGCCGCTGATCTGGGTCACTTTCGCTTTGATGCTCGCGGTGTCGCGAGCGAAGCGGTAGGTGCTGGTGTTGCCCAAAGGGTCGCTCACCGTTGTGACCGCCGGCAGGATGGGATCGTCGAAGGCGAACTCCCACTTGCCGACCGCGTCGGGGCTGGCCGGATCGTCAGCACCCGACCAGAGCTTGATCGCGTTGCCTTGGGCGTCGTACTCCCAGGCAGTGACGATGCGCTCCGTGGCTGGAGGGCCGTCGTTGCCTTCTAGAATCTGGCGGGTCATGTAGCCGGGATTGGCCGCGTCGCCATAGAGGTAGCGCCAGGCGGTGCCATCAGGGCGGTCGATGCGCACCAGGTCGTCGCCCGTCCAGGTGTAACTCCACACAAGCGTGCTCGTGCCGTCGATTCCGACTTCGGTGATCGTTGCCAACTTGCCGCTGGGATGGTAGGTGAAGTCTTCCCGGCGGCTATCGGGGAAGGCGACCGAGGCGAGTTGGCTGCCGTTGTAGGTCGCCGTCTTGGCGTTGCCGTTGCGGTCGGTGGTCGAGAGCCACAGACCGGCGTTGTCAAAGGTGGTGACGGTGCCGTCGAGAGCCTTCAATTCCCAGCCGCCCGCGGTGCGCGAGAGCGTGCGGTACTCGTCGCTCGGCCCGTGGGTCTGGTAGACCCCGGCCACCAGGTCGCGGAACTCGCGGAAGGTGGCGAACTCCGTCACCAACCATACGTGGCTGTCGTCGCCCGCGGTGGGATCGAGGAAGATCCGCTGGGCGTAGCTGTGCGACCAGTAGCGACCCATCGTCGCCCGCCAGGCAACCTCGCCGGGAGTGCCCGATTCGCCGGCGCCGCCGGCGGCGTAGTAGACAAAGGCACCGTTGCCAAAAGGACCCGTGCCACCGCCGCCGCCACTGGCGCTGGCGCCACCACCTCCGGAGCCCCCGGTCGTCTTGCAGTCCTGGCAGCTGGCGGAATCTTGGGGGCAGACATGGGGCTTGGGAGTGATGCAGCCCAGCAGGGTCGCCAGCTTGGGATAGCTCAGATTGAGATTCGGGTAGGAAGAATCTTTCTGCCCCCCCGACTGGTAGCAACTCATGGCGTTGACCGAATAGAACTTCACCGCAGGGTGCGTATTCAGGTTCGCACAAGTCAAACCAGACACTTTGAAGACCAACTCCACGCGATCAATTGCCGAATCGGTCACGCAAAATTCGATCGCCTGAGCTGGCCCTTGTGGCTGAGCCGTGCCAAAAATATCGAAGATGATTGGCGGCAGGGGACTATTCTGGCTCTGGCCCGGAAGATTGACAGGAAGCCGCACTTCAACAACATCCGAGTTGGGCCCCGTCAAGCTATAGGACGGTCCTGAGAACTCCGCCTTGTAGCAACGAAATCCGCCTGGGCTGTCCTTGCAGGTATCGCCTGGAGGACATGGATGCGCGGTACAGGCAGGAGCAAATAGATCGCAACTGAAATTACAGCATCGTAAAATATCTGGACCAGGAGCCACAGCCAAGTCAACGAATATGTTGCCGTTGTTAGTGCAGTTGAAAGCTGCCGACACTGGACTGGACGGAGCAAATACCATCGTCAATGACGCCAGCACGCACACCCGCAGTGTCATCGTAAGAGTGCTTTCCTTCTTAGAGCAAACGGGAAGCGACGGCAAGAACATGAGCTTTTCCTCCGAAACCGAAACCAAGACCTCTCTCAGCTGCCACCACCCATGAAGAACCCGACGTGGAGAATCAGGGGTTAGTCGCAGAGGCGAAATAGATCATTCAACGGCAACTCCTCTTCCTTATTCCACTACGAATTCAGCGAGGGGAACGTCCTACCGCCTCCCCCGCCTCTTGCCCTTCTTCTCCTCCCCCACCAGCACCCGCTGGAGGACGAAGGACTGGGTGCCGGAGAGTTCGTCCCAGACGGCAACGGCGATCTTGGGGGTGCCCTGGCGTACTTTCAGCTGGAGTTGATAACCGATGTCCTGGCCGCGTGCCGCCTCCACCTGGTCGTTGGGTAGGCTGAGCGGGTAGAGATGGCGGTGGAGTTCGGAGACCCGGCCCTTGTCGTCTTGGACTTGGACGTAGATCTGGAGCTTGCCCTGTGCCGACTCGCCGGACGGCAGCAGGGTAAGGCCGCGCAACGGCACGCGGACGAGGACCGGCAAGTTGTACTGGCCGCGCCCCGAGTGGATGGGCTTGCCGAACTGGACGCCGACGCCGAGCGGGTTCTTCTCCAGGCCTAGAACCAGCGAGGAGAGGGTGCGATCGGCCAGCCGCTCCTCGATCGGCTTGTCCACGTAGCCGCCACGGTGACGCACCTTGAAGCCGGGGCGGGTGAGGCGTACCTCGACCTTGTGTCGCTCGCCGTCCCCCTGGTGCGGGGAACGAAAGCCGAGAGAATAGAAGCTGTCGAAGTCGCGGGCCATTGCGGCCATCGCCGCGTCGAAGTTGAAGGTGTTGAGGATCGAACTCCCACCGGTTCGCTGTGCCAGCTCGATCAGCTGTTCACTCAGGTTGGCCTGGCGGAGTTGATCGAAGTTGGTCCTGCCGCCGGCCGTCACCGACAGGTCGGCGAACTCGGCCGAGACGGTCGACTGCGCGGTCGAGCCACCGGCGTTCAGCGTGTAGAGAGTGACCTGGTGGGCGTTGGCTTCGAGCGATACCCGATCGACCAGCCGGCCCCGGTCACTGGCTACCCGCTCGATGGTCGGATCGACGAAGGCCTCCTGGGAGCTGAGTTGGGAGAGAGCGCCGGGGCCGAAGACGTCGACCAGGTGCTGGTAGAGTTCCTCGCCCGGACGTTGCGACAAGCCGTCGCTGACGTAGAGCAAGGCACGGCGCCCCGGCATCCCCGACAGCCAGCGCACCGCCTGCCGCAGCCCTTCCAGCGAGCGCTGCAAGTCGTCTTCGGCCTGCTGCACGTAACTGCGCACGTACTGGTAGGCACTGGCCAGGTCGGGGGTACCGGCGCCGCCTTGGCCGATCAAGTTCGCCGAGCGCTCGATGTGACGCATGGTTTGGCGGCGCAGCGCGTCGTCCACCTGCCGGCGAGCCGCCTGCTTCTTGAGCCGTTCGATCGCCTCGGCGATCTGCAGCCGGTCGTTGGTGAAGGGCAGCAACACCTCCAGGTCGCGGTCGAAACCGACCACCATCACCCGGTCGCGCTGCGCCATCCGGTCCTCCAGAAAGCCGGCCATTTCGTCGAGCACGCGGTTGCGGCTGCGCGTGTGGAGGTTCAGGTTGTCGATGTAGACGAGCAGGCTGAGCCGCTGATCCTCCGGCCGCTGAACCGCCTGAGGTGGCGCCGGCGCCGGTTCACCGCGCTCCTCGGCCCGGTCGTGTTCGAGCTGCTGCAACAGCCGATCCTCGCGCACCGCCGAGTAGAAATTGGAGATCTCGACTCGCTCGCCGTCCTGATAGATCTCGAAATCCTTCTGCCGCAGTCCGACCACCGGATAGCCGTTTTCATCGGTGACGAAGACCTCGACGTTGATGATGTTCACATCCACGCGGTCGACGAAGACGGTACCGTCTGCTTGCTGCTGTGCCGACAGCGGAGCGAGCATTGCCACCATTCCGAGGAAACAGAGCGAGGCGAGTACTTTGAGCGTCATGACGATCTCCTGGACGGTTGCGCGGTACCGAGTCGGCTGTGCGGACACGACAGCCGGGATTCGCCTTCTCTGCAACGCGCAAGGGGCCGCGACTCTTCCGAGATCCTTGAACGAAGACTGGTAGCATCTTCGCACGGTGACCGATCCGCCGTAGCGGAATCATCGTCGTTGACCACCGGTCGGCAGCCCGGTAGAGACCCGATTGCCGGCAAGACACTGACTTACGACTCTGAGCTGCGACACTGAGCCGCCTATGAGACCTCGAACCGCCCTGCTGCATCTCGCCCTCCTCACCCTCCTCCTCGGGGTGGCGGTCGACCCCGGTGCGGCGCAGGACACCGCACCGGCCACCGATCGAGACCCCGTCGACAGTTCCACCGCTGCCTCCACTGATGAAGGGGACCAGCGGCTGTTCTTCGAGTCGGTCAACGTCACCCGGGTCAACGTCGAGGTCTTCGTCACCCGCTCGGACGGCGAGCCGGTGAGCGGGCTGAGCGCTGAAGACTTCGAACTGTTCGAAGACGGCCGCCGGGTGGAGATCACCAACTTCTATCCGGTCGAGAACCGCCGGCCGATGGGTGGGATCGAGCCGGCGGCGCAGCCCGCCGGCGAGCCACCCGCGAAGAAGAGCACGACCGCCAGTGGCCGCTTGACCCAAGCCGCCTTGATCGACCCCGCTCCCCCCGAGAACCAGCGGCTGAGCCTGATCATCTTCTTCGACAACCTCCACCTGCGGCCCTTCAACCGCAACCGGGTGATGCGTCAAGCGCAAGCCTTCTTACTGCGCCACATGCGCTCCTACGACCGCGGCATGGTGGTCACTTTCGAGCGCGCGCTGCACGTGCGCCAGCCGTTCACCGGCGACCGCCGGGAGCTTCTCACCGCGCTCGACGGCCTGGCCAAGCTGACCGGCCTCGCCGTCCAGGCCGGCTCCGAGCGCCGGCAAGTGATCCAGCGCATCGAGCGCAGTCAGGACGGGCGAGAGGCTCGTTCCCACGCCGACTTCTACGCCAAGTCGGTCTACGACGATGCGGTGAATACGATCGATGCGCTCAAACAGCAGGTCGCGGCGCTGGCCGGCCTTCCCGGTCGAAAGATCCTGCTCTACATCTCGGACGGCTTGCCGATGAACGCCGGTGAGGACTTGTTCGTTTTGGCCGACAACCGTTTCGGCGGCCAAGGCATCTCCGGCCAGTTGCTGGCGACGCGCTACAAGTTGGACCGCGACCTGCGCGAGTTGACCGTCGCGGCCAACTCCAACCGGGTGATCTTCTACACCCTGGAAGCCGCCGGCGCCCGTTCCCACTCCTCTCTTTCCGCCGAGTACGGGGGCAACGCCTCTTCCTACATCGAGATCGACACCGTGCGCAACGCCAACGAACGCCAGCCGCTGCTCGACATGGCCCACGACACCGGTGGCCTGGCGGCGGTCAGCACCAACAATTTCTCCGCCGCGTTCGACCGCCTCGCCAACGATATCGGCACCTACTATTCCCTCGCCTTCCAGCCGGCTCGCAGCGGTGACGCCCGCTACCGCAAGATCGAGGTCAAGGTCAAAGGCAAGGGATTCACCGTGCGCCACCGCCGCGGTTACCGCGACCAGACGACCCTTGCCCGCATGCGCGATTCGACCCTCGCCACCCTGCTCTACGGTTCGCAAGACAACGCGCTCGGCATCGAACTCGAACTTGGCAAGCCACGTGACCGTGGCGACGGCACCTTCCTCGTCCCGCTCGCCGCGCGCATTCCACTCGCCGGGGTCACCCTGATCGGCCATCAAAACTTGCACCGCGGCGAGGTCAGAATCTCGATCGCCGTCGGCGACGACGAGGGCGGCAACTCGCAGGTCAGCCAGGAGTCGGTTCCGATCACCATCCCCAGTGACGAACTGGCGACGGCGCGCGGCAAGTTCTACGCCTATGCCGTCGAACTTCTCATGCGCAAGGGCCGGCAAGACGTGGCGGTCGGCGTGCGCGACGAGCTGGCCGGAGCCACCTCCTTCGTGCGCCGCTCGCTCAAGGTCGGCAGCTGACCCCAACCCGCGGCGCTCCTATGTTCGACTCCACTTCCATCGTCGTGACCGGCCTCGGCGTCGTCTCCGCCATCGGCACCGACCGCTCCTCGTTTTGGCAGAATCTGACGGCGGGGGTCAGCGCCATCCGTCCGCTGGAGCTGTTCGATCCGCTGGAGTATCGAAGCCACATCGCCGCCTGGATCGATGACCGGCAGCTCGATGTGGAATTCTTGAGCGCTCGCCAGCGCCGCACCACTTCGCGCGCCGATCGCTTCGCCCTGATCGCCGGCCGCGAGGCCATCGCCGACAGCGGGCTCGATCTGGCCCAACTCCCCGCCGAGCGCATCGCGGTGGTGCTCGGCTCGGGTGCCTGCGGCCTGTTCGAAGCCGAGGGCTGGCTGCGCCGGGTGCTGACCGAGAACCAACTGGGTAAACCTAGCGAGATCATCAGCCATGGGGCACAGCTGGCCACCGATCACCTCGCCGACCACTTCGGCGCCGGCGGAATCCGCTCCACCGTGGTCACCGCCTGCTCCAGCGCCACCGTGGCGATCGGCAAGGCGGCCGACCTGCTGCGCGCCAACCTCGCCGACGTCGTCCTCACCGGCGGCAGCGACAGCCTCGCCCGTTTGACCTACGGCGGCTTCAATTCCCTGCGCGTGGTCGATCGCGAGCCCTGCCGCCCCTTCGACCGCGAGCGCAACGGAATGTCGGTCGGCGAAGGGGCGGGAGTTCTGGTCCTCGAGCGTGCCGAGCGAGCGCGCCGGCGCGGAGCCCGCATCTACTGCCGGATCGCCGGCTACGGAGTCACCTCCGACGCCTTCCACATGACCGCCCCGGAACCGACGGGAGAGGCGGCTGCCCGCGCCATGGCGAGCGCTCTGCACCACGCCCGCATCAACGCCTCCGAGGTCGATCACATCAACGCCCACGGCACCGCCACCAAGCAGAACGATTCGGCCGAGGCGCTGGGTATTCACCGCCTCTTCGGCGAGCGAGCGCGCAAGCTGCCGACCAGTTCGATCAAGTCGATGATCGGCCATTGCCTCTGCTCGGCGGGAGCCCTGGAGGCGATTGCGGCCTGTCTGACCATCGAAACTGGAGTGGTACCACCCACCGTGCGCTGGGCCAACCCCGACCCTGACTGCGACCTCGACGTGGTGGCCAACGAGGCGCGAGAGATGGCCGTGCGCACGGTGCTGTCGAACTCCTTCGCTTTCGGCGGCAACAGCGCCAGCCTCGCTCTGCGAGAGCAGTAGAAGGTAGGACGAGTGAAACCGCTGGCGATCACAGGCATCGGCTCGATATCACCGCTCGCCGTAGAGCCGGAGGGGCTGCTCGCCGCCTTGGACGCCCAGCGCAACGGCCTGCGCTGCTGTGAGCTGGAGGCTGAGCTGGAAGCCGTGCTACGGGCAGGCCAGGTCGATCCGGTCGTCTGGGCCGGTCGGGTCCTGGATTTCGACTACAGACCCTATATCCACCCGATGAAAGCGCGCCGGCTCGACCACACCAGCAGAATGGCGGTGGGTGCTGCCCGCCAGGCTCTCACCGGCGCCGGCCTCGACGGCGAAGAGGGGCTCGATGGCCGGATGGTGGACGGTCTCGGCGTGATGATCGGCACTTCCAGCGCCGGCTCTGGCCCGCTTGCCCTATTTCTCGATGCCCTTTTCCGGCAATCTCCCGAAGCCGCGCCTCCCTTCGAGTTTCCCAACACGGTGGCCAACGCCCCGGCCGGCCACATCTCTCTGCAATTGGGGCTGCGCGGGGCCAATTCGACTCTCTCGCACAGCGAGGCGGTCGTCGCTCAGACCCTTCTTTTCGGCGCCATGATGATCGAGGAGGGGCGTTGCTCCCATCTGCTGGCGGGGGCTTGCGACGAGTGGAACGGCTATTACCAAGCGGGTTACTGCCAGCTGGGTGCACTCCGCAGTGCGCCACAGAGTTCCATTCCCACGGCGGGAGACGGCATGCTGCTTTCCGAAGGGGCGACCTTGCTGGTGCTTGAACCCGCCGCAAGCGCCACGGCGCGGGGAGCGCGTGCGGTCGCCACCCTGCGCGGCGTAGCGGTCGGCTCCGCCCCGGGAGAGCCGTTCCGCTGGGTGGCCGATGCCGATCGCTTGGAGGGGGTGCTACGCCAAGCGCTCGAAGGCGCGTGCATGACGCCGGGCGAGATCGGTTCGGTGATGCTGGCGGCCAACGGCGTCCGGGCGATGGAGGCCGCCGAGGCTCAGGCGCTGAGCCGGCTATTCGCCGGCCGACACCTCCTCGCCGGCGGCGTCAAAGGGGCGCTGGGCGAACGGGCGGTGAGCGGTGCCGTCTCGGTCGCCGTCGCCGCGCTGGCCCAACAACGAGGCCAGCTGCCACCTTTCGCCGGCGGCACCAACGCCGCGTGGCCCGACTGCATTGTTCCTGCCGAGCGGGTGACTCCGCTGGCCGGTGGAGCGACCCTGGTGGTCCTCTACGGCTCGGGCGGCAATTACGGCGCTGTAGTCGTTGACCGCTAACCCTGCCTTCTCACCGGCTTTCGACGACTTTCTTCGCCGTATCAGCGAGCAGCCAGGCGCCGGTTCTGCGCGTCTGGGTCGATGCGTGGTGCACCTTGTCTCGCGGTAAGACCACGGCAAAGCGAGTTCCGCGATCGGGGGTGCTGGTCACTTCGACGGTGGCGCCGTGAGCCCGCGCGATTCGGTCGACGACGGCCAGCCCGAGGCCGGTTCCACCCTTGCGGGTCGAAAAGAAAATCTCGAAGACCTTGCCGATCTCTTCGCTGGCGATGCCGACGCCGTTGTCTTCGACCACCAGTTCCAACCTACGGTCCGGCCGAAGACGAGCGGTCAAGGTCAGTCGCGGCTGGCGCGGGCTTTCCTCGGTGGCGTGCAACGCATTTTGCACCAGGTTCAACAACAGTTGACGCATCTGACCGCCGTCGACCGAAACCTCGGCACCGTCCGTCTCGTCGATCACCTCGATGCCGGCTTCGCGCTCTTGCAGCTCGCCGGAGAGCATCTGCCCGAGACTGTCGAGAAGCTCGACCGGCCGAATCCTCTCCCCCGCGAGAGGACGCGGCCGCGCATAGGAGAGAAAATCGGTGACCAACCGCTCCAGGCGACCGATCTCACGGCTGGTGATACCTAGAAGACGGTTGCTGGTGTCGCAGGGACCGCCCTCGGTCATCTCCTCTCCCAACATCTGCATGTTGAGATTGAGCGAGTTGAGCGGGTTGCGAATCTCGTGCGCCAAGCCGGCCGCCAGCGTGCCCAGATAGGCCAGCCGATCGGCTTCGACCTTCTCCTCCTCCAAGCGGCGGGCGCGCGAAAGCAGGATCCAGATGAGGGCGTAGGCCGAGATCAATGCCGCCAGGCTACCCGCTCCCAACCACAGCACGGTGCGCAACAGATCGTGGCGGAGGACCGCGGTGCGCTGCTGGAGTTCCGCCTGGCTGACGCCGATGCGCACCCAGCCCAGATTGCCGATCCGCTCGTTGACCACCAACTCGTCCCCCTCCCGGCGGGGTGGTTCTCCTGGCTCCCGCGGCAACTTCAAGGGCGACTCTCCTGGCTCGGGCAACGACGACTCGCCATCGGATTCTTCGCGGTAGATCAGCTTGCCCGTCTCGTCGAAGACCTCGATACCGGCAACGGTTTCCAGCTTCACCTGCTCCTTGATGTCGTTGAGAATCTCGCGGCTCAAGGCCATCACCACCACCAGGTCGTTCTCGCCGACGGTGCGCTCCTGGATGCGCTTGGCCAGCTCCTGCGCCTCCTGGCGCGTCTCCAGCAACACGCGGTTGATCTCGCGCTGCGAAAGCTGCCGGAAGATCAGCCAGGAGAACAGCGCGATGTTGAGCAAAACCAACACGCTGAAGATCAGCGAGGCGATCAACAACCGGCGCGAAAAGGCCGAAGAACCGGAGCGTGACATCAACTCAGCATACACGAGGGCGGCAACGCCACACTCGGCATGATAATTTCCTGGAAATGAAGGCGACAACGATGGTCCAACACCGAATTCGCAGGGCCCTTGGCCTCCACCTATCACTCGTGGCTCTGCTTGCGCTGAGTCTCCTTCTTGGGTCGGCTTGCGGCGGGTCTGACGACGCCACGAGCAAGACCAACGTGCCGGCAAAGCCGATTCGCGGCGGCTCGGTGGTTCTGGCCTCGATTTCCGGACCTTCCGGGGTCAATGAGCTGATCGGTAGCGCCAGCCAGAACACCCGGGAAGTCCTCCACATGCTGTTCCTCAATCTGACCGAAGAGCAGGCGGACTTCACCGACCATCCGCCGACCTTCAAGCCGCAGCTCGCCCAGCGCTGGGAGCAGTCCGAGGATCGGCGCTCCATCACCTTCTTCCTGCGCCAAGATGCGACGTGGAGCGACGGTGTACCGGTGAGCGCCGAAGATGTCCGCTTCAGCTGGCAGGCGCAGATCGATCCCGACGTGGCTTGGGTGGGAGCCGACTACAAGAGACCGATCGAGGAGGTCGAAGTGGTCGACGCTCACACCGTGCGCTTCCACTTCAAGTACCCCTTCGCCAACCAGATGCTCTACGCCAACGAAGGCGTCATCTTGCCCAAGCACGCGTGGAGCGAACTGCCGTTTGATCAGTGGCGCTCCAATGCCGACTGGTTCCGCGAACACTTGGTGGTCACAGGCCCCTTCACCCTCGAGAGCTGGAAGACCAATGATGAGTACCGCCTGGTACGCAACGAGCGCTACCTGGAGTCGCCGCTCCCCTACCTCGACCGCGTGGTGATCCGGATCATCCCCGACCGCTCCAGCCAGCTGGTGCAGCTCGAAGCTGGAAGTGTCGATTACATCAACGCCATCTCGCCCGACGACCGCCGACGCATCATGCAGACACCGGACCTGGTATTCACCAACTACTGGACTCGCGGCTACGCTTTCGTCGCCTGGAATCTGCGCAACCCGCTGTTCGACAGCGTCCAGGTCCGCCGCGCACTGACCATGGCGATCGACCGCCAGGCGATCGTCGACACACTGTGGGGAGAGTTTGGAAGGCTCGCGATCTCGCCGATCCCTCAGAACATATGGGCCAGCAAACGCGATCTAGAGCCGGTGCCCTTCGCTCCGCAAGAGGCCGTCAAGATCCTCGCCGAACAAGGTTGGAGCGACCATGACGGCGACGGTATTCTCGACCGCGACGGTAAGCCCTTCGCCTTTGAACTGGTCACCAACCTGGGAAATCAACAGCGTATGGACGCGATTGTCATGGTGCAGGCGAACCTGGCGCGTATCGGTATCGAGGTCGCGGCGCGGAACATCCCCTTCAACAGCCTGATGACGCAGCTCACCGCCGGGGAGTATGCGGCGGTATTGATCAAGCTCAATGTCGCCACCGACCTCGACCTCGGCACATACCACTCGCGCAGAATCGCCAGCGGCGACAACTTCTTCGCCTACTCAGATCCCGAGGTGGACGGCTGGATCGATGCGGCCAACCGTGTCGAACACATCGAGGAGATGGGCGACTACCTGGACAAGATCCAAGACCGACTCTACGCGGACCATGTCCACACCTTCATTTGGGAATCGCAGATCGTCGGCGCCCATACCCACCTCTTGCATGGACCGCAGCCGAACTTGCTGCGCAACTTCTGGCGCATCGAAGAGTGGTGGATGGAGCCGCAAGGCTAGCCTGCCGTCAAGCACCGTGCCCTCCTATCTCCTGCGCCGCATTGCGGCCTCCCTCGTCCTCCTCTTCGTCCTTCTCACCCTGCTCTTCTTCCTGCTCCACCTGGCACCGGGAGAGCCGGCGGCGCTGTTTGAAGATCCGCGCCTCACCGCCGAGAGTCGCGCCAACTTGCGGCGCGTCTTCGGCATCGATCGCCCCCTTCCCGAGCAGTACCTTTCTTGGATGCGTTCGGTGGTCTTGCACTGGGACTGGGGGACCTCGTTCGCCGACTCGCGACCGGTGTCGGCGATGATCGGCGAGGCCTTCCCCAACACCGCCCGGCTCGCCCTGGCGGCCTTCTTGGTCAACCTTCTGATCGGCATCCCGCTAGGCATCTGGGCGGCGCTAAAACGGGGCCAGCGCAGCGATCACTTGATTCGCCTCGGCTCGATCCTCATCTTCTCGATGCCGACCTTCTGGATCGGCCTGGTGGCCATTCTGATCTTCGCCGGTCTCTTCTCTCTCTTCCCCGCCGGAGGCATGCAGTCGACCGATGCCGACCAGCTGGCCTGGGGAGCACTCTGGCTCGACCGGCTGCACCACATGGTGCTGCCGGCGGGGATCCTCGGGCTGGTGACCAGCACCGCCACCATCCGCCTCCTGCGCAACAGTCTGATCGAAGTCATGGCGAGCGATTACATTCGCACCGCGCGCGCCGCCGGGCTAAGCGAACTTCGCGTCGTCCTGGTCCACGGCCTGCGCAACGCTCTGGTTCCGCTGTTGCAGTTCTTCGGACTCCTCCTGCCCGGGCTGCTCAACGGCACCTTGCTGATGGAGGTGGTCTTCTCCTGGCCCGGCCTCGGCCGGCTGATGTTCACTTCGATCCAGGGCGCCGACTTCCCGGTGATTCTCGCTCTCACCGCTTTGACCGGCGCTCTGGTGGTGGGCGGTAACCTGGCGGCCGACCTCTTGCAGGCCGTCGTCGATCCACGGGTGCGCCATGCAGGCTAACCAGCTGCAAGCCCGAGTGGGAGCGACCATCGTCGCCGTGCTCTCCGTGCTGGCCCTGGCGGCGCCGCTGCTGGCGCCGCACCCGCCCAACCAGCAACCGGACCCGGCGGCGGCTCGTTTGAGACCACCGGGCAGCACCCTGTGGGCCATCGAACTCGACAGCCAATGGCGACTCGCCGACCGGGTCGAGCGCACGGCGGACGGCCTTTCCTTCGAACGGCTGGGCCGGTGGCAAACCGTTGCGGCCGACCAGGTTCACAATCTGACGCCGACCGGCGTTGCCGACCGGCGCAGGTTCTGGCTGGGCACCGACCGCTTCGGTCGCGATCTCCTCTCCCGCCTACTCTACGGTGCACGCGTATCGCTGGCCGTAGCCTCCCTCGCCGTGCTCCTCGCCATGACTCTCGGCATCGGTATCGGAGCGCTGGCCGCCGCCAGCAATCGTTGGGTCGATGGCCTGTTGATGCGCTTTGTCGACGGCCTGTTGGCCTTCCCGCGCCTCTTCTTGCTGCTCGCCCTGGCGGCGCTGCTGCGGCCCAGCAACACACTGTTGATTCTGCTTCTCGGCTTCACCGGCTGGATGACGGTCAGCCGCCTGGTTCGGGCCGAACTGCTCAGTCTCAAAGAGCGTGAGTTCGCCCTCGCCGCGCGCGCTTCAGGGCTGTCGCCGCTGCGCATTCTTGTCCGCCACCTGCTACCCAATGCGCTCGGCCCGGCTCTGGCGCTCGCCCCCCTGTCGATCGGCGCGGTCATCCTCACCGAGGCCGCGCTCTCCTTCTTGGGGCTCGGCATCCGGCCGCCGCAAGCGAGCTGGGGCAACATCATCAGCGAAGGGCGAGAGTACATCCTCTCGGCATGGTGGATCTCGACCCTTCCCGGCCTGGCGATCGCCCTGGCGGTGATCGGTTTCAATCTCCTCGGCGACAGCCTGCGCGATGCCCTCGATCCGCGGATCTGACGGCTGCTCCTCCATGCTGGTCTCCGATTTCGATTTCGATCTTCCTGCCGAGCGCATCGCGCAACAGGCGGTGGCGCGCGGCGAGAGTCGGCTGTTGGTTCTGGACGCCATCGGTGAACAGCGCCACCGCAAGATCCGCCACTTGCCGAGCCTGCTCCAAACAGGCGATCTGCTGGTGGTCAACGACACCAAGGTCATCCCGGCCCGCCTCTTCGCACGGCGGATCCCGGATGCCAACTCCGCGGACCCCGGCTCCGGAGCACGCGTCGAACTGCTGCTGGTCGAGCGCGAAGCCGCCGAGGTGTGGCGCTGCCTGGTCAAGCCCGGCCGCAAAGCCCGGCCCGGTACGCGCCTACGTCTCGACGAAACCGACGGGACGGCCAGCGAGATCACTGCCAAGGTCATCGCCACCAGCGAGAGCGGCCAACGCCGGATCCGTTTCAGCGAACCGCTCGAACCCCATCTCGGACGCATCGGCCACGTCCCCTTGCCCCCCTACATCCACCGTCCGGACAACACTGAGGATCAACAGCGCTACCAGACCGTCTTCGCCGACCATCCGGGCGCCATCGCCGCTCCCACCGCCGGCCTGCACTTCGATCAGCGGCTACTCGATGAGCTGGCGGCAAGCGGCATCGAACGGACTAGCGTGACCCTGCACGTCGGCATCGGCACCTTCAAGCCGGTCACCGCAGACCTCGTCCACGAACACCGAATGGATGCCGAACACTACGAGATTCCCACCGCAACCGCCGCCGCCATCCGCCAGACCCGCGCCCGTGGCGGCCGGATCATCGCCGTCGGCACCACCGTGGTGCGCACCCTGGAAACCGCCGCCCTCGCCAGCGAGAGCCTTCCACCCGCGGGTCGTGGCAACTCGCGCCTTTTCATCACCCCCGGCTTCCGGTTCCGGGTCATCGACGGCCTGCTGACCAACTTCCATCTCCCCCGCTCGACCCTCCTCATGCTGGTCAGCGCCCTGGCGGGCCGGAAGCGGGTACTCGCCGCCTACCGCGAGGCGATTGAGCGCGAGTATCGTTTCTATTCCTACGGGGATGCGATGCTGGTGATGGCGGGGGGAAACCCACCGCCATCACCAGCCGGCGGCCAGGGTGAGTGCTGGCCGCGTCTCGACTCAGTTCCAGCTGAAACGAGCACCGATGCGGAAGATCCGCGGCGAGATCGTCTCGCGGATGAAATCGGCGTTGGTGCTGTTGAAGCTACCAACTGCGACTCCGTTGTTGTCCACATAGGTTGAAGAGACTAAACCCTCGGTCTGTAGGGTGTCGTTGTTGTTGAGCAGGTTGAAGGCATCGACACCCACGGTCAGGCCGAAATCGCTGAACGTGAACTCCTTCTCCACCCGCGCATTGACCCGCACCAGGTCATCGTTGCGGAACGAATCGGTCTCCCGCGTCACCAGCACGGTGCGAGCGAAGCCATCCGAGTTGGTGAACCGGGAGCGGCCGCTGATCGAGGTGCGATAGGGAATCGGATACCCCTCTCGTAGGTGGACATCGGCCGAGAGGTTGAAACCCCACGGACGATCCGGAGCCACTTGATACATGCCCGAGACGTTCGCCGACCACCGGCTGGAGATCCACACCTCGTTCTTGGTACCGGAGCCGTTACTTTGGCTGAGCACCTGGTCACCGTTGACCGTACCGATCCCACGGGTCGGGTCCTGGATGTCCCGGGCGCTGCGCCCTTGGTAAGCCCAGTCGGAATAATTGAGAAAACCGCGCAACAACCACCGGTTGTTGAGTCGCTTGTTGACCGTCAGGTTGATGCCGGTATAGTCCGAGCCGAGATCGCTGTTGCGGGTCAACGAGCCACGGGCTGCCTCTCGCACCACCCCCGAGCGCAAGGCATAGACCGGTTCGGAGAAGGTGCTGCCATCCGGCAACGTCCCCTGCACAGTGCCGACCTGTTCGAAGTCCGAACGCGCCACCGGTCGTTGAATACCATCGGCGATCACAAATGGGTCACTGACGATCGCATCGCGGTTCTGCCGGAAGGTCGCCTGCAAGCCAACGACAAACTCGGGACGAAGAGCATGTTCGACACCGAGAACAATCTCGTCGGTCAACGCCGGGTCGAGCCCAGGACCAACCCGGTTGGGGACTGAGGATCGATCCCCAAACAACCCCGGCAGCAAGCTTATAGAACCCTGATCGATGATGTTGTCTCCGTTGTCGTCACGCCAGTAGAAATACTGGATGAGCACCGGGTTCACACCGAGCGCGGAGAAAAACCCGGTCCCCAGCTGATCGGCGAAACGCGAATAGCTTACACGCAGCAAGGTGTCGCGATCTTGGCCGAATGCGAAGGTGATGCCGATCCGCGGGCTGATCGACTCCCAGTCAAAGCCAAGATCTCCACCAACGTTCGCAAAGGCTGGAATATCGGCAAAGCGCGCGGCGGGTTGTGGAGCATCGCTGCGGGCCGGCTGTTGAAGATCGTAACGAATCCCGGCGTTGAGTGTCACATTCCCCCACGTAATGGTGTCTTGTAGCAGCACGTTCCACTGATCGAATTTATTCGACCTGAAGATGTCATGGTACGCCCAACCGAGAAAGTCGGTACCGCTGGGGCCAAAGAAAGAACCAAATTGAGCCTTCCCAACCAGTCCCTGCCCAGGAAACGAGGTCAATGACGAGACTTCATTCCACCTGTAGCCGACACCGAACTTCAGCTCGTGGCCGATCTGACTAGCATTGAAGAAAATATTGCCGTTCACCTTCGCCTGTTCCTGCGGGCGCTCGGTGGAGTACCCGAAGTAGCTGTTGTGATAAACACCGGCCTGATCCTGGACAACGTTCAGATTCGGATCAGTACCCAGACCGCCGATCGGGTCAAGAGCGAAACCACCGCCTACGTAGGAAACCAAACCAGTGATGTAAAGGTTGCCCGAGACAATATGGGTGTCTTCCAGTTTATAGATGTCGGTCGGTCCTGTCTGCAAGTAGGTCGTCTCGCGCGGCCGGGTCGGCCCGGCGCCACGACCGTCCTTTACCTTGTCGCCAAAGTGGTAGAAGAGAACGCCCGAATTGTTCGAGGCCAGCTGCCCGTTGAGCTTCAGAGCGTAGTTTTCGAGGTCGGTATTGTCCGGAACCGGAGCGCCAGGACCCAACCGGAAAACTCTGATGTCTTGCACGCCGTAGCTGCCCCAGATCCACAAACGGTCTTCGGCCAGAGGACCGCCCACATCGAAGCCATAGTCGTCAACGTTGTCAATCGAGGCACCGGCAACGATCGGTTCTTGCGCGGTACCACCGTTCCAGGGGCCCGGCTGCCCGAGGTCCACCGGGTTGATGTCGGAATCGGCTTGCCAACTCTGGTCGGTGATCAGATAGCGGCCCGAGAACCGCCAGGAGTTGGTGCCACGCTTGGTCACCAGATTCAGTTGAGCACCACTGGTCAGGGCGTTGATATCACTACCGCCGGTGACGATGGCCACCTGCTCGAAGGCAGCGAGATCGAAGTAGGTCTGCGAAGCGCCCCGAGAGGCGGGATCATTGATCTCTACTCCGTCGATCACCCAACTCGACGCCATGAACGGCGCGCCGTTACTGACGAAACGGGCCTGCTGGCCACTCTCATTGCCTCCCACATTGACCCGGTCCACCAACACGCCGACCGCTCGCGGCAACAAGGCCCACGGATCGTTGGGTGAAGGGAGCCTGTCCAATTCCACGTTCAACAGATGGACTCCGGTCGCAATCTTGCGATCATCCAAGAGAGGAGCGACTCCGGTCGGACCAAGGCTACACTCTACGACCGCCGACTCGTGATACAGCTGCAACGAGATGTTTCTGCCCACGACCATCTCCAGATCGGGGATCTCGATCGGACTGAAACCTTCCAACTCTGCGACCAGCATGTAACCACTGCCGGGAGCGAGGCCCAGAAACCTGACGCGGCCCTGCTCGTCACTGATTCGCACCTGTGCCGCACCCGGCCCGGTCAGGGTCACCGTCACTCCGGGCAGAGGGCTACCACTATCGTCCACGCTCTCGACAAAGAGACTTCCCGTCGCGGATTGGCCGTAGGCCAGCGAGCTGCCACCAAGCAGCAGGATGAGGAGAAATAGCCAATCGGTTAGACGCAATACCCGGTTCTTCATCATGTTTACCTCCTCCCCCCAAGAATGGATGTGGATCGCGTAACGATCCATATCCATTTTTCAGCAAATTCGGTGCCAACACTCAAGACGGTTGGAAAGGGCACCGACGGCTTCTAACACACTGAGCCAATGCTTCACTGTCAAGCGGGCGCTGAGCTCACCTCTTCCGCGCGAGTTCAAGCCGGTGAACCGGACCGGTTCAGAGATTTGATTCAGCGGTTTCGGGAGCCAATACGGGGTGGCGGTGGCGCGTTCTTGGGTCGTGTCGCGACGGGAACCAGGAAGAACACCGCATAGACGCCAAGAGCGTAGAGCCAAACCCAAGGGCCTTCTTCTTGGGCCGCCTTGGGGGCCAAGGAGCGCAGCAGGATCACCAAACCGGCCGGCCCCGCAGCCCAGAGGAGCAACAGCCGCCGGTAGATCTCAGGCGGAAGACGGAGGCGACGAGCGTTGTACAGGTTGCCCGCCACCCAACCCAAGACCGCCGCGCAAGTGTAGAGAGCGTAGAACGAGAGGTTCAGTGCACCGGAAAGCGGCGACAACCCGACGGCATCCAGCAGACCGAACAGCCAGCTGGCGATGAAGAGACCGGCCAGAGCCGGTTCCAGCCGACGCATCGTTTCTGCTTAGCTCTCAGTCTCTGTGTCTGGATCCGGCGGATACCAGCGCAAGATCGGCTTCTTCGCCGCCCGCACCTCGTCGCACCGTCGAACCGGAGTGCTGTACGGCGCGGACTTGAGGAGTTCGGGATCCGTCTTGGCTTCCTCGGCAATCGCCCGCATGGCAGCGATCAGATGATCCAGCTCTTCTTTGCCCGTGGTCTCGGTCGGCTCGATCATCAGGGCGCCGGAGACGATCAGCGGGAAGTAGATCGTCGGCGGATGGAACCCATAGTCCATCAGCCGCTTGGCGATATCGAGCGTGCTGACACCGTGGCGGGCCTGCCATTTGTCGGAGAAAACCACCTCGTGCAGCGTCGGCGAGGAGTAGGGCAGGTGGTAGTCATCCTCCAATCCCTGGCGCACGTAGTTGGCGTTGAGTACGGCGATCTCCGCCACTCGCGCCAACCCTTCGCCGCCCATCGACAGGACGTAGGTCAAGGCCCTGATCAGCATTCCGAACTGACCGTTGAACGAGCGCACCCGACCGATCGACAGCGGCCGGTCACGATCCAGCCGGAAACTGCCGTCCCCGTTGCGTTCCACCGTCGGCGCGGGCAAGAAGGGGATCAACTCTTCGCTGACTGCCACCGGGCCGGCTCCCGGACCACCGCCGCCGTGAGGCGTGGTGAACGTCTTGTGCAGGTTCAGATGAAGGACGTCAACGCCCATCTTCCCGGGCAGAGCCTTGCCGACGAAAGCGTTGAAGTTGGCGCCGTCGCAATAGAGAAAACCGCCCTTGGAGTGGACGATGCGCGAGATCTCGAGGATGTGATCCTCGAAGACACCCAGAGTGTTAGGTACGGTGAGCATCAGTGCCGCGACTTCGTCGGTCATCGCCCGTTCGAGATCGGCCAGGTCGAGGGTGCCGCGATCGTTGGAGAGGAGTTCCTTGACCTCATAGCCGGCGAAGTGGGCCGAAGCCGGGTTGGTGCCATGCGCCGAGTCCGGGATCAGCACATAGCGACGCTTCTCGCCCCGGTGATCCATCGCCGCGCGCGCCATCAGCATGCCGGTGAACTCGCCCTGAGCGCCAGCCGCCGGCTGCAAACTCACCCGCGGCATCCCGGTCAGCGTCTTCAGTACCTGCTCCATCTCCCAGATCACGGCCAGGTTGCCCTGCACCGTCGCCTCCGGCTGCAAGGGGTGGCTGGCGGTGAATCCGGGGTAGCGGGCCGTCTCTTCGTTGATCCTCGGGTTGTACTTCATGGTGCAACTACCCAGCGGGTAGAGGCCGATGTCCAGCGCGTAGTTCTTGCGCGAGATACGGCTGAAATGGCGAACTACGTCCGCCTCCGAGAGTTCCGGCAGTTCGCTCAGATCGCCGCGTAACTCCTCGGCCGGGAGCAGTTCGTCGAGAGCCACTTCATCGACCCCCACCGGCGGCAGCTGGACTCCGATCCGTCCCGGCCGGCTGCCATCGAAGAGCAGCCCTTCGTCTCGCCAGTAGACCTCGGGATGAAGGTTGCGCGAATTGAGTTTGCGATCCTCGCTCATGCCGATTCTCCCGTCACCACCGCCTGGCCGGTGTGCCGCGACAGGGCGGTCTCGAGCGCCGCCAACTCGGACGGCGGATTGCATTCGGTCACCGCGGTCAGGAAGCAGTCCTCGAGTTCGGGATAGTCACCTCCGAGGGCAACGCCGGCGAGGATGCCCTCGTGCTCCAGCGCGCCGAAAAGATCGTCCACCGGAGCGCTGCTGCGCAACAACACCTCGTTAAACCCGGGTGAAGCGAAGCGCGGCGAGATCCCGTTGCCCGCCGCCGACAGCCGGCGGCGCAGATGGGCCGCCCGCTGGAGATTGATCTCCGCCAGCCGGCGCAATCCGTGGCGTCCGTGCAGCGACAGATAGATCGTCGCCGCCAGCGCGCAAAGAGCCTGGTTGGTACAGATGTTCGACGTCGACTTCTCGCGCCGGATGTGCTGTTCGCGGGTCGACAGGGTCAACACCCAAACCCGGCGCCCGGCCCTATCGATGGTTTCACCCGCCAACCTGCCCGGCATCGAACGCTTGAACCGATCGCGCACCGCCATGAAACCCAGGTAGGGGCCGCCGTAGGAAACCGGCAGGCCGAAAGACTGCGCTTCGCCGCAAGCAATGTCACAGCCGCCGGCACCGGGACTTTCGAGCAGAGCCATGGAGAGCGCTTCGGTGACCACGCCGATGCTCACCGCACCCTGGGCCTGCGCCAGAGCGGAGGCCCTCCGCCAGCCCTCCACCACGCCGAAGTAATTGGGCGACTGGATGGCGACGCAGGCCGTCTCTTCGTCGATCGCCGCCTCTAGAGCCGCAGCGTCGGTGCGACCGGAAGAATCCCACCCCACCTCGACGACCTCGAAGTCGAGATTGCGCAGGTAGGTGGCCAAGGTCGCCCTGTACTCGGGATGAATGGTTCGCGAGATCACCACCTTGCGCCGCTTCTTCTTGATCCTGGTGGCCATCAAGACCGCCTCCGCGAAGGCGCTGGCCCCTTCGTACATCGAGGCGTTGGCCACCGGCAGTCCGGTCAGCATCGAGATAAAGGTCTGGAATTCGAAGATCGCCTGCAATGTCCCCTGGCTGACCTCCGGCTGATACGGCGTGTAGACGGTGAGGAACTCGCCCCGCTGGATCAGGTAGTCGACCACCGCGGGGCTCTCGTGACGATAGGCACCTGCACCCAAAAAGCTGACCAGGTCACGGCCCGCTACCTGGTTGCGCCCCTCGAACTCCAGAAAGTGGCGGCGCAACTCCTGATCGCACAGCGGCCCACCGACCTCGACCGGCGCCTGCAGACAAACGGCGGGCGGTACCGAGGCGAAAAGTTCGTCGATACTCGCCCGACCGATCGAGCGCAGCATCTCTTCCACATCGAGGTCTCCGACGGGCAGATAGCGGTGAGCGCCTTCGGTCACGGGGTCAAGATTCCTTCTGCGCCACGAACTCCGCGTAAGCCGCCGCGTCCATCAGCGATTCGAGCTGCGAGGGGTCGCTGATGCGAAGTTTGAACAACCAGCCGTCGCTATGCGGGGCGTCGTTCATCGGCTCGGGGTCGTCGACCACGACAGTGTTGATCTCGATCACCTCACCGGCCACCGGCGTGTAAATCTCGGCGACGGCCTTCACCGACTCGATGGTGCCGACCTCTTCGTTCACATCGAAGGTCTGGCCGACCTCCGGCAGGTCGACAAAGACCACCTCGCCTAGCGAGTCTTGCGCGAACTGCGTGATGCCAAGAGTCACCTGGTCACCGTCGACATTGAGCCACTCGTGCTCTTCGGAGTAGAGATAATTCGCTGGATAGCTCGACATCGCGCTCCTTTCCCCCTCAGGGTCTAATTTTCATGCCGCACCACCGCCCACTAGCGAGGTCGGCTGTAAAACGGGATCTCGGCCACCTTGGCCTCGACCTGCCGGCGACGAATCTCCACGGTCAGAACCGTACCCGGTGCGGCTAGATCGGGCGGTACATAGGCCATTCCCAGTGCTTTCTCGAAGGTCGGACTCCACGTGCCGCTGGTCACTCGGCCGACGGCCTCTGCGTCGTGCAGCACAGGAAAGCCCTGACGAGCAATTCCACGCCCCACGATCTCGAAGCCGACCAGCCTCTTGTCCGTTCCGCTTGCCTTCTGGCGCGCTAGCGCCTGGCGGCCGATGAAGTCACCACTGTCGAACTTCACTACCCAGTTCAGGCCGGCGTCCAACGGCGTCGTCGCGCGGTCGATCTCATGGCCGTAGAGTGCCATGCCGGCTTCCAGGCGTAGCGTGTCGCGGGCGCCCAGACCGGCTGGAACCAGCCCGGCGCCGGCACCGGACTCCAAGAGCAACCGCCAGACAGCCGGTGCGTCCCGCGGTTGCAGATAGAGCTCGAAACCGTCCTCACCGGTGTAGCCGGTACGCGAAAAGAGCACCGGCATGCCCGCCAGTTCGCCCCTCTTGAAGCGGTAGTAGCGAATCGCGGCCAGATCCACGGCGGTGTGCGCGCTCAAGATCTCGATGGCGCGAGGCCCTTGCAGAGCCAGCAGCGCCCAATCGGCGGAGACATCGCTCACCGACACTCCAGCCACGCCCTCGGCATGCTGAGCCACCCAGTCAAAATCGCCTTCGACGTTGGCGGCGTTGACCACCAGAAGGAACTCCTCGGCGCCCAGCCGGTAGACCAGCAGGTCGTCGATGTAGGTTCCCTCCTCGGTGAGCAAGCCGCTGTAGTGAGCCCGCCCCGGCCGGAGCTTGGCCACGTTGTTCGGGGTCAACCCTTGAAGAAACTCTTCAGCCCCGTGACCGGCGACGCGGATCTCGCCCATGTGGGAAACATCGAACAAACCGGCCGCACCCCGCACCGCACGGTGCTCTTCAATGACGCCGGAGTACTGGACCGGCATTTCCCAGCCGGCGAATTCAACCAGGCGACCACCCGCCTCACGGTGGCAGTCGTAGAGAGGGGTACGCTGCGCAGCTGCTTCAGACACGATATGAGTTTCCGATATGAGTTTCCGAACTGAGTTTCCGACGGTCCGTAGTTTGCGGATCGGGTTGAGCGAGCGGAAATCTACCACACCTGCGAACCGCGAAATCACCCCGCACGGCGAGCGATCGAGCCACCTTGTACGCCGCTTCGCCGGCCTCCCCAAGCACTCCTCTAAATCGCTCTGTTTCAGGCACTTAGGCGCAATGCCCTTGGCGCACAACGGCGGCCTGCGGAAAACCGTTGCCGATCGGTGACCACCTGGTGATCGCCTCTTGTTGAAGCAGACAGTTCAAGACACTGAAAACAAAGGGGTTAACCCCCCTTGCACAATCCTCTGTTCAAAACGGTCCAAACCCCCTTGAATACAGGCTTTAGGGGCCGAACCGGGGGCGTTTTCCTCACCGTTTTCCGCAGCGCATGTGGAGAACGCGTAAGTGTCGAGGACAGCTACAGATGCGCTACAAATCGGCTCTCGAACAGCTCCTAAATGGAGGTCGAGCAGACTCCTGGATCAAGCGGATTCCCAGGTAGCCAACCGCGCATAGCTCAGCCCTTGGAGAGGCGGCGAGAGCGCCCTTCGAGAGCGCTCTCGCCAATACCAACACGGCGACTAGAAAGACCAATCGACGCCGACAACCAGGCTGCGCCCGGGCTCCAGAATGCGCTGGCCGGTAAACGGGTTTCTCGCGTTCAGATGATCGGCAAAGGCCTCATCGGTGAGATTGCGCAGCTCGCAAGTCAGCTCCAAGACTGCCGCCAACCGAACACCGCCTCGCAGATCTACCTGCGAATACCCCTCGGTCGGCAGTTCGAAGCGTTGGGTCGCAACCCGCCGCTGGTCGTCGACGCTGCGCCCGTGCGCTTCGATCCACCACTTCTTCGACGGCGCTCGCACCCCGAGGGCCAGACGAACGGTTCGCGGCTCCACACCGAGGATCGGCTCGTCGAATTGCTCGTCCGTGCCACGCACCCAATCGACGCCGGCGTGCCAGTAGAGCCAGTCGCCGGCAACCCCGCGCAGCTTCACCTCTGCGCCGTAGAAGCGTGCTTCGCTGCCGTTGACATACCGGTAGACCACCGGCGGACTGAGCGGCAGCCGGCGCGCCAGCGTCGGGTCGGCGACGATCGTGATGTAGTCGTCGACCACCCGGTAGAACCCCTCGACCGAGAGCGCCACCGGCCCGATGGAGCCGTCCACTCCAAGGTCCAGTTCACTCGAGGTTTCCGCATCCAACTGTGGATTGCCCATGAACTCGGCCGCGAGTTGGAACTTGGTCGAAGGGAAACGATCCGAGTAGAGTTCCAACGCGGTTGGGGAGCGCACCACCCGTCCCAGACCGGCGTTCAGCAGCCAGTGGTCGCCGAGCCGGTAGTTGGCGCTCAACGCGGCACTGAGGCTCGTCTTGCTGGGGTCCAGCGCGCCGCGGGTGTGGGCGACAAAGAAGTCCGAGGCCCGACCCGCCTGGCCGCTGAAGCGGTCGACTCGCACCGTACCGCCGTAGCGCAGCCGACCCGCGCTGCCTACCAGTTGCGCGTAGCCGCCCAGGTTGTCGAGACGGACGTCGGGCCAGACTACGTCGGCGAAGAGAACGAAGCCGTTTTCCCTGCGGGCCACCGTGCGGTCGGCGTTCTGTTCCAGCCGGTAGAAGTCGCTTCCGACCTTCAATTGCACCGAGCCAAGAGCGAAGCTCAGCCAACTCCGACCTCCTATCGTATTGGCCTCGGTGGTGATGGCCACATCCAGCGCAAAGGGAGGCTTGCGCCCCGGCGCCGGACGGGCGGTCGGTTTCTCGTCGTTGTTCATTCGATGGTCTTTGCCGTTCGAGTAAACCTGTGCGTAGAGCTCGTGCAGTCTTCCCCGGCCCGGTGTCCAGGTCAGTTCGAGAGCGTGCGAGCGGGTGTAGAAATAGGTGGCGTCGAGCAGCCGCCCCGGGAAGTCGAGGTCGTTTTGCTTCTGATAGCCACCGGAATAGTCGATCTGGATCTCTTCGCGGGGCCGGAAACCGATCAGCCAGCGGGTCTCGGCCGATTCATAGTCCCCCGGCACCTCGGCGCCGGCACCATTCTGGTAGTCGCCGCCGCTGCGCTCGCTTTGTGCCAGATAGAAACGAAATCGATCGTTCGAGCCCCAGATTCCACCCGCGGCCTCGACCCCCTCGCTCACCTCGTCATAGCGGCCGTGCAACCGTCCCTCGACTTTGAAGGCATCCGACAAGAACTCCGGCCGAAAGGTATCGACCCGCACGGCACTCATCGCTCCGGATCCCCAGCTCAACGCGTGCGGCCCCTTGATCACCGAGATTCGATCGACCGAAAAGGGGCTGACGTGGCTGATTCCCGAGTCCATCCGCGCCGGCCCGGCGGCGAACGTCCGCGTGCCGTCGACGAACAGAGCCACCTGGGTCTCCTGCAACCCACGCACCTCCGGCTCGAGATTGACCCCGCCTCGCCGCTTGGCCGACATCCCGGCCTCGTCGCGCAGTGCCATCGCCAAGTCCTGCTGCCCTCGGCGCCGGAGGTCGCGACCGTAGAGGTTCACCTGCGTCTCCAGTTCGGGTAGAGAGGAGGTGACCCTGATCTCCTGACGAAAGGTCCGCTCTTCGAGAGCGAGTTCAATCTCCGCGCTTCCTTCGAACGACGCGAGGGGTGTCTCGTGCACGGCGTGACCCTCCGCCGCCACCACGATCATCCATCCCGTCGCCTCGGGTTTCGCGCTCTCCACATCGACATCCAGGACCACGGGAACCACCACGGCGAATCGCCCGTCCGCGTCTGACACCGTGCCGGCGACGACCCTCTCTTTCCACAGCAAGCTCACTTCGGCATAGGCCACCGCACCTGACCGATCGACGACCCGGCCGCTCAATATCCTCTCCTGATCCGCCGCGATCGGACCCCCGGCGAGAGCCGGCAACACCAGCCACACCGCCATAATCCGCGCTATCCATTCAGTCCGTTGCATGGACTCTCCTCGCTTCCATTTCTCTGAAAAAACCACTGCAACACCATGCACAGAGTCCATCCACCCGGCTCAAAGCAGGCGGGATCAGCCCCAGGCACGAGCCACCGGACCACCCTGGAAAAACCACGGTGGCGTGGGGCGCAGGTTGCGATCTATGTTGTCGAGAGTGGGGGAAGAGTCAGACTGGTGGTCCGCGGGGGGAGGTGCACCGTGGAGGCGGACGAATGCGCTCCGCCTGGCGCATGGCGGGTAGTTCAGCAGCGGGAGCTGCTTCCAGACTGCCCGCGGTCTGCCGCAAGTCAGCCGCGGGCAGGCGCGAACTGTCGACCAAGACTCCGCAGGTCTCCGGACAGGGGGCACTCAGAACAGGCTGTTCGATGACCAGCAAAGGTCGCGGTGAGGTTGCCTCCGCGGGCGCGGAGTCTGCCGCCGCGTGGTGACCCGCCGACATCGCCGATGGAGCAGCGTGACCCTCGTGGCCGCCGGTATGGCCAGCGGTGCTCTTGGCGCACCCGGCGCCCCCCTCGCGGCGTTGCAGCCGGCAGCAGCCTTTCTCACACTGACCATCCGAGCAGCAGGCTCCCGAACCCGCGGCGAGTCCCAGTGAGGGAACAGCCCCGACGAGCAGGGTCAACACACCGAGAAGCGCGGCGAGCGATCGCCAGCTCCACCGCAGGGAGAAGGTGAGATTCTTCACTGTCCGACTATACGCTGACTCCTGACGCTCCGGTTTCACCCGCACTTACCGGCGAACCGAACCACTACCCTCCGTAGTGAACGGCCAGCCAAATCGTCGGTTCGTCGTCGCTGGTCCAGCTGACCCGATGGCGTACGTGGGCGGGAATCTCGATCCAATCGCCCGGCCCCAGCTCGACGGGCCGCGGTTGACCTTCGATCTCCACCTCGGCCCGACCGGAAATCACCACCACCCACTCGTCTTGCGGTTGGTCGTACCAGAATCCCTCCGCGGAACTCTGCCCTCGCGAAACGATGCGTTCGAAGCGAACGCCACCCCTGCTGCTCAGGATCTCGATCTGCTCTTCGAGAGTTGCGTCGGGCAGCGCCGTCAGGAGGCTTCCCCGCTTCAACTGCGCCAAGCCCGGACCCACCTCATGCTTCAGAGCCTACCGATCGACCGGCCATCGAAACCGGCTGGCCGGTGACACCCAGAACCCGTTGCCAGGTATTGGCCTGCGGATCGACACTGCGCCGCCCTTGGCAACCGAGGGTCAGAGGTACGTGGGTGAAGCGCTGGTTCCAATATCCCACCGACATGGCGGTGCGCCCCGCCATCCCGGCATGCACCGCGTACTGGCCGAGCATCAGACACAGTTCCGAATCCAGCGCATTGGCCGGCAAGCTACGGATGGTGTAGCTGGGATCGATGTACTTGACCGTCACCGGAATATCGCGCTGCCCGCAATAGCGTTGGATCTCCGCCTTGAGAAAGGTGCCGATGTCCCCCAGGCTGCGGTTCCCGGAAAGATCTTGGTCGTCGTTTGCCGGCAGCAGATCCTGCCCCGCTCCCTCGGCCACCACCACCACGGCGTGATGACGCTCCTCCAACCGCCGTCCCAATACCTGAAGAAAGCCGCCCTCTCCGGCCAACGAAAAAGGCACTTCGGGAATCAAGCAGAAGTTGACATCGCTGGTAGCCAAGGTCGCATGTTCGGCGATGAATCCGGAGTGGCGTCCCATCAGCTTGACCAGACCGACTCCGTTCCAAGCGCCGCGCGCCTCGACATGGGCTCCCGCGATGACCTTGGCCGCCTCCTCGACGGCGGTGGTGAAGCCGAAGCTGCGCTCCGTCCACGGCAGATCGTTGTCGATCGTCTTGGGAATGCCAATCACCGCAATGTCGAGCCCACGCCGAGCTATCTCCTCATGGAGCGCCAGCGCACCGCGCAGAGTCCCATCTCCACCGATGGCGAAAAGGATGGCAACGCCGTCTCGCACCAGCGTCTCCACCATCTCGCCGCTATCCTGGGGACCCCGCGACGAGCCCAACAGCGTGCCTCCCTGCAGATGGACCTGGCCGACGGTCTCCCGGTCCAGAGACATCGCCGGCCGCACCGGCGCGGCGCTGAGCCCGGAGTACCCATAGCGGTAACCGAGGATCCGCCCCACTCCGTAGTGGTGGTGCAGGGTCAGGACCAGGGCACGGATGACGTCATTGAGCCCAGGGCAGAGCCCCCCGCAGGTCACCACCGCGCAAGCCAGCCGGGCAGGATCAAAGTAGATTCGCCGCCGCGGTCCAGCCGGTTCAAAGGTCGGCGGCTGCGCACAGAGACCATCCTCCCCGGCGAGCGACGCGGCCCGCCACTGCTGCAAATCCGAGGGCACCAGCACCCGCGCCGTCTCCTCGACAAAGCGCTCAGCCCGCCCCTGGAGAGGCGAATCGAAGCGCGCCTCGCCGAGGCGAGCGACGGTCAACGCCTCAATGTCCGGCAGTTTGTTCAAAATGCGCGCTCCATAAGCTCAAGGCTACCAGGAACGCGAAGCAGATGAGCGAGCGGGCAACGGCCTCAAACGGCCTCTCTTTGAGTGCCCGCGAACACCGATCCTCGGCACCCATCGCCGGGATATTGAGTTAACGCAACGCGACCGCAGCTGTGGAGTACGGCTCGTAGTCGCGGAAGCTCTCCCGTGCGTTGCCATCCACGCGCACTACCGCCAGGGGCCTTCCAGTCGCATCGCGTACCAGGTGGTAGAAGACGAATCCCGGACCGCCATTGAGACTCTCGATTCCGGCCGGTCGATCGGCCAGAGCTTCGCGCACCGCGTGGTCCGAGCGCCGGGCCACGACGAAGCTCTCGAAGCAGGTCGCCTTCGAGTCAAAGCGCGAAGCAGGCTGATACCGCCAAAGCAAAGTCGGATCCTCGGGATCCGAGAGCAGGACCGTGACCCCTTGGCAGAAGGCGGATCGGCGCAGGGCGCGCAAGGTTTCCACCAGCTTGCGCGGCGGCGCTTGCGGCGTTGGATGGCCGAAAGCGATGAGGGCGTCGCGGACCTTCGGTTCGACGAGGGTCATCTGCTCAGCGGCGATTCGCTCGAAGACCTTGCCCCGGTGCCCTTGCACCCGCTGGTTGACCCACGCCAAGCTCGCCAGCAGTCCGATCACCACGGCGGCCGCAGTTCCCGCCAGGGTGAAGAAGCGCCTCGCGGACGAGCCAGCTGGGTACTCTTGCGAAGCGGATGAGCCACCGGCCAGGGTCTGGTTGAGCCGACCGATGCCGTGGGCAATCTCGAGAAAGCTCAAGAGGAATCCAATCGCCGCACCACAGGCGCCCAGCGCCAGCGCCGAGCCCAGGACGCCGTAGAGCAACTGCTCCACCGAGCCATGGAAAATGTCCCAGCCCAGCGCCTGATCGAAGACCCACACCACGATCAGCAGGGCCCCGGCGCCCACCAGGGCAACTGTCCCCCAAACCACCCACGAGAGAAATTCCGCTCGCCTCATCTCGACCTCCTGACGCTCTGCGGTTTCAGTAGAGCGCTGAGGGGCGGCGAGTCAGAGGAGGTATCGAGGCGAGGTGCGGGCACAATGTGGCGGCAATGTGGCGCTGCGCTCTACTCGCCCGGCGCCGGTTCCTCCTTCGCCGGCCGGTCGAGAACTTCGCGCACCAACCTTGCCAGGCTGCGGGCGGTGAATGGTTTGGACAGAAAATCGAATTCACCGTCCCCAACACCGTGTGCAATCATCACGTTGTCGCTGTAGCCCGAGACGAAGATCACCCGCATCGCCGGCCGTTGTTTCCACAACTCCTCGATCACTTCCCGACCGCTCATTCCGGGCATCACCACGTCGCTGATCAACAGGTCGAATTCCGCACCGTGCTGCGCGAAGAGCTTGAGCGCGGTGGCGCCGTTGGACGCCGAGTAGACCCGATAGCCGAGACCTTCCAGTAAGGCTGTCATCGAGGTGCGCAGTTCGGTGTTGTCTTCCAGGTAGAGGATGCCTTCATCGCCGCCTTTGACCTCCTCCCGGGAACTCTTGCGCCGACCGGCGGCGACACAACCTTCGTCGAGGCAGCGCGGCAGACCGATGACGAAGCGCGTGCCCTTGCCGACTTCGCTCTCGACCTCGATCCAACCCTGGCTCTGCTCCACGATGCCGTAGACGGTGGCCAACCCCAGACCGCCGCTGCTCGACGCCTGTTTGGTGGTGAAGAACGGTTCGAAGATCCGTGAGCGAATGGCCGGTTCGATCCCTCGTCCCGTGTCCCGAACGGAGATTTGCACCTCATCGATCCCAGCTTGCGATCGGTTGCGCGTTTCGATCAAGACCTCGCCTCCCGCCGGCATGGCCTCCCGGGCGTTGACCAGCAGGTTGACGATCACCTGCTCAAAGTGAGCCGGATCGACCTTGACCAGCCACGGGTCCCGCTGCAGGTCGTACTTGAGTTCGACATCTTCGCTGATCAGGCGCAGCATCATCGACTCCAGGCCGGCGATCACTTCGTTGAGGTCGACCACCTCCGCTCTGAGCGGCCGTCGTTTGGCAAAGGCGAGCAACCGCTCGATCAAGCCGGAAGCTCTGAAGGCCGTGGTGACGACAGTCTCCATCTTTTTCTCCACCCGACCCCCGGGTTCAGCCTTGAGCTTGACCAACTCGCACTGGCTGGTGATGGCCGCCAGGTAGTTGTTGATGTCGTGGGCGATGCCACCCGCGAGCCGGCCGACCGCCTGCATCTTCTGCGCCCGGAACAATCGATGTTCGCTTTCCCGCAATGCCCTCTCAGCCTGGCTACGCCGCCGTTCGCGGGTGCGCAGCCCGGTGACCGCCAGGGCGATCAGCGCCAGCCAAGCGCCCAACATGACCCACAAGGTAATGCGAGAACGGGCGAGATTCTGCTCGCGAAGCTGGCGCAGCGCCGCTTCCAGAACGCCAGCCTTCTCAAACAAGACGGTGAACACGCGGTCGTAGTCGATATCAGACTGCGAGCCGATTCCCACCTCCTCACCGAGTTCGTAGCCGCGCAGCCGCTCGACCGAAATGGCGTGAAAGCGATCGATCTCGCTACGGACTTCCTCAGCCTGGCGCCTCAGAACCGGATCCTTCAAGGCTTGGACCGCGGGCGCCGAGGTCCCCTCCAGCGGCCCTTCGAGCATGGCTTCCACCAGGACCGAGGCGCTGTCCAGATTGCCGACGATCTGGTCGATGTGGATCTCGTCGCCGGTGACGTACTCCTCCAACCAGAGATGAGAGGTGGCGATCTTGGTCTGAATCTCACCGACCGCCTGCACCCGGGCGATGTCCTCGAGAATCCTCCGCTCGCGCAACTGGGTGGTGGCGAACAGCATCACCGCCGAAGCGAGCCCGACCAATAGCACGACGATCGGCACCCAGGCTCCTCGTTCGGCCTGGCGCCTTAGAGGTTCCGCCAGATCAGCAGCCGGCGAGTTCCCACCGTCCACGGTCAAATCTACTCCCCTTTCGCCCCCGTGCCAGGGCACTGCTGCCAACCCCCAAACTTCTTCGCCGCGTCACCACGGACTGCTAGGAATTCGCTCTTGCCCGATTCCTACGCCAAAGGGTAGCAGAAGGTTGCAACTTGTTAATGAGCCTGTAATGGACAATCCGCCACCGTAGCGCTCGAACGATCAACGAGTCACCCCGTCCAGCCGGCGCTCGGCCGGCTGGACACACTCAGAAAGATGAGGCGAACCGATGAGCGAGATCATCCGACCGCCAGCCCGCGATCCACGACATCGCCGCTGGATTTACTGGCCGGCCATTGCCCTGGCGCTGCTCGTAATCACGAGCATTGCTGCACCGGCGGTAGAACCGGCCTACGTTCCCAGCCCAACGCCGGTGACACTGTCCCAGTGTGAAAATATCGTCACCGCCAACGTTGTAGCTCTCGACCAGGTCTACTACTGGAACCGGCTCGGCGCCTACCAACCGCAAGGCATGATGTACGCGCTGGAGCGCGACGTGGTCCACGTCAACCAAGACGAATCGAGCTGCTCGGCCCCCAGGCTCGCGTTGCAAGCAGGAAAAGTGAAACTGCGCAAAGACAAACGGCCGCGCCCCCTGGTCTTACGAGTCAACGAAGGAGACTGCCTGCGCATCAACTTCACCAACCTGCTGGCTCCAACTCCGGTCGACAACGAGCAACCTGCGACCCGCAACGCTTCGATCCACGTGACCGGCCTTGAGTATCTCAGCGCCTCCGATGGCGGCATCAACGTAGGAAATAACTCCGCCGGGGGCGTGGTGGCCCCAGGCGGAAATGCCACCTACACTCTTTACGCGAGGGAAGAAGGCACCTACCTACTCTACAACGGCGGCGCCATTATCGGTGGCGAGGGCGACAACGGTTCGCTCGGCCCCGGCCTCTTCGGTGCGGTCAACGTCGAGCATGCGAACGCCGAATGGTACCGCAGCCAGGTGACCGAGTGGGACTTCTCCCAGGGGAGCGGGCCCCCGGTGACCGGCGTCGATGGTCAGCTCTATCCGCAGATCAACTACGACGCCTTCTACCCGGCCTCCAACCCGTGGTGCCAACCTGCCGGCACTCCGATCTTCAAGATGCTGAATGCCAGCAACGAGATCGTTCATTCCGACTTGACGGCGATCATCACCGGTCCCGGTCGCGGCGACCATTCAGGCTACACCAGCGTTACCAACATCTACCCCAACCGCAATGAGGCCTTCCGCGAGTTCACCATCATCTTCCACGATGAGATCGGAGCCGTGCAGGCCTTCCCGCACTTCAACGACGAGATCCTCACCCACACTCTGGCCAGTGTGCGCGATGCCTTCGCGATCAACTACGGCACCGGAGGCGCCGGGGCCGAAATCCTCGCCAACCGCCTCGGCGTAGGCCCGATGTACGACTGCGTCGAGTGCAAGTACGAGGAGTTCTTCCTCACCGCATGGTCGGTCGGCGATCCGGCCATGGTGGTCGACATACCGGCCAACAACCCGTGCACCAAGAGCGATATTCAGCTCGGCAGAAACTGCATCCCGACACCGGGACCGAAAGCCACCAAGGCGTTCTATCCCGATGACCCTTCGAACGTCTATCACAGCTACCTCAATGACCACGTCAAGTTCCGCAACCTACACGCGGGAAGCGACGATCATCACATTTTCCACCTCCACGCCCACCAGTGGCTGCGGACCCCCGACAGCGACACCTCGGCCTATCTCGACAGCCAGGCGATCGGTCAGAACGGCGCCTTCACTTACGAGATCGCCTACGAAGGGAGCGGCAACCGGCCAAAGACGGTCGGTGACTCGATCTTCCACTGCCACCTCTACCCCCACTTCGCCCAAGGCATGTGGAGCATGTGGCGGGTTCACGACGTACTGGAGGCCGGAACCGAACTCGACGACGAGGGCCGTCCCGTCACCGTGCTGAGCAAGGCCGGTGTAACCACCACCACCCGCGCCTTGCCTGACAAGGAGATCGTCACCGGCACGCCGATTCCGGGCCTGGTGCCGATTCCGGGTCAGCCGATGGCGCCGGTACCGGGGCCTGTCAACCTGGTCAACGGCGACATCAGTCTGCCGGCAACGGTGACCCGCAACCCCGGCTGGCCCTTCTTCGTTCCCGGCAAGGCCGGCCACCGGCCGCCGCACCCGCCGATGGACTTCGCCAAAGGCCTCAATGGAGATCTGGACGGCGGTCTGCGCCGGCACCTCTTCACCGGAGGCACGATCCTTCACGAGCGCCACGATCGGCTGAGCTTCGAGAAGGAACTCAAGACCGCCAGACCCCTCTACCTGGCCGAGCAGGGCGAGAAGGTCGAGAAGGTGGCGATGGCCTTCCACTCCAGCGGTTCCTTCACCACCCCAAAGCCTGACGGCGGCAGCGGACCCTTCTTCGTCAACCCGGGAAAACCGCAACAGGGCGCCCCGTTCGCCGATCCCTGCATCGACGAGAACGGCACTCCGATCAATGTCAGCCGGCTCTACAAAGCCGCCGACATCGAGATGGATCTGGTGCTCAACAAGTCCGGCTGGCACTTCCCGCAGCAACGGCTCATCACCTTGCAGCAGGATGTCAAGTCGACTCTGGACGGTTCTCGGCCACCCCAGCCGTTCTTCTTCAGGGCCAACACCGAGGAATGCATCGAGTACCAGTTGACCAACCTCGTGCCGAGTGTGTACGACATGGACGACTTCCAAGTCCGCACTCCCACCGACGTGCTGAGCCAGCACATCCACCTGGTGAAGTTCGATGTCACCAGCTCGGACGGCGGCGGCAACGGCTGGAACTATGAGGATGGCACCTTCTCCGCCGAGGAGGTCCAGGAGCGGATCCTGGCGATTCGCACCCAGAACAGCTGTATCCCACTGCTGCCGATCACCGCCGCGGCACCCGGCCGCACCCTCGATGACTGCCCGGTCGCTGAGCAGCATCCCTTCTTCGGCACCTCCGGCGTCGATGCCAACTGCAACGACCGCGACGACTGGCTCGGAGCGCAGACCACGGTCCAGCGCTGGTGGGCCGATCCGGTGAAGGACAACAACAACAACGATCGCACCCTTCACACGGTGTTCACCCACGACCACTTCGGTCCCTCGACCCACCAACAGGCAGGTCTCTACGCGGGCTTGATCATCGAACCGAAAAACGCGGTCTGGTACGAAAACGAGTCGAACACCCTCCTAGGTACCCGCGCCGACGGCGGCCCGACGACCTGGCAGGCTCGTATCGTCTCCAATTCCGAGACTTTCCGCGAGTTCGCCATCGAGTTCGCCGATTTCCAACTGGCCTACAAGCCCAACCAGTTCGGGCCGAAAGCTGCCGGAGAACAACAGCTCACCTGCCCGGACAAGGACTTCGGGTACATGGACTTCGCCAGCGTGATCAACCCACCGGGACGCGAAGAGGTCGGTCTGCCCTATCTCTTCGCCAAGCCCAACGTCTGCCCGACCAACCCTTGCGATCCTGACGGGCCGTTCCCGGCTCCCTGGTTCGCCGACAACGGCTTCCCCTACAACGCCGCTCCGGGTTGCCCGGAAGCCGTCTCCGCGGACGATCCGGGAACCGGCGTGGTCAACTACCGGCAAGAGCCGCTGCCGTTGCGCATCCGCAACCCGTTCTCCAATCCGCCACAGCAGGCGGCCGGAGAACCCGGCGACCTCTCTTTCGCTTACGAGAGCCGTACCGATCGCGCCGACAGCAACTACAACGGCGTGAGCAGTCCCTGGATCCCGTATCCGAACCTGACCTTGGGCCTGCAACCGGGCGACCCCTACACCCCTCTGCTGCGCGCTTATGAGAACGACCGGGTGCACGTGCGCACCTTGGTCGGCGCCCACGAAGAGGAGCACAACTTCAACTTCCACGGCCTCAACTGGCTACACGAGCCGGAGTTCCTCAATTCCGGTTACCGAGCTTCCCAGATGATGGGTATCTCCGAGTGGTACGACATCGAGGTCGTGCGAGTTCCCAACCTGTCGGCCGGCAAGTTCGCCGACTACCTCTACAAACCCAGTGCTAGCAACGATATGCAGTGGAACGGCATGTGGGGCCTCTTGCGGCTCTATCGAGGCAAGCAAGGGGATCTCATGACCCTGCCCACCAACATCACGGCTATCGGGCCGGATTCGCTGACCGGCGATCCGAACGATCCACCGTTGTTCGCCGACGCCGGAAGTGCTCTGGTCGGTGGCGACGTCCCGATAGGCGAGAAGGCCGCGTCAGCCCTGGTGGGTACCATCACCACCATCGCACCGGCGCCGGCGGCGAAAATCGCTTGCCCGCCGCACACCCTGCCGCCGCGCAGGTACGACATTACGGCGGTCGCCGCCAGTGTCGCACTGCCCAACGGCTACATCACCTACAACAGCCGTCCAACCACGGTGAAACTCTGGCAGGGCCAGGGTCCGGAATGTTCAGCGGGTACCGGAGACGGCCCGTGGACGGTGAAACAGACAGCCAGCGGACCGTTGACCGATCCGTCGGGCATCCTCTTCGTCCACACCAGCGATCTCAACGCCAACGGTACGTTGAAGTCCGACGTGCTGGTCGAACCGCTGGTGCTGCGCGCCATCGCGGGCGATTGCATCGAGGTGACTCTACGCAATGCCCTACCCACCACCTACGCGGACCTGCAAGGCTACAGCGGTGTTCCCATGCTGGTCGACAAGTTCAACTCCAACCAACTGAACACCTCGCTCGACGTCAGTCTCCACCCGCAAATGGTTGCGGTCGACATCCGTCAATCGGATGGCTACAACGTCGGGCTCAACCGCTACCAAGGTCTCACTCCTGGTCCCAAGCAGACAGTCTCTCCCGGTCAAGCGATCAAGTACTACTGGTACGCCGGGAAACTGTTCAAGAACAAGCTAGGTACCTTGGGTTGGGACGCGTTCGAGTACGGTGCCACAGCGCTGATCTCGTCCGATCCGATCAAGCACACCCAGAACGGTGCCATCGGCTCGCTCATCATCGAGCCGCCCACCGCAAGCTGGACGCTCGACAAGATCGTGGACGTCGACGGCGTGCTCAAGCGCACCTACTCTCGAGCCACCATCCAGACGTCCGGCGGCGCTATCTTCAGAGAGTTCGTCTTGCACTATCAGGACGATCTGAACCTGCACTACCGGCAGGGCTTCAGGGGTGCTTTCGAGGCGGTCCACAGCCTGACCGTGGCTGAGGATCCGACCGAAACCGGCCAGGCGGCCTTCAACTACCGCACGGAACCGCTGTGGTTCCGCTACGGGCACCAGCCGAATTCCTCCCTCGGCTTCACCCGAACCATCACCAACTTCGACCAGGCCTTCACCAACGGCTTGGTTGGCGGCGATCCGGAGACTCCGATCTTCCAGACCGCCGGGTTCAATGCAGTGCGCATGCGAGTCGTTCACCCCGGTGGCGACACGCAGAATCACTCCTTCGAGCTTCATGGCCACATATGGCAGGAGGAACCGTGGATCAAGGAGTCGCACTATCAGGGCTTCAACCCACTCTCGAAGTGGTGGGGAGCGCAGACTGGCATCGGTACCGGGTCGCACCTCAACGTGCTCCTCGGCAAGGCCAGCCTGGATGGAGCCAGTCCGATGGACTACCTCTACCGCGACTACATCCCATGGGCCACCGATAACGGTCTTTGGGGATTGTTCCGTACCACCGGGTTCACCCCCGTTCAGTGGACTCCGAAACAATGAGACAGGGCGGGGCGAGAACCATGCGGCACCTTCTGCTGGCCCTCGCCACGGCGTCGGCGACCTTTTCGGTCGCCGGCGCCGCCGCCTCGTTACCGGCGAACTCTTCGCCGGTAACGGGGCCCGACCGTAACTTCGTCAAGGCGATCGAGGTGGAGGGAATCCGCATCGAAGCCGAGATCTCACCGCTGAACGCAGCTCGCAAGGCTGGCGAGTATCGCGAAGGCGACTCCGTGGAAGTCACGTTCCGTATCTCCGACACGACCACCGGCACTCCCTTGCCAGGTCTCTTCCCCGGCGCCTGGATGGACCTGGTGCCAGACGGGGCGAAGGAAGGTCCCGAAGCCTGCAAAGAGAAGATCGAAGGGTTCATCGGAGGATCGTTGTTGTCGGTTCCCGAGGTGGACCTCAACGTCTACTACGTATTGGCGCTCAACCCGGGCCCGACGATCTCGGTCGTCGATCCGCTCTTCGGTTTCGGCGGTTCCAAGCTGCTGGCGATGGTCGACCTGGAAAGCCCGGGTTACGACTGGGTGAGCAATGAGGACGACACCAAGGTCTACGTTTCGATGCCCGAGTCCGGCCGCATCGCGGTGGTGGACACCGCCACCTGGAAGGTGATGGAAGAGATCGAAACCGGAGGCGAACCGTCGCGGCTCGGTCTGCAACCTGACGGTCGTTATCTCTGGGTCGGCGACGCCAAGGGGCCGGGTGTCACCGGTATCGCCGCCGCCGTGATCGACCTGGCGACTCACCAGGTGGTCGCTCGCGTCGGCGCCGGCGCCGGCAACCACCACTTCACATTTACTCAAGACAGTCGCTACGCCTTCGTACTGAGCGAGCAAGCGGGGACACTTTCGGTCGTCGACATTCCTCCTCTGCGGCCAGTAACCCGCATCACGGTGGGTGAACATCCCGTCTCTCTCGACTACTCACCCGTCGCCGATACGGTCTATGTGGCGGACGCCGCCTCCGGTCAGATCGTGGCGGTCGATGCGCGCAGCCACGAGGTGTTGGCTCGCTTGGAAGCCAAGCCAGGGATCGGCGACATGGGCATCGCTCCCGGCGGGCGGCTCGGTTTGGTGGTCAATCCGCAAACCGACGAGCTGTTCATCTTCGACACCGCACTCAACCGCATCATCCAGATCGGCGACATGTTGGAGGGGCCCGACCAGGTCGCCTTCAGCGATGAACTGGCTTACGTGCGTCACCAGAACAACGAACTGGTCCTGATGGTCCCGCTGGGTCAATTGGGCAGGGAGGGTGACGCCGTCCCGGTCATCGACTTCCCCGGTGGCCAGAAGCCCTTCGGCAGGCTGTCCAAGCCGACCGCGGCGGCCGGCATCGTTCAGGCTCCAGGAGCCACGGCGGTCCTCGTCGCCAACCCCGCCGATCGAATGATCTACTACTACAAGGAGGGGATGGCCGCTCCGATGGGCAGCTTCAGCAACTACGGCAACGAGCCGCGCGCGGTGATGGTCATCGACCGCAGCTTGACCGAACGGGGCCACAGCGGCACCTACTCCACCGCCATCCAGCTGCGCCGCCACGGCCACTACGACCTCGCATTCTTCCTCGATGCACCGCGCATGACGCAGTGTTTCGGCTTCGAGGTGCAGGCCAACCCGGAGCTGGAACGGAAACGTCGAGCGGCGCTGGGGGCACGAGTCGAGTTCCTGCACGACGGTGGTGAGGTCGAAGCCGGCCGAGAAGTCAGCGTACGTTTCAAGCTGACCGATCCGGTGAGCGGCGAGCCGTTGATGGCCAAAGACGTTCAAGTCCTCACCTTCCAGGTACCCGGCGTCTGGCAGGACCGCACGACGCCCACCTTTCTCGGCGAAGGGCTCTACGAGCTTCGCTTCGTGCCGCGCGCCGAGGGCATCTTCCGGGTGATCGTCCATTCACCGTCGTTGAAGCTGGTCCTCAACCGTTCGCCCTCCCTCAACCTCTACGCCGTCGCACCGGCAGCGCCAGTGCCGGCGGCGGCCCCCTCAACACAGCCCGACCTGCAGACTCACTAATCCCAAATTGAGCTGCCCCAACCGAACAGACCAGATCGTCGAGATCACGAGGTGCATCATGAGCCCACTATCCATCCGAGTAGCCTTGTCAGCCGGCGCGGCATTGCTGTTGGCTGTACTCCCCTTCAGCGCCAATGCCGCGCCGGCCGTGCCCCTGGCGGACGAGCCCCCGGCCTGCCACGGCGCTGCCGCTGCCTCCGAGGCAGGGTCGGCCACCCCCGCCGCCCATGCCGGTCACACCGCCCACGCTGAGCATGGCGCAATGATCGACCACTCCCGGCATAGGGTCCCGGATCCTCCGGCCTCCGAGCAGGGGACCACCGAGGTCATCGCCACCGGCGGGCTGACCATCCCTGACTTCGAGCTGCTCGACCAAGAGGGCCGGGTGGTGCACTTCTACAGCGACCTGGTGCAGAATCGAGTGGTGGCGATGAACTTCGTCTTCACCACCTGCACCACGATATGCCCTCCGATGGGAGCCAACTTCGCACGGCTGCAAGCGCTTCTAGGCGAGCGTGCAGCCGAAGAGGTGGAACTGATCTCGATTAGCGTCGACCCGATGACCGACACTCCGGATCGGCTCAAGGCTTGGGCTGAGCGTTTCCGTTCCGACCAGGAAGGCGGCCCCCGCTGGACGCTGGTCACCGGCGACAAGGCGCGGATCGACACTCTGCTCAAGGCACTCAAGGTCTTTACCCCGGATTCCGAGGATCACTCCCCGATCGTTCTCGTCGGCAACGATGCCGCCGGGCGCTGGATGCGTGCCTACGGTTTGGCGCCCGCCACCCAGCTCGACGCCCTCCTCGCCGAGATGGACGGCGATGCGGCGCACCAAGGAGAGCAGAAATCGCGGTTGGCCAGCACCGGAGGTGGGCGATGAACCGGCTAGGTAGCCGCCCTCTGCCACGCCGGTCGAAGTTCCCGCTGCTCCGTCTCGGCCGCCTCGCGATGGCCCTTCTTGTGGCCACCGTGACCCTCGCCGGCACAGCGGTGGCCGAGGAGCCCTCCCCGGACGAGCGCTACTTCACCGATGTCGAACTGGTCACCCAAGAGGGCCAAACCGTGCGTCTCTACCACGACTTGATGGCCGATCGGGTGGTGGTGTTCAGCGCCTTCTTCACCGAATGCACCGGTGTCTGCCCACTGATGGCCAAAAAGCTGGCGGCGCTCCAGCGCGAGTTCGCCGACCACATGGGCAAAGACCTGCACATCATCTCCATGTCGGTGGACCCCATCCAGGACTCACCACACGAGTTGGCCAAGTTCGCCCAACGCTACGGGGCCGGCCCCGGCTGGTACTTCATCGGCGGCAACAAGACCAACGTGGATCTGGCCCTCGCCAAGCTGGGGCAATATGTCGATGACCGCGAGACCCACTCCAACCTGCTGATCATGGGCAACCTGCGCACCGGGTTGTGGAAGAAGGTCATCGGTCTCGCCGACGACGCCGAGTTGGCCCGCCACCTCCGAGAGGTACTCAATGACCCCGGTATGCAAGACGAAGAGACCCGTGCTCCGGGCGACTGAGCGAAGACCGCCGGGTCGCCGCGAGCTGCGCACCGCCCTGCTCTCGGCGGCGACCTTGGCGGTCGCCTTGCTGGGCGCTGGAACCCTGGCCTCAGAGCAAGCTGCACTCAGCGAGGCCGAGGCGCGGGGCAAGCTCATCTACAGCGCGGGCACGAGCGCAGAAGAGCGCAAGATCATCGCCGTCCTCGGCGAGGGCGGTACCGAGATTCCAGCCAGCGCCCTACCCTGCATCGGCTGTCACGGCCGGCGAGCCGAAGGCAACGCTGAAGGCGGACTCACACCCTCCAACTTACAGTGGGAGATCCTGCAACGACCGTACAGCGGCAAGGCCACCGGCGGTCGCCAACATCCCGCCTACACCGAGGCGCTGTTCAAGCGGGCTGTCGGCATGGGCATCGACTCCGGCGGACAGCCGCTCCACGCGGCGATGCCCCGCTACCGGTTGACCCACCAAGAAAGCGCCGATCTGGTCGCCTACCTCAAGGTGATCTCCAGCGAGCGCGACCCGGGGGTGGGTGTTCGAACGCTGCGTCTGGGCGTCATCTTGCCGCCGCCGGGAGCGATGGACTCGATGTCGGCCGCCATCCGCTCCGTGATCGAGGCCCGCTTCGACCAGCTGAACCAGGCCGGCGGCCTCTATGGCCGCACCGTCGAATTGCACTTCCTCTCACCGCCCGAGGAGGGTTGGCGGCGGCGTTCGGAAGTCGCTCGCTTCGTCGAAGAAGAGGAGATCTTCGCCCTGCTCGCCACCTACATGGCCGGCGCCGACGCTGAGCTGGCAGCCTTCGCCAAGACCGAAGGGGTACCCAGCGTCGGACCGTTCAGCCTCCATCCGCAGGTCGCAACACCGGTGAACCCTTTTGTCTTCTATCTCCTGCCGGGGCTGGAACAACAGGCCCGCGCACTGGTTCAGTTCGCCGGCGACAGCTGGGCCGGCACGGGTGGCCGCTTGCTGATCCTGCACGCCGACATCGACTCACTGGCCGGGGCGGTCGCCGCATGCCAAGAGCAGGCGACAGCACACCCGGAGTCCACCTGGACCAGCGTCGAGGTTCGTTCCGTGGCCCACAATGAGATTCTCGACTTGGCCTCGCTAGCCAGCCAGAAGAGCGCCCACGGCGATGACAGCAGAGAAGATCAGCTCCTCTTCCTGGGCAGCGAGGGCCAAACCGCCTCCCTGCTGGAGGCCATCGCACGCAGCGATTGGCGACCGCGGATCCTGCTTCTCGGCCCGCTCTCCGGTCTGGCAGCAAGCCAACCTCCGGCTGCGCTTGCCGAGCGGCTGTTCATCGCCCAACCGACCCTGCCCGCCGACCGCTCCCAGCGCGCACAAGTGCTCTACCGATCATTGCGCGGCGAGGCGGCGAACTCGGCAATCCTCGCCGTCGAGTTCAGCGCTCTGGCGGCCACCGAGACCCTGATCGAAGCTCTCCTGCGTGGCGGCAGAGCGATCAGTCGGCTAGGGTTGGTCCAGGCCTTGGAGAGTTTCTACGAGCTAGATACCGGCCTCGCGCCACCACTCACCTACAGCGCCAACCGGAGAATCGGCGCCATGGGCGCCTACATTGTCAGGCCGGACGCCAGTGGCGGAACCCGGCAACAGGGGCCTTGGGTCGCTCTCCGCTAGCCTTGTACACGACCATGGAAAGACTGTGCGAATCCTGACCGTCGAAGACAACCTGGTACTCGGCGAGGCGATCGTCGAGATCCTCCGTGACGAGAACTATGCGGTGGACTACGCCGAAAACGGCGCCACCGCCAGCGAACTGATGGCGACCAACGACTACGACCTGGTGGTGCTCGATCGCCAGATCCCCTCGCCCGACGGCATCGAACTTCTTCGCCAATGGCGCAGTGAGTCGATCGCCACGCCGGTACTGATGCTCACCGCACTCGGTGAGGTCGAGGCGAAGATCTCCGGCCTCGACGCCGGTGCCGACGACTACCTGACCAAACCGTTCGTCTTCGGCGAGTTGCTGGCGCGGGTCCGCGCGCTCCTCAGGCGCCGCAACAGACCGCTGCAACCGGCCTTCGCCGCCGGCGATCTTCGCCTCGATCGGGTACGCCGAATCGTCACCGTGGGCGGCAGAACCATCGAGGTTTCACCGAAGGAGTTCGCCATGCTCGAGTATCTGCTCGTTCGCCTCGGCGAGGCGGTCTCTCGCTTCGAGATCGAAGAGCATGTCTGGGATTCGGCCTTCGACTCGACCGCCAACGTGGTGGACGTACTCATCCACCGCCTGCGCAAGAAGATCGATCACGGCCGCAGCAAAACCCTGATCCACACCATGAAAGGTTTCGGCTACCGGCTGAGCGCGGAGCGCGAGTAGTCCCTTTCCCGTCCGGACTGATCAGATCGTCAGATCACCAGATCTCGGCTCAGCTCGACGACGGTCGGTGCGCCGCACAATGCCATCGCGGTATCGATCTCGGCGTTGAGCATCGCCAGCACCGTCTCAACACCGCGCTGGCCTTCGGCCGCCAGCCCCCACAACACCGGCCGGCCGATGAGCACCGCCTTGGCCCCGAGGGCGACCGCCTTCACCACATCGGTGCCGCGCCGAACGCCTCCATCCAGCAGAAGCGCGAAATCGTCACCGGCTCCGCGCAGCTCCAGCTCCTCGGCGATCGCCGGCAAGGCCTCGATGGTGGCCGGTGCGGTGTCCAGCTGGCGACCGCCGTGGTTGGAGACCACAAGACCCGACGCCCCGTGCTCCAAGGCGCGCGCGGCGTCGTCCGGGCGAACGATGCCTTTGATCAGCACCGGCAGGTCGGTCACCCCGCGCAACCACTCGACATCTTTCCAGGTCAAGCCGGGATCGAGCGTTTCACCGACCCAGGCAGCGAGCCCCGAGTCGCCGGCACGGCGAGCCACCTTCCCCTCCTCGTCGCCGTAGAGGTTGGCGGCGGCGAGCCCTTCCGGCAGGTGAAACCGATTGCGTACATCCTGTTCGCGATGGCCGAGAATCGGCGCGTCGACGGTCAGCATGATCGCCGTGCAGCCCGCCGCCTCGACCCGCCGGATCAGCGCCTCGGAGGATCCTCGGTCCCTGTAGACATAGAGCTGGAACCAGACGGGTCCGGTAGCGGCCCGGGTGACCTCCTCGACCGGACGGTTGGACAAGGTCGAGAGCACCATCAGCGTTCCCGCGCTGCCCGCGGCGCGGACGGTCGCCACCTCTCCCTGCTCATCGGCCAGCTGGTGGAAGGCGGTCGGAGCGACGATCACCGGCGACGACAGCCGGTGGCCGAGAAGGTGCACCGAGGTGTCGCGACTGCGCACGTCCACCAGCACCCGGTAAGCCAGTTTCAAGCGCTCGAAGGCGGCGCGATTGTCGTTCAGCGTGAGTTCGTCGTCGGCACCGCCGGCGTAGTAATCGTAGGCCATCGCCGCCATCTTAGTCCGCGCCAAAGCCTTGAATTCGCTGAGATTTACCGGCTCCATTCAGCCTCCCTGGGTCACCCACGGTAAAAACGGGCGGTGCGCTTGAGAACCGACGCACCGCCCGCTTCTGTTCCATACAACCTGATCTCGATCCGGGGGGTCGCACCACCCCCGCGGCGGACCGCCTACTGAACCACGGCACTCCAGGAAGCAAATTCTCTGCAATCCTCGAAGTTCAAGGCGGTGATCAACGTGTCCGACCCCGAGATGGCGAAATCGGCATTGGAAACGTCGAAGAAGGCACCTCCGGAGCAGCGCACTTGCACGCGGGCCGTGGTCGTCACCACATTCGGTACGTTCACCGATTGCGAACCATCGTTCGGCGTGTCGAGTAGCGAGAAGGGATAGGTCATGCCGCCGTCGATCGACAACAGGATCACCACCCGCGAGCAGTTGATCGGTCCGGCGTTGGTCCCTGCCGGATCCCACTGTACGTTCGCCGTGCCGCCCGAGGTCCAGGTCACCGCGCCGGTGTTCGGGTTGGTGACCAGGAACGGCCCACCGACGTCGGAAACCACCACCTGCATCGAGTCATCGTTGATCCCGCCGCCGCCGGCCCGGTTGTCCCGCGCGGTCAGGCGGAAGTTCAGCGTCCGAGCATAGGTGGGAAGGATCTCACCGATCGTCGAGGTGTTGTTCAACAGGTCCGATTCCTTGGGGAAGGTCCTAAACGGCCGATCGACCGGGTTGAAGGAGCGGAAGATGGGCGCGTTGCCCGAAGGCGATGCGGGCGCCCCGGCGGGGCCAAGATCGAACTCTTCCCATGCGTAGGTCAACGAGTCCCCATTCACATCGCTCCCCGATCCGCAGAGGCTGAACGGCGTCGATATCGGAATGGTGTAGTCGGCACCGGCGCTGACCACCGGCGGCGTGTTGCCGGTGGCGGTAGCCACGGCACAGCTGTTGCCACCGCCCGTCGTGCTGAAGCCAACGATGCTGTCGAGGCTGGTGGCATGGAAGTAGGGATCGCTGTTCGATTGCAGGTTCTGTGCGCCGCAGATCCCGGCGTAGGCCATGATCGTCGAACCGCTGCCCGGTTCGTATGCGGTCGACGCGTTGCGGTTGCCACCGGAACAGTTGCCGGAACTCCCATTGAACGAGTGCGGAGCACCCCACTGATGCCCCATCTCGTGGGCTACGAAATCAATGTAGAACGGATCGCCGATCGGCGTAGGCAGGCCGGTGACCCCCCGCGCCTTGGCACCGGTGAAGCACGGCACTCCGAGCGACGCGACACCGCCGCCACCGGTCGAGAAGACGTGGCCGATGTCGTAGTTGGCGTTACCGATCACCGCATCGGTGTTGGCCTGGTTCTGACCCAACATGGTGAAGCCGTTGTTGTTGGTGAACGGGTCGGTGCCGCCGTTGGTGTAGACGATGAGGTTGTTGTTGGCCACCAACTCCATGCGAATCGCTACGTCGTTCTCGTAGACTTCGTTGACGCGGTTGATGGCGGTGACGATGCCGGCCATTCCGGCGGCGACGGTGCCGCCGTGGAAGGCGGTGTACTCACCGGTGGCGGCCTGCGCCAGCCGATAGGTGCGCAGCATCGTGCCGTTGGCGACCTTGAAGGAAGCGGCGTGATCGTCGCCGCGCAGCTTCGCTGAATCCGCGGGCAAGAAGGCACCCTCGTCCGACTTGACCCCGCAGCTCCAGCTCGCGGCGGAGGGGTTGTAGCTGTCGCGACGGAAGTAGCTCAGGTAGTGATCGACATCACCCTGACTGTACGGATCGATGAAGTAGCCGCCGCTGGGCGTGCGGACCATGGCGTGGAAACCTTGCGACGTGACGTCGATCCGGCCGGTGGCCAAGCGGCCGTCGACACCCCAGATTCGGTAGGTTCGAATCTCCGGAAACTTAGCCGCCAGCTCGGGAGCCATGATCGGCGATTCAACGACGTGAAACGTGTCCCAACCACCGTCCGGCCGGGGCAAGGTGAGACGAGCCCCTTCGATTCCGGTCAGTTGTGAGCGGGCCTCGAGAGGAGCCAGGGACAGGGCGGCGTCGAGCGCTCCTCGATCGAGCGCCAGTGTACGGTAGGCGAACGGCACAATGATGCGCTGGCCAACCAGGGGTATTTCGTCTTCGGCGCGATCGGTCCACGTTCCCTGCGCCGTCGCGGTGGCGGGGAGCGCGAAGAGGGCGATGAGAACCAGCGCGCCAATCAGCAAGCGAGGGATGGTGCGAGTCATGGGCGGAACCTCCTTGAAGAGTGGTGGCACTCTCCAGCTCATGGCAGATACGCACAATGCGAAACACCGCGCGGAGGAGCGCGGAGGAGCCAGGCAACGGAGGTGAGCTGGATAACGCAGAAACCACAGTCTAGCTATTCGACAAGGATCATAACCCGTCTCACCACTTGGTGGAATAGGCAGTGTGGAATAAGCAGTTAGCAATGCTGGGATTAAGGAAAAAAATTGCCGGCGATCACCTCGAGGGAGTGACCGCCGGCATTGTCCAACTGGCTGAGGCTCAGGGGAGAGCGCCTCACCCAGTTGTTGACGTCAAATACACTCGCGGGACGATCAGTCGATACGCACCTCGCCTTTGACGTTGTTGGACAGATCGTTGTTGCCGGGAGCCGGCTGAGCGCTGGCCATGGTGTCGTCCCAGTCATCGTTGACCGCGTCGCGCATGCGCACGCCGTAGCCTTGATTGCCGGTCACTACATTGCCGCTGAACAGGCTCTGCGCGGTGTCGCGCAGACGGATTCCGTTGCTCAGCCCACCGCTGATGGTGTTGTTCAGAACCAAGGTGGAAACCGCTTCGCGAATCTCCATGCCGTTGTCCAGGCAGCCGGTAATCGTATTGCCCATCACGCTGTTGGCGCCGTCGGTGCGACGGATCCGAATCCCGGTGCCCAGGTTGTTGGTCAGGACGTTGTCGTCGACCTGGGTCGAGGCAACGCCACGAATGTCGATACCGGTGCTGAGACCGTCATGCACCGAGTTCATCATCACGATGGCACCCTGCGAGCGGGTGACCTTGATCCCGGCGGCTTTGGAAGCCCCGACCTCGTTGAGTTCGACCAAGGCGTTGTTGGAGCGATCCAACCGAATACCGTGGCGATTGCCATCGAAGATGTTGCCGGCCACGGTAGCGTCGTCGGAGCGGCTGAAATCGAGGCCGTTGGCTTCGCCGGTGCTCGTCACGGTGAAGCCTTGGATGCTGAAGCGGTTGGACCGCTCGACATGAATCACGTTGGCAGCTCCACCGCCGTCGATGATCGTGGTGGCGGCATCCTCGCCGGTCAGCGAAATGTCGTCGCGGAGAACCAGGATGGCTTCGGCGTAGGTACCGGCCAGAACTTGGATGTCGATCGAACCATTGAGGTCGACGTCGGTGGCCGAGAGAACGGCCGCCTGGATGGTGGCGAAGTCGGTCGGGACGACCGCATCCTGCGCCGTAACCGCCGTTGCGGTTGCCGTTAGAGCGAGAGCCGTAAAAAAGAGGCGACGGACGGTCGTAAGTGAAGTTTTCATGCTGTGAGCCCTCCTCAAAGGGTTGTTTGTGGTGCCTTGTCGGCATGTGTTGGCGAGAGGATGGCCAAAGCAGCATGAACTCATCATGACGCGGGAAAAGAATTTTTCGGTAGTGCTGGTTAGTCCATCTTGCGGTAGATGTTTCGCCACATTTTCGTCACCGGCACCTTCATCTTGCGTTCAGGTTGGCTCCGGTATGCTTTGCCCATGCGAATCTTGGTGGTGGAAGATGATGTCGAGCTTGCTGGGGTGATCAGCGAGGCACTGCAAGCGGAAAGCTACGCGGTCGACCTCGTTTCGACCGGCTCCGATGCCGACGAGATGGCCTCGATCAATGACTACGATCTGATCGTTCTCGATTGGTCGATCCCGCCTCCGAGTGGAATCGATCTGCTGCGCATGTGGCGTCAGGCGGGGCAGCAAACACCGGTCCTGATGCTCACCGGTCGCGTCGGAATTCACGACCGTGTCGACGGCCTGGATTCAGGGGCCGACGACTACTTGACCAAGCCCTTCTCGATGGTCGAACTGTTGGCGCGGACCCGCAGCTTGCTGCGCCGCAGGGCCAAGGCGCTGTCCCCTTTGACGGCTGGAGACCTGGAACTCGATCGATCCACTCGCCAAGTCAAGGTCGGTGGCGAACTTCTGGACTTGCCCCCGAAGGAGTTCGGCGTCTTGGAGTACTTGCTGCGTCATGTCGATGAGCCGGTGACGCGCACAGATCTGGCAGAACACGTCTGGGACGACTCGTTCGACGCGATGAGCAATGTGATCGATGTTATCCTTTACAGGCTACGCAAGAAGATCGATGGCTCGCGCGATGGCAAGCTATTGCGCACCATCAAGGGCGTCGGATACGTCCTGCGCAGTACGCGCTCGTAGCGATCAGCTCGCTGGTCGAGGTTCGACCGGCACCGAAGATCTATCGCCAGATTGCGTCACAGCGAGTGCCCTCAACTCCACCACCCCGCACCGCATCACGCCTGCCTTGGCTGGTGGTTCTACTCGGCATCGCGGGGCTGGTGTTGCTGATCACTTCCGACCGTTTTCGCCAGCGCAAGCTGGAGAGCCACCTGGAGCGGGTCAGCGCCGTCGAGCAATTGCAACTCAACGTCGCCCTGTCGCATCTGTGGATCGAGGAGTATCTCACCGGCGACCTGGTGGAGATCCCCGACATTTTCGACCCCATCGCCCGAGCGCAGGCGTTATTGAATGCACTCCTCGGCGACCAAGACCTGCCAACGGATCTCGAAGTCGCGACCCTGGCCCCGTTGGTCAGTTCGTCTCAGCTCCAGGAGGCGGATGAGCTTCAGGTGCGGCTCACCGAATTCGACCGCATCTCCCACCAACGGATGAGCGGCTACGCGGAAGGACGTTCGGTGGGGACCGGTTCGGTGATGGACGTGCTTTATGACGGCGTCTTCGTCGGTGTACTCGACTCGGCCCGCCAGCTCGAGAGCTCGTTGCAGTTCGAGATGCGCCAGTTCCGCCACCTCTCCAAGAGGATCTTCCTGCTCGCCGTCGCGCTGTGGAGCACTCTGATCTTGAGTACCGCGGTCACTCTCCACGAACGCGAGCAACGGCGAACTCGCGCCGAGGCGGAACTCGCCAAGAGTCGAAAAACCGTACAGCGTTCACAGAAGATGGATGCCGTCGGTCGCATGGCCGGCGGGCTGGCTCATGACCTCAACAACTATCTTGCGGCGGTGCGGGGCCATTGCGAACTGGCGCGAATGAAGCTCACCGACCAAGAGCCGGCGAGCAGCAAGCTGGACGATGCGGTACGCGTTATCGGCAAGGCCGCCAAACTCATCGAACGGCTGCTGACCTTCAGCTACACCCAGCCGTCGGCCCCTGAAGTGGTCAACCCGAATCGGTCGGTCTATTCCGTGGAGCGAATCTTTCGCCCGTCCGTCACCGAGACCTTGCACGTCGAAACCCGACTGGCGCCCGACCTGTGGAACGTCGAGATCGACGCCGACGGTCTGCAGCAGGCGCTGCTCAACCTGCTGATGAACGCTCGCGATGCGATGCCGGACGGTGGAACGGTGATCATCGAGACACGCAACCTTCCCCACTGGCGCTCGGCGGACGGGGTCTCCATCGCGATCATCGACAACGGTAGCGGAATCGCGCCCGAAGTCCGCGACTCCCTGTTCGAGCCCTTTCTCACCACCAAGGCCAACAGCGGCGGATTCGGCCTTGGACTGTCGATGGTCTCGCAGATCATCGAGCAGGCTGGCGGCACGATCGTCGTCGACAGCAACCTCGGCCGGGGGTCCACCTTCGAGATCCAACTCCCCCGCTGCCCGCGTCCTGAAACCGTCAGCCCGGCCGAGATGGAAGCTGCCGGGGTCGATCTGCGCGGCGACGAGCGCATTCTGCTGGTCGACGACAATGCCGAGTATCGGCATTCGCTCGAGGCGTTGCTCAGCGGGCTCGGCTATAGAGTCACCTCCGCCGCCGACGGCATGGCGGCGCTCGACGCCTGTGAGTCTTCGGACTTTCGCTTCGACCTCATCCTGGCCGACGTCGTGATGCCAGACCTGAGTGGGCCAGAGCTGATCGATCGCATCCATCAGCACAAGCCGATCAAGGCGTTGCTACTCTCGGCACAGGGGCGGCAAGAGTGCGAGAGGCTGGGAATGAACACCGACGAGGGTCATTTTCTCCATAAGCTCGCCTCTCCGCTCGAGTTGGCGGCCAAGCTGCGAGCACTGCTCGAAGGCTACGATGAATAGTGACCGATGAACCTTGTTTGTCATCTTCAGTTCATCTACCCCCAGGTAGATTTCGCAGCACTGGGGGACAACCAATGAATCGATCACTCAACACACTGCTCGTCGACGACAACGCGGAGGTTCGCCAGGCCCTGCGCGAGTTCCTACAGGAACTCGGCCACCGGGTCACCGAAGCCGCGGATGGCGAGGAGGCATGGAAGCTCTGGCAAGCACCGGGCGCCGCCTTCGACGCCGTGGTTTCAGACTTCTCCATGCCGGGCATCTGCGGAGTCACGTTGAGCGAGCGCATCCGCCACGCCGACAGCAAGGCCGCCATTGTGCTGATCTCCAGCCAGCGCGACAATCCGGACCTGCTGCGCAGGGTCGCCCGCGGAGACGTGGTCTTCCTCCACAAGCCGTTTACCTTTCAAGATCTCGGCAAGGCGCTGGATTCGGCGTTGGTCAACACCACGGCCAGTCCGGAAGTCGCCGAGACTCCAGAGACGCCGGTGCCGGCGGCGCCGATGCGTCCCCAGCGCAACCAGCCGACGCCGAGTGCTCGCCGACTTCAAGCCCAGCCTCGCAGCCGGCGCACCAAGGCCATTTGGCGGCTGCCCGCTGCCGCGGCGATCATCGTTGGCGTGGCCTCCTCCGCATGGTTGCTCTACCCCGCATCTCCGGAGCTTCCCGCTCCCCCGGTCAACACCGTGCGCCGCAGTTCCGAGATCGTCGGTCTCTCCCCGACCGGCCGAGTAGACTCCGTACCGTATAGCTTGCGCTGGGAGAGCTTCCCCGGCGCTACCGCCTATCGCTGTACCATCTATGGCGTTGACGAGACGATCCTCTGGCAAGGTCGATCCACGACACCGCTGGCCGAGTTGCCGTCGGAGGTCCGCGCCCAGCTCGGACCCGGAGTCTCGTACTACTGGCGCACCGAGGCATTGAGCGCCACCGGCGGCAGGCTCGCCGCCTCCCAACTGGTTCGTATCGACCTGGCACTCGACACTGACGAGAACCGAGAGGAGATCCGATGAGAGAGCTAACCCGAACCGGACTCGTACTCGGTCTGCTTCTATCTTCCGGGCTGGTGGCTACCCAGGCAGAGGCCAAGCCTCTGACCCTGCGCATCAACAAGACGCAGGGAGAGCCGGGAGAACTCGTCGCCATCACCCTGCGCACCTATCAATCCAGGCCGGTACACCAAGGGCAGATCTGTCTGAGGCCTCAATTCTTGGAAGGGCTATCCCAACCTCGGCTCAAGGGGCTGACCCAGCCTTTTTCTGCCTTCAGCGAAGCGCTGGTCTTCAGCGCCAACGGCGACGCGAGCAATAGCGGCATCTTCGATCCGGTGACCCAGACCCTCGACCTCGATTTCTTTTCCGCTTCGGCCACGATCAACAGCATCGATGGCCCTCTCGCCGTCATCTTCCTGCGCCTGTCGCCCAACCTCACTCCGGGAGACGAGTTCACCCTCGACATGGATCCGGGCCAGACCATGTTGTTCGACGAGAACAACAATCCGATTCCGCTCAATATCCGCTCCGGATTGTTGAAGATCGTGGCTCCCGGCGATGCGCAATCGTTCGATGCCGAAGGTGCCAGGGCGGAACCGGGAACCACCGTCACCCTGTCGGCCACGACTTTGGCCATCGAGCCACTGAGTCAGGGCCAGGCCACCTTCCTGTTCGACCCGGCGCTGGTCACCAATATCCTCGGTGTGTCGATCGATCCCCGCTACGGGGCGGCCACCGCCACCGTCAGCCAGCCGCAACCGGGCGTCGCCGTCGTCTCGTTCCAATCGCCGAATGGGACGCTCAACTGGATCCCCGGAGCCTTTGTGGCTTTGCGCGTGAGGATCTCCTCCAGTGCCGTTCCCGGAACGCTAAGCCCTGTCAATTTCGACCCGGCAGGGACCTTCCTGCTGGACAGGCAGGGGCAATCGATACCCATCGTCAGCAAGGGGGACGTGATCGAAATCGTCGCCGCCGAAGAGATCTTCAGCGACGGCTTTGAGACCGGATCGCTCTCCGGCTGGACCCTCGTCGTACCGTAAATCTCCAGGCCGCGAACAACAGCAGGGCGAGTAGCGCGGTGAGGAGAGCCAGCATCGACCACAGCCGGCGCCGATCGGGCTCGACCACCGCGCCGGCGTCGCCGACGAGGATAAAAGCCGCCCACACCTCCGGCCGGTTCCAACCCGGATCGGAGCGCAGCTTCTGTTTGACCGCGCGCAGCGCCTTGGAAGGTGTCTCACCGCGAGCAAGACGGTGATAGAGCTGCTCCATGAAGACGGCGGTGGCGGCGTCGTCCACATCCCACAGGGAGGCGATCACCGAAGAGGAGCCGGCCGCCAACAAAGCACCGGTCAGCGAGCCCAAGGCGGAGGCCTCCTGCCCTTGCACCACCGCCGATCGGCAAGCGGCGAGCACCGTCAACTCCGCCGGCCAGGAGAGGGCGGCGATCTCCTCCGGGCTGACCACTCCATCCTCGCCATCGCCCGGTGCCAGGATGATCGCCGCTCCGCGCCCCGGCCGATCATCGACCACCGTGTGGGTGGCCAGATGAACGATCCGCACCCCGGCTGCAAGCCGGCGACGCAACTCGGCTTCCGAAGCCTGCTGGTCGACCAAGATCGTCGCTGGTCCGGGTAGCTGGCTGGCGATCGTCCTCACTTCCTGGCGCGCCGCCGGCAGCCGGTGGAGAGCAAAGCGGTTGACCAGCACCGAAGTCGGGTCAAAGCGGCTCCCCGCCTCGGGCAACACCGGATCGCCCATCGCCAGGAGACCGCCAGAGCCGCCGCCAGCCGTGCGCTGGCGGCGGCTCTGGCGCAGCCGAGGCAAGGTGGCGGTACTCGGCAGGTACGCCACCACGACACGGTCGATGAGCGGCTGATCCGGGTTCGCCGGATCTCGCAGGATCTCGAAAGGGAGGTTGCGCAGGCTGCCATCGGCGGAGATGAAGATCTCTCGGCTCTGGTCACCGGCCGCAATCAGCGGCGCGATCAATGCCTCGGACAGCGTTTGCACCTCTGCCAAGGGCAGCGGGCGACCGGCCGCGAGCGCCTCGCGGACTCGCCCGGCAGCCTCCAAAATCGGCGCTGCCGGTCCCAGCGGTTCGAAGCGGACTTGTGAGTCGGTACGCCAGGCGAAGAGTTCCCCGTCACCCAGGTAGTACTCGAGAACGGTAGTCCCCGCGCGCAAGGGCAGATCGGGCAAGGCGATCGGGGCAGTAGCGGCCTCGGGTTCCGCACCGGGAGCCAAAGCTGAATCCGCGGCCGGCAGAGCGTCCGGCGAAGTCGAAGATTTGGCCAACGCTTCGACCAGTTCACGGGCTTTGGCCCGTTGTACGACCTGTAGAGCCTCGACGGCATAGCCGGCGGTCGGTTGAGCACGATCCAGGGCGGTCAACACCCGGACCGCCGTCGCGTAGACGCTGCGGTGTCCAGCTGAGAACCCGGCGCGCCAGAGGTCGGACTCAAAGCCCGAGCGCACCTGATCGATCGCCGCCATCGCGGCGATCGAGTGCTGGCGAGCCGGCATCAACTCGCCCCGCGTTTCGGCGATCCTCGCCAGGCCGTGCAACGCCCAAGCGAGGCTGCTGTTCGCACCTTCCTGTCGAGCGAGAGTCTCGACTTGCAGAAAACTCGCCTCGGCCTCATCGACTCGCTCCTCCTCGAGGAGCAGCTGGCCCAAGCCGAGAAGAACGCCAGTCTGAACGGAATGGTCACCGGCCAGCTCAGCCGCCGCGAGCGCCTCGCGGAAGGTCACCTCCGCCTGCCCCGATCGTTCCAGGTTGAGGTGCATGGCCAAGGCTAGATTGACCAGCGCGTTGGCTCGGCTGGCTTGATCTCCCAAACGAAGATAGGTCTCGGCGGCAATCTGAAACGACTCGGCAGCGCGCACCGGATCGCCCAGATTGCGATAGACGACGCCGATATTCACTTCCAACGCCGCCCGCCGATAAGGATCCCCGTCGTCCAGCCGGTCGGCGGCCCCGCGGTAGCGGTCGAGCGCTTCACGAAAGGCGCCGACCCGCTCCAGAACCACGCCCTGATTCATCAGGGCGAGCGCCTCTTGCGACTCCGCCCAGGCCTCCCCCGGCCGACCGCGGGCCAGCCGAGCCGAATCCTCGAAAAAGGACATCGCATCGGCGTAGCGCTCGCCAGCCATGGCCACCAAGCCGAGGTTCGACAGGTTGACGCCCTCACCGGGCGCGTCGCCCAGCCGGCGGTTGATTTCCAAGGCCTCCGAGAAGCTCTCCTTTGCCTCGCCGAGCATCCCCAGATACTGCTGAGAGATGCCAAGGTTGTTGAGCGTTCTGGCCAATCTCACCTCTTCGTCGAGCGGCCGCCGCACCTCGATCGCCTCGCGACACAGCTCCAGAGCGGCGCGAAAATCGCCCAAGTTGTTGTAGGCGCTGCAAGCGTTACTGAGCGCAAAGGCGACGGTGGCGGGATCGCTGCCGCGGGCCAACACGGCGACCTCCAGGTAATACGAGATCGCTTCGCGCCATCGGCCGCTGAGGTGCCGTTCTATCGCCTGGTCGAGCAGCGTGTCGACAGATTGCCCACACGAGGCCCGTGGACACAATGCCGCCAAGAGCAAAACCCACAGGACGAGTTCCGCTCGGCAGAACCACGGTCCGCTTTCCCGGCCCTTGGACGTCCGAATCGTTCCCACCGCGACATCTTACCGACCTTGTGGAGTCCATAGTGCAGTATCGTGTGTCGCGCCAGTCGGCAGCGACTCTCATGACGATGCATTCATCCACCACCACCCAGCCGGATTTCGCTGCAAGAACGGACCCTGCAAGCCGTTGGCGCGGCATCTACTTGCCCTGCCTCTTCCTGCTGGTGGCGATGCTCAATCTGACGCTGATCGTCGCCGGCCTCAAGGAGCTGGTGGTCGATCGGCTCGGCGGGACCACGGCCCAAGCCAGCCTGTTCTTCTCGATCGAGATGGCAGCATACATCCTGTTCGCCACCATCTGGGGCATCGTCAGCGACCGCTTCGGATACCGCAAGCCGCTGGTGATTCTGGGCTTTGCCGTCAGTGCGATTTTCTACACCACCTACTCGGTGATCGACAGCATCGCACTGCTGCTCGCCCTGCGCTTCATTCAAGGGGCCTTCAGCGTCATGGGTTGGTCGACCCTGATGGCGATGGTCCTCGATCAACCCGACGCCAAGCGGCGCGGTCGCTACATGGGGATGATGGGAGGCGCCCTCTCCCTCGGAGTCAGCCTGGGAGCGCCGATCGGCGGCTACCTGTCGCGCGACCTGGGGCCGCGAGCGCCGCTGCTCGGAGCCGCCGCCCTGTTCGCCCTGATCGCGTTGGGCAGCTTCGTACTGCCACCGCGGCGCATCCGGCGAAAACAGGTGTCGACATCCGCCATCTTCGCCACCCTGCGCACTAGCCCACGGTTGATGCTGCCCTACCTCTTCTACTTCGTCGACCGCTACACCGTCGGCTTTTTCGTCGTCTTGTTCCCACTCTACCTGGGCTCACTCGGCGTCGACGACCCGGCGGTGCGCGGCCGCTATCTGGCCCTCTTTCTACTGCCCTTCGCCTTGCTGCAGTACTTCACCGGTCGCCTCTCGGAGCGCATCGGCCCCTACCCGCCGCTCCTCGCCGGCTCCTTCGCCTACGGCCTTCTTCTCTGCGCCGTCGGCTACTCCGGGCTCTACTCGTTGTGGTGGGTGATGGTCGTCCTCGGCCTGCTGGCGGCAGTAATGTTCCCGCCCGCCATTACGCTTACCGCCCGCTACAGCAGCGAGGGAACACGCGGCATCGCCATGGGCGGGTTCAACCTCGCCGGCTCCCTCGGCTTTGCCATCGGCCCCTTGGTCGGCGCCTGGGCATTTACCGCCCGCGGCTACGGCTTCGCCTTCGTGGTCAGCGGCGCGCTCGAGGTCCTCGCCGTGATCATCGCCTTGGTCTTGCTGGCACGCTGGAGAGCGACCGGCCCACAGGAGCCACCAGCAGAGAATAAGCAGCGATGAACACAAAGAAAACCCCCGCTCCCGGCCGCCAGCGTAGTGCCTTGGCGGCGGTCTACTTCACCGTCTTCCTGGATCTTCTCGGCTTCGGCATCGTCCTGCCGGCGATCCCCTTCTTCGCCCGAGATCTAGGCGCCAGCGGCCTCAAGTTGGGAATCCTCTTCACCAGCTACTCGCTGGCCCAACTGGTCGGCGCCCCGATCCTCGGCCGCCTTTCCGATCGCTTCGGCCGGCGGCCCATTCTGCTTACCAGCCTCGCCGGCGCCGCCATCGCCTTCGTCCTCACCGGGCTGGCGCACACCCTCCTCCTGCTCTGCGCCGCTCGCACCCTGGCCGGCCTGTTCGGCGGCAGCATCTCGACCGCGCAGGCCTACATCGCCGACGTCACCCAACCGCAGGAAAGAGCCAAATACATGGGTCTTCTCGGCGCCTCGATCGGAATCGGCTTCGTTCTCGGACCGGCACTGGGCGCCGCGCTGATCTACATCGGCTGGGGATTCGCCGGTGCCGCCTTCGTCGCCGCCGGCCTCGCCGCGCTCAACTTCATCCTGGCCTTCTTTCGCTTGCCCGAGTCGCGACCGCCCGAAGCGCGCGGCCGCTCACGCCACACCGGCGGCTGGGCCACCACCGTGCGCCGACCGCGCCTGCGCCGCCTGCTCATCGCCACCTTTCTCGCCATGCTGGCCTTCGTCGCCATGGAGACCACCTTCGCCTTCATGGGCGAAGACAAATTCGGTCTCGACGGCGGGAAGTTCGGTTTGATCCTCGTCTTCGTCGGCGTCGTCATGATCCTCGTCCAAGGAGGATTGGTGGGAAGGCTGACCCAGCGCTTCGGCGTGCGCCGGATCGCCATCCTTGGCGGACTGTTGATGGCCATCGCACTGTTCCTCATCCCGGTGGCACCCACGCTGCCGCTGACCATCGCCTTCCTCGGCCTCTTGGCGGCGGGTCGAGGGCTGGCCGCGCCCGCTTTGTCCACCCTGCTTTCGACGCTGAGCAGCGACGACGAACAGGGCAGCGTCCTGGGAACCGGCCAGTCATTCTCGGCGGCCGCCCGCGCCCTCGGACCCATCCTGGCGGGTGCCCTCTACGACCTCCATATCGCCGCTCCCTACCTCGCCGCCTCCCTCTTTGCCCTCGCCACCGCCGGTCTGATCGCATCGGTTGAGGAGGCCGACCGCTCCTCCTTCACTTGAGACTGAGAGCCGCTCGTGCTAGGTAATGGTTAGCAACTTCGTTCTTGGCGCCGATACAGGTATCGCTACTACAGCCCACACTCATGGCAAACGCTCTTCTCTTCATCGGTTCAACCCTCAGCATCGTGGGAGCAATTTGGCTCCTGGTGGTGGCTTTTCGCGACAGCCTGCCGATCGGCCTCGGCACCCTCCTGGTCCCCTTTTTCGCCATCTACACCATCGTCCGTAACTGGCCCGACACCAAGGTTCCGCTGCTGCTCGGTTCCGGAGGTGTGCTGTTCACCGTGCTCAGCATACCGCTCGCTCCACAAGTCGCGATGACCTCCTTCTCCGAACAGCCGGAGGTCACCTGGTCCGAAAAACGCAATGTGCGCGGCGGCCCGGTGACCGGACCACTGGCCGAAGCCCGTAGTCGCGCCCTCGAAAATTCCGCCGAGAACGAAGAGCAGACCGCGGACACCGAATCTACTCAGCCGGCGACCGGCGTCGAGCCCAAAGAACCAACCCGCCGCTCCCCTCCCGGCTTTCAGCGTCGCGGAGATCAACGCGGCCAGAGCTTCCCCGCCGAAAGAATCGGCGACTTCGTCGACCGCTACATCACCGTCGTGTGCAAAGACGGCGAACGGATCCTTGGGACTGTGGAGAGAGTCGACAGCAAGACCGTGACCCTGCGCCGCCGAATCGGTGGCGGTACCATCTCGTTCCAGCTAGACCGCCACGAGATCCACCAACTGTTGGTCCCCAGGCGAATTCAGTAACCCGCAAGGAGCCCCCACAATGAATTTCACTTCCAGCAAGTTTCACCGAACCGCGATCCTCTGCGGACTCACCCTCGGTCTCCTCGCCGCGGCACTCGCCGTCCAAGCCCTGTCGGCGACGCAAGACCCCGTCCCCTTCACCGACGTCAAAGCCCAGACCATGCAGTTCATCGAGTGGTACGACACCATCGAACTCACCGCCGAGCAGAAAGCGGTCAAAAAAGCAGCCCTGGAACCGCTGCCAGCCCCCTGCTGCAGCAACAACACCGCCTACACCTGTTGCTGCCCGTGCAACATGGCGCGCAGCCTCTGGGGCCTGACCCACTACCTGATCACCGAACACGGCTACAACGCCGAACAGGTCCAGGCCAAGGTCAAAGAGTGGATCGCCTACATCAACCCCAAAGGCTACAGCGGCGACGTCTGCGGCACCGGCGGCTGCAACCGCCCCTTCGAACACAACGGCTGCGGCGGCATGCGCAAAGGTCAAGTGACCTGGGCCGACTAGAGGCCCGGCCGCCCAACACCGTCCAGAAACCCTCGCTCTGCGAAAAGGGTGAGGGCTCGTAAGTCGGAAGGATGAAACGCGTCGCATTATCTGAGGCCAAGGACCAACTCTCCCGAGTTCTGCGCGAGGCAGGCAAGGAGGGGATCGTCATCACCCGGCACGGAAAGCCGGCCGGAATACTCATCGGGTTTGACTCCGAAGACGACTGGTTCGACTACCGCCTGGAGAACGATCCACGCTTCCTGCAAAGGATCGCAGCTGCCAGGCAGAGCCTGCGCTCCGGTCACGGTCTCCCCTTGAAAGAGGTCACCGACTAGGAGCTGGGAAGTACTCCCGAAAAGGGTGAGGCCTCGGCAGCAGGGACAAAAGACGCGAAGCGGCGAGGTCGAGGTCTCTGGGGCGGAACCGAAGCAAGATCGGGCGAAGCGAGGCGCGAGGCGTCAAGAAAGCGTCAAACGACGTGTTCCCGGGGGCTCACGCGTTCTGCCAACACGGGCGCAATGAATTGCGCCCCTACGGGAAAAAAGACGCGAAGCGGCGAGGTCGAGGTCTCTGGGGCGGGACCGAAGCAAGATCGGGCGAAGCCCGAGCGAGGCGTCAAATACGTCAAGGGAGGGGCCTTCCCGCCAAGTCAGCTCTGAGGGCGCGCCCGCCCGCCCCCCGCCCGTTTGTTCATGGGGACCTTTCGCGAAGGTCCCCTCACCGCAAGAACGCGGTTCTTGCGGCTCACCCCCAACGAGTCCGGCCTACTCGGCCGGATGAGCGCTCCGAGCAGCAGCAAGATCGGCCGAAGGCCGAGCGAGGCCTCAAAAACCTCAAGGGAGGGGCCTTCCCGCCAAGTCAGCTCTGAGGGCGCGCTCAACGGAAAGCCACAGTCACCTCAACGGGTTGCGCGCCCGAAGCGCAGGGGCGGGCAGGCTGACCGCAATGCGTAGGGCCCGCCCTGGTGACTTGGCGGGAAGGACCCGACCGCCCCGCCCCGGTGACTTGGCGGGAAGGACCCGACCGCCCCGCCCCGGTGACTTGGCGGGAAGGACCCGACCGCCCCGCCTTACTCCTCCACCAACTCCACCAAATAAATCCGCTCCTCCCCCTCCCCCAAATCCGTCACCACGTGCACCGCCAGCCTCCTCCCATCGGGGCTCCAGGCGAAGTCGGAGACCACCGCGCCCCGCAGCGACTCGGGAGCCGCGGGATGGTTGAAGAAAGTCAGCCGTTCTTGGTCGCTGGCGTCGGCTCGCATCAGCCATAGCTCCCGGCGTTGGGCACGGGCCGACGGGGCGCGCACCCGCTGGGTACTCTTGCCGGGGGGCACCCCTCGATCGCTGGTCCAGGCGATACGTTCGCCGCTGGGTGAGAAGTGAGCTCCTTCGTCCCACTCGCGGCGGCTGCGGGTAATACGCCGCAGCGAGCCGTCCTCCAGGCTCATCTCGTAGATGTCCATACCCGATGCAGACTGGCCCCTATCGAGGTTGCCCGCCACCAGCAGCGAGTCGTCGCTCGGCGAGAAGCCGCTGATGGTGACAAACCGGCGGTTGTCCCCGGGCTTGAGGCTCCTCACCTTGCGCAGCCGCGGTACGCCCGCCTTGACCCGGAAGTCCCCAATCCGCACCACCCACTCGCCCCACCGCCCCTGGCGGCTTCGAATGCGCTCGCTGAAAGCCAACCGGTCGCCCTCGTGCGAGAAGGTCGGATCGAGTAGAACACTGCTGGTTTCGGCGCCGCCGGCCAGCTGCCAGAAGTTCTTGCCGGCCTTGTCGATCACCCAAATCGCGCTGTGCAGACCGCGGTCCGGAGTCGTCATCTCGGCCGGTGACAACTTCAGCTTGTTGGCCGCCAGCTGCACCTGGAAAACCAGATAGTTCCCCGAAGGATGCCATGAGGGGTTGTAGGCGTGGGCCTTGCGAAACTCGCGCAACGGGCAGGTCAGGCATTTCCTGAACCCGCCGTCGGGCGCCATGATGTGGATGTTGTAGAAGCCCTCCGCATCCCGCTGGTCATAGGCGATCCAGTCTCCCTGCACCGACCAGGCCAGCCTTCCGCCGCCGGGTTCCAGCACGCGGATGCTCTTCACCAACTCGCTCTGCGGCAGCCGCGGCTCGGCCCGAGCGGGCGAAACACCCGCCACGAGAAGAACCAGACTGAATGCGCCGGCGATACGAGCGAGCGGTGCGGACAGAAGCGGCATGCGGGGACCCTCCATCAAACCGGTGAGTAATCACCAGGGACAACACGGAGCACCGCCGCTCTCTTCCCGCCCGGCTTGGCCGATCTGTTAGCCGCCGATCGACGGCACCGCGGCGCGGCCGGCGCGCACCTCCAACCGCCGCCGGCTGCTGGCCCCCGAGTCGTCCATCACCAGGATCTCGTGACGGCCCGGGCGCGGTGTCCACCACAGGGTCTCCTGCGCATCGACTTTGCCGAGGAACTCGCCGTCGACAAACCACGACAGCCGCTCGGCATGGCCGGAGGTCTCGGCTTCGAGCGGTAGCTCCTGATCCTGCACCGCCACGCCGGCGAGGAGCACCAGAACCTGGCCGGCGGGCGGCGACAGGATCCGGGGCTTGGCACGCCGTAGGGAGGCGGTGCGAGACGGCGGCGCGCAGCCGGGCGCCGGCGAGGGTGGGCCCGGCACCCAGCGCCGGCCGCGACTCATCCAGCGGCGCAGCGAAGCCGGCCAGACCACGAAGCTGCGCCGCTCCCAACGGCGGCCGGTGCGACATTCGGGCGACAGTGCCAAGCCGGTGGCCAGGTCGACATCGACCGCCACGTGGTACGGGCAGCGCTCGGTGGGAACGTGGTCGGCCACGGCCAGCACCTCCCGGCTCTGCGGGCAAGCGGCCGTCGGCAGGCGACCCGAGTAGGCGCAGACTCGCACGCTCTTTAGATTGCGCGGCCAGCTCTCGGGCAGTGCCGGCGTGGCGCGGTCGGCGAGGGCTTCCAGCAGATCGAAGAGGAGCGGTCCAGCCGCTTCGGCACCGACCAGGTCGACGCTCGGCCGGTTGTCGAAATTGCCCAGCCAAACGACGACGGTGTGCTCGCTGCCCGAGCCGACCGCCCAGGCGTCACGATGGCCGTAGCTGGTCCCGGTCTTCCAGTGGATCGCCGGCGGCGCCCCGGAGAATCGGCGCCTTTGGGGGAAGTCCGGCCGGTCGCGGCGCGACAGGGCCCGCCGGGTCAGGTAGCTGGAGCCCGGCGAGAGCAGATCGACCCCGACCTCTTGGACCGCCTCTCGGGTCGCCCCCGCGACGGACCGACCGCGCAGCCAGGATAGCTGGCGGTAACGGCCATCCTCGGCCAGGGCAGCGTAGAGGCCGGCCACTTCGAGCGGGGTCACATCCACCGAGCCGATCGCCGCCGAGAGGCCGTAGTAGCCCGGTTCCGCGCGCAGGTGGCCGGCGCCCGCCGAGCGCAAGAGGCCGATGAATCGTTCGACGCCGACCTCGCTCAGCAGCCGTACGAAGGGGACGTTGAGGGAGAGCGAAAGCGCCTCTTCGAGCTCGATCAGACCGGCGAACTCGCCGCTGTAGTTGTCCGGTGCGTAGTCGCCGTAGCGCACCGGTACGTCCGCCACCAGGTGCTCGGGCAGCGCCAGCCCACGGTCGAGGGCCATGGCATAGATGAAGGGCTTGAGCGCCGAGCCGGGCGAGCGCGGGTTGTCGAAGCCGACGATCTGGCCGCCGTGCCCTTCGTCCCAGAAGTCGAAATTGCCGACCAGGGCGCGCACTTGGGCTCGCCGGTGATCGACCACCACCGCCGAGCCGTTGTGAATACCGAGACGCGCATAGCCGGGGTGAGCTCCAGCCATACGCGCCTCGGCCAAGCGCTGCATCCCGCGGTCGAGGGTGGTCTCGATCTCGCTTTGCCCGGGCAGGCGGCCGCGCAACCAGAAGGCGGCGTGGGCGGCCTGTCGCGGCAGTGGTTGAATGCGTGCAGGCACCGGTTGGCGCGCGATCTCCCGGCGCACCCGCTCCTCCATCGCCGAGCGGTCCTCGCCCGCCGCCGGTTCGACCGGCAAAGCTCCTTCGTCCAAGAGCCAGAAGGCGATCTCATCGCGTGCGGCAGCCAGTCGCGTTTGGTTCTTCGCCGTCGGGTAGCGGCTGCTCGGCCGCTGCGGTACTGCCAGTAAGACTGCGATCTCATCGGCGGAGAGCTGGCGCGGTCCATGGCCGAAGTAGCCATGGCTGGCGGCTCTAACACCCTCGACATTGCGGCCGTAGGGGACGAAGCTCAAATAGGCCTCCAGGATCTCTCGCTTCGACAAGCGCAGTTCCAGGTGCAGCGCCCGCAACGCCTCGATCGCCTTCGAGCGCAGGGTACGGGGCCGTGGTTCGAGCACCCGAACTAGCTGCATGGTGATCGTCGAAGCGCCGGTGACCACCCGGCCGGCGCGCAGGTTGGCGACGGCGGAGCGGACGATGGCGAAGATATCAACTCCCGGATGGCGCCAGAATCGCTTGTCCTCGAAACGCAGCAGGGCCTCGACGTAATCTTCATCGATCGCTCCCGGCCGATCCGCCCCGAGCGCAGCCTGCATCCGGTACTTGTCGTCCGGCGACAGGAAGACGTAGGCGGGAGAGCCGTCGGCGAAGGAAACCACCGTCGAGGGCGGTTCGGCGAGCCGCGCGGGCAGCGGGATGGCCTCCACCAGGAAGTGACCAGCGAGGGCCAGGGCGGCGACGATCGCACCGAGCAGCACTAGCCGCCACCGCCGCCTGGCGGGGAAAAGCCCAGCCAGCTGCGAGCGGATCGTCAAGGCAACGCCTCCAACCACGGCCCGCTGACCACCACTCGGCCTCCCGCCTCACGGGCCCAGATCCTCGGGTCGTACATCGCTTCGGCCTCGGCATTGGGGATGCGGAAGTCGCCGGCCGAAACCGCGCGCACGCCGTAGACGACCTTGACGGTCTGGCCCCGGCCGAGGGAGCCGAACACCTCCAGCCGGTCATCGCGCAAGTTCATCTGATCCGTCTGCCAGAGTTCGACGGGCGCCAGCCATTCGAAACCGTCGCTGCCGCCACGGCCGAGACGCGGGTTTTCGATCTCCCAGCCCGCCGGTAGGCGGTCGACCAAGGCCACGTTGGTGAGTTGTTCCAGGCTGGTGTTGGTCAGCGAGAGTTCGACGAAGACCGGGCTGCCGAGCTTCATCCGCCGGGCACCGTCGGCCAGCGGAAGTTCTTCGCCCTCGGCATCGAGCCAACGTCGGCGCAGCCGCAAGCCCTCGCCGCCGGTGGCCGCCGGTTCATCGCTGCGCACCCCCTCGGTGGAGAGGATCGCCCACACCGCCCCTTCGCCCTTCGACAGCAACTCCACCGTCAACTCCCCGTACTCGCTGGCCCGCACCACCTCCCAGACGCGATCGTTCGAAGTCGAGCCGGGAGCCCTCTCCTCGGCGGCCAGCGTGCGACCGGCGGCCTTGAGGATCGCCGGCGCAAAGTCGCTGGCACCCTCCTGTACCAGTTTGCCCAGCCCGGTCACACTCCACACCAGCTCCTGCGTGGTGTACCAGCGGCTTCTCTTGCCGCGCAGCGACTCGGCGACCAGGCCGGCCAGTCGCGCCGGGCCGTCGCCCTCATTGCCGGCACCGAACAGATCGATGTAGGTCGACAGCATCAGACCGCGCATGCGGCGGTCGGAGTAGAAGGACCAGCCGGTGGAGCGGTATTCGCTCAGCGGGCTCAGATCGGGCCGTTTGAGGTCGGCCTCGTAGCGTTGATCGCCGGCCAGGTAGAGAGCCGCCTTGAGCAGATAGAGATTCTCCCGCCGTTCACCCCGCTGGGGCTGATCGCTCGATCGCAGCTGCTCGATCAACTCGCGGATTCGCGCCTTGTTCGAGCGGCCGGCCAACGCCAGCACGTAGTGCATGTAGGGCTCACCGTCGCGCGAGTAGTAGTCGACCTGGTTGCTCACGTACCGGCCGTTGATCTGCCGCGCCATCCAGGCCAGCGCTTCGTCGATCCGCTCCTCCGCCACCGGGTAGCGCTGATCGCGGGCTTCGAGCAGGAAATGGGTGGCGTAGGCCGTCGCCCAATAGGCCTCCTGGGTGCCTCCCTGCCAGTAGGCGAAGCCGCCGGACGGGGTCTGCATGGTCATCAACCGCTCGACGCCGCGCATCACCCGCTCTTCGATCGAGCCCTTGGCCAGGATCTCCGGGTCGATCGCCGAGAGCAGCTTGCCGACCCAGAGCAGCGGTCGGCTGGACGAGGTGGTCTGTTCCAGGCAGCCGTAGGGGTAGCGCACCAGGTAGTTCAGATGGTCGAAGGCATCGCCGTATGGGTTGGAGGTCACCCACACCGAAGTGCGTTCGGAGAGCGGAGTCCAACCCCGCAGGTAGGGGGCCAGGTCGGTCACCCCGGCCTCGATCTTCACCCGCTGGACGCGGCGACTCTTCGCCCCGGTCGGCAAGACCGGCACCACCACCTCTTGGCGCGAGGAGAGATCACCGGAACGGGCATGGACGGCGAGGGTCGAAGCCCCGGTCGGCCGTGCCGCCCGCGCCCGGAAGAGGAGGGTTCCCGCAGCGCCCTCTTCAAGGAAGATCGACTTTTCCGCCGCGCCGAGGACCTCGACGCTCGCCGGTGCACCCTCTTGGACGGCCAGTCCGATGCCCTTCAGCTCGCTGGAGGCGAGGCTCACCGTCACCTCCCGCGCCCTGCCGGAGAGGTTGGTCAAATGGACCGGGACGGCCACTTCATCCCCGGCGGTGAGGAAGCGCGGCAGGGTCGCCTCCACCACCAGTGGATCGCGCACGATCACCCGCCTCTCGGCGTGGCCGATGCGCTGGCTGGCCGCGGAGACCGCCATCAACCGCAAAGCACCCCGGTACTGCGGCAGGTCGAAGCTCACTTTCACCTTGCCCGAGGCCGGCACCTCGACCAGCCCCGACCACAGCGCCACCGGCTTGATGCCGTCGATGCGGCCAAGGCTGCCGGTGGTGTCGCCGCCGGTGGCCGAGGTCGGATCGGCGGGCGGCACCACCACCGTCCAGCCGATGGTCTCGAAGGTCTCCACACCGAGCGCTCGGCGGGCGAAGATCGCCGCCAGCGGATCGGGGCTGGCAAAGCCGGTCAGAGACAGACCCCCCTCGTCGACCGCGGCGACGGTCAGGAAGGTCGGTCCTGCATCGGCCTTCCTCCTGCCACTCTTCCCGACATCGATCTCCACCTCCAGCCGGCTCCCCGAACGCACCTCCTCCGGCACCGACAGGGTTAGCGTCTGCGTCAGCGCCTCGGGCTCCACACTCAGCGAGGTGACCCCGAAGGCGCGATCGGGCAGGAAGGAGTCGGCACCGTCGAGAGCCGGATCCTTGACCATGAAGGCGGTGACGTAGAGGTTGGGCACCAGTTCGTCGAGTTCAAACCGCCAGCTCATTTCTCCGGGATCGTCGACATCGATCCACCGGCTGGCCAGCAGGTGATCGGTCTCCGCCGTCATCAGCACACGCCCCCGATAGGGCGCGGTGAAGGTGACTTCGAAGGGCTTCCCGACGCGCACCTTTTCGCCCGGCCCCTCGATCTCGATCCACGTCGCCTGACCCGGACGCGGCGTCTGTTCGATCCGGCTCTGCCGCGGCGCCCAGTAGTACCAATCGCGGCCACCTTCGACGCGCAGATCGGTGCGCGCCGCCCCCGCCGTCGCCCGCACCAAGAAGGCCTTGGCGTTGCGCGAAGGCCGCCAGGTCACCTGGAAACGGCCATCCTTGACCACCACGTTTCGGCGGTCCTCGCTCACCGGACGCAGGTAGCGGCGATAGCTCTCACGGCCGGTGGACTCATCCCAGTAGAGCCCCCACTCGGTCTCCAGCCGCAGCAATTCGACCTCGACTTCACCCACACCGGTCACTCGTCGGCCCTGCCAGTCGACGGTGATCCCGTCGACCACCCAGTCGTTGCCCGCCTCAACCTTGCCGGCGCTGCTGTTGAGGCCGAGGTAGAAACGCTCCGGGTGGACCGGCGCCTCGGCCCGGCCGACCGAAGTGCGGCCGCTGCCGGCCTCGAAGACGGCGGCCCGGCCGATCAACTTGGCTGGGCCGCGCAGCCCGATTCGACGCCCGGGAGCCGGGCTCGGACAGGCGAAGCGACCGCCGCCCTCGTCGTCCAGAGTGCCGCTGACCGCCCCCAAGGCCACCGCTCGCGGCGGCTCCTCTTCCGGCGTCCAGATCCCGTACTCGAAGTTGCCGTTCTCGGCCGGCGAGAAGGTCGCCGGCACCAGCTCGCACGACACTTCCACCCGGTGGCCGGCAGGCACGCCGCCGAACAGGTAGCGGGCGGCGAGAGACAAACCCAACTCGTCGCCCAACAGATAATCCCGTTCCACACTCTCGGCGGTGACCTCCATCCTTTCGGGGACAAACTCCTCGACCTGGAAGGCGAGCTGGCCGACCTGGCGCTCGCCGACGGCGTAGCGGGCCTCGTAGCGACCGGTATCGGCGAAGGCCGGCAACTCGGCATCCAGTTCCAGGTAGCCGGCGGAGTTGGTCTCCAGGCTGTGGCGTTGCACCACCCGGCCGCGCGGATCGAGCAACTCCACCTCGACCGGCATCCCCGCCTGCGGGGCGCGCTGGCTCTCCCCCTGGCGCACGATGGCCGCCAGATGGGCCGTCTCCCCCGGTCGATAGACGCCACGGTCGCTGTAGGGCGCCACCCGGTACTTCGCCTCCGCCGCGCCGTAGGGATCACCGGAGACCCGAGCCTCCTGGACTTCCGCCCGCAGGTCGGAGAAGCGCAGATAGGTCAGATCCCCTCCCTTCCGCGCGATGAGCGCGAAGGGCTCGCTCGGGTCGATGTCCTCGGCGTCGCGCACCAACCGGCAGCCGCCGTCGGAGCCGGTGCGGCAACTGGCGACGACGAAGCCGCTCTTGCGCACCCATTTCACCTCGACCCCGCGCTGCGGTCGGATGGTCTCGCTGTCCAACGCCCAGACGTGCAGTTCGTCATCGGCGCCGCCGGCATCCTTGCCGCCCGCGCGCTTGGCCACCAACTGCAAGTCGGTCAACAGCAGACGAGCCGAGTCCTCGGCATCGTCGCCGGCGATGCGAATCTCGATCATCCCCTGGATCTCGGGCGGCACCAGGTCGCTGAGGCTGAGATAGATCGACTGCTCCTCGTCAGGCTCACCGCTGAGATCGATCTCCTGGCGGACGATCAAGTTGCCGGTACGCTCGTTCGCCGCTTCGTCATCCTCGTCGCTCATCCAGAAGACGAGGTTTTCCGGCGGCACGTGATGAACGGTGAGCAGCGCTCGCCGTACGTTGAGGTGGCGAAGCGGCAGCGAACTCCACGCGCTGCGCGGCAGATAGCGGCCCTGGGTCACGAAGCGCAGGCTCGGGCTGCGCGAGGGAACGGTCAGCTCCGCCTGGTGAGGAGAGATGAGCACGCCGCCGTCCTGGGTTTGCATCCCGGCGTCCAGCCGTAGCGAGTAGCTGCCACGGGAAAAATCACTGAAGATGCGAAAACCACCGCCTGAGGAGGCGATCGAGATCGGCCCGACATCCGGCTGGAAGTGAAAGCGCTGGACGGCGGAGTCGTCGGGCAGACACCGTTTGGAGATTCGCCGGTAGTAGCGACTGCTCGCTCTGTCGTAGTAAGAGCGACGGTCGCTCAAGGAGAGATCGTCGCAGATCACCTGCAAGTAGAAGCCGTTGGGACCCTCCGCCGGATAGATCTCCTTGATCTCGACCCGCGCCTCCCGCCCGAGGGTGAAGGTTCCACTCCCCGGCCCGGCGCTCTTCTTGCGATCGGCACGGCTCGGCACACCTTTGGCAAGCCTCCAATCCAGCCGCGCTCCGGCACTGATCCGCGAGCTGTTGATCAGCACCTTGGCGACATTGGCGTCGTGGCCGCCGAGCACCCGCAAACGGGGCTTGTAGTCGCTGGTGCCGTCGGCGGCGCGAACAGAGATGCTGAGATAGCGTTGCAGCCGGTTGCTGTCGATCGCCCCGGCGAAGACCAGATCGATCTCCGCCCGCTGGTTGGCCAGATCCACATCTCCCAAGAAGGCTCTGTTGAAGGCAAAATAGGGGACGGTGAAACGATGTCTCCACGCCGTCCCCGCCTCTCCCGCCGGAGCGGCGACCACTCCGCTACTGGTCTCCACCGACTCGAGTACCGCGCTGTAGGACGTACCGGGAGCAAAACCGGCCTTGGGAAGGAAGACCACCGTGGAGCGGCCGGCGTAGCGTAGCTCCCCCGCCACCTCGGGCTCGATCTTCAGGATGGTGCGATCCTCGACCGGTTGATGGACCTTCTCCGCTGCGATCACCGGCCGGGCCAGCTCGATCACCAGCTTGCTCGGCGCCACTCCAATCACTCCCGTGGGACGCATCACCGGCGCCAGCTGCGCCGCGTTCAGCGGCGGCTGCTCGACCACCGCCTCGCTGGACAAGGCCGCCGTGGCGACGGTTGCCGGCGCCGGGCTCTCTTCGCCGGGGCGAGCACAGCCGCCGAGGGCTAGCTGGGCGACCAATCCCAGCACCACGAGGCCGACCGCGGCCGGCGTTGCGCCGGGGGAAGAGGTCCCGGGGAAGGAGGTCCCGGGGAAGGAGGTCCCGGGGAAGGAGGTCCCGGGGGAAGAGGTTTCGCTCGAAAGAATCGCGGTTGAAAAGGTCGCGCGGAATGCCTGCCGAATCGCCATCATCTAGGTTCTCCCCGTTCGGTCTGCCCTGCGACGGGCTGGTTCGACCCGCCTTCTATCACTACCGAGCCCATTTGAGCGCACGGGCAAGCGGTGGAGGCGACCGATCAGCGGCATCGTCAAGGCGAATTGTGGAGAGATTGTGGCAGGCTGGACATAGAATCGCCATGGCTGTCCCGCCACCATCGCCTCCGACAAAGCCGGCCCCCGCAACACCATGGTCGAGAAACCAGTCCGCCAAGAGCCCCGCACAACCCGCCCGCCTCGGCTGCTCTTGGCCGCCCTGCTGATCGCCGCGGTGGTGCTGGTGGCCGAATTCGCCTCCTTCGCCACCCTCAGCCTGACCGCCGAAGGCTGGGCATCCTGGGGCAAGCTCGACGCCGAGCGCGCGGCGGTGATCGCCGGCTCAACCGGTGAGGACAATCCGGCAGCGGACCGCTTCCGCCGCCAGCTTCCTCGCCGCCACCGCGACGAACAGGCACTGCATCCCTTTCTCGGCTTCGTTCTCGACCCCACCCGCCACCCCGCAGCACGGCGGCCGGGTGCCAACCGGCAGAGCGGCGAATTGGGTTTCCCGTTCAACAGCGAGCCCTTGATCCAGTCACGCGACGACGAACGGCCGGTGGTGGTGCTCCTCGGCGGTTCAGTCGCCAACATGCTGGCCAACGCCGGCAAAGCGGCGCTGGCCGGAGAACTCGCCAAGCTGCCGCGTTTCGCAGGCCGCCGACCGATCATCCTCTCGGCCGCCAATCCGGGCTACAAACAGCCGCAGCAGCTGATCACCCTGACCTACTTGCTCTCGCTCGGCGCCCACTACGACCTGGTGCTCAACCTGGACGGCTTCAACGAAGTGGCCCTACCGCCGGTCGAGCTGATCCCGAGTGGGGTCAATCCCCATTTCCCGCAGAACTGGCCGCTGCGCGTCGGCGACCTCGACCCGCGGCGCGGCGCCACGAGGGGCGAGCTGGCCTTCCTTGAACGCCGGCGTGCCTGGCGCGCCGAGACCTTCTCCCACTTTCCCCTCTCGCGCAGCTTCACCGCCGCTCTACTGTGGAAGGCCCTCGACGGCCGCTCGCGCCGTCGCGCTGAGCAACTCCAACAGCAGCTGGCCCAAGCCGGCGACGATCTCGGATTCCAACAGCGCGGTCCCCGCAACCAGCTCCTCACCGCCGCCACCGTCGAGGAGGACCTCATCGCTGTGTGGAGCCGCAGCTCCGCCCTGCTGGCCGATCTGTGTCGGGCCCGTGGCATCGCCTACCACCACTTTCTCCAGCCCAACCAGTACGATCCGGGAGCAAAACCTCTCTCCAGCGGAGAGCTGCGCACCGCCTGGCGTCCCGATCACCCCTACCGTGGCGCCATCGAAGCGCAGTATCCCCGCCTGCGCGCCGCCGGAGCCCAGCTGCGCCAGCAGGGAATCCCCTTCAGCGACCTCTCCCGCATCTTCACCGAGGTCGAGGAAACGCTCTACCTCGACGACTGCTGCCACCTGAATCAGCGAGGCAACGAGTTGCTGGCCCAGGCGATCGCCGCTGCCATCGCCGGGAGAGCCGGGCAATAGCGCGCACGGAAATGCGCTAAGATCGAGGCGTCATCAACCCTTCTTTCTGCCGAGACCGCAATCCTGGTTTCGCCCTATCCGCACCGGTGCCGGCCGCCAGGTCGTCCATCGCACCGCGTTGCGGATGGACTCTTTCCGTGGAGATCCCACCATGAATCGACGCTCGACGACTCGCCACCTCGTCCCCCTCGTCCTCCTCTCTGTCTCCGCTCTCCTCGCCCTGCCCGCCGCTGCGCAACCGACGACGGTGCAAAACGACACCATCTCCACCGTAGCCCCGACTGGTGCCATCCAGGCCGGCTTCGTCGCCGGTGAGAGCGCCGCCGCCTGGCTGACCTCCCCGTGCGACGGCAACATCATCACGGCGCAGATCCTCTGGCTCTCCTTGACCGGCGGCGCTCCCAACTCGCTGCAGGAGGCGGTCCGCGTCTACGGGGCCGGAGTCTTCCCCGTTACCGGCGCCCAACGAGCCGATCTACCCGGCCCCGTGTTGACCGACGGCTTCTTCAACGAGTTCACCCTGCCAATGCCATTGCCCGTCCTCACCGGCGAAGAGTTCGTCGTCGAACTCATCTTCCTCACCACCCCCCCGGGCCTCGGCCCCAGCGTGGTCACCGACACCGACGGCTGCCAGGCAGGCAAGAACGCGATCTTCGCCATCCCACCCTCCACCTGGTTTTCGAGCTGCCTGCTCGGCGTCAGCGGCGACTTCGGCATCCGCGCCGTGGTCGACTGCAACGCACCATCGACACCGATCTTCGCCGACGGCTTCGAATCGGGCGACACCTCGCTCTGGTCGTCGGTCGTGCCGTGAGGATCACCTCCCCGGCCGGACCGGGGAGGCATATCGTTCTGTGAGGTGGTGGTCAGATACCGCAGAGCGGACCCGGTGAAGGGTTGAAGCACTGGCTGGAGGTACTGGTCTGCCAGGTACCGTCCGCCTGGCAGGTCTTCTTCTTGGCGCGAACGCCGAAGCTGCAGAAGGTGCCGTCGATGTCGAAGTAGCAGATGGCACCCTCGCTGTAGACCTTGCCGTTCTCCGTGCAGGTCGGCGGCTGCGCGGTCAGGGTGACCGAGCTGCCGGCGGCGCTGACCCGTATGGCACCGCTGCCGGCGATCGACAGAGGCTTGTTGGCCAAGTTGTTGATCGACATCACTCCGCCCGTGGCGGGCGGCCCTTGCGGTCCTTGCGGCCCTTGTGGCCCCGCCGGCCCTTGCGCCCCGGTCGGTCCCTCAGCGTCGTCCACCTGAAGGGTGCCGTCCGGAAACTCGAAGCCACCCGCAAGGCTGGCGACCACTCCGCTGACGGTCAGTCGCTCGCCCGGAGCCGTGGTACCCATGCCCACGTATCGAGTGGCGTAGACCTGCGCCGAGCCGGTGGTCGTACCTCCCTGATCGGCATAGACCGCACCGACCAGCAGGTGGGTACCGAACTGGCCGACGGCGCCGCCGAAATTGTCTCCCGGATCGGTGGAGCGCATCTCCGCCACCATCGAACCGTCCGCCCCGGAGAAGAGGCGAGCGTAACCGAGGTTGGACGAGAACGGGGCGTCGGCGCCGACTAAAAAGTCCCCCACACCGTCACCGGTCAAGTCACCGGTACCCGCGACGCTGCGGCCGAAGGTCTCGCTCTGCTGGTCGCCGGTGAGGGTGAAGAGAATCGTTGCCGAAGCCGGTGAAAGGACCCTCACCAGACCGGTGTTGGTGTTGTCGAAGGGACCTCCGGCGATCAGGTCGCCGAGACCGTCACCGTCGATATCGCCGAGGCCGGCGAGCGACGAGCCGATATCCTCGCTCTTGGTGACTCCGTCGTAGGTGTAGAGAACCGAGCCGTCGGCGCCCGAGTAGACGCGCACCCGCCCACCGAGCCCTTCACGCGGGGCTCCCACGGCGACGTCGGCCACACCATCGCCATCGGCATCCCCGAGACCGGCCACCGAAGCGCCGAAGCTATCGAACGTGGCGGCACCGTTCAGGTCGAGAAGCAAGGAGCCGTCGGCACCGGAGAAGACCCTGGCGTAGCCGGCGATGGGAATGCCGTAACCAGCACCCGGTGCGCCGACGATGAGATCGCCAACGCCGTCGCCGTCCACATCGCCGGCGGCGTCGACGGCGGAACCGAAGCCGTCACCCGAGTTGTCACCCGTGTGGACGCGAATCACGCTGCCGTCGACCCCGGAGAGGATGAACACATTGCCCGGGCCACCGGTGACCGGGGCATTGTCCTGCGTCTCACCGACCGCCACATCGTCGTAGCCATCACCGTTGACATCGCCGACTCCGGCGACCGCGGTGCCGAGGCGACCGCTCACTTCGTGACCCAGGACGCTGAACAGCTCCGACGCATCAGCGCCCGAGTAGACCGTCGCCTTGCCGCCGTCTGAGGCCAACGTATCGTCCCCGCTGGCTCCGACCACGAAGTCCTCGATACCGTCGTTGTTGACATCACCCGCACCGGCGACCGAGCGGCCGGCGAGCTCAAGGTTCGCCGTACCGGCGACAGTGAAGGCCGGGGTGTCGAGGGAGCCGCTCACCACCGAGACATTGAGATCCTGGCTCAGCGGGTGGAGCTTGCCGAGCTGGCCGATCGACGCCGTTTTCAAGCACTGTGAGGTGGCATTCTGGTCTTTGATCCCATCGATGCACTGAGTGATCGTCCGTTTGAGCGCCAGCGCACCCAAGCTGTCCGTCTGGCCACCGACAGTGACCCGAGTCTGGCTAGCTCTTCCCAAGGCGCGGTCGTCATCCATGGGTTCGAAGCCACCGCCGAGATTACGCAGCAAGACGATCCGGCCGTCTGCCTTGAGCAGCGCTAGATCCACCGGGCCTCGCCCGTCCAGATCGACTGCGGCGGCGAGGATCGTGTCGTGCTGATTGGCGAGGCCAGCTTCGAAAGTAAGATCTCGCAGCGCACCGCCGCTGCTGGCGAGCCAGCGGTCGTCGCCTTCCTGCCGAGCAAGGTAGAGGTCAGGCTGGCCGTCGCCGTTCCAGTCGGCCCACGCCGCGCTGGTTGCATCGGTGAGGGCAGGCGCGGCAGCGCCCGGCGCGTGGATGGCGAGCGTCAGCACCAGGGCCAGGCTCGCAATGAGAACTCTGCGGGTCGTCATGGTCATTTCTCCAAGGGTTCCGCGGGCAGAGACAGTCGAAATCCGTGTCATCGCTTCTCTCCTCACTGACCGCAAATTGGCCCGAACGAGGGGTTAGAGCAGGCGCTTGAGCTGACCACCTGCCAGGAGCCGTCCGCCTTGCAGCGAAGTTCGAGCGCGCTGAAACCGAAGCTGCACGGGATCCCATCGGCGAAGGTGTAGCAAAAGGCATCCTTCGAGTAGGTCTTGCCGGCATAGGTGCACAGCGTTCCGGGCATATTGACCGTCACTGTGCTGCCGCTGGCGCTGACCGTCGCCGAGCCAATACCGGTGACCGTCAAGGCCGGACCGGGTTGGCCGTTGACCGAAGCCAGTCCGTCCTGCCCCGGCGGTCCAACTGGCCCGGTGGGACCTTGCGGGCCGGCAGGACCGGCTGGTCCAGCCGGCCCGGCGAGCGTGGCGGTGGCTTGCACCGTCGAATCCGGGAAGACGAGACCACCCGATGTCTTGACGACACCGGCCACGGTCAAACGGCCGGCGGGTTGACTCGTACCGACTCCGACATTGCCTGAGCTATCCACATGGAGATCCTGGCCCAGCGGGTAGAGGCGACCCAGCACCGGGTTGCTACCCGCTTTGAGGCACTTGCCGCTCAGGTTCGCCTGGTCCTTGATGCTGTTCGAACAGGCGTTGATCGGTTTGGGGGTCACTGACGCAATGAGCGGCGAGGCAGTCGCGGTGACCGTGGTGGCGGCGGTGAGTTTGTCAAGGTCCGTTCGAAGGTTGTTCTTCTGGCTCACTTCGACCAACCGGCCGGTTTCGCTATACACAAAGATCCGCTCTCGCCCCTGCGGATCGACCACGTAGATCCCGGCCGATCGCTCGGTATCTGCCGGCGGGCGAACCGGCTGAGCGGACGCCAAACCTGAGAGCGCCAGGGCCAGGAAGATGGCGAAGATAGAAACGTATTGTGCTTTCAACGTTCGGTCTCCTTTTCGGCCGCAACGGTCGGCCGGATCGTTATTGGCCACAGGTCGGCAGTAGGGAGGGGTTGTTGCAAGCCGACGAGGTGATGACCTGCCAGTGACCGTCCGATTGGCACACCAACTTCTTCTGCTGGAAGCCGACGGCGCAGGGAATGTCATTCGGGAAGGCATAGCAAAAGGCGCCGGTGCTGTAGCTCTTCGAGCTATAGGTGCAAGGCGTGGTCGCGCCACTAACGGTGATGGTGTTGCCGAAGCCGGTGACTTGCAGGTTGGAAGAGCCGGCGACAAGGTTGACGCTCGGTCCACTCAAACCGTTGAGCGAGGTCACCCCCGACAAGCCGGCCGATCCTGGCGGTCCCTGAGGTCCTTGCGGTCCTTGGGGCCCTTGAACTCCCTGAGGCCCTTGCACCCTCATCGTTGATTGAAGAGAGCCGTCCGGGAAGAGGAAGCCTCCCGAGGTGCTGTGGATCCGGCCGCGAACAGTGAGGTTCTCGTCCGGAACCGTGGTGCCGATGCCGACCTCGCCCGTCGGGCTGACGAAGAGATCCTGAGTGATCGGATAGAGGCGGCCGAGTTCACCGAACGACGATGCTTTCGTGCACTGCCCGGCGACCGAAGTGTCTTTGACGCTGACCGCGCATTTGGCCACCAGCGGCTGAATTTGGATGGCGCCGATCGTCGTACCGCTGATCGTGCGCTTGTCCGGCGCGCGCTGTGCCAACTCGATTCCTAGGTCGGTAGCTCCGGCGATCACCGACGGGGTCACAGTGAGGGCAAGGCAGAGGCCGGCGAGACGTACAGTTCTCCCGTTCAACTCTCTGACTCCTTTCCGTAGTGGGTCATCTAAAGCCCGCGTCACGCGGGCCAGGGTCACCTTGTAAGGAGTCAGGCAGCAGCGATCCTGCCCCCGCAATCTTGGGGAATCGGTGGCTGCGAGTCGAGCGGACACCTCGGGCCCAATCGGTCCTGGCGAAGTGTCCGACCACGTGGCTGCCGCCCTCTGCTTGACAGATTCATCGACGCATGACATTTACGATAAATGCTGATATCGCGAACATTTACCAGAGGGATTCTAGAGTTTTCCGTAGTTTTAGGATGAAAAATACCCCCGCAGGGCACGGCTCCGGGAGGTCAGACGTGATGCGCTATCGGTCACTAAGCTGAGTAGGAGGAACAAGCCCCGGGGCCGACAGTTCAAGGATCTACAGAACCACCAAGTGCTCCGAACTATTCGGTTGGCACTTCGTTAGCAGCTGCACTTCGTCAGCACCTATTCAGCAGCACCTATTCAGCTCAGCGGGAGTGATTCGCGGCTGAAGCGAGCCCTACCGCCGGCCGTAGACCTCGACGCGCGCTCCTTTGTGGCGGCGACGAGTTTGGGCGTCGTAGAGGAAGACGATCTTCTCGATCGCCCGCTGACCTCCCTGGAGATCGATCACGCGGGAGGACTTGCCTCGCCGGATCACCGAGCGCAACCGCACGTCCTGAACATCTTCGTTCTCAAAGTGGATCTTGAGATCATGGAATTGCACCGCACGGCCTTTCACTTCCAGGCGAATCGCATCGAACGTCCCCTTCTTGATGCCCACGCGCAGGATGTCGCGGTCGACTCGGTCTCCGACATGCAATTCACCGAGATTCTTCCAACGGTCCGCGTTGTGCTTGTTCGCGGCTTCAATGCCGGACGTGCTCAACAGCGTCAACAGGGCCACAATGAACAGGGCAGGCAGTTTCATCTTCAACGGTCAGTCTCCTTCCACATTCGGACCGGTCACCCGGTCAGGGTTGTTCTTCCAGCAGTGTAAACCCTGGCACACCAGATTTCTTGCGGGCTGTTCTATTGTTTGACCGACACCTCGCCTAGGAATCCTGGTCACCGAGAAGAATCCGGGGCGAAGAGGTTCCACCAACTATTTGACTGGCCCAACTATTTGACTGGCGCCTCGCCCCGATCGAAGAAATGGCCAGCTCCCAAGGATCCACCTAAGTGGCGGTCAACGTAGTCCGCCAACCAAGTGACGGTCACGCAGTCAGCGGCGTCTGCCACTAGGGCTGGTATCAGGCTAACTAGAGGTCCGGCCGGAAACCCGGTCCATTAAGGATAGATCCAGGTTGTTGTTTTCCACTGGCTGGCAGAGCTGAGCGGGCTGGCAGACGGTTTGCGTTTTATCTTTGCGATTCCATGGAGGCTATCGAGCCTCT
>JAJRVQ010000032.1 GCA_024277255.1 Acidobacteriota bacterium | reverse complement strand
GGCCGAGGCCCTGTGCCGCCGCTTGGTGGCCGTGCACTGCCTCTACGGCGTGGACAAGAACCCGCTCGCCGTCGAGCTGGCTAAGCTGTCGCTGTGGCTGGAAAGCTACGCCGAGGGCCTGCCGCTCACCTTCCTCGACCACCGGCTCCTCTGCGGCGACTCGCTCACCGGGCCCTTCTTCGAGCACCTGCTGACCTTCCCCAAGAGTGGCGAGAGCCTCGACGACATCTTTGGGCAGGGGCTCACCGAGCGTCTCCAGGAGATGCTGGCCCAAGCCCTGGTCCACGTGCGCGACCTTGAGGCCAGCGTGGGCACGGACGTGGCCGACCTGGAGCACAAGCACGCGGCCAAGGAGAAGCTCGACGCGGCGCTCGATCCACTGAAGCTCCTCGCCGCGGCCTGGAGCGGTGGGGTGATGCTCGGTGAGGAGTGCGACGATGTGGGGTATCAGGCGCTTGCCCGAGCCGTGACCGAGGGAAGTAGCACCGCCGCCGTGCTCTCGGAGCACCCGCGCCTGAGCGAGATGGTCGAGGTTGGCTGCAAGGGCGTATCCTTCGAGTTGGCATTCCCCGAGGTATTCTACCTGGACGGTGCGGGGGAGCGGCGCGGGTTCGACGCGGTGGTGGGGAACCCGCCCTGGGATGCGATCCAGTTCAAGTCGAAGGAGTTCCTAGCGGCATTCGACCTGGCGATTCTGGGTGCGCCTACTAATCGCGAGCGTTCCGCAGTCGAGGAGAAGCTACTGGCCGATCCTGTCATCTCCGGGCTTTTCTCGCAGCATCAGGACGCGTTCGAGCGGATCAAGCGCATCAACGACCGGCTGTTCGAGTACCAGAAGGTCATCATCGACGGGGATCTCGCTGGCCGCCAACTCGACGAGTTCCGCGTGTTCATGGAGCGCGGAGTAAATGTGCTCCAACAAGGAGGACGCTTTGGGATGGTTGTGAAGGGCGGATTCCACATCAATGCAGGCGCGGCCGGTATCCGACGCTTGTTGATCGAAAGGAACCGTCTCATTCATTGCATCAACTTCGTCAACACGCGGAAGATTTTCGAGATTGGCACCGGCGAATCGTTTGATCTTGCTGTCGCCCAGCGGGCCGATTCGGGCGAAACATTCCAAGCTGCGTTCGGCTTGGACGAACCAAGCGCTCTATTCGACCGCAATGGAGAGTTGATTCACTACCCCGTCGATTTGGTGCAGCTGGCTGGGGGCGAGTACCTGAGTCTTGTCGAGGTTGCATCCGAGATTGAAGTGCAAACGCTACGCCGCATCTGCACCTCCGAACGCATGAGGGAGGCTCTGTGTCGACGCGGCATGATGTTCAAATCGTGCCCCAGCGTTCTACATATGTCTCACGAGTCATTCCGGTTCGAGGACACAGCTGAGGTTAGCCACTCCGACCCGAGGATAGGACCCGCCTTCTGGCGTGCGCTGGCTCAGGGCTACTTGCCTCTTCATGAAAAAGGAACTATTGCCTCTTATCGCGATCTTCAGCAGGATGCTCCTCGCTACTCCGTCAGTCTTCGAAGAATGGAAGGCCGTGAGGACCTTCTGGAGAATGCGAGGTTCTTCAGGCTACTGTTCAGGAGCGCAATCCACGCTGGCGAGGAATGGAAGTCAGTCTTTGCTCTCATCCCTCCTGGAACGCTTGCTGGGCATAGCGCGACGATCGAAACGACCGGGGCGGAGCGGCCGGTCTCCAGCGCACTTGTTGTGCTGTCGGTCGCAAACTCTCTGGTCCAGAACTACGCTGTCGTCCGGTTCATGGATCGGAACTTGTCCTTGTTCATTTTCTGGAGGCTTCCCTTTCCGTGCCTCGGTAGCGGTCTGCCACCACTCCTCGCCCACTCCGCCCTCCGCCTGACCTGCAACCACGCCGGCTACGCGCCGCTCTGGACCGAGCAGCTCGGCGACGCGTGGCGCGAGCCGAGGCCGAAGCACATCTGGCCCGTGCTCGAGGGCGACGACGAGCGCTGGGCCGTGCGCGCGGCCATGGACGCGGTGGTGACCGAGGCCTACGGTCTGTCGCGCGGGCAGTACGAGCACGTGCTCTCGTCCTTCAGGCACAAGAGCTACCCGAGCGCGCCGGAGCTTTGCCTAGCCGCCTTCGACGAGCTGAAGGCCATCGGCCTCGAGGCATTCACGAAGAAGCACGACCCCTACTGGGACATCCCGCTCAACGAGAGCCTGCCCGAGCCGGTCATCGACCTGCCGCTCAATGGGGAATGGGGAATGGGGAACGGGGAATGGCAGGCGGCTCAAGGAACGCTGTTCGCCGCTGCTGAAGCGCCCCACGCAGCGGCGGAACCGATGGTCGAGCCGACAGAGCCACAACCGGAGGCTCCCCCGGTCGAGGCGCCGCAGCCTGCGTGGATGGACAAGAGTGCGACGGATCGCCAGGTGCTGATGCTGTCCAGGGCCGTGGACAAGCATGATCGGGCGGGTGCACTCGCCACATTCGGCAACGTCAAGGCGGAGAAGGTGTCGCATCTGGTCGAGGCCCACGCTGGCATCGACTTCGGCCGCGTCCCCAAGCGCCTCGCGGCGGGACCGGCAGATTTCCAGCAGCTTCAGAAGGCGATTGGACGTGCGTCGAAGAAACACCATTCCTTCACCGTGGAGAAGCGAGAAGGAGGCGGGGGGTGGCGATGGTCTCCAGATGGTGGGATGCAGAAGGCGCTTGACGAGTACGAGCGCATGTTTGCGGACAAGAAGGCGGAGATCGACCGGCTCATCGACCTGCTCGTCCCGATGAACTCCGAGCGGGCCGAGATCGTCGGCACTCTGTACGCCTGCTGGAACGACCTGCTCGCCCGAGGGCAGCAGCCCTCGGACGACGCGATCATCGAGGCTTTCTACGCTTGGCACCAGAGAAAGAGCACTTTCGACAGGGGCCGCTTAGAGACGGCCCTCACCTGGATGCGCGACAAGAACCTCGTCCCGACCGGCCAGGCCAGGGCGACCGTTGCGGCCAGACAGCCTCGCCCGAACAAGAAGCAGCGCAGTCGTCGCAAGCTCCCGCCGGCCCATTCCCCATTCCCCATTCCCCATTCCCCCGCCGCAGGCGGCACGACCACCTACGCGACCATCCGAGACCTCCTCGCCGCCCGCGGCGTGATCACCTCTCGCGACGCCCAGGAGGCGACGGGGCTCGACGCGGCCGGCGTGCGTCCCGACCTCAGGCGCCTCGTTGACGAGGGGCTGGCCGTGGTCGAGGGCCGGCGGCGGGGCACGAAGTACCGGAGGGCGCCGGATGGATGATCTCGAACGCCCGTTGGCAGGCGGGGAGGGGCAGCATCTCGACCACAAGTCCCTGCGAACGGTCACGGGCAAGACCGCCGACTTCGCCGAGCTTGCGCAGAACTGCGTCTGCTTCGCCAACGGCTCCGGCGGCCGGCTCGTGATCGGCATCGAAGACGGCGACTCAAAGCCTCCGGCGGGTCAACGGATCCCGCCCGGCTTGATCGATCGCATCCGCAAGCGAATCGGCGAACTCACCGTCAACGTGGAGGTGGCGGCCGAGGTACGAACGGGCACGAATGGCGGTGAGGTTCTCGTGCTCACCGTTGCGCGCGCGGTCGGCGTCGCCTCCACCAGCGACGGCCGTTACTTCCTTCGGGTGGGCGACACGTGCCGCCCGGTGGTGGGCGACGATGTGCTCCGGCTGGTCGATGAGCGGCCGTCGCTCCCGTGGGAGACGATGACCTCCCTGCGGGTGGCTCGTTCGCGCTGCGACGCCACGAAGCGAACGCACCTCGTCACCGCGCTGCGCGCCTCGGACCGGGTGAAGGACTCGGTCCGCGAGAAGAGCGACGAGGAACTCCTCGACCACTACGGCCTCGCGAACGGCGATCTGCTCACCAACCTGGGCGTGCTGCTGGCCGGCACCTTCGCAGACCGCGCGCGACTCGGCAGCGCGCCCGTGGTCCAGGCGATCAAGTACGACGAGCGGGGCGTCAAAGTCGGCAAGCAGGTGTGGGACGACTACAGCCTGTCGCCCGTGGAACTCGTCGATGCGGTATGGCAGGGCGTGCCTGACTTTCGCGAGGCCTACGAGCTACCCGACGGCCTGCTGCGCAGCCGCATCCCCGCCTACGAAGAGGCGGTCGTGCGAGAGCTCGTGGTCAACGCGCTCGTCCACCGGCCCTACACGCAGCGCGGCGACCTCTTCTTGAACCTCTACCCCGACCGTCTGGAGGTGGTCAACGCGGGCCGCCTACCACTGGGCGTCACACCGCAAAACATCCTGCACACCAGCCGTCGAAGGAACGAGGGGCTCGCTCGCATCTTCCACGACTTGAAGCTCATGGAGCGCGAGGGTAGCGGCTTCGACCTGATGTACGATCGTTTGCTCACCAGTGGCCGGGCCGCGCCCACCGTCACCGAGGGCATCGACTCCGTGCACGTGGTCGTTCCGCGCCGAGTACTCCACCCCGGCGTCATCCGACTCATCGCTGATGCCGATCAGCGATACCACCTCTCCCAGCGCGAGCGCATCGCCCTCGGCATGCTCGGGCAGTCGGAGGCCATGCCCGCGACAGAGCTGGCGGCAGGCCTCGATCTGCCGGAGCCTGCCGCTCTGCGCCCGTGGATCTCGCGCCTGGTGGAGCGTGGGCTGGTGCGGCAGACCGGCCGCACGCGTGCGACTCGATACTTCGTCGACCCGGTGCTCGTCAGAGAGGCAGGCCTGGAGGGGCGGACTACCCTCAAGCGGATCGAGCCCCATCGGCTTAGGGCTCTCATCGTGGAGGATGTCGGTCGCTACCCCGGATCGGCCGCCTCGGAGATTCGTCGCCGCGTCGGTCCTGAGATTCCGGAGCGGACGTTTCGGCGCGCCCTCAAAAGGCTCCTGGAGGAAGGGCAGATCAAGGCGGAGGGAGAGCGACGCTGGCGGCGGTATCGCCCAGACACCGCTATCGGCCAAGGGGATGGCGATGGCCGATAGAATCCGAGGACGGATGCGCAACTGTCTGACAACACAAGGCTTTTCTATCGGCCAGGGTGGGCGCGTGGCCGATAGAACCGTCAAGGTGGCAGGTAACAGAACCTGCCTGGGACGCCTGGGCAAGAGGCGCGCAAACGGAGGCAGAGTAATGCGCCGTTATGCTCGGCGAGGGGCCCTATCCCTCGTAGATTCAACAAGATCCAGGCTGCGCAATGGGAGACGAGTTTTGACGGAGAGGCGCCCATGACCCTCAACCCCATCACTGTCGTCGACCAGGTTCTGGAGGAGTACCGAGCCTACCTCTCCACCGAGTTCAGGGCGAGCGATACCCGGCTGAGGCAAGAGCTGGAGGCCGCGCTGAACGAGCCAGGGTTCCTGGCACAAGAGCCCTTCTTCCAGGCTCACCGGCCCTTCAAGGCCGGCGCCGCCTGGAGCGACCTGCCGCTGGACGCGGCGCTGGCCCGGGTGATGGTGCAGCGCTCGGGCTCGCGGCGAACCTACCGGCACCAGAGCGAATCCATCGCCCACCTCCTCTCGGACCAGGCCGGCCCCTTGGTGGTGACCACCGGCACGGGCTCGGGCAAGACCGAGTGCTTCCTCTTGCCTGTCATCCAGAACGCCATCGAGGACTCGGTGCGCTTCAAGCAAAGAGGCATCACCGCAATCCTGATCTACCCCATGAACGCCCTGGCCAATGACCAGGAGGAGCGCATCCAGCAGTACCTCCAGGGCTGCGGCCATACCCACGTCAAGGTCGCGCGCTACGACCGCTCGACCCAGCAGGAGGAGCGGGAGCGGCTACGCAAGCGCCCGCCCCACATCCTGCTGACCAACTACATGATGCTCGAGTACCTCTTGGTGCGGCCGGCGGATCGCGACGCGCTTTTCGCCAACCACCGCTGCCGCTTCGTGGTGCTCGACGAGGTGCATACCTACCGGGGCAGCCTGGGTGCCAACGTCGCCCTGCTGTTCCGGCGCTTGCTGACCCACCTGCGCCACGCCCGCCAGGACTGGAACGTGACGGATCCCGGCGATCCGCACAGGTTTCCCGAGCCCCTCGCCGTCGCCACTTCGGCGACCATCAAGAGCGTGGACGAGGCCGGGAAGGGCCCGGAGGAGGTCCGCCGGCTCCGCAACGAGGCCGTACGAGAGTTCCTCTCGAAGCTCACCGGGCTCGAGAATGCGCGCTTCAAGGTGCTGGGCGAGGAGATCGAGGACATCACCATACCGCCCGAGGCCGTCTGGCCCCCCGAGCCGGTCGCGATCGATCCGCCTGCGCCGGCCGACAGCGAGGCGCTTCGGGATGCCGTTGCCGCCCTGGCCGGTGGAACGGCGGGGCGGCCCCTCCCGGAGCTAGCACGTCGGACGGCCATCTTCTGGAAGCTCGGTGAGATGCTCGCCAAGAGGCCCATGTCGCTTGGCCGGATCGCCAGGCGCATCCGCGAGGAGGTGCCTGCACGACGAGCCGCGAGCCTCGACGCGATCCGCCGGGAGGTGCAGGTCGCCCTCGTGGCTGGGGCCGCCCTGCCTGATGACGTGCCCGGCGCCCTGCGCCTGCGGACTCACCGCTTCATCCGCGGCGGCTGGCGCTTCATGCGCTGCGTGGACCCGGCCTGCGGTCGGCTCTACCCCAAGGGCGAGGAGCAGTGCACGTGCCGCAAGCCCACGGCGCCACTCTATCTCTGCCGCTCCTGCGGAGCAGACACCCTGCGCTTCAAGTCCGGCTCCGAAGGGCCGGAGGCGGAGGCCCTGCGACCCAACGCCGACCGCGGCAACGACGACGAGTGGATCCTCTACGACCGCGAGCGCTTCGAGGCAGGAGAGGTCGAAGGGCTGGTCGGCATGGAGAAACAGATGCGCAAGCGCCCGGTACTCCAGGGCAGCTTCGATCCGACCACCTGCTCCTTCGCGACCGACGAAACGACTTACGGAATGAGGGTGGCGCTCGCCCCCGCCCGCAACCGCTGCCTCGTGTGCGGCGGCACGGCCGGCTCGCACGACGTCATCACGCCCGTGGCGCTTGGCACCTCGGCGGCCGTGCGCGTGCTCTCCGAGGGTCTGGTCGAGGCGCTCGCGACCCAGAACGAGGCCACAGCTGACCACGACGGCAAGCAACGGCTTCTCATCTTCTCCGACAGCCGCCAAGACGCCGCCCACCAGGCCAGGTTCATCACCTACGCGGGTCGATACGACCGCATGCGCCGTCGCGTCGTGCGCGCCCTCGATGCGGCGCCAGATAAGCGGCTCACTGTCGACGAGGTGATCAAGGCGCTCGTAGTCCAAGGCGTGGAGCGCAACGACAATCCGCGCTGCAAAGGCTACGACGAGGCAGATTGGCTCCCCGAAGCTGTGCAGCAGCGTGCCCGCGCCTGGGAAGAGGCGCCGTTGCTCGACGACCTCGCGGTCAGCGTCGGCTACCGCGCCTCGCTGTTCAACCTGGGGCTGGTCGGCGTTTTCTACCAGCACCTCGACCGGCACGTTGAGAAGAATGGCGCAGGCTTGTGCGTCGAACTCGGGATCGAGCCCGCACAGCTCGCCTACCTCTGCCGCTGCACCCTCGACGAGATGCGGCGCCGCAGCGCGGTTTCGCGGCCCATGCTCGCCTACCACCCGAGCAACCCGAGCTGCCCCGATGAGTTTAAGGGACCCGCCGACTGGGAGCGTCGCATCAAGAATCCGGCCGGCTACGCCGCTGCAACCGGCGGCGCACCCGTACCCTACCTGGACAAGGCCGAGATTCCATCCGGCATCACGCTCAACAATGCATGGCGCAAACCTAGGGCGGGCGGGCGGGGGCCAAGCCTCGAACGCAGGATGCGTCACTTGCTTGCGCGGATGGGCGGCGAGGAGCCCAGCGAAGACAGCATGGCTGCGCTGCTCGAATTCCTGTGCGGCGGCCCTCGTCTCCTCCTGGCCAACAAGCTCCACGGACACCGCAAGCCGCGTGAGCTGCTCCAAGTCAACGCGGAGGCCATCAGCCTGGACTTGTTGGCACCGGAGGACCGCTTCACCTGCTCGGTCTGCAACGTGCGACTGGCCGGGAAGGTCAGGGGCTTCCCCTGCCCGAACTGCCACGGAACGATGAATCTGTGGCCGGCCTCCGAAGTCGATGGTAACCGTTATGTCCAGCGTATCCGCAAGGCCGATCGGCCGCCACTGGTGGCCGGCGAACACACAGCGCAGATCACCGGACTGGCCCGGATCGATCTAGAGGAAGATTTCAAAGGTCCGCCGGGCCGCTCCCCGATCAACGTGCTCGCCTGCTCACCCACCCTCGAGATGGGCATCGATGTGGGTGGCCTCGACGCCGTGGTCATGCGCAACGTTCCGCCCCGACCCGACAACTACGCCCAGCGCGGTGGTCGGGCCGGGCGACGCACACGCACGGGAGTGGTCATCGGGTACGCACGCAACACACCCCACGACGGCTACTTCTTCGACAAACCCGCTGAGATGATCGCCGGAGAAATCGCCGCACCCGGGATCGGCCTCGGCAACCGGGACGTGGTTCTGCGCCACCTGTTCGCCATTGCCTTCGGCCTGAGCGAGCCCGGCCTCGCCGGCCGGATGGGCGAGTACATCAATATTCAGGGGCTGCTCGATCAAGACAAGGTTGACGAACTCATCGGCGGCCTCTCGATGCATTTCGACCGTGCAGCCCAGATGGCGATCGAAACCTGGGGTTCGGAGATTCTCTCCCTGGCCGACCTCGACAACAAGGAGGCGCTGCGCTCCGCGCTCGACCGCCTGCCCGATCGCATCCGCGACCTGTTCGATCGGGTGAGATTTCAGATTGTCAAGCTGCAAGAAACCATCGACCGGTGGAACGAACTCGGCAAGGGCGACCGCTCCGCCATACATGCCCAGGCGCTCAAGAGGAAACTACTCGGCATCCGCGACGATCGCCACGACAGGGAGGCCGACGACCGCAGTGGCGGTCATCCCATGCGCCGCTTCGCCGAATTCGGAATTCTGCCTGGTTACGAATTTCCCAGCGAGCCGGCCACCATCCGGCTGTGGGGCGACCGCAACGAGGAGGACCCGATCTCGGTCGCCCGCCGCTTTGGCATCGCCCAATATCAGCCCGGGGCGCGTGCCCACGCGCGCGGTCACCGATGGCGCGTGGTCGGGCTCGATCTCGCCTCTCCTTGGAACCCGAAGTCGCCGGAACCGGACTGGCTTTACCTCCGCTGCAAGCAGTGCAACCTGCGCTACGACGCCCAAACGCCGAGCTGTCCCCGTTGCGGGTCGGACGAGACGATCGGCAGAGAGCTACCCGGACACGAGTACGGCGGTTTCCTGGCCATCCGAGACGATACGCCCGTTCTTCAGGAGGAAGATCGGTTCGCCATTGCCGCTCTCATCGGTTGCCATCCGCAGCGAGACGGTCGGATCCTGAGCCGCGTGCGCCTACCCACGGGGTGGACCGCCGTGCTGAGGGAAGAAGAGTCCGTGCGCTGGGTCAACGAATGGAAACCGCGCTCAGAACAGGAAAAGCGGCTGGATCGGCCTTGTCTCCACGACGCCGGGCGAGGCTTCTATCTCTGCCCGAGCTGCGGTCGCTCCCTCTCGCTACCCGACGAAAGCGGCACCACTACGAAGGGACGCAAGAAGGCGAAGAGAGGCCGAGGTCGTGATCCTTACGACCATGCGACCGGCTGCGAGCGAAGCGGCGAACCGCCGAAACCTGCGGCGATCACCACAATGACCCCATCCACAACCCTGCGCGTCGAGGTGAACCTACCGGCCGATTTCGACGACGGAGACTACCTGCGGTGGGGTTACTCCCTCGGCTATTCGTTACGCACCGGCATGCGCGGCCTCTACATGCTCGACGGGCCTGAACTCGAGTTTCACCTCGAACCCACGTGGCTCAAGAAAACCCACACGGGGAGCTGCCGGTACGGTGCTCTCACCTTCATCGACGCAGCCGTGGGCGGAAGCGGATTCCTGGACCACGCGGCGGCCGAGTTCCACCTGGTTGCGAAACGTGCCATCGAACACCTCGACCATCCGAACTGTGAGTCCGCCTGCTACCGTTGCTTGAAGTCCTATCGCAACCAGCGCCACCACGAGCACCTCTCCTGGCACCACGTGATGCCCGACCTGGAGGTTCTCGCCAAGTCAGCCCCCGTCCTCCTGGGAACCAGACTCGGCGATTGCGACGATCCGAAGCCGTGGCTCGATAGCTATGACGCGGGGGTCGGCTCCCCGCTCGAGCTGAAGTTCCTGCGGCTCTTTGAGCGATATGGCCTCGAGATAGAAAAGCAGGTACCGGTAGCCGCGGACAGTGGCGGCACGCCGATTGGCCAGGCCGACTTCCGAGTCACCGGTAGCAAGGTTCTCATCTACGTGGACGGAGCCGCGTTCCACCAGGGAACACGGCTACGAAGGGATCGCATCATTCGCCGGCGGCTTCGCGACGGCGGCATGGGCTGGCGGATCGTCGAGGTCAAAGCGAGCGATCTTGGAAGGGGAGAGGAGTTGGTCCTGGGGCTCCGCGAGATGGCTGCTGCCCAGACCTAACCCTCGGCGCGCGCAAAGGCCCGGCGGATGCTCTCGCCGTAGGGTGGGCGTAGCACGCCCTCTTCGGTGATGATCCCGGCGATGAGTTCGGCGGGGGTGACGTCGAAGGCGAGGTTGAAGGCTTCGATGCCGGCCGGGGCGATGCGGGTTCCGAAGACGTCGGTCACTTCGCTGGCGTCGCGTTCTTCGATCGGGATGTCGGCGCCGGTCGGGGTTTGGCGGTCGATGGTCGACAGCGGTGCGGCGACGTAGAACGGCACCTGGTGACGATCGGCCAGTACGGCGACGGTGTAGGTGCCGATCTTGTTGGCGATGTCGCCGTTGGTGGCAATGCGGTCGGAGCCGACGACGACACCGTCCACCAGGCCGCGCGACATCAGGGCGCCGACGCTCGAATCGGTGACCAGCTTGAAGGGAATCCCCAGCCGTTGCAGCTCCCAGCTGGTCAGCCGCGCCCCTTGGAGGAGCGGCCGGGTTTCGTCGACCCAGACCATGGCGACCCCGCCGCGCGAGAAGGCGGCGGAGATGACGCCGATGGCGGTACCGATTCCCGCCGTGGCCAGGGCTCCGGCGTTGCAGTGGGTGAGGAGGCGTTGCGGGTCGCCGAACAGCTGGGCGCCGTGCTCGCCCATCCGCCGGTTGGTTTCGATATCGTCGGTGTGCACTCGCTTCGCCCAGCTGAGCAGCGCTTCGCGCACCGCCGCCGGCCCCGCCTTCCGCTGGCCAGCGAAGACCTCGCGCCCGCGCTCGATCGCCCAGCGCAGGTTGACCGCGGTCGGCCGGGTCGAGAGCAGTAGTTCAGCCACCTCGGCAAATCGCTCATCGAGTTGCTCGGCGCTCGGCAGCGGTGTCAGCCCAACCACCAGGCCGTAGGCCGCGGCGACGCCGATGGCCGGCGCACCGCGCACCGACAGGCGGTAGATCGCCGCCGCCACCTCATTTACCGTGTCGCAGGTGAGCCACTCTTCGCGGCTCGGCAGGAGCGTTTGGTCGAGCAGTTCGAGGGTTGCACCGCGCCAACGCAGCGGTGAGAAGGTCGCCGTCGATTCCGTCGTCTCTGTCATGAGTCCTACTCTATGACAGCTCCGTATGCTCCCTGAAAGCCCTTCGCGGCCGTGATCGAAGTTTTCTCTTTCCACACACGGCCGAGACGAGGATAATCGGCCCGGACTCAGAGTTCGTATGCAGAGCAAACAAGGGAGCATTCGCCCATGAAAGGCAATCCAAGAGACTACGGCTTCTCGACCCGCGCCATCCATGCCGGGCAGGACCCCGAGCCGACCACCGGTGCGGTAGCCGTACCCATATTCCAGACCTCGACCTATGTCCACGACGAGTTCGGCCAGCACAAGGGCTTCGAATACGCACGCGGCGAAAATCCGACTCGCGCCGCACTGGAAGAGAACATCGCCGCGCTCGAAGGTGGCTTCGGGGCGACGGCCTACGCCTCCGGTATGGCGGCCGTTTCGGCCCTGGTGACTCTGCTGCGCTCCGGCGAGCACGTGGTCGCTTCGCGCGATATGTACGGCGGCACTTTCCGCTATTTCTCGAAGGTCCTCGACCGGTACGGGATCGACTTCTCCTACGTCGATACCACCGACTTGTCGGCACTCGAAGCGGCGATGACCCCGCAAACCAAAATGGTCTACGTCGAAACCCCGACCAACCCGCTGATGGAGATCACCGACCTCGCGGGCGCCGCCGAGATCACGCACGCTCACGGCGCCGTGCTCGCCGTCGACAACACCTTTCTAAGCCCCTACTTGCAGCGCCCGCTGGAACACGGCGCGGATGTGGTTCTCCATTCCGCAACCAAGTTTCTCAACGGCCACAGCGACAGCCTCGGTGGTCTTTTGGTGGCCGCCTCCAAGGAGCACCAGGAGTGGTTCGTCTTCGTGCAAAAGTCGGCCGGTGCCATCCTCGGCCCGATGGACTGTTTCTTGATCTTGCGCGGAATCAAGACTCTCGGCGTGCGCATGGACCGCCACGAGTCCAACGCCAAGGCGATCCTCGAGCTGCTCGCCGACCACCCCAAAGTCAGCACGATTCTCTATCCGGGTTTGCCCGATCATCCGGGCTACGAGGTGCAACGTCGGCAGGCCTCCGGTTTCGGTGGTGTGCTCACTTTCGAGGTGGGTAGCTTCGAGGCCGCGGGCGCCGTGCTCAACAAGGTTCAGGTACTCAGCCTGGCAGAGAGCCTCGGCGGAGTGGAGAGCTTGATCTCACATCCGGCTTCGATGACCCATGCATCGGTTCCCAAAGAGAATCGAGAGAAGATCGGCATCACCGACGGTCTGGTGAGGATCTCGGTCGGCATCGAGGATGAGGCCGATTTGGTTGGGGACCTGCGGCAGGCACTCGACGCGATCTAGTCTGTCCCCGCGCCCTCTGGCTCGCCCTCTTCGTCTTCTTCGAAGAGGGCCTCCTTGTCCAAGCTGCCGCAAACCCAGTTCAGGAAGTTCTTCTCGCCGTGGGCTACGTCAAAGGCGAGGATCTCGGGCAGTTCGTAGCTGTGTAGTTCGCCGATCGTCGCCGCGACATGGTCGAACTCCGTCCGGCAGGTCTTGATCAGCAGCAGCTGCTCGGTGTCGCTGCAAATCTTGCCTTGCCATCGGTAGGTCGACTTGACCCCCGGCATGATGTTCACACAGGCCGCTTGGCGACGGACGACCAGCTCGCGCGCGATGAGGTTCGCTTGCTCTTCCGTGCCCACCGTGGTGATGACGACGATGGCTTTCATCCGGCCAAGTTACTCCAGCCTTTCTCAGCGAGTCAAACTACTCTGGCTTGGGTTGGACCCCACTAACGCCAACTCTCGGTCTTGCGGTCGTAAATCAGGGTTCGAACCCGCCCGGTGAGACCGAGTAGTCGCACCGCGACCAGATGATCGCGATGATCGGTCAGATAGAGAGAGCCCGGTGTCGAGGTTCCCATGGGGCCGAACGAAGCGATGTCCGAGCGGTTGAAGCGGATCGGGTCGTTCAAACGGTCGAGGCGGCGTTTCGGGTTGCCTGGATCTCGCGGCGGCTTGCCGGGGGGAAAGCCGAAGCCGACCCGGTGACCCAGGTGCGCCATGCGTCGCGGAGCCCCGAGCGGGGTATCGATTCCCGCCAAGATATCTTTGCTGCGCACGCCGTCGCCGTCGATGTCCTGATACATCCGGTAGTAGGCCACCTGGTCGTCGGTGATAATGAACTTGACGCCGACCTTGACGTTCAGCCGTGTTGCGTTGGCGCGCGCCATGCGCAGGACGGCCACCGTCTCCGCGGCGGCCAAGCGAACTCGCTGGCCGGCGCTCTGCCGAATCAAGTTCGGTATCGCCAAGGTCACCACCGAGGTGAAAATCGCCAGCACCACGACCATCTCCAGGAGGCTGAAGCCTCGACTATCTCTCATCGTGCCCTCCTCGCAGGGTCTCGAAGAAGGGGAGGATTGCCGCCCGCTGTTGGGCCTGCCACCCTCCCCTGGTTCCTCTCAAGCTCTTACTTGGAGTCGTCCCCGGAACCTTCGGCCGCGCGCAGCGAAGAGACCCGGACCTTCTCGGAGAGAGTCGTTTCGCCCTCCACGGTGACGAACGGCTCCATCTGCTCGAAGGTCCGCTCGCCGATACCGCGAACCAGCATCAGCTCCTCGGTCGCCTCGAACTTGCCGTTGTCCTCGCGGAACTGGAGGATGCGGGCCGCCACCGCCGGGCCAACTCGCGGCAGCAGCGCCAACTCCTCGCCACTGGCAGTGTTGATGTTGACGACGCCCGAGGGGCTGGCGGCGAAGGCTGGCAGGACACTCAGTGCCAGCACCAGAGCGAGCACAGCCGGGATCAGTTTTTTGGCATGTTTCATGGTTTTCTCCATAGTTGAGTCGATGTGTGAATGGGTTGGGGCCCTGTTGGTGGGGGCCCTCGTGGTTGCTCGGGACGGTCAGCTCGAAAGCCGACCGCGATGACGGGCCCCCGAACCGGCCCGGTTCCTTACCGTTGGCGAATCTCGCGATCTGCCGTCTTTGCTTGTCCCCACCTCCTTTCTCCTGGTTGTTGTGGACGCCCCGGACTCATTCCAAGACGCCTGCCAACCCCGGACAGGCAAGCTAAGCCATGGATTTACAACGGTTTACGGAGAATCAATGCGAGAGGAGGAGGGCTCAAACGGTCCAGAGAATCTGCGCTTGGCGAGGAGTCACTCGCGGCCGGAGGGAGCAAAAGCTAGGCGGAGAAAGGGACGGCAGTGCGGGTCAAGAGATTTGGACGGATGCCAAATCCTTTGACTGGAAATCGACGAACGGGGGGTAGGAGGTAGCCGAACCGGGTTGGTTCGGTTAGATTGGCGAGATCATGTCGAAAACGCGGGAGTATCTAGAGGCTTTTCTGATCGCGGTGATCTTCTTGAAGTTCGCCAACACGTTCGTGTTGCAGACCTTCTACATTCCTAGCGGCTCGATGGAAGAGACGTTGTTGATCGGCGACCATCTGTTCGTCAACCGGTTCATTTACGGGCCGAAGCTGATCGACCTCGAAGAGAAGCTCTTACCGTCGCGGCCAATCCGCCGAGGCGATGTGGTGATCTTCCGCTCGAAGGAAGACCACGTCACCGATGTGGTCAAACGCTGTGTCGGGCTGCCCGGCGACACCGTCGAGGTACGGGCGGATCAACTGTTGATCAACGGCGAGGTGGTGGACGACAGCGCGGTGACCAAGTTCAAGGAGCCCAAGGAGATGCAGCGGCTGAGCCGTTTCCAACGCCGCGAGCTGGCTCACCGGCGCGCCTTCCATGGTCCGATCAAGGTTCCGGAGGAGCACTACTTCTGCATGGGGGACAACCGCTGGAATTCACGAGACTCGCGGTTCTGGGGGACCCTGCCTGCTCACCTGGTCAAGGGGCGAGCCTCGGTCATCTATTGGTCCTACGGCGGTGAGACACCGGACGGGCAGTACCACGGACTGGGCCATCGGCTCCGGCAACTTGGCTCGACGGCCCTCGGTTTTCTGACCAAAACGCGCTGGGGCCGAACTTTCCGGCTGGTCCGCTGAACGCACAATCTCCTCTCCCGCCGGAATCTGCCAGCCGCCCTAGGCCGGTTGCTCTCGAGCTGGTGGAGCTTCTGCTGACTGCGCTGATCTTGGCCTTGTTCGTCCGCACCTTCCTCTTCCAGGCATTCAGCATCCCTTCGGGCTCGATGGAGCGCAGCCTGCGGGTAGGTGACAAGATCCTGGTCAACAAGTTCATCTACAGCCAGCCCAAACCGGCCTGGCTTTCAAGCCTCCTGCCCACCCGGCCGGTTCAGCGTGGCGACGTGGTTGTCTTCCGCTATCCGCTGGACCCCGATCGCGATTTCATCAAGCGCTGCGTTGGCCTCGGGGGCGACACCGTCGAGATCGAGCAGCGGCGGCTGCGGGTCAACGGTACCGAGGTGGACGAGAGCAGCTACACCTACTACACCGACGATCGAATCTACCCGAGGAACGTGGCTCTGCCGGACGCTCTGCGCAACCGCGACAACTATGGTCCGTACACCTTGCCGGAGGGGAGCTACTTCTGCCTCGGAGACAATCGCAACAACTCCCATGACTCACGCCACTGGGGAACCGTGCCCGCCGCCAACGTCAGGGGGCGGGGCTGGTTGATCTACTGGTCCAAGGCACCGCAACAGCCTTCCTCTCCCGCGGCGGGGAGGGAGGACGCGACGGGTAGCGAAGTAGACGGCGAGGGGGAGGCCTCCGGTATGCGATGGGATCGAATGCTGCACCTGGTGCGATGATCGGCGATCTCGGATCACCCCTTCGTGGCAGACGCATGGGCTGGTAGACTGGCTAAAAACTTCGCGACTGCGGATGGCTGAAGGAGGCGTGCGGACCATGAACAAGCGATCGATGCAACGTGGTGAAGGCAACCTGGGCTGCGTTTTCTGGCTATTGCTGGCCGTCGTAGCCGGGATCTTTCTGTGGAATTGGGTACCGGTAAAGCTCGCCAACACCGAGCTTCACCAGTTCATGGTCGAACAGGCCAAATTCGCGCAGACTCCCAAGCCCGCTGTGTTCCAGAAACGGATCGTCGCCAAGGCGCAAGAACTGGGCCTGCCGGTGACCAAGAAGGATGTCAAGGTCGAGATCGCAGGCGGCAAGATTCGCATGCGCTGCAAGTACACGGTGCCGCTGGAGTTCCTGTTCTACACCTACGTATGGGAGGTCGACCACAAGGTAGACCGTCCAATCTTCTACGTGTAGGAGTTCGTGGCTAGAGATCCGTGGCACTCATCTCGGCGCCGATCCGGTCGAGCGCAGCTTGACGATCCTGCGCCCGGGTGAGTGGACGGCCAATCACCAAGAGGTCGGCTCCGGCGCGAAGGGCCTCGCTCGGCGTGGCGGTTCGACGCTGATCGCCAGCTTCCGCGGCCACCGATCGGATACCAGGCGTGACCAGCAGGAACGGTGCGGGGTTGGCCCGTCTCAGTGCCGCGGCTTCCAGGGGTGAACAGACGACTCCTGCACAGCCTGCGCGACGGGCTAGCGTTGCCCAGTTCTCGACTCGCCGCGGAGCCGGTCCCTCAAGATCGAGCACCTTCAGTGCCGGCTCGTCCAGATGGGTGAGCAGGGTCACGGCGAGAATCGCCACCTCGCCCTGCGCCGCATCCACCGCCGCCTCCAACATTGCCTGGCCACCCCCCGCATGGACGGTCAGGTAGCGCACGCCGAGTTTGCGTGCCGAGCGCACCGCGCCGCGAACGGTGTTCGGGATGTCATGAAACTTGAGATCGAGAAATACCGCCCGGCCTTGCGCCCCAGCCTCTTCCACCGCAGCCGGCCCCCAGCGTACGAAGGCCTCCAGTCCCACCTTGAGCACACCAACACGTGGGCCAAACCAGGATATCCACCGGCGGAATTGCTCCCGGTCCGGAGTATCCAACGCCACCGCGATCCGTCGCCTGAACTCGGTGTGATCGCTCTCGTCCATCTTGATCAGCTCCAATCCCTTCCCGCGGTGTCAACTGCTAAGATCTTTCTCGGCCGGGCGTCGAGGCGCGGCCGACTGTAGCAAGGCGGCCATGGAAGAGAAGAACGCCCGACACACGGCGGAGATTATCGCTGCCAGCTGGCTCCCGGGCGCCTTCTTCGGAGTTCATTTCGCGGTCCTGCTTTTCTTTCTCAACCCGAGCCTACCCTTTGCCGGGTCGACCGCGATCCGGGCATTGCTGCTCAACGCGCTGCTCTTCGGCACTCTCAGCTCGCTACTGACCCTACCGTGGACGCGCCGGCGACGGCGGCGAGCTTTGCGTTTCTTGCCCTGGGCTGTGACCTTCGTGCTAGGGGGGGCGGCGGCATTCTGCTGGATCCACGCCTCACACTACGCCTATTTCCTGCCCGGCGGCATCAATGTGCGGCTGATCAAGGCGGCAATCCTACTCTCCGCCTCAGCTCTGGTTTGTTTCTACACCGCCCTGCTACACAGCGTCGCCAACCGTCCCTACGGCAGGCGTAGCCGTCTCGCCTTCTGGCTATTGGCCGTCTTCTCGGTGGTGGTGACCTGCGAGCGCCGGCTCGCCTATTCTCCACCCAAGAGTCCACCGTACTCGCCTGAGTCGGCTCTGCTCGATCCGCTGCCGCCCTCGACCCGGTTACTGGTGGTGGGTATTGAAGGCGCCACTCTCGACGCCATCCTGCCGCTCAAAGAGCAGGGCTCCCTACCGTTCTTCAGCCGCTTGATCGAGGGGGGCAGTTCCGCTCGGCTCACCTCCCTGCGGCCGAATCACCAAGGATCGCTGTGGACCACTCTGTCAACCGGCAAGTTGCCGTACAAGCATGGGATCTTGGCCAGCAAGCGGCGCCAAGCACCGCTTCTCGGCGGTGAGGCTCTTCTCGAGCTTTCACCTGTATCGCCGTTGAATCTCTTTGCCCACCTGTGGGGAGCCAGCCTGCCGGTCGATGCCGGTCAGTTGAAGACGCTTCAGCTGTGGAAGTTGCTGGCCCACCTCGACGTTCCCGTCGGAGTGGTCGGCTGGCCGCTGAGTTCACCGCTCGAGCCGCCCGAACCTGATGGCTTGCAGTTCTTGCTCGCCGACCGGTACTTCTACGATGCCAAGGCTACGCGGACCGCCTGGCCGGCGGAGATCGGGGATCGAGCGCGGCTCTTCCGGCTGCGCACCGCTGATCTGGACCCGGCGTTGCTGGAGTCGTTTGGCACCCCACCCGCCAAAGGTGTAGCCTCGGCGGTGGCGGAGGATCTCTGGCGTAGCTCTCTGACCAGCTTCTTCCTCGACCAGACCGAGTCCGCCGAGGTGGTTTTCCTCAAGCTGCCGGGCCTCAGAAAGGTCACCACTCTCTACTTCGGCGGATTTCTGGCCGCCGAGTTCGAGGGCAAGCAGCGAGCCCCGTACGAGGACGCTGCGCTGGCGATTCGCGCCTATTACTCATGGCTGGACTCGATGCTGGCCGCACTGTGGGAGCAGCAAGGTTCCGGGATCATCGCCGTGGTCTCAGCGCATGGCGCTGAATCGTCGACGGGGTGGCGCTGGCTTCGGGCCGAATTCTCGCAACGACGGTCGCTCAAAGCCGACTTCCATCGCTCACCGGATGGCGTCCTGCTGCTTTACGGAGAAGGTGTGAAGGCTCAAACGAGGCTGCGGACGGCGGAGTTGGTGGACGTCACGCCAACGTTGCTCTTCGCCTTGGGACTTCCGATCGCTCGCGATCTCGATGGTCGCGTGCTGCGCGATGCCTTCGATCCCGCCTTTCTGACTCGGCAACCTCTCACCTTCGTACCGAGCTACGAGACAGTCCAGAACGTGGAGTAGAACCAGCTATCCTTTATTCACCGGACGCGAGGAGACCAGTTGAGGCCCTCCCCCGGCGCGGCGTTGCTCCGTGGCTTGCATCGGTTTCTTGGCGGCGCTGCTCTTGGCAGTCGTCGCGCTCATACCTTGCGGACGAGGCATCGAGCAATGACCTTCGAAGTGAGCGCCGCCATCGATCACCAGCGACGGCGTTTCGAGGTCGGCAAAGACCTTCCCGCCTGCGGCGATCTGCACCTGCTTGCTCGCCTTGACGCTCCCGCGGACGACGCCGTTGACGAAGATCCGCCCCACCTGCACATCGGCGTCGATCTCACCACCGTTGCCGACGACCAAATCACCGGAAGAGACGATGTTGCCCGTCACCTTGCCATCGACTCGGAATGAGTTCTCGAAACGCAGCTCGCCCTGCAGCTGGCTGCCGCGATCGACGAATCCATTCAGGTCTCCGCCTGGACCGCTGTCGTCGCTGTCACCCTTGAAGATCATCGCTCGGCTCCCGTAATCGCTCTCAGTTTCGCTCGCTCTGCCCGCCGCCTCGGCCCACCATCAGATCATAGATTCGCATCAGCTCCTCTTCCGAGTGGAAATGAACGCGAACCTGGCCGCCGCGGCCTTTGCGGAGAATCTCGACCCTGGTGTGCAAACACTGAGTCAGCCTTTCGGCAGCCGCCGCCGCATGAGCCTCCTGCGGACTGGCTACCTTCTTCTTGCGCGGCCTGTTCCCGGAGGTCACCATGATCTCTAAGTCCCGCGCTGTCAATGATTTACGGGCTGCGTCACGGGCCAAGCGCAGCTGCTCGTCGGCGCTGCCAAGGGCCAACAGCGGGCGCGCTTGCCCTGCGGAGAGTTCACCGTTGCGCAGCATCTCCAAGACGGCCTCCGGCAGATTGAGTAAACGCAGGGCGTTGGCGATCGCCGGCCGGCTCTTGCCCACTCTGGTGCCGATCTGCTGCTGCGAAAGACCAAACTCATCGTGCAGGGTCTTGTAGGCGACCGCCTCTTCCACCGGATCGAGGTCACTGCGTTGCAGGTTCTCGACCAGCGCCAACTCCAAGAGATCCTGATCGTCCACGACCTGGCGCACAACGACGGGAACTTCCGCCAACCCCGCTTGGCTCGCGGCTCTCCATCGCCGCTCCCCGGCTACGATGGTGAAGCGACCATTGCTGGCCGGGGTTACGATCAGAGGTTGGATCAACCCCTTGGCTCGAATCGATTCCGCCAACTCCGCCAAGGCTTCTTCGTCGAAACGCTCGCGGGGCTGTTGTTGGTTGGGTTCGAGCTGGCTGATGAGCAAGCTCGTTGGGCTGGCCGGAGCAGCCGGCGGGGCGGACTTCGGGAGTAGCGCATCCAGCCCACGTCCCAGGCCACGCTTGCGACTCATGCCGCGCGTCCCAGGAACTCGCGTGCCAGATCGAGGTAGGCCTCCGCACCCCGGCAGCGGATGTCATATTGCAGGACCGAGATCCCATGGCTCGGCGCTTCGGCGAGGCGGATGTTGCGCGGCACGACGGTATCGAAGACTTTGTCGGCAAAATGGCCGCGGATCTCGTCCACCACGTCCTTGCTGAGATTGGTGCGGTCGTCGTACATGGTCAAGAGAATCCCCGAGATATCCAGCGCGCGATTGAGACCTTGCTGCACGCGGCGCACAGTGGCGACCAGCTCGCTGATCCCTTCGAGGGCGAAGTACTCGCACTGCAGAGGAACCAGGACACCATCCGCCGCGGTCAGCGCGCCGACCGTCAGATGGCCCAGCGACGGCGGGCAGTCGAAGAGCACCACGTCATAGCTGTCCTTGATGGTCTCCACTGCCTCCCGCAACGTTGCCTCCCAGCCTTCCCGGCCCACAAACTCGACCTCGATACCGATGAGATCTCTGTTTGTCGGTACCAGATCGAGAAAAGGAAAGCCGCTGGGACTAATCACCTCCGCCAACGTGCATTCACGGCTCAGCACATGGTAGAGGTGGGGGTCGGTAGCCTCACAGCCCAGCCCCCGCGTGGCGTTGCCCTGCGGATCGCAGTCGATCAGCAGCACCTTCCTCTCGAGTGCGGCCAACGCTGCACCGAGGTTGATCGCGGTCGTCGTCTTACCGACCCCGCCCTTCTGATTGGCGATTGCGAGTGCGATTCCCAAGATTCAGCGACCCCTTCTGTTGCGGTTAAGGGCTGTTCTGGTTAAGGGCTTTGCCCGGCGAGAGCTTCGTGACCCAACGATTCCGCGAGACGGTAGGAGTGGATTCGGCGAGATTCGCCCCCTCGCAGCTTCACCTCCGCATCGACGATCAGACACTCCGGCAAAGCGGGCACTTCTTGGCCAACCCAGAGAAAGATCCGTCCGCCGGGAGAAAGCCGCCGCGCCAGAGCCTCTAGCGTTGCCACCGGCAGTTTCAGAGCGCGAACGGTCACGAGATCGATCTGTTCCGGTAGGCCCGGGGGCAAGGGGGCGTCGACTCTAGCATCGAGGCATCGACAGGGCAAAGAAGCCTTGCGAGCTACCGACTGCAGAAAGGTCCATTTTCGCCCTCTGGGTTCGACCAGCGTAGCCCGAAGAGCCGGAACTGCCGCCGCCAACACAAGGCCCGGGAACCCTCCGCCGGAGCCCACATCGACCAACTGGGTCCAAGTCCGGTCGATCCACGGCAACGCGGCAAGCGCCTCACCGTAGTGTCGTTCTATCACCGCTGTAACCGTACCGGGCCCGATGAGCGACAGGGATCGATTCCACCGTTGCAGTTCTCGATAGTGAACCGCAAGCACTTCGAGAGTTCGCTCCCCGAGTGGCACCGGGGAGACTCCGGCGAACGCTTTGGCCAAATCGGCCGCGCTCAGCTCCGCGAGGTTCGGACCTGCCTTCATGATGACGGAGGCGCTTCGACAACGCACCCTGTTTCACGTGAAACCATCACGGCAACTCTCTCCGGGTGTTTCACGTGAAACACCCGCATTTCCGGCCTTTACTCTGGGCGGATCGATACCCGCTTGAAGAAACCGTCACCGACGCTCTCGGTGACCACGCCCGGCTCCTCAGCTAGTGAAACATGGATCAGCCGGCGGTCCGCGGGATTCATCGGCTCCAGCGTCTTTGAGCGGCCACTTTCCCGGACCTTCGTGGCCATACTCTTCGCCAGGCGAACTAGCTCCTCGTCGCGCTCCTGGCGGAAACCGTCTCCGTCTACGCGGCAAGGAACCAAGTAACCCAAGGAGGCGCGCATCATGCGCGGCGTCAGATATTCGACGGCCTCCAAGACCTCTCCATCCTCAGCCAGGGCGTCTTCGATATCGGGGCCGGAAAGATCGATCTCGAGCCGCTCATCTCCTTCGCTGACCTCGACACTCAGTTCGAGTCCCGCCAGTCGAATCAACAGGGCAACATTCTCTCGCGCCGCGGCGAAGACCTCTTCCTGGCTGGCCTTCGGGTGATCCTCGTCCTTCGATCTTGATGCAGAACGCCGGCGGGAGCGGCGGCGGCGTGGGGCCGGCGGCCTTTCGTCATCCTCTACCCTCGCTGGCGGTGGTGTGGCGAGGCCAGGAGGAGCACTCACCGGCGGGCCACTCGCTGCAGATGCCTCGGGCAGGGTGATCATTCCGTCCTCTGCGGTGAAATCCACTGCGCCTTCTATCGCGACATCCACCGCGACATCCTCGCCGACATCGGAACTCTCTGTCGCCACCGCCGGGGCCTCCGCCATCGGCTCTTCGCTGAGTTCGGCCGGTTCGGTGGATTCTGCGGGCTCCGCGGGCGCGGCCTCTACGGTCCACGGCTGTTCAAGCGGGGTCTCCTTCTCTTCCTCGTGCACCTCCATCTCGGCTGACGGAAGCGGGGTGGTCGGCTCTGCGGTTCGCTCCTCGACCACCGGGGCCGGTGAACCTGGCGCCACGCTCAGGTTGTCCGGGTCCACCTCAATGACAACGGCCTTTCGTGACTTGGCCACACCGCGTCTCTTCTCGCGCTCGCGATAGCCAATTTGGTTCGGCTCCAGCTTGTAATGAGAGGCCGCCATCAACAGTGCTTGGTCGACCGTCTTACCGGAGAAAAAACGTCGTTTCGTACTCATACAGAGGTCCTCGTTGACTGGGGAGCCGTCAGGCCTTGGCGCCCTTGTTATGGGCTTTCTTGCCGCTGGGCTCTTGCGGAGAATCGGTCTTACGCAGGCGATTGTAGACCGTCTGCTGGATAATTGTGGCCAAGTTGCTGGTCAGCCAATAGATCACTAGCCCAGCAGGGAATTTCATGAAAAAGAAGGTGAACACCACCGGCATCATCGCCATCATTCGGCGCTGCATCGGGTTACCGGCCGGAGCGGGCATCAAGCGCTGCTGAATGAGCTGGCTGGCTCCCATCACGATCGGCAGAATGAACAACGGATCCTTCGCCGATAGGTCGTGAATCCACAACGCCCACGGTGCATGCCTCAGCTCTACGGAACCGTACAAGATCTTGTAGAAGGCAAAGAACACCGGGATTTGCAGCAGCATCGGCAAGCAACCTCCGGCGGGATTGACCCCTGCCGCGCGGTAGGTTCCCATCACCTCTTCGTTCATCTTGCGCTGCGCTTCTAGATTAGGGCGACCCTGCTTGTCTTTCAACTTCCCGGCCCAGCTCTGCCGGATGGCCTGGATCTTTGGGTTCAGGGCCTGCATCTTCTTCATCGATGCACCGTGCTTCAAGGTGATCGGTAGTAGTGCGATCTTGATGGCCAGGGTCATCAAAATGATCGCCCACCCATAGTTGTGAACCACGTTGGTGTAGATCCACTGCAGCCCCAACATGAAGAAGCGGGCTAGCGGGCGGAAGATGCCGAGGTTGACCGTCTGCTCCAGCCCCTGGTCGAAGGACAAGAGGCGATCATAGGTCTTGGATCCCCAGTAGGCGCGCAGCTCCATTCTCTCGCCAAGGGGCATCAGGCGCAAAGCCAGTTCGTGGGGCTCTTTCTTGCGCTCCTCGGGAATGGACATTCCCGGCAAAACACGCTCCAGGCTGCCCCTCTGACTCTCCACCGCAGAATCGGTCAACTCCGGGTCGAGCAGTCCCGGATCGATCAGCACCGGGTCTACCGAAACTTGACGCAGGGGTGAACTTGGCATCACCACGGTCAAGAAGTAGGTGTCATCCAGGCCGACCCAGGCCAAGTCGCCCGTCGGCACGGTCTCGCCGGGACTCACCTTGCGCGACGACAGCCTTTCGAAATCATCCGCTGACATATAGACGGCGGAGCGCAGGAAGAAGCGGTTGCTGGTCTCCGCTGCCGGCGGATTGCGTACCCCGGGACCCATGAAGACTCCGTAGTCACGCCCCTCGACCTCGATCGAAACCTCGAAGGCGCCGCCGTCGACGAATCGAAAATGCTTCTCGGCCGTGCCCTGCGGGCCGCTGTAACGAAAGACCAGCTCCTTCTCAGCCCGCCGTTCAACTTCGAAGAGCACCTCGTTCAAGGCCAGGCTCTCTCCGTCGATCCCGGTCAGACCAAAGGGATACAGATTGTCCGACCGCTTGCGCACCAGGTCCATCACCTCGCCGTCCTTCGACTGGCGGTGATCCAACAACCGGTAGGCGACGATCTGTGCACCGCGGTTGCTGAGTTCGATCTGCGCCAGATCCGTCTCGATGGTGATGCGCTCTTCTCTCGATGCGCCGACCGGCACAGTCTCAACGGCTGCCTCTTCGGCACCCTCATCCGCGACCGTCTCTGCGCTCGCTCTCTGTTCGACCTGCGCAGCCTCCTCGCTTGCCGACACGGCCTGCGCGGATGGCGCCGGGTTCTCCGTGCTCTCTTCGGGCTTCGCCGCTTGCTCAACGGGCGGCGGATCGGGCGCGAAGAAGTAGCTCCAGGAGAAGAGCACTCCCATTGAGAGAATCACGGCAAGCAAGAGCCGACGGTTATCCAAGATAGTTCCTTTCGAGACCTGGGAGGCTATGGAGCCTGGCTATCGGGCGGCTTACGGAAGATCGACACCGCCGGGATGAAATGGCTGGCAGCGCAGAACCCGGCCGGTGGCCAAGAAGGTGCCGCGGACGGCGCCATGTTTGAGAATCGCTAGCCGCGCATATTCCGAGCAGGTCGGGGTAAACCGGCACGCTCTAGGCAGCAGGGGCGACAGCCACCGCTTGTATCCTTTCAGCAACGCTACGAGAACCCGGACCGGGAGCGACTGGCCCGTGGCCGGCGTAAGTGCCGCAACAAGCGCTCCACTTCCGAGCGTAGCGCCGGAAAGCTGCTTGTCGCCGCACCCGGCTTGAGGTGGAAGACCAGGTCGACCGGCGCCAGGAGCCCTCTGTCGTCCCATTGGCGATAGATCTCCCGTATTCTCCGTTTTAATCGATGACGAACAACCGCGGGTCCTACTTTGCGACTGGCGGTGATGCCGATGCGTGGGCAACGCTGGTCGTTCGGTGCGTAGTGCAGGTTCAGTAACGGCCCGTGTTGCCGCCGGCCTGACTTGTAGCAACGAACGAAATCGGTCCGCCGCTTCAGCTTTTCAGACTTGAGCAGCCGGTGGCCGCTCGATGTTCGATGCGGGCTAAGCGGATCAGACACTCAGGCGCTTGCGCCCTTTTGCCCGGCGGCGGTTGAGAATCGCCCGCCCCTGTTTGGTTCGCATCCGCAAACGGAAGCCGTGCTTCTTCTTGCGGCGCCGGTTGTTCGGCTGGAAAGTCCTCTTCACGATCGTTCGCCTCTTCGTAGCTCGCCGCAGCGAGTTGCGTTAGTTGTCCAAAGGGAGCGCCGGGGCAGGCTGCCGCGGCGGCGACCTGAGATCCTAGCAGAATCAGGCGCAAGGGCGGAAGACTACTCAGCCGAAGGCCGGCGGTCAACCCGGCCTGGGCTTACCCGGTCAACCCCAGCGGCACCTCGAATGCCGGATGAGGTCCCGGCCAGCGAGAGCACCTCGGCCGGGCAGACGTCGACACAAGCCCCGCAGCGTGTGCACTCCGGATCGGTGATCGTCGCGTGACCGGAGGTCGCGTGGTCGGCCATGACATGGATGCCCATCGGACAGCAGGCATCGCAGACTGCGCACTGCAGACGGCAGGCGGTGGGCGAGCTGATGCGGATGCGCAGAAGGCCGAATCGACCGATCAGAGAGTACAAGGCCCCGAGCGGGCACAGGGAGCGGCAGAACAATCGGGGTGAGACAAGCTCCAGCAAGAGCCACGCCGCGATGGCGAGCAGCGCCGAAGGCAGGCCAAAAACGATCCCCCAGACTAACCAGTTGATCGGGCTGAAAGTGGTGAAAACCGGTAACGAAATGAGGAACGAGGCGAGCAGAAACCCAGCCAAGACCCAGTACTTGATGCTCGTCGGCAGGGTGATCACGGGCAGAGAACGGCCGCGACGTCTCAGCCACCTGTCGATGCGGCGGCGCAGAACATCGTTCAAGTCGGTGACCAATCCCAACGGGCAGACCCAACCGCAGAAGATCCGCCCCAGGAGGGCATAGATGAGAGCCACCAGGGCTGCACCCAGCAGTAAGGTGGAGGGCAGCGTTCGCGACGACAAGACGATCTCGAGCGCCGAAAGTGGATCAGCCAGAGGCACCGTCCCGAACAGCTCGGAAGCGGCGAGCGACCCGCGGAAAAGGTGAAAGCCCGGTTGCAGACCGGCGGCGATCAACAGCAGGACCGCGACCGCCGTCAGCCGGCGCGCCCAGGCGAAGAAATGGCGACGAGACCGCGTGGCCACGGTCAGGCGGACGACGCAGTGGTCGCCCTTTGCGTTACGGCCGCAGGCGCGCGCGACGGCGCTTCGACGACGATTGAAGTGGGTTCGGTCAGACAGGCATGCTCGCAGAGACCACAACCGACACAGGCTTCCTCGTCAACCACGGCGCGACCGCGCAAGTCGAAGACGATCGCCTCATTGGGAAACGGACAGGCATGCCAGCAGGCGCGGCAGGAAACACCGGTCCAGGCGAAGCAGCGCTCGGTGTCGATCCTCGCCGTGCCGATGCGCACGTCACGCGGACGGGCGAGTGGAAGAAGGGCCTCGGTCGGGCAAGCGTCGATGCACTTGAGAGTGTCGTAACCACTGCACAGATCACAGGAAGTCTCTCGCGGGCGAAAGAAGGGCGTGCCGACGGCGGTACCGCCGGCCGGACCGGCGAGGCTGAGCGCTTGTGGAGGACAGGCTTCAACGCACAGGGCGCACCGCGTGCAGACCGACAGAAATCGGTTCTCTTCGACCGCCCCGGGCGGACGCAAGCGAACCGCTTCCGTCGGCCTCGGGGCGGCGGCGAGTGCGAAGTCCCCCAGCCAACTTCCGACCGCGATACCGGCCGTGGCCAGAAGGTTGCGCCGAGTGGTCTTCGTCTCTGTCATGGCGAGCGAACTCCCCCCGGCCGGCCTACTTCTTTTCGGCCACCGAGCCGGGAATCAACACATGGCAAGTGCGACACTTGGCATCTTTCTGGTAGGCCGGCATGCCTTGATGCTCCACGGCGGGCGCTCCAAGTTGGCCGGACTCGTGACAGACCAAGCAGTCATCGCGGGTCCAGTCTCTCTGGTGGTACTCCTCGTCGCTGAGTGTCGGAGGAAAGGCCCCCTCGGCATAGGCGCTACCTTCGGAAGCCGCCGGAACACAACCTGTAATCAGCGCCACTCCCAGCAACAAGAAGCAAAGTCCATAAATGCGTCGCATGATGATTCTTCCTTGACCCTTCATAATTGAAGCCACCTCCCCTCAGGCCTTGGCCAGCTTGACCGCACAGATCTTGAATTCCGGCTGCTTTGAGCCAGGATCGTAGGCGTCGATCGTGACCCGGTTGATCAGGCTATCCTCCTCTTGCCAGTGGAACGGAACGAAGGTCATTCCGACGCGCGGCCGGTCGGTGATCCGCGCCTTGATGGTGGCCTCTCCGCGTCGCGAAGTGATCCGGACGCGATCGCCGTTGCTCACCCCGAGAGTGCCCGCATCCTGCGGATGGATCTCGATGAAAGCCTCCGGGTGGGCGCGCTCGAGTTCTTCGGCTTTGCGGGTCATCGTGCCGGTATGCCAATGTTCGAGCACGCGGCCGGTCGAAAGGATGTAAGGATATTCGGCGTCCGTCGGCTCGGCAGGACCCAGCGCCGGCCGCAGCCAGATGACGGCCCGTTTGTCCGGCCGGGCGTAGAAGCTCACCTCACCCGCCGCGAGAGTGTCGTCGGCGAAGGGACCCGAGTCCAACAGCGGATCTTCTCCCTTGACGAAGCGGCGGGCGGTTCCGGGATGGCTTGCTTCGGGGCAGGGCCAACGCAGGCCGCGCTCCTTGTGCAAGCGGGCCCGCTCCATGCCGGTGAAGTCATAGGGTGTGTCACGGGAAGCCTCTCGCATCTCGTTCCAGATGTCTTCCGGGGTCTCAAACCGGGAGCTGATGTAGCCCTGCGGCACCACTTCCCGATCCTCCAGACGCTTGGCGAAATCGAGCAGAATGTCGAAATCCGGCCGGGCCTCGCCGCGTGGCTCGACCACCTTGGGAAGGATCTGATAGCGGCGCTCCGACATGCCGAAGATGCCCTCTTTTTCCGACCACATGGCGGCTGGAAGAACCACGTCCGCCAGTTCGGTCGTCCGCGTCGGATAGGCGTCGAGAACGACGATGAAGGGCTTGTTGGGGCGCTCCTTGCCCATCGCTTCCCGGTAGGGCGTGACGTTGGGCAGCGAGTGTCCCGGGTTGGTTGTGAGAATCAGCATCGCCTGGACTTCGTCCCGACCCAGGGCGCGGAACATCTCGATCGTGTTGAGACCCGGCTTTGGCTGAATCGTCCCCGGAGGGGAGCCCCACAGCTCCTCCATCTGCCGGCGGTGCTCTTCCTTCTTGACCACGCGACCGTAGGGCAGGATGTGGGACAGGGAACCGGTATCCCGAACACCGCCACAGGCGTTGGGTTGGCCGGTCAGGCTGAACGGTGTGGCACCGGGCTTGCCGATATTGCCGGTCAGTAGATGGAGGTTGTGCATCAGGTTGTTAGCCCACACTCCGCGCTTGCGCTGGTTGAGGCCCATGGTCCAGAACGACACTGTCGGCCCCACGGCGAAGATGCGCGCCGCAGCCACGATGTCGGCGGCCGGCACGCCGCTGATGACCGCGGCTTTGTCGGGAGTGAAGTCCTCGAGGAACTTCTTGTAGCCGGCGAAGTCGACCTTCTCTGGCCCGGAGTCACCCACCTTCATGAAGGTCGTCTTGGCCTCGACAAACTCGGCGTCGTGGAGGTTCTCCTCGATGATCACCTGTGCCATAGCGTGGAAGATCGCCAGGTCGTAGCCGGGAATCGGACTCAGATAGAGATCGGCGACCGAGCGCACCGGAGTCTTGCGGGGATCGAGGATGATCACCTTGACGTTGCTGTTGGCCTGCTTGGCCATCAGGATCTGGTCGAAGATGACCGGGTGGCATTCCGCCGTGTTCGAGCCGACCAAGAAGAAGACCGAAGCATGGGCGATATCCTCGTAACAGCCCATCGGTTCGTCCTTGCCGAAGGTCGAAACGTAGCCGCCGACGGCACTGGCCATGCACAGGCGCGGGTTGCCTTCCACGTTGTTGGTGCCGATGCCGCCCTTGAAAAGACGGTTGGCCAGATAGCTCTCTTCGGAGAAGGCCTGTCCCGAACCGTAGTAGGCGACGCTGTTCGCCCCGTGGTCACGGATGGCGGTGGTGAAGCGGTCGGCGACCAGATCCATCGCCTCGTCCCAAGTGGCGTCGGTGAGTTGGCCGTTGCGGCGAATCTGAGGCGTGGTCAGGCGGTCCTTGGAGTAGATGATCTTGGGTAGGAACAGTGACTTGGCGCAAACCAGTCCCTTGGTGGTGGGGTGGTCCGGATCTCCGCGCAGCGCCACCAGACGGCCCTCGTGGAGACCGAGCTGGACGCCGCAGCCCGTGCCGCAGAAGCGGCAAACAGACTTGACCCACTCCTGATCGGCGGCGGTCAGGTCAGGACGGGGAGGAGCTTGCCCCTTTCCACATCCAGCCGCTGCGACCACTGCCGCCATGGCCGCCGACTTCATCAGATCCCGTCGTGTGGTTTCGATCGTCATGAGGGTTCCCCTTCGCCTGCGATGGACTCAAGATCATTAGTGATCGTGCCAGCGGCCGGCTCGAAGCCGGCATAGACGGGCCAGGTGCCAAGAACCCCAGGAATCTGGCGAATCTGGTGCTCGAGAACGTCATGAGCCTCGTCCAAGCTGGGTGCCTCGACCAAGAAGCCCAGCTTCGTGGGCTGCCCCACCTCGAAAGATGACGCGCCTTGGATGCTCTTCAGGCAGCTCTCGATTTCTCCTCGGCCGGACTCATCGATACGCGCATATACTCCCACCACGGCATACTCCTCTGTCGCCGCGGAGCGCAGGGCGGACGGAATCCTCATCAGTGCTCCTTTCCCGTTACTTCAGAGCTGAGGATGACAAGGCGACATCCCGCCTTCAGACCCCCCAGGGGTGGGAGAATGAAAGGCCGCACCTACCCGGACAGGCTGCCCGGCAACCCGTCAAGTCGGCTGGCAATACCGGCTCGTCGCACCCGCCGCGAGGGTGCAGCGGCGGAGGCGGCGGGCGGAGGCGCCTCTTGGAGGTGGCCGGAAATCGGCGCAAGGTCGAGGCGTCGTCGATGGCGGAGAGGGTGGGATTCGAACCCACGGATCGGTTGCCCGATCAACGGTTTTCGAGACCGCCCCGTTCGACCACTCCGGCACCTCTCCTAGGTCTTGGCGAAGCGGCGGATCAAGGCCACCACGCCAATTCTGGCGGAGAGGGTGGGATTCGAACCCACGGTAGGGGATTACCCTACACACGCTTTCCAAGCGTGCTCCTTAAGCCACTCGGACACCTCTCCGTAATTTGTCAACGAGCCACACTCCGCGCCGATGCTGCTCAGGCCGGCGGCGGTTCGCGGCGCAAGGTCGCAAAGAACCGTCGCAGCTGAGCCGCACACTCCTGGGCAAGAACTCCCGCGGTCACCGTGAGACGGTGATTGAGGCGCGGATCCTGGGTTATATCACCAAGCGTGCCACAAAATCCCGCCTTTGGGTCCGCGGCACCGTAGACCACTCTCGCCACTCGGCTGTTGACCAAGGCTCCGGCGCACATGGCGCAGGGCTCCAACGAGACGAACAGGGTGCAACCGACGAGGCGCCAGCTGCCCAGCCGCGCTGCCGCGGCGCGCAGTGCGACCACCTCGGCATGAGCGCTCGGATCGTTGTCCAGCCCGCGACGGTTATAGCCGCTGGCCACCTCCTCGCCGTCGCGCACGACGATCGCACCGACCGGAACCTCCCCGTGCCGCGCCGCGATCGCCCCCTCTTCGAGGGCTCGCCGCATCCAGCGTCGATCCTGCTCCGCGGTGTCGAAGGTCTGCGCCATGAGGAATGGTGACTCGGTTATGTGCTCTACGGTGATGTCCTGGGCGGTGTCCCGCTTTTCGCCACCTCGGCCCACTCTCTTTACAGCCGCGCGGCAAGCGCGTAGCATCCTACTCTTGATCAGCGCCCGGCGAAGGGTTCGGGTCCTGTGCATTGACCGATTCCGAACCTCGTCAGGCCCGGAAGGGAGCAGCGATAAGGTCTTTGCGTCGAGTGCCGCAGATTCACCGGGACCCTTCGCCGAGCGCTGATCTCCAACCACTCTTCCTCACACGCTCATGACCTATCAGGTGCTCGCCAGGAAATGGCGCCCGCAGGACTTTTCGTCTCTGGTTGGCCAGGGACCGATCGTCACCGCGCTACGCAACGCCCTCACCGAGGGCCGAATTGCGCAGGCCTATCTATTTTCCGGCATTCGCGGGGTCGGAAAAACCACCACCGCGCGCCTGCTCGCCAAGGCGGTCAACTGCGAAAAGGGTCCGGCGGCAGATCCGTGCAACGAGTGTCAAGCCTGCCACGACATCACCGCCGGCTCCGATCTCGACGTGATCGAAGTCGACGCCGCGACCTACTCCAAGGTGGAGCAGGTCCGCGAACTGACCGAAAGTCTGCGTTACGGACCGGCCCGCCACCGCTACAAGGTGGTGGTGATCGACGAGATCCATCGCCTCTCCCGTCAAGCCTTCGACGCCCTGCTCAAAATCGTTGAGGAACCGCCTCCCCACTTGATCTTCATCTTCGCCACCACCGAGGCGGAGGCCGTTCCGGCGACGGTGCTGTCGCGATGTCAGGAGTTTCGTTTTCGCCGGGTAGGGTCCGGTGAACTCTCGGCGCACCTGCGAGTGCTCAGCGACGCCGAGGGAATCGAGGCGAGCGACGCCGCGCTGCGCCTGATTGCCCGCGCCGGCGAGGGCAGTGTCCGAGACTCCGTGGCCCTGCTCGACCAGCTGGCCACTTTCGGCTCCGGGACGATTCGCGACGAGGATGCCGCCCGGCTGGCCGGCAATCTCGACGCGGCGCTCTTCTCCGATCTGCTGCGGGCAATCCTCACCGGTGAGAGCGCGACGGTCAGCGCCATCGCCAGACGGGTCGAGGTAGAGGGCTGGGATCCTCGCCATGTCTTCGCCCAGTTCCTCGCCTACGGGCGCGACGCACTTCACTTGACGATGGGCGGCAGCGCCGACCAGGTCGACTTACCACGCGAAGATGCCGCCGCCCTGGCCGAGATCGCCGGCTCCACCCGCTACGAGAACCTGCTGCGCATGCTGCAACTCTTGCTCGCCAGCGAGGAAACCGTGCGGCGCAGCGAAGCCGGAGCCCTGGCGGTCGAGATCGCCTGGTTGCGCGCCGCCGAGCTTCCCAAACTGACCCGCGTAGAGGAACTCCTGCAAGGGCGCGGCGCTCAGCCCGCCGCCGCGGTGCACTCCACCCGGCCCGCGGCGGACCCTCCTCGCGCCGCGCCACGGCCAACGCCGGCAACAACCGCCGCCAAGCCTCCTGGCGCGCAACGGAAGCAGGAACCACCCCGGCGGCAAGCCGTCGAGACCCCTGGCGGAGAAGCCGCCGGCGAACCACCCCCGGCGGAGACGGCGGAGACGGTGGCCAGGCCCGCGGGCCCGCCGACCAAAGCCTCCTTGCTCGAAGAGGTGAGTCGCTACAAGCAACCTCTTGCCGCCCACCTTGATGCGGCGCAAGAACTGGTCTTCGAAGAGGGCCGGCTGCTCATATACTCGCCTCCCGGCGACTCCTGGCTGGCCAAAGCGCTGGAGCGCAAGAGCAACCGCGCCGTCCTCGATCAAGCGCTGGCACAGCTCTGCGGCCAGGGCGCGACCTGGAAGCTTGTCGAAGGAACAGCCGAAGTGCCGGCGGGTGAGACAGTTCCCGATGCCGGTGACGGTGGCAGCACAGAGGATCCGGCAATCCAACATCCAACCGTGCAAGCGGTTCTAGATATCTTCGGTGGGGCGGCCGAAACCGTCAAAACGACCGAACCCGAACCAGGAGGTGAAGATGAGTAGTATTCGCCAACTAATGAAGCAGGCGCAGCAAATGCAGGAACGGCTGCAGCGCGAACAGGCGGAACTCGAGGTTGAAGCCTCTGTCGGCGGAGGCATGGTCACGGTCAAGATGAACGGCCACAAACTTGTTACCTCCGTCAAGATCGACCCCGAAGTCCTCGACCCTGAGGATACAGGGATGCTCGAAGACCTGGTCATGGCCGCGGTCAACGAGGCCAACCGGCGGATCGACGAGTCGATGCAGGGCAAGGTCGGCGCGCTGACCGGGCTGCCCGGCTTCTAGTGCAGCATGAGCGTCGGCGCCGAATGATCGATCCTCTCTCACGGCTGGTGGGTGAGCTGTCTCGGCTTCCGGGGATCGGCCCCAAGACCGCGACGCGGCTAGCCCATCACGTTCTCAAGGCCCCGGCCAGCGAGGCACGAGCACTCGCCGAAGCCCTGGTCGAGGTCAAGGAGAAGCTCTTTCATTGCTCGACCTGCTACTCGATCACGGCGGTGGATCCCTGCCGCTACTGCAGCGACCCGGAGCGCGACCGCAGCCTTCTCTGCGTGGTCGAGGAACCGTTCAATATCGAGCCTCTCGAACGGACGCGGGAGTACCGGGGCTACTATCACGTCTTGATGGGAGCCCTTTCTCCACAGCGTGGCATCGGGCCGGATCAGATTACCCTCGGTCCGCTGCTGGCGCGGCTGGACGGCGTCGAAGAGGTGGTTCTGGCGACCAATCCCAACGTCGAAGGTGAGGCCACGGCACTGTTTCTCGCTCGCTTGCTCAAGGAGCGCGGCCTGCGCACGACCCGCCTTGCTTTCGGCATGCCGGTCGGAGGCGACATCGAGTACACCGACGAAGTGACCCTGGGTCGCTCCCTGGCCGGTCGCCAAGAGATATAACCCTCGCCGATGTGCGCGGCCGAAGATCATGAACCCAAGGGGCTCGGTCGCGGTGATCGGCTGCCGCGGATAGTCACACCGCCACCCGGCCCCGAGGCGCGACGGCTGGCGGCGCTGCTCGACCTGCATGAGGCGCCGGGCGTCAACACCTTGCCCACCGCCTTCTCGGCCCAAGCCGGCGACAAAGGCCCCATCCTCTGGTTGCGAGCGCGCGGTGCCAATGTCCTCGATGTCGACGGCAACCGCTACCTGGACCTGACCGCCGGCTTCGGCGTCGCCGCGGTGGGACACCGCCACCCGCGGGTCGTGGCCGCGGCGCGACGGCAGGCCGGAGAACTCTTGCACGGCTTGGGAGACGTCCACGCCCATCCGCTGCGCGTCGAACTCGCGCGCCGGCTGTGCGACTGGGCACCGGTCGACGACCCCCGTGTCTATTTCGCCGTCTCCGGCTCCGACGCCGTCGAGGTGGCGCTGAAGACCGCCGCCCTGGCTACCGGCAAGAGCGGAGTACTCTGCTTCGATCCTGGATACCACGGCCTCACCTTGGGCGCCCTTTCGGTCACCTCTCGACCGGCCTTTCGGCAGCCCTTCGAAAACCGCCTGGCGCCGCGCACGATCCACCGGCTCGACTTCGGCTGCCCCTCGTCGACGATCGAGCAGGCTCTCGGCGCCGCCACCATCGGCGCCGCCATCGTCGAGCCGGTAGTCGGTCGCGAAGGAGTCCTGCTACCGCCCCGTGGATGGCTCCCCGGACTCGCCGCCCTCTGCCGGCGCCACGGCGTTCTGCTCATCGCCGATGAGATCTTCACCGGCTTCGGCCGCACCGGCAGCCGCTTCGCCGTCGATCACGAAGGGGTGCGCCCCGATCTGCTGTGCTGCGGAAAGGCGCTGGGGGGCGGGCTGCCGATCGCCGCGGCGATCGGGCGGGCGGAGGTGATGGAGTGCTGGCGAACCACTGGCGAACCACTCCATACCGCGACCCACCTGGCCAACCCGGTGTCCTGTGGTTGCGCCATCGCTGTCCTCGATCTGCTCGCAGAGGAGGAGTTGGTGGAGCGAGCCGCGGCTCTCGCTTCTTTGCTGGCGCGCCGCCTCGCCAACTACGCCGACCGGCCAGCGGTCAAGGATGTCCGCGGCCGCGGCCTGCTGTGGGGAATCGAAGTCGACCGGCGCGAGACCGCCCATGCGTGGGTGAAAGCAGCACTGGAACGAGGCCTCCTGCTCTTGGCCGGAGGACCGCAAGGGAGGGTCCTTCAGCTGTGCCCGCCCTTGACCATCACCCAGCGGCAGCTCTTTGCAGCACTCGACCTGCTCGATGACGCCGCCCTCGGCGTCCCGCGGGTTTCGCGGCGATAGACTCAAGCTCATGGGCCAGACTACGCCAGGCGAGCAACCGTTCAAGATTGCCTTCATCGGTAGCCACGGCGTGGGCAAGACGACGCTCTGCTATGGCTTGGCAGCCAAGCTCAAAGCGCGCGACGTCAGCTGCGAAGTTGTCCACGAGGTGGCGCGCCGCTGCCCGCTACCGATCAACCAAGAGACGACCACCGCCGCGCAGGCCTGGATCGTCCACAACCAGATTGCCGAGGAGCTGGTCGCCGCGACGCGGTACTCGGTCGTCGTCTGTGACCGCAGCGCCCTCGACAACTACGTCTATCTTCTCCTCGCCAGCGACCGGCAACCGGCCCTCGACGGACTGATCGACCACTGGATGAAGAGCTACGACCTGCTGGTGCAAGTTCCCATCGTGGCGGCTCCGCGCGCCGATGGAATACGCAGCGTCGACCCCGCATTTCAACGCGCCGTCGAGGAGAGGTTGACCCGCGAACTCTCCAACCGTGATCTGGCGCCGTTGTGTCTCGACTCCACCGATCGCGACGGCTGGCTAGGCGAGGTGGTTCGAGTTGTCCTCGCCAGGCTGGAACCGCCGCAACTCTCGTTGCTCGACGACCCGCCGGTCGGCTGAAAGAGGCTCCCTTGCCCACCATCGAGACACTGCTGGTCATCCTTCTGGTGGGAACCGCGGCCTTCGGCGCCCTCGCCCTGGTGTTCGCTCTCGGCCGGCAAACCCAAGGGCCGGCCGCCACCGCCCTGTCGCAGGGAGACTTCGCCGCCGCCCGCAATGCGGTCGCCCTCGGCAGCCGGGATCCCTGCCACGAGGAACAGCTGGCGGCGGCGATCGCCGCCAAGCACCTACTGGCGCTCGACGAGGCCAGGCAACGCCTTGCTGGACTTCTCGCCGCGGACCCCGATGACGCCGTGGCGGCCTTGGAACTCGGGCTGGTGGCGGCCTACGACCGCGACTATCTCGCCGCGGAGCAATACTTCGCTCTCGCCTCCCGGCGCCCTGACCTCGCAGAAGCGCTCACCCTTCACCGAGCTTGGTGCGATCTCGACCAAGGGCGGCGACGCCAGGCGCTCACCCGCTTCGAAGAGATCGAAGCTGCGCTAGAATCGAAGCTACGCACCGACCTTGGCGAAGGAGACCCGGAGTTCTCGGAATGGTTCCTGCAAGCGGGATCTCTGTGGAACGCCATCCAGGAAACCGACAAGGCCCGGTGGGCTGCCGAGGCCGGTGCTCGTGCAGCACCCAAGAGTCTGCTTCTCCGCCGGATCATTCCGCACCAACCCATATCTGAGCCCTGATTTTCTCGGGCCGTAGAACTGCGCTGTTTTGACTTTCGCCAACCTTCTCCGCTACCAAGAGATTTTCGCCCGCCTGGACCAGCGCCAGCTGTCCCTGCTGAATCCCTGCCTCAGCCGCGAGACGGCCTCGGACCTACAGAAAATTCTCACCGCCGGCGAGCGGACTCGCGACTTCTTTCTTATTCTCGGTGGTGACGTGCACCTCTTTCGAGAGACCCCTGCCGGTCCCTGTTCGCTGCACAGTCTCAGTTCGGGCGACCTCTTCGGGGAAGAGGGCTTTGTCGACGGTGGTGTCCAAGCCTGCTGCGTGGAGCCGATCCATCACTGTGATCTGCTCCGCTTCGACGCCCGTGTGCTCGGCCAACTCCTGGAACAAGAAACGAGCCTGGTCGGCCCCTTCTACTGGGCCTTTTGGCACAGCCTCGCTGCCCGCATGCGAACTAGTAATCGAGAACTCCTCAAGTTCTTCGAGGTCGATGGTGAGTTCATTCCCTCCCCGAGTGTCGACCTGCGCCCTTCCGATCATGGGAGCTTCAAACTGGACATCAACCTCAAACGCGAGGTCTTTCAGGAACAGAAGCTCTCGTCATTGGAGATTCAGCTGTTGACGGCAATGTCCGTCGAGAGGCGTCTCGAAGCAGACCAGGTGATTTTCCGCGAGGGTGATGCCGCGGACTGTATGTACGTGGTGCTCAGCGGCAAGGTCCGCATCGGCAGGCAGATTCCAGGTGCCGGCGAAGAGGCGCTGTCGATTCTCGAGCGGGGCGAGTACTTTGGTCAGATGGCGCTGCTCGGAAATCAACCGCGCTCCGCGGATGCTCGCGCTCACCACAACGGGACGGTGGTGCTGGTGATTTCGCGGGATGTCGTGCGCACCATTCTCAACCCCCGGCGCAACGCTCCGGTTCGACTGTTGAAGATCCTCTGCTCATTGCTCGCCCAGCGACTGCGAGCCCTAGACGACAAGATCACCTTCTGGCACCTACTCAGCGGACCCCAACAGTCATTCCGGTTGGGCGCATGAACCCCTCGAATCACTTTTCTGCCACCGCCAGGAAGACCGGCGCCGAAGCCAGTAGGATCAAGAACCTTGAAACTCACTGACCTATTGCGGGAACAGGACCTCTTCACGCATTTCAACGACGACCAGATCGCCCTGCTCGGCTCCTGCTTGGCGCGAGTCCGCCTGCCGCGAGCGGCCCGGGTGCTGGCCGAAGGCGACGACAGCCGTGAAGCCTATTTCGTCGTAGACGGCGGCGTTCGTCTCTTCCGCGACACGCCCTACGGCCCCTGCACTTTCGCGCGCTTGACGCCGGGCAGATTCTTCGGTGAAGAGAGCTTTGTGGATCAAGGACCTCGCTCGTGCCACGCCGAAACCAACGCGGTGACCGATCTGCTCTCCTTCAACCCCGTAGCGTTGTCGGTCGTCCAAGAGAAGGACCCGCGCTTTGGCGTCGCCCTCTACTGGACCTTCTGGCGCAGTCTGGCGGAACGGCTGAGGACCAGCAACCAGGAGCTGCTGCGTTTCTTCGAAGCGAGCCAGGATGCGCCCGACGCACCCACCATCGACTCGCAACGCACACCCACCGGCGAGTTTCGCCTCGCCCTCAGCGAGAAGCGAGAGGTCTTCCAAGAACAGAAGCTCTCCTCGATGGAGATTCACTTCTTGACCTCGCTGTCGATCGAAAAGCGACTGCCTTCGGGAGAGGTCATCTTCCAGGAGGGCGATCTCGGCGACCGGATGTACGTCGTGCTCGAAGGCCAAGTACGGATCAGCAAACAGATCCCCGGCATCGGAGAAGAGGCCCTCGCAATCCTGGAACGGGGAGACTACTTCGGAGAGATGGCCCTGATCGACAGCCTCCCGCGCTCCGCCGACGCCCGTGCCCACACCGGCGGCGCGGTGGTTCTGATGATCCCCAGAGATGTCACCACCGCCATCCTCGACCCCCGCCGCCAGACTTCGCTGCGCCTCCTCCAGATCCTCTGCACTACCCTGGCCCAAAGACTCCGCGGTGTGGACGACAAGATCGCCTCCTGGCACATGTTGACGGGGCCTCCGCCACCGCTTGGGTAGAACCACGTTACTGTTCGATCTCGAATGAGCCAACTGCTTGCCTCGTGGACCGCCGGAGTGGAGCGGTGGCGGAGGCCCCGTCAACATGTGCTTTCCTTTTACGGGGGCTCTCGCCGAGCCCCCGCTCGCGAAAAAACGGGGTTTTTCGCGATTCTCCCCGAGGAGGCCGGCCTGAACGGCCGGGCTCGCCCCGAAGGGCTCGCTCTCTTCGCCCGCCTACCTCGCTGCACGCCGGAGGAACGATCTGGGTTGTGCGGGCAGGCTGCTCGCTAACGCTCGCTTCGCTGCGCTGAGCGCTGGAGAGAAGGTTAGTGCCGACTTCAGCAGGCTGCTCGCTGGCGCTCGCTTCGCTGCGTTGAGCAACTACCGGCGGACCCTGCGGATTGGCTTGCTTAGGATCTGCGATCGTTGCTACCGGCGACAGCCGCTACCGCCTTGTCGACTAGGGACGAGGTTGCTAGGTCGGTGATTGCTGAGGGCTGGTACCAGCCGGCTTCGGGGCCTTCGGCTACGGTGTCGACGGAGGTGAGTTGGCAGCGGTGGATTTCGGCTTCTATGTTTCGGTGAGTGATTGCGTGGCGTATCTTGGTGATCGCGGGGCCGATCGTCCATTGGCCACCGTACTTGGCCGCGAGTACCTTGGCCGGGGCTTGCGGCTGAGCTGGGGTGGTGCGATCGAACCAGGGGAGTTCCCACGTTCCCGCCAGGAGCTGGCTTTCTTCGGGTCGGCGAAAGAGAAGAACGCCCGCAGGACCCTCGACCCAGGCCAGCATCCGGCGCACGCGAACCGGGGCTCGGCGCTTTCGTGGAGAGGGATAGCCATGGGGGTCTCCTTCGGCCGTGGCGCGACAATCCGGGGACAGTGGGCAGAGGAGACATTTTGGCCTTCTCGGGATACACAGTGTCGCACCCAGTTCCATCAAGGCTTGGTTGCTGTCACCCGGTCGACGCGGGTCGAGAAGCGCGCTGGCAGCCGCCAGCAACTGACGCCGGATGAGCTTCGCCTTCGGATCTCCCGCCAACGCTAGGTAGCGCGAGATCACCCGTTCGACATTGCCGTCGAGCACCGCAACCTCGATCCCGAAGGCGATACTGCCGATCGCCGCTGCCGTGTATTCACCGATTCCCGGCAGTTCGCGCAATCCCTCTAGGGTGTGCGGGAAAGCACCGCGACGAACGATCTCGGCCGCCGCCGCGTGCATCTGTCGAGCCCTTCGGTAATAGCCCAGCCCCGACCAAGCGGCCAACAGGTCGGCCAAATCGGCCGTTGCCAGAGTCTCTACCGTGGGATAGCGCTCGAGGAATCGCTCATAGTAGGGAATCACCGTCTCGACCCGGGTTTGTTGGAGCATGATCTCCGAAACCCAGACTCGATAGGCTTCCGGCCGCGCACCGCTACTCTGCGTCGAGCGCCAGGGCAAAATCCGTCGATGGCGATCAAACCAGGCCAGAAGTGCCGCCCCCGCGCTCATGGGCCGCAGTATACGGTCATTTTGGCGCCCCCTTAGATACCTAACGTCCTCTGGCGGACACAGGGACTCTGCGACCTTCCAGCTGGCAAACTCGCCGCAAAATGCGGGAATTTCTGCCCCAAGACGCGAAAACCCTGCCCCCGGAGGGGCAGGGTGGATTTACGGGGAGGTTCCTCTAGATTTGGTTGGCCGTTTTGGATGTACCCCTGTTTGAAGGGGAATTATCGGCGGGATCGTAGAGGGGAGAGGCCCGAAAGGCCTCGATGTTGGTTGGATAAAGTTGGTTGGCAGAACCTCCTGCGTAAGCGGCTAACTCTCGTCAACCGTTTGGTGCTAGGTTCTCTTGCATGGTGCGTGCCAACCCATATTTCTGCCCCGGGACCGATTCCGCTCGCTTGCTATGATGTCCCGTCGGTTCAACGTGTTGCATCTACAGCCGCCACTCCTTGTCGGTGCCTGGAAAGGGACACAGAAGATGTCACCATTTGACTCCGCTTGTCGCCGATGAAGAGACTCCTGGCAATTTTCGTCGTTCTCCTGGTTCTCGCGGTGCTGACCGCGGTCGGTGGCTTTCTCATCGCCCGTGCCGGATCACCGTCCGGCGCTCACCGGGTTGTTCTCGTCTGGCGCATGGCCGGACCGCTGGTCGAGCAACCGGCAAACGACAGCCTGCCTTTTCCCGGTATGGCCACAACCACCAGCATGGCTGAGGTCTACAGTGGCTTGCGCGCGGCGCGAACGGACGAGAAGGTGCGCGGTCTGGCGGTCTATATCGAGAGCACCGGCTTCGGTTTGGCCAAAGCCCAGGAGCTTCGTCGCCAATTCGAGGGCTTGCGCACGGCGGGGAAGTTTGTCGAGTGCTACCTCGAGACGGCAGGCGAACTCTCCAACGGGACCCTCGCCTACTACCTCGCCACCGCTTGCGACGCCATCCACATGGCTCCCGCGGGAGATCTCAATCTGCTCGGCCTCTATGCCGATGGCCGGTTCTTTCGGCGCACTCTCGACAAGCTCAAGATCGACCCTGAGATCAGCGCCGTCGGCGACTACAAGAGTGCGGTGGAAAGCTACGAGCGAGAGGGCTGGTCACCCGCCGCACGCGAAGCGCTCGATGCCGTCCTCGACAGCTACTACCGCCAGATCATCAGCGCCATCGCCGAGCGCCGCAACTTGCCCGAAGAGGCGGTCAGTGCCCTCTTCGACCGCGCCCCTTATACCGCTACCGAAGCTCTCGAACTCGGCTTGCTCGATCGCCTTGCCTACCCAGACCAGTTCCGCAGCTACATCGAGGAACGAACCGGCTCCGAGCCGAGGTTGGTTCCCTTGCTCAGCTATGGCCAGCGCCATCACGGCAGCGGACCCACCGTAGCCATCGTCTTCAGCAGCGGCCTGATCGTACGGGGAGGTGGCGGCAGACAGCCATTCTCCGCAACGTCACTGATCGGATCGACCTCCATGTCGCGGGTCCTGCGAGATCTGGCCGATGACGAGGCGGTCAAAGCGGTGGTCATCCGCATCGATAGTCCTGGCGGTTCGGCGCTCGCTTCCGACCTGATTTTGCGCGAACTCGAACTGCTTTCGGAAACCAAACCTGTGGTCGTCTCGATGTCCGATGTCGCCGCCTCCGGCGGCTACTACATCGCCTCCAAAGCCAGCCGAATCGTCGCCGAACCGGCGACCCTCACCGGCTCCATCGGCGTCTTCGGTGGCAAGTTGGTCACCGTCACTTTCGAGGAAGATCTCCTCGGTATCACCCATGACCCGATGAGCCGTGGAGCCAATGCCGGAATCTACTCACCGACGACACCGTTCACGCCCGACCAACAGGAGCGCTTCGACCGGCTACTCAACCGTATCTATGACACATTTCTCAACCACGTGGCGGAAGGACGCGGCATGGCGCGCAGCGAGGTCGAGGCGATGGCACAGGGCCGTGTCTGGACCGGCGAGGACGCCTTCGAGCTTGGCTTGGTCGATGATTTGGGAGGCCTGGACCGCGCCATTGGTCTGGCTCTCGAGGAGGCCGATCTGGATCCCGCCGGCGGAGCCAAAATCGTCTACTATCCAAAGCCTTCCGGCCTTCTCGATTGGTTGATTGACCGGCAAAAACCCTCGCTACCAACGCAACTTGCGCCGATTTTCCAAGCCTTGGAACAGCCCTCCAGAGGCCTCCTTCAGCTACCATCGGAGGTCGCTGCTGTCAGCGCTCCTTTCTAATACAAATTCTGCTGTAAGCCACTGATACCAAAAGCCTTACACTAAAACCGAAAAAACCTTTCCTATCGGGCTTGATCCACCCTGAAGGCCCTGCTATGATTGTTCTTCTCGCCGGTAGAACCTAAGAAGGTAGGCCACAATCGAGTTGGGGATTTGTTTTCCACAGGCTGTGGAAAACCTGAGGATTTTTGTCCTCGTTGTGATTTTATTAGGGGCAGTTAATCGCGATGAAGTCCGTCTGGTCGAAGCTGCGTTCAGAGCTACAGCAGCGTCTTGAACCGGAAGAGTTCGAGACTTGGTTTGAACCGCTCAAAGTGCATTCGGACGAGCAGGACAAGGTGGTCTTACTGGCCCCCAATTCACGCTTCCTCCATGCCCTGGAGCAAGACTACCGGCCAGCGGTCAACCGGGCCATCGCCGGCTTGAGTTCGCAACAGGTCGAAGTACTTTTCGAACTCGAAAGCGATAGACCGGCTCGGGCGGCTCGCCATGGTCGAAGCCGCGACGAACAACGGCAATTCGACCCTCGCTATCTCTTCGATACTTTCGTCGTCGGCTCGTCCAACCAGTTCGCCCATGCCGCGGCACGCGCCGTTGCCGAACGGCCTTCTCGCGCCTACAACCCACTCTTTCTCTACGGCGGTGTTGGGCTGGGCAAGACTCATCTCCTACATGCGATCGGCCACGAGATCTGCGCCCGGCACCCGGATCTCATCGTGCGCTATCTCGCCGCCGAGCAGTTCGTCAACGAGTTGATCAACTCGATCCGTTTCGATCGTATGCCCGCCTTCCGCGAGCGCTACCGAAACATCGACGTGTTGCTGATCGACGACATTCAGTTCCTGGCCAACAAGGAGCGTACCCAGGAGGAGTTCTTCCACACCTTCAACACGCTCTACACCAGCCAGCGGCAGATCATCCTCTCTTCCGACTCCTCCCCGAAGGAGATACCCACTCTCGAAGAGAGGTTGCGCAGCCGCTTCGAGTGGGGCCTCATCGCCGACATCCAGCCACCAGAGCTGGAAACCAAGGTGGTGATCCTGCGCCGCAAAGCCGAAGAAGAACGGGTCGACCTACCCGACGACGTCGCACTCTTCATCGCCAGGCAGGTGCGCTCCAACGTGCGTGAACTGGAAGGACTGCTCAACCGAGTCCTCGCCTTCGCCTCGCTGACCGGGACGCCTCTGTCCCTGGAGCTGGCCGAAGAGACACTGAAAGACATCCTGCCGCACGCTAACCGGCGTCTGACCGCCGCCGATATCACCAAGTACGTCGCCCGCCACTACGGACTCAAGGTCAGTGAGATCAAGAGTCGCTCCAACGCTCGCCAGATTGCCTTTCCAAGACATGTCGCGATGTTCCTGTGCCGCAAACTCACCGACCTCTCCCTGCCCGAGATCGGCAAGCAGTTCAACAACAAGCACCACTCCACGGTGAAGTACTCGATCGATAAGATCGACCATCTGAGAACGACCGACGACGATCTCCATCGGACCCTGAAGCAGATGGAGAACCACTTCGCCTAAGTCGGGTCCTCGCCGCTTCACATCCCGGGAGAACAGCGCCAAGCGCAGCCGATGAGCCGCAGGCGAACCCGGCCGCCAGGCCGGCCTGCTTAGGGGTGAGCCGCAAGAACCCCGCTTCTTGCGGCGAGGGGATCTCGCAGAGAGATCCCAATAAACAAACGGGCGGGGGGCGGCGGCGGGGTGAGCCGCAAGAACCCCGCTTCTTGCGGCGAGGGGATCTCGCAGAGAGATCCCAATAAACAAACGGGCGGGGGGCGGCGGCGGGGTGAGCCGCAAGAACCCCGCTTCTTGCGGCGAGGGGATCTCGC
>JAJRVQ010000031.1 GCA_024277255.1 Acidobacteriota bacterium | reverse complement strand
CGCACTGAACAAACTGCGCTGAGATTTGCGTTGTCCGAGCATGTTCAATTATACGCCTGATTCACGCCACTTTCCGGCCGGACCTCTAGGCGTCGATACTGCCACGGCACCGCTCGCCGAGCAGGAGCTGCGCGCGGTGCCGGTGTGCGACGTCATCCTGCCGTCGCAATCGCAGATTTCCGACGAGGAGGAGTTCCGGTTCCAGATGCCGGTGGCCGTCTACGGCAGCGAGCGCGGAAACCACCGTGGCGGCATGGCGTGGAAATGGGGGGACCTCGATGTTCGCTTCCGGAGCAGCGTGCAACTGCGGCTGGTTAACGTCGGGCCGCGCAAAGAGGTCGAACAGACCCGGCTCGGGTTTCCGCTTTGTCTGGCCTGCGGCCAATCGCATTCGCCATTTGCGAGCGCCAAATCCCGCGAGGAGTTCGACAAATCCCACCTTGAGCGTTGCGGGCACGTCGTGCAGCCCACCGGCTTCTTCGCCGACGTCGAGGTCGACGCGCTGGGCCTGCACGACGTTGAGGATCGCAAGGTGGGCTTCAGCGTGATTGAGGCGTTGCGCATGGGAGCAGCGCGTGTCCTCGACATGGAGATCGAAGACCTGCAGCTCCTGGCGCTGGGGCACCTGGGTGAAGATCGCTGCGACGTGCTGCTTTACGATCCGATGCCGGGCGGCTCGGGGCTGCTCGAATACCTCGCCGAGCGCTGGCAGGAAGTGTGCGACGCGGCGCTGGAGCTGCTGACGCAGTGCCCGAGCGCCTGCGAGTCCTCCTGCATTGACTGCCTCCAGACCTACCGTAACCGCTTTTATCACGAGTACCTGGACCGCCACGTCGCGGCCCAGATCCTCGGCGCTACCGCCGGCCCCTTGGTCGAGGCCTATCCGATCCCGGAGAAGCTACCGAAGACTCAGACGACCACCGGGCAGAGTCAAACCTGGATCGAGAACCGCTTTCACCAGTTCCTGCTGGCAGCCGGCCTGCCGGCGCCGCGATGCCAACACCCGATTGATCTCGGTGCTGGCTACGGCGGGACGATCCCCGACTTCTTCTACGACGGCGAGGACGATGAAGAGCCCGGGATCTGCATCTACCTCGACGGCATGGCCGGGCACATCCACGGCAACCCCGAGCAAGCCGCCAAAGACCGCCAAATCCGCGCGAAGCTCGCCAGCAAGGGTTACGAAGTGGTGACGGTCCGCTCCTTCGAGCTGGACGACAAGGACGCCGTCGTGCGCGCCGTAGCCCGCGTCGCCAAGTACCTCGTGGGCAGGGAGAAGCAGCGTACCGTCAAGAAGGACACCTCGTGGTTCGAGCACGTCACGGCCGACGCTGCACCTTCCGCCGACGCCCAGCGGCCTGTGCCGGTGGTAGACGAAGCCGAGGAGACAGCCACGAGCGCAGTACCCCCGACCGAAGCTCAACCGCCACAACTCCGCCTAGTCGAGCCGACGCCAGAAGAGCGCTACGTCACCTGCGTCCCGTTCGTCCCGCTCAAGGCTGCCGCCGGCGCCTTCGGTGACCCGCAGCACCTCGAAGACGAGTCCTTCGAGTGGGCCGCCGTCGAATCGCGACACCGCCTGCGCCCCGGTATGTTCGTAGCCCAGGTGGTCGGCAACTCCATGGAGCCCACCATCCCCGACGGAGCCTACTGCCTCTTCCGAGCACTGGTCGAAGGCACCCGCCAAGGCAAGACCGTCCTGGTCCAACTCCGCGATGCGGTCGACCCGGAAACCGGCGAGCGCTACACCGTCAAGCGCTATGAGAGCGAGAAGGCCAGGGCTGGGGACTCCTGGCAGCACGCTCGGATCACGCTCAAGCCAGTTAACCCGCAGTTCGAGCCTATTGTCCTGACAGATGCAGACGACGGTGCGCTAAAAGTCGTAGCCGAACTGGTCGAAGTGTTTGACGACTAGTCCTAAAGGCGTTCTCCCAAGCTCACCATGACGGCGGCTGCTAGGCCATTCTTTTGCTTCTCGGAAGCCTGTTTCACCGCGCTTCATGGGGCTTCGGTGTTTCACCCAGTCCCGTCAAGTTACAGTCCAACTTGACCCTATTGTGACCCAAATCGCCCTTGGGGCCCAGTCAGCCCTCAACGCTGTATCCACTAACCCATTGAAAAAAATGAAGTTAACTGGAGCCGACGAGCGGATTTGAACCGCTGACCTGCTGATTACGAAACAGTGGGACAACTGTCGTCGATTCGAGTCACGGGGAGACATGGCTTGACGTAAGTTCATTGGTGTGTTCTATTTACGATGAGAATGGAGACAACGGTAGCAGGATTTGAGCCGGCAATGTTCAGGCTATTTGCGTCCAGTTTGCGTCCATTTTTGGGTTCTTGCGTCCAGTTTGCGTCCAGATTTCGCTCCATGGATCAGCTGGGGTGCATCGTTTCTGTGCCTGCTGAGATAGAGATCGAGACTCTCTGGTCTCCATTGTGGCGTCTTGCCGGAGAAGCCGTCGGGTTCGAGCAAGAGCGGTTCGCTGCGCCGCTCGCGATCAAACTGGCGAACGCTCATGTTGCAGTATTCAGCAGCTTGTTGCCGTCCCAGCCATTCACGCGGCGTTTGGACCTGGAAGATCTGGATCATGGGTCCGGTAACAATGGGGGCGTCAGTTGGCATGGCTAGCCTCCGTTTGAGCGATCGGGTTCTGCGCCGTTTGCAGACCGAAGCGAGAGCTTGTGAGTACACCGATCCGAACGTTGCTGGCTTTGGGGTCCGGGTTTTCAGTACGGGGCGTATTAGTTTCTTCCTGCGGTACTACGCGCCGGTGGAGCAGCAGGAGAAGCGGGTCACCTTCGGTTATTACTGCACGCCTGACCAGAAGCAGAGACTTCGATCGTCTGTGCGCCTTCCGCCGCTCAGCTTGGCTGAGGCGAGGGACAAGGCGAAGGAACTCCTTGGCATTCTGGCAACCGGATCTGACCCCGACGGGAAGACGCAGGAGGCTCCTGCCTCCTTGACGTTTACCGAGCTTGCGAATCAGTACCTCCAGCGTCATGCCCGACTCAAGAAACGGCCGGCCTCGGCCAGGGAGGATGCAAGAATCCTCAATAGAGACGTCCTTCCCTGTTTCGGGAGCGAGGCCGCTACTGAGGTCAGCGTGCAGCAGGTCGTCGAACTGCTCGACAGAATCGTGGACCGAGGAAGCCCTATCATGGCGAATAGGACTTTGGCGCTGCTGCGGAAAGTCTTCAACTGGGGTCGCTCGCGAGGAGTGATCGAGTCGAATCCGACTTGGGGGTTGGAGCAGCCCGCTTCCGAAAAGGTTCGTGATCGAGTTTTCACTACGGACGAAATATCCGTCTTCTGGGGCCACCTTAGGAGCCAGACTCCAGTCGTGGCTTCCGCCTTTCGGCTTCTCTTCCTGACCATGCAGCGCGCTGGTGAGATTTTGGCAATTCGCGATTCTTGGTTTGGGGATGACTTGATCGAGATTCCTCGGGAGAGTTTCAAGGGCAAGCGACTGCATGTCGTTCCTCTCTCCACTTTTGCTCTTGACGAGGTGGCGCGAGCTAGAGAGCAGAGAGTCAGTAGCGGGCTGCTCTTGCCTTCGCCTCGGACAGGCCGTCAAATCAGCTCTGACGTACTCGCGAAGGCAGCGCGCCGCTACCGCGACAAGCTTGATTTCGATTCCCCGGTCACGCCGCATGACATCCGGCGCACAGTCTTCACTCGTCTGGCGAAGATGGGGTACGAAGAAGGTCTGCTTCATCGGATTGCTGGTCATGCACCCGAACGACTCTCCCGCACCTACAACCGCTACGCCTACCTGGAGGAGCGCCGCGAAGCCTTGGAAACCTGGGCCACGGAGTTGCGGCGTATTGTGGGGGCGGACGGTCGTTGACTGGAGTTGTTGAGGCATGTTTGCTCTAGCTCGATGCGTTCGTTGGGCTCGTTGCGTGGAGTCACAAGCTAGGTGCGCTTTCTGAGCTTGTCAACTCTGGGGGCGGAAATGTTCGCGTATCGCAAACATTCGTGGTAGCCTTTTCTACATGTTGTACCAGGAAGACGGACACGCCGCGAGAGCGGCGGAGTTGGAGGAGAGGGCTGCGGTCAAGCTAGACTTGGTGCGCAAGGAGCTGCGGAGGCGAATCGTGGCCAAGGGTTTGCGGTTCACCAAGCTGTCCAGGGATCTGGGGCATAGCAGTACCTACCTCAGCTCCGTGTTGTCGGCTGCCCCGCGCACCGATTTGCGTCTGAAGACCGTTCTGATCTTGCTCGAATTGCTCGATGTTTCTCCAGGTGCTTTCTTCGAGGAGGCGCTAGCTCTGCGCCGCCAGGAGCTGGATTCGGACACGCGGCAGCTCTTGGAGGCTCTTGAAGCTCGCGATGCTGAGCCGCCTCGTCGGGTACAGCCATCTGTCGACGATAGTTTCGTTCCGAGCCGGGACGACTTGGCCTGGGTAGTCGGCGAAGCGCTGAAGAGTCTGTCCAGGCTCAAGCCCACTCCTGAGGAGCGTGACAAGGCCAAGGCGAGCTAGGGTGCGGAAGGTGAAATAGCGGGGCCAGAGTTCGCGTATCAGCGTCATGTTTGCGTTATGCGAACTTCGCGGTATAGTGCGAGCCATGAGGATGAAAGGAAGAAAAATTCCTGGTCGGGTTCGGTTGGCTCGCATTCGGATGGGAGCGTCGCTGGAAGCGGCGGTGAGTACTCTCGATACGATTTGCCACGAGCAAGGCATTCTCGATGGAATTGGCTTGAGCCGGGGCGAACTCTCGAAGGTCGAGCGGGCTCAACGCTGGATCAAGGCGGAGCAACTGGCTGCCATGGCGATCTATTTCGGGATCTCACCTGGCGAGCTGTGTGAGTGGCTGCTCCAAGACCGTGGCCTGGTGGAGTCAGACTCCTAGCGCCCAATCGTCCGCTCCTGAGAGGCTCCAATTGGGGCTCTCGACGCCGCCCGGCAGTGGCGGATAGTTGGTGTAGCTCATCGGCGATGAGCCTCCAGATGCCAGTACCGGCGAAGGCTTTACATGCGGTCGGTGCCTGTGGAAAACCTGTGGAAAACGCTGCGGACGAGCTGCGGAAAACCACGGGATTCTAGGTCAGATGGCAAACGGGATTCTGGGTCAGAGAAAACGGGATTCTAGGTCAGAAGAATCGGGATTCTAGGTCAGGTTTGGCCTCGGCTCTCCTTATATCGCAGGACAAGGAGTTCAGGAGCCTCCAGAGCAAGAGTCGTTGACTGGCTTCAGAACGTCGACGGCTCTTGGACTAGATCTGCATTCGCGGGGAAGGCTCCTGGCGGTGGTCAGTGCGGTGCGGCGTCCATTGGATGGAGTCGCTTGCCCGGCGCAAGGTTGCCCCTGCGGGCGGCCTACGGCCGACCTGTGCGCCAGTCCGCGCGGCCTCCATCTTGAGCGCGCCATGCACCGCACAGACCCACCTTCCAAGCCCCAGGAGGCCCGCATGACAAGACTCGACCACTCGATTTACTCAGCGACTGCTCCCGTGCTTACTCAGTGCGAAGAGGTTTCCCGATTTCGCGTCTCTCTCGTTCGAGAGCCGGGCTTTGCCTATCCTCAGCCCGCCGACCTCAGCAACCCAGCTTCCATCGCTGCTTCTGTGTGGGAGATTCTGCATGATGCGGATCGGGAGCACTTTGGGGCCATCTATCTCGACCCTCGCAACAAGATGATCGGCTACCAGATCGCCTACATCGGCACACTAACCAGGGCTGCGGTGGAGCCTCGCGGAGTTTTCTCAGCCGCCCTGTTGTGCAATGCGGCGAAACTCGTCCTCTTTCATTGTCATCCT
>JAJRVQ010000030.1 GCA_024277255.1 Acidobacteriota bacterium | reverse complement strand
TCCGCGCTGGTATGGGGAGCCCTGTCTCAAGATCCCGCCATTGAAGCTAGAATCAGGCAAACGGCTACGAATCGGCCGTCTCTGAGCCATGCACCACCTTCTGCGGCTTGGCAACCGGGCCTCTAGGGCTCTGCAGACGGCCGTGCAAGACAGCTAGTCTCAGAGCTCGACCGCACTGCCCTGCACGCCTACGACAGTGGCGTGCAACGCAATACGTGGTATAGTCTGTCGCGTGTACCGCATTCCAAGTTGGGGAGACATTGATGACGAACTACCCACCACACGGGCAGTACCCACCGCCGCAGCAGTATCAACCTCAACAGCAACCTCCGCACGGCCACTGGCAGCAAGGCTATCCACCTCCGCCACACCGACAGAATCCACCCAAGAAGGGGATTCCTACATGGCTCTGGATTGTTGGTGGGGTTGGGCTAGGCTTACCTCTGATGGCAGCCATGGTATTTCTGGGCGGCGGGAACACCGAGAACAACGATGGTAAACAGCAAGCTACTCCTGCTTCTTCGGCCTCCAAACAGAAAGCAGTTCAAGGCGATGGCGGCAAGCCTGCCTGGGTCCGGCCAAAGAAAGGTCCACTCGTAGATCAGCTTAGGGTAACGCGGAATAAAAGCGGTGGGATAGTAATCAGTGGAAAGTCTCGCCTGCCTCCTGGGACCAGAGTCTGGGTGACAATTAGAAAGGTTGGTAGCAAGAGGAACCTGGGAACAGCGAAAGTATTTATTTCAGACTCCCAGGAGTTTTTCACCGAGCCTTTCACCAACAATAATCGACCACACCGCAGGGGTAGATATGAAGTTGAGGTACTGTGCATTTTCAACGGAGCGTGGCAAAAAAAAGAGATACTAGACTTAGTTGGTCGAGGAGGCAGGAAACTGCCCCCAACCGCGCTGGTTCCAAGCGACAAAGAGTTCCCTGATGCGGGTGGTCGAGTTGAGATTGCACAGAAGGTGATGTTTCCACCCTTACCGCCGTCACTAATTGCCATCGAAGCGGTCAAACGCTCAAAGCTTTTCGTCAGGGGCAAAGGTCGCTCGTACGACAATGTCGAGGGCGTGGTTAAGCTGTTCCTTAGCTCCAAACAATTCAAGCCGCCCTACGCTTGGAAGGCAGAGCGTAAGAAGGGCACGTCTGTGTGGATCGTCACATTCACGTACGCCAAGAAGACTGGGGAAGCTATACCCGCTTGGAGTTACAACGCCAGGACAAAGCGCGTTCGATATCACAACCATTCAGGAAAGCTTTGGAGTTGGAGCCCAAAGTACTGAAATCCCGTGGTAGAGTTGACTTGAATCTCTCATGTGGCCAGCGACAATTACTTCCCAGCGCTGCAAAAGAGTAATTGAGGGCGCAATACCGATTCGGTGATCCTGCTCAGGCCGCGACTTCCAAATCATTGGGCTTTTCGTTGACGTCCGATGCCTGTGACCGGAAAACGTCATACCATCGGTCAGATGCCCACGCGCAGCGCAGGCGCAGCATAGCGTTGAGCCCCGATTAGGACCAGGCCATGCTTGGCAGCTTACAGCGAGCCTGGATCACCCACTTGTGCACGCTTTCGATGGCGCGCCCGAACCGATAGTCATGCCCATTTTCCGGTATAACCCGTAGCGCATCCGGCCCCGGTGCTTCTCGAAATACTCGATACACTGGCAAAGTTGCTCGTACAGCTCACCCTTTTTACCTGTCATGATCCCCCAGGTCTTGCCGGCAAATTCGACAAGGCACCTTCGGGGGCCGAGCGCTGTTCTGGCCCGGCACGAGACAGTATAGCGGCTGCAAAGTCCTGAGTGCAACGAGATTGGTCCGTAGCTTCCGGCCTTGGAGGAAGCTGCTGATCGAGAAGTGTCCATATGGCATCCAGCCCGTCGTGGCCAAGTCGGTCGGTGAAGGCCGTGGCGAAGCGGTGGAAGACACCGTCGGCGATGTCTCGAGCGGCGAGCTGACCATGACGTTCGACGAGCAGGGTGATCGCATCGAGCATCCAGCGTCGACCGATGCCGATCCCACCGAAAAGCAGGTCGCGAGACTCGGGTCGCCACTGGGCGGCCAAGGCCTCCAGGGGCTCCCGAAGCCAGGTGGCGGGGGACTCGCCCCTGGCCTGCTGCCTGGCGGTGTGTTCGTCTTCGATGGCCTGCCGGCGCTGGTGCTGCTCTTCTTCGGCCTTGCGCCGGGCACGCTCGGCGAGAAAGTCCTCGTGGAGACGCCGCACGATGGCGAAGAAGTAGCTTGCGCGGTCCCTGATGTCGTCGCGGTGGACCTGGGTGCCGAAGGCGCGCTCGGCGCGTCTGAGGACCTCGAGTGGGAAGTGGCGGAGGCTGCGGACGAAGCGCTTCACTGGACGCTGAATGTCGTAGGCATCGTGGATAGACTCGAGCAGCAAGAGCCTTGAGCGGTCCTCGGCGCGCGAGCGCTCCCGGTGCTCTTGGGCGGCCTCGAGCAAGTCTTCGCGGGAAAGCCCCAGACGCTCCATCGCGGCACGGCGGTGGGCGCGGGCGCCCGCCTGGTATGACTTGAGCAAGGCGGCGACCAGGAGGGTGGTGAGCGCGATGGCGAGCTTGGTGTTGCACAGGGCGGGGAGCTTCTGCACGAGGCGATCGGTGAGGGCGAGCAGCGGAGCGGCGATGGACTTGGCCGTCTCGAAGGCGCGCTCGATGGTGGCCTTGTCGGTGGGCGTGCCGTCGACCTGGGGGGCGTGCTCGGCGCCGAGTGCCTCGAGTGCTTCCCGGGTCGCCTTTGCCATGTAGGGCGTGCCTTGATCGACGATGGCCTGGAAGCCTTCACGGCCGTCGATGGCCTCGGTGAAGGCCTGGACGACGAGGTCGGCGTTTTCGTGGTCGTCGACGATTACAGACTCGAGCAGGTTCTCGTCGCGGCCACCGATGTCCTGGGTGGCAATGAGCTTGAGGTCGCAGTCGAAGGCGGACAGGCCGGTGGTGTCGCCAGCGAGCTGAGTGTCCGGCAGCACGACCTGGAAGCTGAAGCGGGGGCGCCTTGGCGAGCGCTTGCGAGGGGGCAACGCGGGCGGCGCCGGCGCCACGGGCGAGGTAGACGCAGGCGCTTCGGGCTCGAGGTGGGCGAGCCAGTAGCGGAGGGTGCGAGTTGGGAGGGCCATGGCTTCGCAGAAGGCCTTCTGGGTGAGACGTGGGTGCTCCTGCTTGAGTCGATGGTAGGCACCGACGGCAAGGGCTCGAACCGCCGGCTTGCGCCAGGAGATGTGGACGAGCAGGGAGGTGGCGATGCCGAGCAGGGCCTGCGTGATCGCAAGGCGCTGCGCCTGCTGCTCGGCGTTCCGGTCCTTCGGCGGCCGTCCACGAAGCAGGAGCGGAGCGAGCACGTGCTCAAAGCCGTAGATGGCTGCCGTGGCCCAGCGGCTGATGCGCTCGTGGTTGATGTCGGCCTCATGTGCAGCCTTGGCGACGGTCACCGCGAGCCACGCGGGGCGGTAACGCCGGACAAACGAACTGACCGGACATCCACCTTAATCTTCTCGACCAGAAAATCCGCAACCTTGTGATGTTGGTGGTTGTCACGGATACCGTAACTGTTCATTGGGGTCGTACCGGGCATTATTTTCATCATCTGTCATACGGACACCATATCTTCCACTCTTTTCGCCACTTCCCGAGCAACACGCAGCAATGCAGCAACAAGCTGTTCATCCACATCCATGAACCC
>JAJRVQ010000029.1 GCA_024277255.1 Acidobacteriota bacterium | reverse complement strand
TGTCGCCCTCTCACTAGGGGTCATCTCCAACGGTTTCTTGGGTCGTCCTCGCGGCATCATCGATCCTTTCTGGCTTGGTTTCCAGAGAGAACCGATTCTAGCTCTTAAATATTCCTGCGAACTTATCAATCGGAACACTAGCAGTCCGTGGTGACAGTCGTCCGTCGGCGAGAACGAGGGATTTGGCCGGGAATCAAGGCGCCCTATCGGCTACCTGAGAGGTACGTCAGGACCGGCGCACGGGTTTTCACCCGAGGCGACGGATATCCAAGCCAGGTTGGGCTGCGCGATCTAGGGTAGAGCCCAGTCTCGGGCTCACGCTGAGCGATCCCGCCCGCCTGGAGGCGAGTTCTCGCCTCCGACCACAGAGGAGAACCCAATGAAAAACGCACGCTGTTTCGTCGTCGCCGGGAGCCTTCCCAAACCGGGATGGATCGGCCGCTCGGTTCGCTTGATCCTGGGTGTCGTGCTTCTCGACGGCGCGTGGTCAGGGATCCGCTACGGATACCCGGCCCTTGTCGAACAGGTCCCGCAAGCCGGCAATTGGTTGCCGATCGCCATCGCCCTGTGGCTTCTGCCCGAGGTGATCGACCTCGGATGGGGGGTCAGCTGGCACCACCGTTCGCAGCTGGCTGTCCTGGCCTTCGCCGGCGCCTTGAGCCTCGGCGGCGGTCTGCTCCAGGGCCTCTGGTGGCCGGCGGCGCTCGGCTGGTTCGTGCTCGGCCTCACCGTTTATGTCTTCCTGCACCTGGGCGCCTCGTTCGTGCTGGCCGCCCTTCTCGGCACTCCGGGATGCGAGATGAGAGCCCTGCCGTACCTGTGGACGCGGGTCACCGGCCGAGCCACTTCCGAACACGTTTGTCCGGGGCCGATCGGTGCGCTCGACCGCTGGGAACTCGCACGCAGAAGCGACGCACCCGGACCCTCTTGAGCCTCTCTCGAAAGGAATCATCACCATGACCAAAACCCCGCAACCTTCGCTGCCTTGGCGCAAGTACGGAATCGTCCTCGGCGCTTTCCTGGTCGTCTACGGGCTGCTCTTCCGTCTCTTCGGATGGCCTTCCTCCTCCCCTCTGACCTGGCTCTTCTACCTCGCTCAGCCGGCGATTCTCGTCTGGCTGACGCGCTCCGAAAGTGCACGGACGCGGCTCACACGCATGCGGCGCTTCGGCGCATCGATGGCGGCGGCCATCGTCGGCAACGGGATCTACACCGTCTACGTGTACCTTTTCAACCACTTCATCGACGACTCGCTGGTTCGCAACGGCCTGGCCGCCGCGCTCGACAAACTCCAGGCGAGCGGCCTGTCCACCGCCGAGATCGCCGCCAAGTCGGCTCTCGTCGAGCGCTTCTACACCCACCTCAACTTCTCGCTCAGCATCTTCTCGGGGTTGACGATCGTCGCCCTCCTCTCTGCGCTGCTGCTGCTCTCTTGGCCGGTAGCCAGCGCTCGCTCGCCGGGTGGGTGAGCCCGCAAAATTTGGAGGTTAGGGCCCTCGCACCGTACTCTTGGCGGGCTCACTTACCATCGATGGAGGGATATCATGCGTTTCGACCGCTGCCGATCCGGCCTCTGCTTGCTCGCTCTGGCCATCGCGTTGTTCACTCTCGCACCGGCGCCCGCACAGGGTGCGTCGGACCTCGTGCTCATCCTCGATGGCTCGGGGTCGATGTGGGGACAGATCGAGGGCGAGAACAAGATCGTGATCGCTCGCCGGGTGCTGAGCGAGCTGATCGACGCTCTGCCTGACGATCAAACCGTGGCTCTCGTCGCCTACGGCCATCGCCGCAAGGCAGACTGCTCGGACATCGAGCTGGTGGCACCCCTGGCAGCGATCGACAAGGCCGCTCTCAAGGCGACGGTCAACGGCCTCAACCCGAAGGGCAAGACACCGATCACCAAGTCCGTGCAGCAGGCCTTCGAGGTGATTCGCGGTCGCCCGCAGGGGGCGACGGTCATCCTGGTCAGTGACGGGCTCGAGACCTGCAATGGCGACCCCTGCGCCGCGGTGCGCGCGGCCAAGCAGGAGGGTATCAATTTCGTCATGCACATCGTCGGCTTCGACGTCGCGGGCGAGGACGTTTCGCAGCTCGAATGCGCAGCACAAGCGGGCAATGGTCTCTTCTTGAGCGCCGAGAACGCCTGCGAACTCGGCGCCGCGCTGGAGGCCGCGGTGGCTCTACCGGTGGATGTGCCGGCCGGCCAGCTGTCGGTCAAGGCGCTGGCCGACGGCGAGCTGCACGATGTGTCGATCAACGTCTCACACGCCGGCACCGGCGAGGAGGCAGGCAGCGGCCGCACCTACGGCGATCCGGCTACCAACCCGCGACTGATTCCGCTGGCTGACGGGCGTTACGACGTCACGGTGGTGGCGGTCGGCCTGCGCGGCGACGTGCGGCGAGAGTTCCAGATCGAGATCGCCGACGGTGGGCTGATCGAGAAGGAACTCGATTTCAGCACCGGCGAGATCGCTATCGGCGTCACCCGCAACGGTGAACTCTCGGACGCGGTCTACAAGGTCCTCGTCGCCGGTTCCGGCGAGGAGGCGGCCTCGGGACGCACCTACACCAGCGCCAAGTCGAATCCCGCCGTCGTGCGCATCACCGCCGGTGACTACGAGGTTCGGGTCGGTTCGGTCGAGATCGTCAGCCGCCCTTGGGCCGAACTCGGTCGCGTCACGGTGGCGCCGCAAGGGCGGGTAGCGGTGAGTCAAGACTACGCCAGCGGGCTGTTGAAGGTTGGGGCGCGACGCGACGGCGAGTTGGTCGACGTCGTGGTCAAGGTCTATGACGCCGGCGGCAAACAGGTCGCCACCTCGCGCACCTACACGGCGGAGAAGAGCAACCCAAAGTCGTTCACCCTCGAGCCCGGCACCTATCGTGTCAGGGTGAAGGAGGTCCGAGGCGCTGAGGCCCATGAGTTCGAGGTCACCGTCGTGGCCGGCGGCTCCGCGGAGCACATGGTGGAGGTGCCCTCGAACGATTGACCGCACGACCGCCACGCCGGTTTACGCTGTCGGCTCGATCGGGTCAGGACAGCTCGATGCGGTAGCGACGGATCTTGCGATAGAGGGTCTTGCGGGTGATGCCGAGTTGACGTGCCGCGGCCGATTTGTTGCCATTGGCCGCAGCCAGCGCCCGCGCCACGGCGTCGCGCTCGAGGTCGACCAGCCGAGTGCGGGCGGGTGCCGGCTTGGCTGCCGGCGCCGGATCTCGCGGCAAGTCGCCCAGCACCTCTTCGACATCGCCGGCCTCGATGTTGCCGCCGCCGTACTGCGACACCAGCCGGTAGACCGAGTGCTCGAGTTCGCGCACGTTGCCTTTCCAGCTGCGCGTGGTCAGCGCTGCCATCGCCTGGAGAGAGACGGTGGGCAGCGAATGGCCCGGGTTGCTACGTCGCCAGCGATCGAGGAACGCGGCGACCAGTTCCGGAATGTCGGAGCGATGTTCGCGCAACGGCGGGACGACGATTTCGTGAACGGCCAGGCGATAGTAGAGATCCCGGCGCAGGTGGCCATCCGCCAGCGCCTCTTCGAGGTTTCGGTTGCTGGTCGCGATGGCCCGGGAATCCACTTTCTCGTAGCGCGAGCTGCCCACCCGGCGGATCAGGCCGTCCTGCAGCACGCGCAGAATCTTGGCCTGCTGGTGGAGGGGAATCTCCGAGACCTCGTCGAGCAGCAGCGTTCCACCCTTGGCTTCGGCGAAGAGGCCGTCGCGTTGCTCTTGCGCACCGGAGAATGCGCCACGAACGTGGCCGAAGAGTTCCGACTCGAAGAGCGACTCGGGTATGGCAGCACAGTTGACCGCCACGAACCGCCCTCGGGAGGCGGACAGCGCATGGATCAACCGCGCCACCACCTCCTTACCGACGCCGCTTTCGCCAACCAGCAGAACCGGGTAGCGATCGCGAGCGGCGCGCTCGGCGCGACGAATGAGCTGCTGCATGGTCTGACTCGAGCCGACGAGACCGGCCGTCTCTTGCCACTTTTCGGGTAGACCGCCGGCCGGTTCCACCGCCGGCTCGACCTCCTGCCGAGATCCAGCCGGCGCCGGCTCTTGCCGGGAGGGCGGACCCGCGCTGGCGGCGAGTTGTGCCGACAGCTCCAAAGCGAGGGCATCGAGAGCGGGACGTTGGACCCCTTGCAGGAACTTGAGGGCAACGGCCGAGAGCGCCTGCCAACCGGGGATGTCCACCGGTGCGATGGTCAGCTCGCGGGCCAGCTCGCACAAGGGCACGTGCTGCGCCGCCAGGGCGCGCAGCGGCTCGACGAAGCGAGCTGCGAGATCCGGAATCGAGAGATCCGGATAGGTGTGGCGCAAGCAGTCGGTCCACAGCATCTCCAGGCCGTCGCTGCTCGCGCCCTCCGTGACCAGCCTCCCCCACACCACTTCCGCCTTGCGCAGCCGTTCGGAAGGGCCGGAACCACTGGGCGGTGGCCTGCCGCTAGCCGCCTCCTGGCGCTCTTCACGATGGTCTCGCTCTCCTGGCATCGATTCAGTATGGCCGAAGGCGGCGCTGGCGCCAACCTCTGCGTAGACAAGAGCTGTATCCCACCCCAACGGGCTGGACAACCTGAGCCGATCTGTATCCAGGCGACCCGTGTACTTTCGCGACAGATCGCTGGCCAGAACTCCCAGTCAATTACATAAACCCTGAGTATTCAGCAACTTGCAGATCTTCTCGCGATCGGCACCGGACTTGCTCTACACCCAGGGCACAGGGCACAACGCTATGAACACAGATTCGACCTCAATCCACGCTCCCAACATCGGCAGGGCTCCGCATACGGAGTTTCGTTCTACCGAATGGCTGCAGAAGAACTTCCCTTGCCGTGCCGCCTGCCCGGTAGGCACCAACGCCGGCGGCTACGTCACCTTGATCGCGCGCGGCGAGTATCACAAGGCCTACCAGCTGGCACGCCGGCCGAACCCGCTCGCCTCGGTGTGCGGATTGATCTGCGCCCATCCCTGCGAGGCCGCCTGCCGGCGCGGGCAGATCGACTCTCCCATCGCCATCCGAGCCCTCAAGCGGTTTGTCACCGAGAAGTTCGGTGCCGAAGGCTCACCGAGCTTCGAGGAGATCCTCGAGTCCGTCGAGCGCCCTCGGCCCCCGACTCGCGATCCCGGCAAGATCGGAATCCTCGGTGCGGGCCCGGCCGGACTCGCCTGTGCCCACGACCTCGCCCTGATGGGGCACAAGGTCGTCATCTTCGAGGCCTCGTCGGTGGCCGGCGGGATGCTTCGCCTCGGCATTCCCGAGTACCGCCTGCCGCGCGAGGTCTTGCAGTCGGAGATCGAGTTCATCCGCTGGCTGGGCGTCGATATCCGCTTTGGAACCCGGATCGGCTGGGATCTCAGCTTCGACGAGATGTGCCAGGAATACGACGCCGTGTTCGTCGCCGCGGGCTGCGGCAAGGGGCGGCGACCGCCGGTGCCGGGAAGCGACCTGCCGCGCGTCTACGACGCCGTCGACTTCCTCGCTTCGGTCAATCTCGGGCTGCCGATGGAGGTGGGGGAAAACGTCGTCGTCGTCGGTGGCGGAAACGTCGCCTTCGACGTCGCCCGCACGGCACGACGCTACGGCGGCACGTCGAGGCCCGACGAACCCCACCACAACCTCGCCGTCGACGTCGCCGTGGTCGCCGGCAGGCTGCTGCGCCGGCAGGTCACGCTGCTCGCCTTGGAGAGCCCCGAGGAGCTGCCCGCCGACGCCGAAGAGATCGTCGAAGCCTCGCAGGAGAGAGTCACCGTCCTGCACCGGCTGGCCGCCAAGGAGATCACCGGGCGCGACGATCGCGTCGAGGGGCTGATCACGCTCAAGGTCGCCCGCGTCTTCGACGACAACGGGCGCTTCGCACCCGAGACCATCCCCGGCAGCGAGGCCCGGCTGGACTGCGACACGGTGGTCTTCGCCACCGGCCAGATCGCCGACCTCTCCTTCCTCAGTGAAGGGGCCGAGGTCTCGACGACTCCGCGCGAGACTATCGTGGTCGATCGCAAGACCCTGGCCACCAGCAGAGAGGGTGTCTTCGCCGGCGGCGACGTCGTCTTCGGGCCACGCATCGCCATCGAAGCGATCGCCGACGGGCGGCGGGCGGCGAGCTCCATCGACACCTTTCTCACCGGACGGACCGACTCGCCGCCCACCCACCTGCTCTACCGGTTCTCCGCCCACGGCTACGCCCATCCCTTCGCCCGCGGCGACTACGAACGGCTCGAACGCGGGCGCGTACCCACCGTGGAGGGCGCCGAGAGGTTGACCTTCCACCCGGTGGAGATCGGCTACGACGAAGCGCAAGCGCGACGGGAAGGGGCGCGCTGCCTCCATTGCTGGATCAACACCGAGTTCGACTCACGCCGCGCCGAAGCCTCGGAGTGTATTCAATGCCGGGGCTGCGTGGACGTCTGCCCGGAGGGCTGCATCGACCTGGTGAGCCTGCGCCGAATCCAGCTCGCCGACGGCGAGGACCGCTCCCTCTGGCACCTTCCCAACGGCGCTGGAATCGAGGCCTTCTCCTCGCCCACTGGCGCCGCCCTGATCAAAGACGAGAGCGCCTGCATTCGCTGCGGCCTCTGCGCCCGCCGCTGCCCGGTGGGCAACATTCGGATGGAGGGCTTCTACCGAACCGACGAGTTCGACCTCCTACATCTCGCAGATCACGTGGTCTGAAGAGCGGAAGGAAAAAGACATGCGACTTCTCGACGACCTGGCCGCCTCCGATCCCCCGGAGTCCACCTCCCGGCGACGCTTCCTGGCTGGTCTCACCTTCGGATCGCTGGGCACGGCGGTCTTCGGCAGCCTGGCCATCTGCGTGCGCTACCTGTGGCCGAGCGTGCTCTTCGAGCTGCCGTCGCGGTTTCGCGCCGCCCGCCTCAGCGACCTTGCCCGCAAGCGCATCGTCTTCCTGCGCGATCGCGCCCTTTATCTCGTCCGCGACGACAAAGGCGCCTTCGCACAATCGGCTGTCTGCACCCACCTCGGCTGCCTGACCCGACCCAACGCCGGCGAGGACGGCTTCTTCTGTCCCTGTCACGGCAGCGAGTTCGCTCTCGATGGATCGGTGATCAAAGGGCCGGCCCCACGGCCCCTGGATCGCGTTCACCTCGAGCGCCGCGAGGAGGAGCTGTGGGTCGACCAGGCCCTCGAAGAAGGGAGGGATGAACGTGTACGAGTCTGACCACAACCCGGCATCACCGGTGCCATCCGGCGAGCGCCCGCAGGGCTTCTTTCGCCGCCTCTACCGCAGCATCTTCCGCCACTCGTTCCAGGACACGCCGCGCAATCGATCGCTGACCGTGTTCATGAACTTCTTCCTGCACTTTCACTCGGTGAAGGTACGGCGCCGGGCCATCGCCTTCCGGCAGACCTTCTACCTCGGCGGCCTCACCGCCGCCACCTTCCTCCTTCTGGTGCTCACCGGCGTGCTGCTGATGCTCTATTACCACCCCTCGGCACCGCGCGCCTATGCCGACATGAAGGACCTCGCCTACGTCGTCCCCATGGGGAGCTTCATCCGCAACATGCATCGTTGGGGAGCTCACGCCATGGTGGCCCTCGCCTTTCTGCACATGCTGCGGGTCTTCTACGCCGGTGCCTACCGACCGCCCCGCGAATTCAACTGGGTGATCGGCATCTGCCTGTTCTTGGTGACGCTGCTGCTCTCCTACACCGGTTACCTGCTGCCCTGGGACCAGCTCTCCTTCTGGGGCGTCACCGTCGGCACCAACATCCTCAAGGCGGTGCCCTGGGTGGGCGATGACTTGCAGTTTCTACTGCTGGGAGGACGCGAGGTCGGGCCCAACGCCCTGCTGCGCTTCTATGTCTTCCACTGCGTCTTCCTCCCCTTGCTCCTCGCCGTCGGGGTGGGAGTCCACGTCTGGCGGGTACGCAAGGACGGCGGCATCTACCTACCGAACGAGGAACTCGTCGAGGCGGTGGAGCCAACCGCGGCCAGCGCCGAGAAAGGGGAAGCCTGATGCGCCAGCGCGATCCGTCCCTCCACCTGGAGCCGGGAGCCGTACCGGATCCGACCTCGGTGCGCTTGACGGTGGTCGAGGAAGAGACCGCCCACCCACTGCTCGACACCACCGGCGACGACTGGCTCACCACCACGCCCCACCTCTTGCTGCGCGAGGTCACCGCGGTGTGCATTCTCATCACCGTCCTGGCCGTCGTCAGCTTCCTCTTTGACGCACCGCTGCTCGATCTCGCCGATCCGGCGAAGACGCCCAATCCGTCCAAGGCGCCCTGGTACTTCCTGGGCATCCAAGAACTTCTCCACTACTACCCGCCGCTGGTATCGGGCATCGTGCTACCCGGTCTCGCCATCCTGGCGCTGCTGGTCATCCCCTACTTCGACATCAACCAAGAGCGCACGCCATTTCTCACCGGCACTGCCTTCGGCACCCACCTGGCCGGCGTCTGGGCGTTCGGGCTGGTCGCCATCGGCCTGTTCACCCTCTCCTCCTCAGCCGGCGCGGTATGGCCGTTGATCGGCGCCACCGGCGCTCTCTTGCTCACCATGGCGTCCCCCCTGGTTCTCGGTCGTAGTCGCGGCATCGGCAGGTGGATCGCCACCCGCAGCCTTCCGTTTTGGATCTTCACCTGGTTCGTCGTGTCGTGGACGGTGCTGACCATCATCGGCGTCTACTTTCGCGGCCCGGGTTGGTCGTTCACTCTGCCCTGGGAGGTGGGAATCTATGACTGAGGGTCACGACGACCGTCTGCATCGTTCACCGAGCCAGTGGGCCGCCCGATCGCTGGGGCGCATGCGGCTGACGGCGGCGATCTGCGCCGTTGTCATGCTCGCCGTCCTCGCCTGGGCGCCGACGAAGGAACTCCTCCAACCCTGGCGCAAGACACAGGCCCGTTACAACGCGGCCGCCGTCACCTACGGCCTCGACCAGCGCCCGCTGAAGGTGCATCAGATCTGGCTGCCGGACGCCGAGAAGGCCGACCGTTGCGGCACCTGCCATCTCGGCGCCGCCGGCGAGCCCCCAATCGAGTCCACTCCCCCCTTCGCCTCCCATCCGTCGATCGTCCATACCCCGGAGCGCTTCGGCTGCACCTACTGCCATGCCGGTCAAGGATGGGCGACGGTCGAGAAGGATGCCCACGGACTGGGCGGCAGCTGGCCGCACCCGATCTTCAGCCGTGAGCGCACCGAAGCCGGCTGCGGAACCTGCCACTCCGGACTCGAACTGCCGCTGCCCGAGGAGGTGGAAGAGGCTCCCGACCTGATCGACGAGTTCGGCTGCCTCAAATGTCACGCCGAGGATGGTCAGAGCGCACCCTCCCTCACCGGCATCGGCCTGCGCGGAATCCCCGAGGACTGGGCGGCGAAACACCGGGGGCTCACGCCCCCCGACGACGACACCTCCACTTTGGTGGCCGCGGACGCCGCCGAACTCAAAACGCTCGACGCGTGGCTCACCACGCGCGTCGGCGCTTCCCATTTGGCACGCGGTAAGATGGTCTTCCATCAGCTCGGATGCCTCGGTTGTCACCGGCGCGACCAGGTCGGCGGCGACGTCGGCCCGGATCTCACTGGCATCGGCGACAAGGATGTGCGCGACGTCAGTAGCGAGGCGGCCGACTCGCAGACCCTACCGGGGTGGATCTTCGACCACCTGATGGCACCGCAAGAACTCGACGCCGAGTCCCGCATGCCGCCGGTCGACAGCGAAGAGCTGGAACGGGAGAGCGACCTCGACGATCTCGTCACCTACCTGTTGTCGTTGCGCGAGGACGACCTGCCGGCATCCTTGACGCCGCCGGACCGCGCCAAGACCGCCTTCAGCCTGAGCCGGGACTTCCCGACTTCGGGCCGCGGCCTTTACGTCGTTTTCTGTGGCGCTTGCCACGGCTTCTACGCCACCGGCAACGAGATCGAGACCCTCGGTCTACTGGCGCCGATGATCGGTACCCGCGGCTATCTGGCCACGGTGACGCCCCGCTATCTGCGCAGTTCCATTCTGCGCGGCCGGCGAGGGCGGTTCATGCCGGCCTGGGGTCCTGACGACGGCGGCCTCGAAACTCTCGAAGTCGAACGCATCGTCGACTATCTGGTCAGCAAGGGATTCCGCGTCAAGAGCCTCGAAAAGGTCAGCGGTCCTGGAGATCCGGTCCGCGGTCGGGAGGTCTTCGAGCGACGCTGCGCAGCCTGCCACGTCAATGACAAGACCGGTGAGAAGTCGACCCGCTTCGGTCGTGACCTTCTCGCCCCCGGGGGCCTCTCACAATTCACCGAGCAGACTCTCTACGGGGCGATCATGCACGGCTGGGTGGAAGAGGGGATGCCGTCGTTTGCCTTCCTCAAGTCCGCCGATGTTCGCGACCTGCTGGCCTTGTTGAGGCCCTTGCTGAGTCCGACACCGGTGACCGAGCTGGCCAGCACTCACGATGGACGACACTCCCATCTGGGCAATCAGATATGGGGGGCGAAATGTCTCGCCTGCCACGGCGAACAGGGTGAAGGAAGCGCCGACGGCCCCCTGCTCAACTCCGCTCCCTATCTCGAGTGGGCCGATGACAACTATCTGGCGGCTCGCATCGCCACCCATCGGGGCGAGGTGGCCCAAGCGAGCGTCGGCACCCTCTCCGACGCCGACGCCGACGCCATTCTCGATCTCATACGGAGTTGGTCCGGCCATGTCGAGCCCACACCGGCTCCTCTGCCGAAAGCTGACGCCGTCACCCGCGGCCGCGCCCTCTACCCGGCTCGCTGCACCGAGTGCCACGGTGAGAACGGGCACGGCAAAACCGGCCCAGCACTGGCCAACCGCGACTTCTTGGAGCTGGTGTCGCGACCCTTCCTGGTGATGACGATCCTGGAAGGTCGCAAAGGCACCGCCATGCAGGCGTGGCGCCAGCGCACCGAACTCCCCGTCAGCCTCCAGGACGCCTTCGATCTCGCGGACTACATCCTCTCGCTCGCCGCCGAGCCCGGGGAAAGCATCGCAACAACCCCATCGTCCACAGGGACCCACTCCAACCAAGGAGATTGAACCATGCATAGAAACTCGAGGCTGCGGCGGCTCGAAGACCTGCTCGTCGGCATCATTGTGGTGCTGACCGGGTTCAGCTTCGTCGCAGCGGCGGCGGCCAGCGGTGAGCGGAAGCCGTCGAGGCCCGCACCGGAAGGCTGGGAGCTCGCCGGCGATCTCGACAACGGCAAGCTCATCTACAAACAGTACTGCCAGAAGTGCCATGGCAAGCGAGGCAACGGCCAGGGAACCATGGCCAAGGACCTGGAAATCAAACCGAGGAACTTCACCGACGAGGAGGTGATGCGCGAGCGTAGCGACTGGCAAATCTATCTAGGAATCAAGGAAGGAGGAGCTCCCGTCGGTCTTTCCGAGCAGATGACCGCTTGGGAAGACACGCTAACTGAAGACGAGATGCTCGACGTGGCCACTTTTATCCGCCAGTTCGTCCAAACAGAGGCAACAGGAGATCACTAATGAAACGCTCAACACTTCTCATCACCGCGGCTTGGCTCCTCGGTGCAGCCGTTCTGACCGCTCCATCCGCGTGGGCGATACCCGCCTTCGCACGAAGAAACAACCTCGCCTGCTCCAGCTGTCACAGCGCCTGGGGCTACCTCAACTCCACCGGCAGAGCCTACAAGGAGGCGGGCTACGTCCTCCCGGATGAGGACGGCGAACTCGACTTCGACGCCCAACCGGGCAACCAAAAGATCTCGGAGAACCTCATTCTCACCAAGGTCTACCCGATCGCGGCCCGTATCAAGGGCTACATCTTCGATGACACGAACAGTGGCGACAGCAAGATCCGACCCATCCACGAGATCGAGATCTTCTCCGCCGGCAACTTCTGGAAGAAAGGGTCGTGGTTCTTCGAACTCGAAGGGGAAGACGAGGAGAACTTCAGTACCGCCATCGGTGGCCGGTTCGACTGGCATTTCAACCGCGCCGCCAACCTCGAATTCGGCAGTGGGTCGATCTTCACCCCCGACCCTTACAACTCGATGAAAGACGGCGGTCACCGGCTGACCGTCGCCCACAAGATCCCGTTGAACGTCGGCAGCAGCGTCGGGGCTCGCTTTCGCAAAAGTTCTCAATACATCGCCTTCTACGGCCGACAGAACAAGCTCTTTTACATGGCGAGCTACAGCGCCGGAAACTCGAATCCCGAGGGGGAGGATCCCAACGACATCCTCGGTCGAATCGCCTACGACATCACCCCGGACGCCATGGTCGGAGCCTTCTTCTATGACGGCGAACGGGACCACGGTGCCATCAACCTCAGCCGATTCGGCATTGACTGGAACTTCGCCTTCAAGGACTTCAACGTGCTCGGCATGTGGATGAGCGCCGAGGAAGACTTCCGAGATGGCCCCAGCAACGACAATGACGCCGGCTACCTGGAAGTGTTCTACACGCACAAGAAGAACGGGCGGCCCTTCTTCGTGCCCCTGCTGCGCTACGGCTTCACCGAAGCCAACAACGGCAGAGACGACATCGCCGCGTTGACCGCCCAGCTCGGGGTCTACGTCACCGAGAATGTGAAGTTCGCGCTGGAGTACTACGACGAGTTGGACACCGTGCCCGGAAAGACGGAAGGAGAGCGCGTCACCTTGCTCGCCGATCTCGCTTTCTAGATCGGCGCAATACCACGCAATGTGTCGGATGGGGCCATCTGGCCCCATCCGCCCGACCGATTCAGCCTCCCGGTGCGCCGATCAGAAACAGCCTTCTTGGAGTTCGCGAACTCGCGCCAGAATCTCGGCTTTCGTACCTCGGGCGACGATCTCTTGCCCCGGCTTGAGTCGGTTTTCCGGCCGCTTCGGATGGTCGAGGGGCCACTCGGGATTCACTTCCTCCGTGTGGTAGTACTCACCACCCCTGCTCAGAGGATGGCGAATCAGAACCCACTCGAAGCCGGGATGGGCGGTGGTGTAGAGCGAGGGATGGAGATTGAAGCGACAACGTGTGCGCCCAGCCGGAGCCGCTGATTGCTTCACCTCCACCTCCGCCCCTCCCTCGGCCAACTCCGCGATCGGCGGCAGACCGATTCCGTGGTCGAAAATCGACGGAACCCTCTCGCCGGACTCAACGCCGGTGAGCTGCGCAACCTCCTCGTCGTAGAAGCCGATCGCCGCTTCGTGGGCGATCTGTGCGAGAGGCTCGAGCGCACTCTCCTCGTAGCCCGGCAAGGGGCGATGGGCATCGCAAATCGACGCCAGAGCTTCCGTCACACCCTGTTCCAAGCAGGCGAAGAGGACTCGGCGTTGCTCGTCTCCTTGCACATAGCGGGCTTGACGACTCAGTGCGTAGCCCAGGAGCTTGGCCCATTGTTTCGGCGACAGATCGGTCGCCTCCAGTCCGCCGGAAACCAGATAGTGCTCTTCGATCGTGCCGCTGAACCCCTGCCAGAGCCGGGAGCCCAGGACCCGGCGATCACCCGGACAACCACTCTCACCCGCGGCGGCACCGGCAACGAGAAGCACTGCCGACAGCAACCACGCGACGACCTTCACCATGTTCGCTCCATTGACGCTCGCTCCATGCATCAGCCTGATCAAGACCCGTTCTTCCCACCATTATGCCTCACAAAACTCAGATCCAAGGAAGACCTGGTCAGGCGGTAGTGGCTCAGTTTGCCGGTGGGTAGCGGGCTGACCGTTTGACCTGACTATTCGACCGGCACCTCTTCGATAGGCATCGCGAACAGGACACAAATCCGTGAGAGAGCGCTCCCAGCGCACTCTCTCAGCCTCTCATCTTGGTGTGACAGCGCTTGCAGTCTTGGATCGGAAACGCCACCGTCAGATGGCAGGCGCCGCAAAACTGACCCTGCAGAATGTTCTTCATCAGCAGGTTCTCGGTGGCCTCCTGTTCGATCTTGAAGAGGTCGGGGTGGCAGTTGGAGCAGTCCAGCCAACGCAGGTGAGAGTTGTGAGAAAAGTCGGCGGGAGGCACGAGGATCCAGGCGGCCTTGACTTCGAACTCTTCCTTGAAAGGGAAGGGCTCGAAATCGGGCTCCAGGATGCTGGCGATTGGCGTCACCATGCCACTGTCTTCAGCCTCCACCCAGTCGATCTTGTTGCCGAAAGAGGCGCGCGGCAGCTTGCGGAGCTTCTTGAACTGCTTGGCGTTGCCCTTGGAGCTTCCCGTGTGGCACTTCGAGCAGTGTTCGTCGGTATGCCCGAAGGCAATCTGGCCGTCGTGGCAGGCGCCGCAGAAGCGGCCATTGCGATTCGCCTCCTCGGTGATCTCGGATGCGTTAGCCAGCATGACGAAATCCAACTCGAAATGGCAGACCCGGCAAGAATAGCGGGTGCGGTGAGACCAATGAGAGAAGCCGACGGCTTTAGAGCCCTCGGTGCCAGCGAGACGGTCAATGAGCACGTTCCCGTAGCTCGCGGGCTTGGGCAGAGGAGGTAGATCGAAGATGTTCGATTGCGCCACCACCGCAATCGCCGCCAGGAAGGCCAGGGTAAGAGCTATCCACAACCCGGCTCCCGGCATCCGAAGTGCGCAGAACCGTTTCCCGCCCATGTCAGCGAACGTCCTCAGTGTGGCAGAGACGGCAGTCGGTGGTTGGGAACGCCACATCACCGTGGCAGGCACCACAGAACCTACCCTCGAAGATATCCTGCATGTCGTAGACCTGGGCGCGCTCGCGAACGCCGAAGATCTGTGGATGGCAGAGTTCGCAGCCGTTCCAAACGGAGTGCTTCTCGTGGGAGAAGATGATCTTGGGCATGCCGGCGACCTTGGGCTGGAGCTGCCGGTCCTCCTCGATCATAAGATCGTCACGCTCGACGGAGATCCCCTCCAGATAGTCCGCAAGCACGATCATCTCCTCATCCTCGGCCTTCATCCAATCGACACGGTTGCCAAAGCGGGACCTGGCAAAACCCCTGACGAAGTCATAGAAGTCGTGCTCAAACTCCACGTCCTTGCCCTGTGAGTGACAGCGGTCGCAGTGCTTGATGGTCTTACCCCCTTCGGTCAGCTCCTCGGGAGGAAAGGCGATGGTGCCGTTATGGCAGGAGCCGCAGTAGAGGCCGTTGCGATTGTCCTGCTCACTCACTCCTGTCTCGTTGGCTGTCATGGCAAATCCCAGATCGACGTGACAGAGCCGACAGGTGTACTTGGCCCGGTGCAGCCAGTGGGTGAAGACCACCGGGTTGCTGTCCACGCGGGCGGCGTGGTTGTTCATCACTACGTTACCGTACTCGTCCGGCCTAGGCGTTCGCTTCTTGACCCCGAAGGTCTGCGCCGAGCCCGCCGAGACAACTGCAATTACAAGTGCGATTACTAGTAGGAGAAAGTGAATTCTCGCGAGCTTCATGGGTCCCTCCTTTCGGGCGGCAGGAGGCCGGGAGATAACGACACACTCCACCCAGAAGGATAAACCTCCACCCCCCACGCAGTCGCCACCCGAAAGTAGGTGAGTGGAGGACCACCCGTATGAGCGAAGGACTCCTCCGGGAGTGTAGGTGGCCTGAACGACAGCCGGCGAATCGCCCGCTTGCGTCAAAGACTCCTCGACCGGCATGGCCCAGGCACCGCCAGACCTCGAGGCCGTGCCCGAAGTTCTCGCCGGCAACCGGCCGGGAGAGATCACTCGACGACGTCAACCGACGAATAAACTAAGGTTTGGAAGGCGGCTCCATCCAACTCGATCGCCTGAACCTCGACGATCAAGCCCTCGACTCGCCGCCCCTGCTCATCCAGCAAGGATGTCTTGCCCAAAGTGCCAAAGAGGTTCGCAACCATCACGATGGCCAAGGCCACCAGACAGGCAAGTACCGGAGAGGTGCTCGTCCCTAGCCTGACTACGGGCGCAACATCTCCTGGCGCTTGTACCCCGAAGGGGGCTCGAATGCCTCCGGATCCAGCGTCTGCCGCTTCGCCGAGCGCAGCGCGGTCTCGCCCTCGAGCGAACCGTCGGCCGCAAACTCGCGCGTCACCACGGGGAAGCCGCCCATCTCTGTCAAGAACTCGAAGGCCGGGTCACCGGCTCCCTCCCTTTGACCGAAGTCGGGAATCGCATCCAGCATCTGTTTGAAGAAGTCGGCCATCTCTTCGAAGGTGCCGGCCACATCCTTGCCGCCCTCAACGTTGTCCCAATCGGTGACCCAGATCTCGCGGAGCTTGCGCCCGCCCCGGTGCACCTCATATTTGGCGCAGGGATAGCCGTTCTTGTCGGCGCGCTCGCCGGTCTTTTTGAGTTCATTCTTCGGCCGCTTCGGCGCCTGGGCCGGCATCCGCCCCTTCATCATCTGCTCGACCATCGCCCGCTTGTCCTCGGGTAGGTTCTGGAGCGTCTTCTCCAGCTCGGACATGGCGCCACTGATCTGCCCAACGAAGCTCTCGAGCGCCTTTTCGTCCATCACCAAATAGGACTTCTTTTCATGGTCGACCACGATCATCTCGCGCCGATCACCACGAAAAATCATCTCACCCTCACCACCGCTGCCGCGCGAAGCGGTGCCCATCTTGAGATTGCGGCCCTCGACAGCTGCCTGAATCGATTCCGACTTAGGAGGGGACTGCTCGTGATCGGTCACCTCGATCTCGTAAACCACACCCGCTGCAACCGGACCGGCAGCCAGTGCCGCGAGTGTCATGGCGATCCATAGCTTGTTCATTTCCGTTCCTCCCTAAGCGTTACACGGCAGATGGTTCGCGAGCATATCGTAGGCGGATATCGCGCGAACTTGTTAGCAGCCGACGCTGGGGGGCCAGGAGCATCCCTGCCACTGAGGCGACGGCCAGTTAGCAAGCAGCTCTGCCAGTCCGCAGCCAGCCGGCCCAATCCGAGCGCTCCTGGCTCTGCGCCTGTCGCGCCGCGGCATCCCAATCGTAGGGCACGGCTCGCTGCTCCACTTCCCAACCCCCGGAGCTCTTCTCGATCACTGCATAGCGCGCATGCGGGCTACCGGCCTCCATCGCGTGCGGACAGGGGGAGTCGTCGGTGTAGGCTGGGAGGCCGACGCTCCCCGGATTGATCACCAGGCAGCCGCTGGGTAAACCCACCAGGCGAGGCACATGCGTATGGCCGCAGGCAACGACCGGCGCGGAAACAGCTTCGAGAGTCTTCACGATCTCGCCGCTGCCGCGCAAAACGACCGCGCCCTCTCGGATATCCTCCAGCAGGGGTTCCTCGTCACTGCGCGGTGTTCCATGACACAGGTACACGTCGCCCACCACGGCCGAACTTGGAAGCGATCCGAGCCAGTCGAGATCCTGGCCGCTCAGCGCATCCATCACAAACCGGTGTGTGGCCAGCCCCGTGGACCCTTCAGGCGGTGAAACCAAGATCCGATCCTGATTTCCAGAAATGGTCGTAGCCTCGATATGGCGAAGACATTGAGCTGTTCCGGCGGGATCGAGGGGGCCATAGAAGCAGTCGCCCAGGTTCACCCACCTGTTGATGCCGCGGCCCTCAGCGTCTCGAAGCACCGCCTCAAGAGCCCATCGGTTGCCGTGAATATCTGCCAGAATTCCCAGTCGCATTCCGCTAGATTTTTTCACCTGCTTCCCATCTCTACAACTAGCATGAGCAAGAGGACTATCGGCCCGAGGACTGCTAGGCCGGATAGCGACTTCGATCTCCCGTGCGCATCGGGTGGCACCTAGTCAAGTGATTCCCAGTTCTCTTGCCAAGACCTCCAAGATCGAATGATCGCCCAAGTCGCTGGCCGCGATCATCTCTCGAATCTGGTCTTTGACTTCATGGGTCTTCCCATCCCGTGCTGCGGCTTTCATCGTCGCCTCATAGGCTGCCCGCACATCGGCGGACGTCACTTCGTATCCGTACCCCAGGGCAAGCCAGTGAAGCGCCAAGAGCCCGGCGCCGGTGGCGAACTCGGGCCGCTGTTCGCAGAAGTCTCGCGCCGCACGGGTGAGAGCGCGCGGATCGCAGGGCGATTGACTGGCCAATGCCAGGGCCTCCGCGTAAAGCCCGACGCTCTTGGCGGCGGCAAACCACTTGCCTTCCTCTCCCGGCGTTGTCTCGACGAGGTCGGCGAGCACGGTGCTCGGCGTCTTGCTGGGATATCGTTTGACCACCGCGCGAAAGGTCGCAAGATAGGTCCCGGCTCGGTTCGCCACCAAGCCGTAGCGCTCGTACGCTTCTTCGATTCGCCCCTCGGAGAGCAGCGTGTCCTCGCAGAAGCGATCGACCTCAAGACTGCCGTCCCAGGGTCTACGGCTGGACTCCGCCAACCGGACGGCCTCCGCCTGCTGGCCTTGCGCGGCCAAAGCCATCGCCATCCATCGCTTGTATGGCCAGATCACCTCTCCACTCACTAACTCGATCAGCTCAGCATAGCGCTCAGCTCGGAATAGGGCGCTCAGGCAGGCCGAGGTACCGCTGAAGTAGCCTCGAAGCTCCTTGTTGGGGCTCAAAGCCATGCGGGTGATACCGATGAGGTCATCGGCTTGCGAGGAGGCTATTTCTTTGGTCACACACAGTTCGCCCCAGCGGTCGCTCAGCAGCTCGATGTACGGGATCGCATCCTCTTGGAGGGCTTCGAGGAGCCGGTCCAGCCATCGACACCGCTGCTTCGCATCGACTGGAGCCTCGACCAGAATCGGCACCAACTCATCGATCGCCTTGTTGACCGCGGTCCCGATGGCGCCCGAAGAACTGTCGACCCTTTCGAGCGCCGGAGACACCCGTTCGAGGAAGGCCACGGCACCCTCAGCCCCCAGGACAGGGTTCTTGCGAGCGACCTTCTTGATCTCGCGCACAGCCTCCTTGACCCGTTGAATCGCCGGCTGGGACCGCCAACCAAAGGCGTTCCGCCTGAAACGACTCTTGAAGACCCACTTGTGATTCCTTGCCTTGGTCACTATCGGCCCATCCTACTGAAACTCCGTTTCACCCAACTACCCGCGAGCAGCCCATGGTGAAAGTGGTCCGTCGACGAGAACGGGGGATTTGGCCGTGAATCAAGGCAGCTGACTAATTGACCGGTGCCTCTTCGCCGGCAGCTTCTGGAAGTCGAGGTTACCCATGTGGTCGCCCAATGCTTCCAGTAGGACTAGAAGCTGTCGCTGTCGCGCAAATAACCTGGGTGTCGCCTTCTGGCCCGACCTAGTAGCGGATGTGCTCATCGCTTCTCTCCTCGACTCTCTCTACACCAAGGGGCTCGCTGCTTAACTGCGCGTGGACTTGCGCCACCACCACGAACCCGCTCATCCATCTCGGATAGCTTGAACTTCCACAGTCTCCCGATCTTCTGCGCTGGGATAGGCTTCGAATCGATCCACCAATACAAGGAATCCTTGGCCACACCAAAGTAAGCGGCAACATCGTCGACCGAAGCCCAAGACTCTGCCAGGATAGTTCCTTCCGTTCGCACCGAATCAGAAACCAAGAAAACTGTATCAGGAACCAAGATCACTGACAAAGATCGGCTGAAATCGATCAAGAGCCAGAGAAGCCCTTGAGGGCCGCCGGGACCCAATGGATAGGGCGTGGTATTTCAACGCTGCCTGGTTGATAGACGGCGCCCCCTTATCAGCTGCGTCATCCCGACGCAGACCGAGCTGTCGCAGCGCCCTACAGGAACAGCCAGCCCACATACGTCCCATATGCAGCCAGTAGCACAAAGCCCTCGAACCGCCCGAGGTAGAGCCGGCGGCCGAAAAGGAGCATGGGCACCAGGGCCAGGCTGAGTGCAAGACCGACCAGCAGATCGATGCGCACGGCCGCGGGATCTCCTGCAATCGGCCGCACCATCGCGGTCACTCCGAGAACACACAGGACATTGAAGATGTTCGAGCCGACGATGTTGCCGAGCACGATGTCACCCTCGCGGCGGCGCGCGGCGGCGAGGCTGCTGGCCAACTCCGGCAAGCTGGTACCGAAGGCGACCAGGGTGAGCCCTATCACCCGCTCGCTGATGCCGATGGCTCGCGCCAGGGTGGTGGCGGAACTGACCAAGATATCGGCACCCCAGACCAGCATCCCCAACCCTACGGCCACGGCCAGCGCCGAGAGCCACCACGGCCGAGCCGCCTCGGCGAGTTCTTCCTCGACCTCTTCCAGGGCGATGGCGGACGGACGGCCTTCGCGCAGGAGGTGCACCACATAGGCCACCAGCAAGAGGACCATCACCATTCCTTCGATCCGCGAGACCACGCCGTCACGCAGGAGCCAGAGCGGAATCACCGCCACGCCAATGAGGATCGGAATCTCACGCCGCAGGAAGCGATCCTGGCCCGCCAGGGGCCGAATGATGGCGGCAAGGCCGAGGATCAAGGCAACGTTGGCGATGTTGGAGCCGAAGACATTGCCCAAGGAAAGAGCGGGAGCGCCGTGCAACACCGCGATCAGCGTGGCGCAAAGTTCGGGAGCCGAGGTGGCGAAGGCCACTACCGTCAAGCCGATCACCAGCGGGCTGATACCCAAGGCACGCGCCAGATGCGCGGCGCCGCCAACCAGAACCTCGCCGCCCAAATAGAGCAGCACCACTCCCACCATCAAGAGCAAAAAAGCCATGCGGCGAAGAGTACCGCCTTTTCTCCACCACCGGATAGCGCAGCCGCAATCACCCGGCAAGAGCCCCTCCGGGTGCCGGAGTCAAGACTCGGAGAAAGGACTCAGAATCCTCTTGCGCCCCCTCTCCCAATCCGCTACCATCCGCGCCTTGTGACGGTTTTCACAAGCTCCTTGCGGCGCTTGGTGGACTCCGCTATCGTCATCGTTGCACTCGCCCGACAACTCCCACCTGGAAAAACATCGACCAGTACTTGACCACCAGGTCACTGTGCCCAGTTTTGTCTAGTCGAATACTTGACTCCCAGGGGAACTAAGAGGCGGTTCGGCGACGACACGAGGTTCAAGCTAGATGGCGCAAATTTTCAAACGCAGCACGAACACGCTCGCCAAGGCGACGATCTACGGCGGTGTGTTCATCGTCGCTTTCCTGGTGTGGATCTTCATGGTCCTCGACCGTTCGACCTACAACACCGGCCAAGGCGTGGCTCTGGCTCAGCCCGTTCCCTTCTCGCATGATCACCACACCGCCGGCCTGGGAATCGACTGCCGCTACTGCCACACCACCGCCGAGACCTCGGCCTACGCCGGCATTCCGCCTACCTCGACCTGCATGAACTGCCACAAGCAGATCTGGACCGATGCCGAGTTGCTCGAACCGGTGCGCGCCAGCTTTCGCGACAACGAGCCGATCCAGTGGCAGCGGGTCCATGACTTGCCCGACTACGTCTATTTCAACCACTCGATCCATCTGGCGCGCGGAGTCTCCTGCTTCACCTGCCACGGCAAGGTGACCGAGATGCCGCTGATCTACCAAGCCCAAACGCTGCAGATGGAATGGTGCCTGGAGTGCCATCGCAACCCCGAGAAATACGTACGACCGCGCGAAGAGATCTTCAATGCCGACTACGAGCCCAGCGAGCCGCAATCGGTGATCGGTGCCCGGTTGGTCGAAGAATACGGAATCGAGACGCTCGACAGCTGCTCGACCTGCCACCGATGAACCCGACGAAGGACGGCATGAAGGACGCCAAGACGATGCGCCAAGAGGCAAGCCCAGCAGTCACGCTCAGCGCCACGGCTGAGCAAGGCAGCGAGCCGCGGAAAGAGCTCGACCTGGACGGTGTGCGGCAGCGGTTGCAGCAAGCACAGGGACCGCAGTACTGGCGCAGCCTGGAAGAGCTGGCCGGCAGCGATGAGTTCCAGGAGTTGCTCCATCGCGAGTTCCCCCGCTTCGCCGCCGAATGGCCGAGCGAGGAGAACGGCAACGCGGGCAACGGCGTCTCAAGGCGCGGTTTCCTCGAACTGGCCGCCTCTTCCCTGGCGCTGGCCGGCCTCACCGCCTGCACCCGCCAACCGGCGGAGACTATCGTCCCCTTCGTGCGCCAGCCGGAGAACTACATCCCGGGTCACCCGCTCTACTACGCCACGGCGATCGAACTGGCGGGCACCGCCCTCGGCCTGCTGGCAGAAAGCCATCTCGGCCGGCCGACCAAGCTCGAAGGCAATCCCGAACATCCGGCGAGCCTCGGTGCCACCGACGCCCTGGCGCAGGCCAGCGTGCTGTCGCTCTACGATCCCGACCGGTCGCAAACGCAGAGCTATCTCGGCCAGATCAGCTCCTGGGAGGACCTCGCCGCCGAGATCCGCACATCGCTGCCGGCGCTGGAAGCACTCCAAGGCGATGGGCTGCGGATTTTGACCCGCACCGTCTCCTCCCCGACGCTGGCGGCACAACTCACCGCGCTCGAGGAGCGCCTGCCCAAAGCACGCTGGCACCAGTACGAGCCTTGCGGCGACCATGCGGCTCGCGCCGCCGCGATGGCCGCCTTCGGCCGGCCGCTGGCCACCCGCTACGACTTCTCGCGCGCCGATGTGATCCTCGCCCTCGACGCCGACTTCCTGACCTCCGGTCCCGGCTCGGTGCGCTACGCCAAGGACTTCTCGCGCCGGCGGCGCTCCGGCCTGGCGCAGGGCGGAGCGCAAGGGATGAACCGCCTCTATGTGGCGGAGAGTTCACCGAGCAACACGGGAGCCACGGCCGACCATCGCCTGGCGCTGGCACCCAGCGAACTCCTTCGTTTCACCGCCGCGCTGGCAGCCGAGCTGCACGTCCCCGGGGCTGCCTCCGGTGCTGGGGCCGAGGAGGAACTCAGCCCACCTGCCCGCGAGTGGATCGCCACCGTGGCCGCCGACTTGGCGGCTCATCGCGGCAGCTGCGCGGTGGTCCCCGGCGTCTACGCCGCACCGCAAGTTCACCTATTGGCGCAGGCGATCAACGCCACCCTGGGCAACGTCGGCTCTACCGTCTTGCACAGCGAGCCCGGCGAAGCGCGGCCCGAGGACCAACTGGCCTCGATCGGCCAACTGGTGGCCGACATGCGCGCCGGCAAGGTCGACACGCTGTTGATTCTGGAGGGCAACCCCGCCTACGACGCTCCGGCCGATCTCGACTTCGCGGAGACCATGCTGGCGCAGGTCAAAACGCGCATACATCTCAGCCTCTATCGAGACGAGACCAGCGAGTATTGTCAGTGGCACATCCCGGCGGCTCATTTCTTGGAGAGTTGGAGCGATTGCCGCGCCTTTGATGGCACGGCCAGCATCGTCCAACCGCTGATCGAGCCGCTCCACGGCGGCCGCACGGCGCACGAAGTGGTCGCCTTGTTCAGCGACCGCGCCGGCGCCACCGCCCACGAGTTGGTGCAAGAGCACTGGCAGGGCCAGGGTCTCGACGAGACCGGTTGGCGCCGGGCACTGCACGACGGCGTGATCGCCGGCACCGCCTCGGCCACGCTCACCGCCGAGATCAATCAGGCGGCCGTAGCTCAAGCCTGCTCCGAGAGTGCCAGCCGCATGGACTTGGAGCTGTGCCTGCGCCCCGACCCAAGTGTCTTCGACGGCCGCTTCGCCAACAACGCCTGGTTGCAGGAGTTGCCCAAGTCACTGACCAAGTTGACCTGGGACAACGCCTTTTTGATCAGCCCGGCGACCGCTGAGGAGCACGGTCTGAAGACCGAGGATCTGGTCGAGGTCCGCCTTGGCGAGCGCAAGGTGGTCGGTCCGGTGTGGATCATGCCCGGTCAGGCCGACCGCGCGGTCACCGTCCACCTCGGCTACGGTCGCACCCATGCCGGCCGGGTGGGCAACGGCGCCGGTTTCAACGCCTACCCGCTGTACACGGCGTCAACCGTCAACGCCACGGTCGATATCGCTGTCGAACTCGCAGCCACCGGCGCCACCTATCCGCTGTCGAGCACCCAGCAGCACTTCGCGGTCGAGCTGCAAAGCGAAGAGGCACACGAGCGCCACCTGGTGCGCCACGCCGACTACGCGACCTACCAGCACCAGCCAGACTTCGCCCAGCACATGGGTCATCCGCCGCCGGGACCCGAGGAGTCGATGTTCCCGCCATGGGAATACAACGGGTACGCCTGGGGCCTGGCCGTCGATCTCAACAGCTGCACCGGCTGCAACGCCTGTGTCACCGCCTGCCAGTCGGAGAACAACATCCCGGTGGTCGGCAAGGTCCAGGTAGCCAACGGCCGCGAGATGCACTGGATCCGTATCGATCGCTATTACCAAGGCGACCTCGAAGATCCCGACGTTCACTTCCAGCCGGTGATGTGCATGCACTGCGAGCAGGCTCCGTGCGAGGTGGTCTGCCCGGTGGCGGCGACCACGCACAGTTCCGAAGGGCTCAACGACATGGTCTACAACCGTTGTGTGGGCACCCGCTACTGCTCGAACAACTGCCCGTACAAGGTGCGCCGTTTCAACTTCTTGAGCTACACCGACCATGACTCCGACTTGCTCGCCATGGCGCGCAACCCGGACGTGACGGTGCGCAGCCGCGGCGTGATGGAGAAGTGCTCGTACTGCGTGCAGCGCATCAACCAGGCGCGGATCGAAGCCAAGAAGCAAGACCGCGAGATCCGCGACGGCGAGATCAAGACCGCCTGCCAGCAGGCCTGCCCGGCCGACGCGCTGACCTTCGGCGACATCAACGACGCCGACTCCGCGGTCAGCCGGACCAAGGCCAGCCCGCTCAACTACACCCTGCTCGGCGACTTGGGGACCCGGCCACGGACCACCTACCTGGCCAAGGTCACCAACCCGAATCCGGCACTCACCCGTGCGGCAGGCGAGGCCGGCGGCCACGGCCAGCCTACCCACGAGGGAGGGCACGGCTGATGGCTACACTCGACGAGCCTATGGACGCCAAGAGCGGCGGCGGCAGCCTCAGCAGCAGCAAGGCGCAGTTCATCGCTCCTGGCCACACGCCGACATCGGTCACCGAAGCGATCAGCGAGGTCGTCCTGCAGAAGACACCGAAGTGGTGGTACGCCGGCTTCGGGGTCTCTTTCCTGCTGGTCAACGTTTTGTTGATGTCGGTCACCTGGTTGCTGGTCAAGGGGACCGGCGTCTGGGGCAACAACGTTCCCGTCGCTTGGGCCTTCCCGATCATCAACTTTGTCTGGTGGATCGGCATCGGCCATGCCGGAACCTTGATCTCGGCCATCCTGCTGCTCTTGCGCCAAGATTGGCGCACCTCGATCAACCGCTTCGCCGAGGCGATGACCCTCTTTGCCGTCGCCTGCGCCGGCATCTATCCGATCCTGCACACCGGCCGGCCATGGCTCGCCTACTGGCTGATGCCCTACCCCAACACGATGGGGCTTTGGCCGCAGTTCCGCAGCCCCTTGGTGTGGGATGTCTTCGCGGTTTCGACCTACGCCATCGTCTCGGCGCTCTTCTGGTACACCGGCCTGATTCCCGATCTGGCGACCCTGCGCGACCGCACCAAGAACCGGTTCGCCCAGGTCGTCTACGGTTTCGGCGCCATGGGCTGGCGCGGTACCGCCAAGCACTGGCACAACTACGAGACCGCCTACCTGCTGCTCGCCGGGCTGGCGACACCGTTGGTGGTTTCGGTGCACACCGTGGTCAGCTTCGACTTCTCGGTCGCCCAGCTTCCCGGCTGGCACGCCACCATCTTCCCGCCCTACTTCGTAGCCGGCGCCATTTTCGCCGGCTTCGCCATGGTCTTGACGCTGACCATCCCGCTACGCACGCTGTTCAAACTGCAAGACTTCATCACCGACCGCCATCTCGCCAACATGGCGAAGATCATGCTGCTGACCGGACTGATCGTAGTGTATGGCTACACCATGGAGGGCTTCTTCTCCTGGTACAGCGGCCACCATGACGAAGGCTTCATGATGTGGAACCGCATCACCGGCCCCTACCGCTACCAGTGGTGGGCGCTCATCCTGTGCAATGGTTTGACCCCGCAGCTACTGTGGTTTCGCAAGGTGCGCAGCACGCCATGGATGCTCTTCTTCGTGGCCATGGTGATCAACGTCGGCATGTGGCTCGAGCGCTTCGTGATCATCGTCACCAGCCTGACGCGAGACTTCCTGGTTTCCTCCTGGGGTTCCTACTCGCCGACCGTCTGGGACTGGGGTCTCTTCGTCGGCACGATCGGCCTCTTCCTGGCGCTGCTCTTCCTCTTCCTGCGCTTCCTACCGATGATCTCCATCTTCGAGATGCGAACCATGGTGCCCGAAGCCAAGTTGGACAAGCCCCACAAGGAGGCGCCATGAGCCTCTCCCCCCTAGCCTCGAACACCGGCGCTCCGCTCTATGGCCTGATGGCCGAGTTCGAGTCGCCGGAGGCCCTGCTTCGCGCCTGTCGCAGAGCGCGCGAGACCGGCTACTCGGACCTCGACGCCTACACGCCCTACCCGGTGGAGGAGATCATCCACGAGTTGGGCTACCACCGCTCCAAGCTGCCGTTGCTGGTGCTGCTGGGCGGCCTGGCGGGAGCCATCGGCGGTTTCGCTTTGCAGTACTGGACCTCGGTGATCGCCTACCCGCTCAACATCGGCGGCCGACCGCTCAACAGCTGGCCGGCATTCATCGTTCCCACTTTCGAGTGCACCATCCTGGGCGCGGCTCTGGTGGCGGTCTTCGGCATGTTCTTCTTGAATGGCCTGCCCATGCCGCACCATCCGGTCTTCAACGTGCCCCGCTTCGCGCTGGCCTCGCGCAACCGCTACTTCCTGGTGGTCAAGATCAAGGATGAGCTGTTCGATCGGCAAGGGACGCGCACCTTCCTGGAAGGGCTCGAAGCGAGCGAGGTTTCAGAAATTGAGTACTGAGATGGGCCGCAGGCCACGAAATCCACTACTGCCGTTTCTCCTCGGCTGCCTGGCGCTGGCCGGTTGCCGGCAGGACATGCACGACCAGGCCAAGTTCGAAGCCTATGAGCACAACGCTCACTTCGCTGACGGCCGCAGCGCCCGTCAGCCGGTCGACGGAACCGTCGCCCGCGGTGAGGCGGTGGAGGCAGGACCGTTCGAAACCGGCCACGATGCCAACGGCCAGCTGCTCAGCGAACTGCCTGTGGCACTGTCGCGCGAGCTTCTCGATCGGGGCCGCGAGCGCTACAACATCTTCTGCTCACCGTGTCACTCGGTGGCCGGCGACGGCAACGGCATGATCGTACGGCGCGGCTTCAAGCAACCGGAGTCCTTCCATTCCGAACGGCTCCTGGCCAGCGACATCGGCTACTTCTTCGACGTGATGACCCGGGGCTTCGGTCAGATGTCGAGCTACGCCAGCCAGGTGCCGGTCGAAGATCGCTGGGCGATCGCCGCCTACCTGCGTGCCTTGCAGTTCTCCCAGAGCGCACGGCTGATCGAGCTTCCCGCCGGCGACCGTCAAGCGGTGATGGCCGCAAGCACCCACCAACGCCCTGGCAACCACGGCCCCGGCAACCACGGCCCCGGCAACCAAGATCCCGCAACGGGCCATGGGGAGGACGGACATTGAGTTTGGAAGCGCAGACTCACAGAGCACCGGCAGCCGGCGACTGGCGGCCGTCCTCGTCACTCGCTTTGGAGTTGGCCCAACTCGGCCGCCGCGGCTGGATCGTCGGGGCGCTCGCAGCGAGCGTCCTGCTCATCGGTTTCTTCGTCGACGGTGAGCAGCTAATGCGTTCCTACCTGGTCGGCTATCTCTTCTGGTTGAGCATCGCGCTCGGTTCGCTGGCTCTCTCCATGATCCACCATCTCACCGGCGGCGCCTGGGGCTTGGTGCTGCGCCGTGTGCTCGAAGCGGCCACTCGCCTGCTGCCCTGGCTGGCGCTGGGATTCGTTCCCATCGCACTGAGCCTCGACACCCTCTACCCGTGGTCGCGGCCGGACGAGGTGGCGGCCAGCGAACTGCTGCAACACAAGGCGCCCTATCTGAACGACGGCTTCTTCCTGCTGCGCGCCGCCCTCTATTTCGCCATCTGGATAGCGTTGTCCTGGGTGCTCAATCGCGCTTCCGCACGCCAGGACGGCGGTGCCAGCACGACACAACGGTCCAAGAGCGTCTCTTCGATCGGGCTCGGCCTCTTCATGTTGACCGGCACCTTCACCGCCATCGACTGGATGATGTCCTTGCAGCCCGAGTGGTTTTCGACCATCTACGGTGTCTACTTCGTGGGCGGTGCAGCACTTTCCGCCCTCTGCTTCGCCGTGCTCGTCGCCCTTTTCTTGTCGCGGCGCCCACCGATGGATCGCGCCTTCGCACCGCGCCACTTCCACGACTACGGCAAGCTGATGCTCGCCTTCGTGATGCTCTGGGCCTACTTCGGCTTCTCACAGTTCTTGATCATCTGGTCGGGCAACCTGCCCGGCGAGATCTCCTTCTACCGGGCGCGCGCTCAAGGCGGCTGGCAGATCCTCTCCCTGCTCTTGGTCGCCGCTCACTTCATCTTGCCCTTCGTGCTGCTCCTCTCGCGCGACCTCAAGCGACATGCGAAGCGGCTGGCGTGGGTGGCCGGCGCGGTGCTGATCGCCCGCTGGATCGATCTGCTGTGGCAGGTCGCTCCCGCCTTTCATCCCGAGCTTTCGTTCCACTGGCTGGATCTCGCCGCGCCGCTGGCGGTGGGGGGAATCTGCTTCGCCCTCTTGTGCCGCGAACTCAGCGCCAGGCCGCTGATTCCCGTCGGCGCACCCGAACTCGAGGAGGCGCTCGGCGATGAGTAGCCCGATGAGCAGCCAAACCCCCGATCCGCATCGCCCCAAGAAGTTCGACGCCGAGGTTCGACCGGGGCCGATCCTGGCGACCGTCTTCGGCCTGGCAGCGATCGTCATCCTCGCCATGATCCTCATGTGGTGGCTCTCCGGCTCGCTGAAGGGCAAGAGTGTGGACCACGACCCGACCCCCTCGCCGATCCCCGAGGCCAGCGAGCGCCGGTTGCCACCCGGACCGCGGCTCCAGTCGTCGCCCGAGGCGGAGCTGATCGAGATGAACCGCGACTACGACCACCTGCTGTCGAGCTACGGCTGGGTCGACAAACGTAACGGCATCGCCCGCATCCCGCTCGAGCGCGCCATCGAGCTGCTCGCCGAGCGCGGCCTTCCCGAACCGCGCTCGCTGGCACTCGTCCCGCCAGGGGCGTTTGCGCCGGGCGAACGAAGCGATGCGATGGATTCCCTTTTGAACGGCGAGGTCAGCGAAGAAGATCTGGCCGATGAGGCGAACAACGAGGGGGGCGAGTAGCCACCATGAGCGATTTTCACCAACCGACTCACCGCCGAAGCCGCCGCACGATCGGCGCTGCCTTGCTCGCTCTGGCCTGCGGCCTGGCGACCACTGTGCCCGGTGCGGCGCAGAGGCGCATGCCGGCGGTCGGCTCGGTCGACACCGACGTCAGCTCCCTACCGGAGGAGCTGCAAGATGTTGGTTTCGACCAGCGTCTCGGCGAAGACGTTCCGCTCCAACTCGAAGTGCGCGATGAACTCGGCAACACCGTGCAGCTGGGAAGCCTCTTCGCCGGCAAGCCGGTGATTCTGGTCCCGGCCTACTACGAGTGCCCGATGCTGTGCACCATGGTGATCAACGACCTCACCTCGGCGCTGCGCGTGGTACCGCTCAAACCGGGCGCCGACTTCGAGGTGGTCATCTACAGCATCGACCCGGACGAGACACCGAAAATGGCCCTCACCGCCAAGAACACGGCGGTGGGCCGCTACGACGGCGGCGACGGAGCGGGCTGGCACTTTTTGACCGCCTCGCAGGAGTCGATCGACCAGCTCAGCGAGGCCATCGGCTTTCACTACTACTACGACGAAAAGAGCGACGAATTCGCCCATACCGCCGGCATTCTGGTGCTCACACCCGCCGGCAAGATCGCTCGCTACTTCTTCGGTCTCGAGTACCCGCCCCGCGAGCTGCGTCTGGCCATGGTCGAAGCTGCCGACGAGAAGATCGGGTCGATGGCGGACAAGCTGCTCCTCTTCTGTTTTCAGTGGAACCCGTCGACCGGGCGCTACAGCGCGGTGACGCTCAACATCGTACGGCTGGGCGGCGCTGTGACCCTGCTCGGCGTGCTGCTCATGGTCGCCTGGCTGATCTGGCGCGAGCGTAGACAAAACAAGCCTTCCCTGGGGACCACCTAGATGCTGGAAGTCTCCCTTTTTCCTGAAAGCGCTTCGAGTTTCTCCAGCGAAGTCGATCTTCTCTTCTTCGCCTGGCTGGGAATCAGCGTCTTCTTCAGCCTGCTGATCACCGGTCTGATCCTCTATTTCTTCGTCCGCTTCAAGAGCCCCTACAAGGGTGCAACCGGTACGCCGGAGCACGCCTCCTGGCCGCTGGAAATCACCTGGTCGGTGATTCCGTTGCTCATCGCGCTGGCCATGTTCGGCTGGGGCACCAAGGTCTTCTTCAACCTGGCCCGCCCGCCGGCCGACGCGGTCGAGTACTTCGTCACCGGCAAGCAGTGGATGTGGAAGATCCAGCACCCCGCCGGCAACCGCGAGATCAACTCGCTGCACGTGCCGGTGGGAGTGCCGATCAAGCTGACCATGACCTCGGAAGATGTCATCCACAGCTTCTTCATCCCCGCCTTCCGCACCAAGATGGACGTGCTGCCCGGCCGCTACACCTCACTCTGGTTCGAGGCCAAGAAGGCGGGCAAGTACCATCTCTTCTGCGCCGAGTACTGCGGCAGCGAGCACTCGCTGATGGGGGGCTGGGTCTACGCCATGGAGCCGGCCGAGTACGAATCCTGGCTGGCGGGTCGAGGGCCGGCACAGCCGCCTGCCGAGTCGGGCGAGAAGCTCTTCGCCGAGCTGGCCTGCGACACCTGCCACCGCTCCGACCAGCGCCGGCGGGGCCCCGAACTCGAAGGGCTGTTCGGTGCCCGGGTCAACCTGGCCAGCGGCCGTACGGTCATCGCCGACGAGACCTACCTGCGCGAATCGATCGTCACCCCAGGTGCCAAGATGGTCGCCGGCTTCGCTCCTCTGATGCCGACCTACCAGGGTCAGGTGAACGAGGAGCAACTCAACCAGCTGGTGGCCTACATCAAGTCTCTCGCCACCCCCGCGGCTGACACCCAAGACCATGCCGCAATAGAACCGGAAGGCTCACAGCCATGAGTTCGGATATGACCTCACCAAGCGCCCGGCCGGCCGACTGGCCGCACAATCACTACCTCAAAGACAAGCAAGGGCTGCGCTCCTGGTTGCTGACCAAGGACCACAAGCGCATCGCCCTACTCTACCTGGTTTCGATCACCATCTTCTTCGCCCTCGGCGGCTTGATGGCGCTGCTCATCCGGCTCGAGCTGCTGACTCCGGCCGGCGATTTGATGCAGGCCGACACCTACAACCGTGTGTTCACCGCCCACGGCGTGCTGATGGTCTTCTTCTTCCTGATTCCCGGCATCCCGGCCGTACTCGGCAACTTCCTGGTGCCGTTGATGATCGGCGCCAAGGATCTGGCCTTCCCCAAACTCAACCTGGCGAGTTGGTACATCTTCAACATCGCCGGCCTTTTCGGGCTGTGGGCGCTGTTGCGCGGCGGTGTGGATACCGGTTGGACTTTCTACACCCCGTTCTCCACCACCTTCTCCAACAGCTACGTGGTAGCCACCGTACTGGCGGCCTTCATCGCCGGTTTCTCCTCGATCTTGACGGCGCTCAACTTCGTGGTCACCATCCACCGAATGCGCGCACCGGGGTTGACCTGGTTTCGCCTACCGCTCTACATCTGGTCGCACTACGCCACCAGTCTGATCATCATTCTGGGAACCCCGGTGGTCGCCATCACCGTCGCGCTGGTGGCCATCGAGCGCATCTTCCACATGGGCATCTTCGATCCCCGGCTGGGCGGCGACCCGGTGCTCTTCCAGCACCTCTTCTGGTTCTACTCCCACCCGGCGGTCTACATCATGGTGCTGCCGGCGATGGGGATCATCAGTGAGTTGATCGCCGCGTTTGCCCGCAAGCGGATCTTCGGCTACCGCTTCGTCGCCATCGCCTCGGTCTCGATCGCGGTGCTCGGCTTCCTGGTCTGGGGTCACCACATGTTCGTCAGCGGCCAGTCGGTCTACGCGGCGACCATCTTTTCGGTGCTCTCCATGCTGGTGGCGATCCCTTCGGCGGTGAAGGTCTTCAACTGGACGGCGACGCTCTACGACGGCGCCATCGTCTACGAACCACCGATGTACTACGCCCTGGGCTTCCTCGGTATCTTCTTGATCGGCGGCTTGACCGGCGTCATGCTGGCGACGCTGGGAATCGACGTGCACGTCCATGACACCTACTTCATCGTCGCCCACTTCCACTACGTCATGGTCGGCGGCACGATCATGGCCTACCTGGGCGGTCTCCACTACTGGTGGCCCAAGATCTCCGGGCGGCTCTACCCCGCTTTCTGGTCGCGCCTCGCCGCCATCGCCGTCTTCGTCGGCTTCAACCTGACCTTCTTCCCCCAGTTCATCGTCGGCTACCTCGGTATGCCGCGGCGCTACTGGTCCTACCCGGAAGAGTTCCAGGTGCTCAACGTCTTGTCGACCGCCGGAGCTTCGGTGCTCGGCATCGGCTATTTGATTCCGCTGATCTACTTCATCTGGTCGATGCGCTACGGCCAGCGCGCCAGCGCCAACCCCTGGGACGCGATCGGCCTGGAGTGGGAGACCAGCTCGCCGCCGCCGACCGAGAACTTCCTGGTGACCCCGACCGTCTCCGCCGAGCCGTACGACTACGCCGGCCGCGAACGCGCCCGGGCGCTCGAAGCCGCGGCCGCCAAGCAGAGGGAGGCTGACGTTGTCTGAGCCACATCCCGGACTCGAACATCACTTCGACAGCTACGACCAGCAGCGCGAGTCGGCGACGCTGGGTATGTGGCTCTTCCTGATCACCGAAGTCATGTTCTTCGGCGGCATGTTCCTGATCTATCTGGTCTACCGCTCGCGCTTCCCCATCGCCTTCGCCGAAGGCAGCAACCACCTCGACGTCACCCTGGGTTCGATCAACACCGTGGTGCTGATCGGCTCCAGCTTGACCGTCGCTCTGGGGGTGCGCGCGGCGCAACTGGGCAAGAGCAAGGCGCTGGTGATCTTTTTGATCCTCACTCTGCTCTTGGGCGGCGTCTTCCTCGGCATCAAGTCGGTCGAGTACAGCCACAAGTTCCACCAGCATCTCTTCCCCAACGACAGCTTCCAGTTCAGCGGCACCAGCCCCAACAACACCCGGCTGTTCTTCGCCATCTACTTCTGCATGACCGGCTTTCACGCGCTGCACATGATCATCGGAATCGGCATGATCCTCTGGCTGATACCCCACGCCTGGCGCGGCCGCTTCAATGCCAACAACTACAACTATGTGGAAGGCTTCGGCCTCTACTGGCACTTTGTCGATATCGTCTGGATCTTCCTCTTCCCGCTCCTTTACCTACTGGGCCGCAACCTTGGAACCCACTAGCCGGAGATCGCCATGTCCAGTCCCGTAGAACCGCACGCTGAAACCAAGTCCCTCCTGCTCACCGTCTTCGCCGCGCTGATGGTGCTCACCCTGCTCACCGTCTGGGTCTCCGGCATGGACCTCGGACGGATGAACGATGTCGCCGCCCTCGGTATCGCACTGGCCAAGGCGGGGCTGGTCATCTGGTTCTTCATGCATGTGCGTCACGCGACGATTCTGACCAAGCTGGCCATCCTCACCGCCAGCTTCTTCATCGTCTTGCTGTTCAGCTTTACGCTCGCCGACTACCTCACTCGCGGCTGGCTGGGAGTCCTCGGCCGCTAACCTCCCCGACCTGCCCTTTTTTCAGGTTACCCTCCCACCATGGCGCAAAACGAGACTCTCCTCGACCTGCTAGTGGAACTCCAGACCCTCGACCGCGTGCCCCGTATGGGCTATGCACTGCGCGGCGTAACCGATGTCGAAAGCGTCACCGAGCACTCCTGGCACGTCCTCTTCCTGGTCTGGACCCTGGCCCAGCGCACGCCTGAGGTCGATACTCTGCGAGCGATGGAACTGGCCATCGTCCACGACCTCGCCGAAGTGCGCACCGGCGACCTACCCAAGACCGTCGCCGGCTTCTTTCCGGACGGCGCCAAAGCTGCCGCCGAGACCTCGATCCTGCGCCAGATGTTTGCACCGCTGCCCGAGCAAGCCCACCAGCTGCACGCCGAATACAGCGCCGCCGAAACCACCGAGGCCAAGCTGGTCAAGGCCTGCGACAAACTCCAGCTGATGATCAAGATCTTCGCCTACGAGCGCAGCGGTGCCAGAGGCCTGGCGGAGTTCTGGAACAATCCCGCCAACTTCACCGACCACGGCTTCGCCCCGGTGGGTGAACTCTTCGCCCAACTCAAGGCCAGGCGGACCACCGAACTCACCGAGGAACGATCGAGACCATGAGCCAGCCCTTCACCATCGTCGCCAAGATCGTCGCCAAACCCGGCGCCGAAGCCCAAGTCGAAGAGGCCCTACGCCGCCTGATCGAGCCGACGCTCGCCGAAGAAGGCTGCCTCCAGTACGACCTCCACCGCTGCCTCGGGGATCCCCAGACCTTCCTCTTCTACGAGAACTGGCAGAGCAAAGCAGCCTGGCAAGCACACATGGAGACGGCTCATCTACGCCACATGGTGCAAGAGACCGAAGAGCTACTCGCCGGGCGGGAGATTCTTCAGATGGAGCGGGTCGGGGCGTAGTGGGAGAGGGGTAGAAGAACCGCCGGTACCAAGTCCGTGCAGCCCGATGGAAGACCCTTTGAAATCAGCGGCTTACAATCGGGTGGCACCTCACAGAGCGGCGCTTGGTGCCAGAACGTACTACAATGTCGTACATGAGTACGACGTTGACCGTGCGCACCGACGACCGACTTCGCAAGGCGCTGGAATCGCGCGCGGCGGATCTGGGTCAAACTGTCTCGGAATTGGTACGCGAGGTTCTTGAAGAAGCCGTGGCAGAGAGACCTCTGGCGCTGAAGACAGGTCATCTTAAGGGTAGGTTGCAGCTGGATGAGCCCATGGACTCATGGAGCCGGGAGCTTGCGGAGCACAATTGGCGGGACTGACCTCTCTACTGCTCGACACCGGTCCCCTGGTCGCCTATCTCAACAGCAGAGATCCGGCCCACGGGTGGATCGCGGCGACCCTCGACGAGTTCTCCGGCCAACTCCACACCACCAGCGCCGTCATCACCGAAGCCATGCACTTCGTCACCAGAGGGGCTGGACAACGTGCTCCCTTCGGGCCGGCGTTGCTCGCCGAGTTCGTCACCGCCAGCTCGATGCGTGTCCACGACCTGTCCCACGGCGCGCGGCTTCACCAGGCGGTAGCCCTGATGCAGCAATATGCCGACGCTCCGATGGACTACGCGGACGCCACCCTGGTGCTCCTTGCCGAGCATCTCAAGATTCCGGATGTCCTGACTCTGGACAAGCGTGGATTCCGGTTCTTTCGCACAAGAGCCGGACAGCCGCTCCAAATGATCGAGAGGCCCTGACCTGCCACCGGGTGACGACTTTCAGCATAAACGACTTGCTAGCATTTGCTAGCTCGTGCTAGCGTGGAGCCAAGGAGTTCATCGATGGCACAGGCACAACTGGCGACACGAATCAGCCCGCAGGTCAAGGATGCGGTCGAGGCCGTGTGTAAATCACGCGGGCTCAAGATGAATCGGTTCATCGAGGAGGCGCTCCTGGACAAGCTCGAAGAACTCGAGGATGTCGACGATCTGAAGCAGATTCTCTGCGAGCCCACCCGCCCCCTCTCCGAGATCCTCGAAGAACTCAAGTTGGATGGCCAGCTATAGTCTGGAGATCTCCGCCACCGCAGAGAAACAGCTCAAGAAGTTGGCGCGGCGCGACCAGATTCGCATCTTGCGGATGATCCAAGCGCTCGCAAAGGAGCCGCGACCGCGAGGATGTCGCAAGTTGCGCGGATACCTCAACGTCTTGCGAGTGCGGGTAGGTACGTTCCGAGTTCTTTACAGCGTCGAGCGAAACCGGTTGGTGGTGTTCATCCTGAAGATCGGCCATCGAAAAGAGATCTACCGCTGACTCCGAGTGCCCTTGCCAGCGGGGTACCACCCGATTGCTTCACCGGGTGCCACACAGTTGCAGATCCTTTGAAATCAAAGACTCACAATCGGGTGGCACCTCTCAGCCACCCATATTGCAGGCAGACCCTTTGAGATTAGAGGTCTGCATCCCAATGGCACTCACCGTGGCTTCGCCACGTAGCGAACTCCTTCGATCGCCTGGAAGTCCGAATCCTGGGTCCATAGCGTCGCCTCGGTCGAGTGCGCGGTGGCCAGGATGATGCTGTCCGCCATCGGCAAGCCCAGCCGAACGCTCAGCGAAGCCGAGCGTAAGGCTAGATCGTCGCTCAACCCCACCACCGCGCCCTGCTGCATCACCGCCACGGCTTGCAGCGCCGCGTTCTCGTCGCGCTGCTGCAAGATCCGCTTGAAGACCTCATAGAGCGTGATGGTCGGAACGATCAACGTGGACGGATCTTCGATCGCCGAAGCGATAAAGTCGGCATTCGCTCCGCCAGCGAAATACTCCAGCCAACCCGAGGAGTCGACCACATTCACAGCCTGTCTTTCTCACGCTCAACAGTCGTATCGAGCCCCGGCAGAAAGCCGCGCAGCTCCCGCGCCTCGCGCACCGGAATCAACTCGATCCGTCCCTCATAGCCGACCGCTTGCATCTTCTGCCCTGGCTTCAGTTTGAGCCCGTCTCGGATTTCCTTCGGGATGACTACTTGGAACTTCGGCGAAAGAGTGATGGTCGTCATGAATTCTCCATCGATAGGCCACTCAGCCTACGATAGCCTTATCGATACACCAAGTGCAAACCGTGACGATCAGGTTGCCAACAGGTACCAACCGTAATTCGGGTGGCACCTGTTTCCGAACCTGCTCTAGCCTAGCCCTTCGCTACTAAAAGAGGATTCCGAATCCAAGCAGCCAAGTCCGTTGCGGAGAGCTTGCCTTCCGCTGCAAACTCTCCGAACGAGACACCAATGTCCTCAGCGAGGAGGGCCGCGGGTGTTGGATCGGCCCGTCGACGATGGGCGGAACTCAGCTCAGCTCAGCGATCCTCCAGGTCGAGGTGGCGAACGAAGAAGGAACTGACGTCTTGGAAGTCACCCTGCCGGACGGCCACGCTGTGCTCGCCGAGCGCAAAGTCGGCGGGAATCTCGATCAGGAAGGTGCCGTCTGGCTCCACCTCGACGGTGGCGTCGTAGAGAACGTCGTCGATCAAGAGGTCGGCCTCCGTTCCGGGCTCGAAATTGCGACCGAAGATTTCGATCGCGGCACCACCCGGCGTGACTACCGCGTAGCCACCTGTCATGGTGGCACTGGTCACCGACAGGTAGGGTTGGTGCAAGGTGGGCGATTCCATCGTTGCGTCATCGTCCCAGGGCTGCTCCCCCGCGGGGCTCGGCATGGGCAACTCTTCGTCGGCCACGATCACCGCGGAAACTCGCCCCTCTCGGATGGTGAAACCAATGAGTTGCCGTGACCGCGCGAGGTCGGCAACTTCCGGGGGCAGCTCTGCGAAGCCGAAGTTCGCGTCAACATCGCTCAGCTGGAGCTCTTGTGGACCGAGAACGGTTCCCTCGTCGCCGAAACCGATCACCGAGGCTCCGGCGGAGAGGCCCACCGCGTACAACACCCCGTCGTCGAGCGTGGCGGAGGTCAGGGTGCCATCGTAGACCAGCCAGCCCCCTTCCACCAGATCGCTCCCGGAACTCAGCAGGTCGAGGAGAGATACGGGGGGCTCCAGGTCGCTCCCTTCGATGGCCCGCACCAGACACCGGCCGGCGCAGCCGTTCAACGGCGGAGTAGAGGGAAGGAGGGGCAGTGACTGGCGCACGACCGGTGTTAAATCGATTCTCCAAAGACCTCGGCCGAAAGAAGAGACCAGGACTTGGTTGAGATTCTTCCAATGGAAAGTGGTGATTCGTGAGATGCGTTCGCTTCCTGGCACGTGTTTCCAGCTTTGCCCGCGATCTGAGGAAAGATAGATGCCCCCTTGGCGGGTCCCCAAGAGAACTAAGTTGGCATTTCCAGGATGAAAACTGATCGCCGAAACGAGAGGGTAATAGCGTGCGGGAGGGCCTGGGCTCAGGTCGACGAAACGCAACGCTCCGTTGCGCGTCACTTGCTGGGTTAGCTGGGTCATCGCACTCCAGTTCTTGCCACCATCGAAGCTCTCAGCCATCCGACCGTTGACGACATCGGGTGCGAGCAGATGAAGCCCATCCGAGGGATCGACTGCAAAGACCCAGTACCAGTAGAAATTTCGGGGGACGGTGCCAAGGCTGCCGAAATTGTTCATCGCCGGATAACGGACAACGGCTTGCGCGCTTCCCGTGATCTTCGAGATGCGAGCCAGCTGCACTTCTTGGATGAACTTGCTGCCGTTGAAGAAAGGTACGCGTTGGCTGCCTGTCCTAACCGCCTGGTAGAGCATCGCGTTGTTCTGGCTACCGTTCCAGACCTTCGCGTGGTCACGGAACTCTTCCGGCAAGTAGGCGAGTCGTCTCCACGTTCTTCCCAGATCGAAGCTCCGGGAGATATCGTGCTTGCCTGGGCTGACCTCGTGCTGAACATAGACCCCGCGCCGGACCAAGACGGGAACGCCTCTGTTCTTGACCGGGTCCGGCCAGTCCCTGAGGTTGGCGAAGGCGGCGCCGGTGACCAGGGTGACACAGCTGCCGCAGGTTTCGAAGGTCACCCGCGCTTCGCTCTCTTTGGCAACTTCACCGTCCATTTCAATCGCCCAGCCTTCGCAGCAGGTCGAGCTGGGCCAAGTGAGTCCATTGTCTTTCGAGGCCCAGAGCTTGTTGTCCTGAGTGCCGAAGTAGAGATGGTGGGCCTTGTGGCGAATCGACTGGCCGGTCACCTCATAGATCTGCAAGGCATTGATCTTGCCCGGTCCTGAGCCGACCGGTACGGGGTCGGCGGGCTTCTTGTACTTGTCGGGGCCGACACCCGCGCGAGGAACGGCTGGAACGACCGCCGGCCGTGGAATGGCCACGTGGCGCTCCAGCCCGCCGTCATTGGCCGCCCAACCGACAGAATCCTGAAGGTCAAAGGCAGTGCCGTTGGCCGCTGCTCCTCCATCCAGGATCACGGGATCTCCACCCCACGTCGAGGAACGCACAACGGCACCGGTCGCATCGGTCACGATACTGCCGCCGCTTGGGGAAAAAGCGATCTGTAGCGACAGGTCGCGTGCATCGCTGTGCTTGTCCTTGATTCGTGTCCAAGCGGAAGACGAGGTTGGCAAGCGTAGCGATCCATCTTGGGAGTTGCGCTGCAGCTTGGTGACATAGAAGTAACAGCCGTTGCCGTAGTAGAGGTACAGGTCGTCACTGGGAGAGCCGCTTCGCCCGGCTTCGCCGGCGTGCGCTCGGACCAGCGGAATGCCTCCGCACCCACCTCTGCCATCAGGAGCGGAGGTGATTTGAGTCCAGCTTCCAGTCGATGCCCCCTTCGGGAGTCGAAAGTGAAAGAGTTTGTTCTTTGCACCAGCGACGGCAAAGGCTTCGCCTTCCACCGGTGAATCGCCCAGGGCGTGGACGCCGGTCACCGCCCCGGGAGAGGCGGGCTCACGAGCCCAAGTGGCTCCCCGGTCCACCGAACGGAAGACGCCACTCCCGCTACCCGCCAGAACGCTGCCGTTTCCCAGCGACGCGACGGAGTAGATCGGCTGGCCAGCAGCGTGCCCCTGAACCACGGCGTGCGACCAGGTGCGACCGAGATCTGAGCTGCGCGCAACACCGCAATCAGTGCCTACGAAGATCTCCCCTGTCGCGCCGTCGAAGGAGATGCCATAGGCCGAATAGTCTCCGCGGCACAGACCACCCTTGGCAAACGTGCGCGCGGCCCAGGGCACCGCCGAGTTCGGCCGCTGCCAGCTAGTACCTCCATCACGGCTCACCCAGATTCCGCCGTTGCTGCTGCGCACCGGAAAGCTCTCAACAGTCAGCGTGGAAGGAGCTACGGGAACCGCCGTCACCAAGGGTCCGTCTAGCCTGACCGTGCCATCGGGTAAGGGATCGATGCTGTCGATGTGAGGCCGCTCGACCTTGGGAACCCAGACTACGGCGAAGTCGCGCCTCGCCGTGGCGATCAGGAGGTCGGGATTCTTCGGATGCACCGCCAGATCGCTCATCTGATGCGGAGGCAGCGTTTCGATGTGCCGCCAGGTATCTCCACCGTCCCGGGAGACGAAAACCCCACCGACGGGCGTCGCCACCAGGATTCGTTTGGGGCGAGACGGGTGGCGCGCGATGGCGTCAACTCGGCCGGACCAGGGGATATTGGGTTGGAACTCCGTGGTGTTTGCCGACCACGACCAGGACTGAGCCGGCATGGCTTGCGGCAGAAGGAGGAGCAGCGCAACACCAAAGGCGAGCGCTGCATTGCGAACACAGCGAGCGCCTCCACCACCGCGACGAGATTCCTTCAACACTGTGTCAAGACGACGGACCAACATCCTAAACTTCACGAGATTCTCCTTCTGAAGCTCTGTACTCGGGGGTACTTGGGGTGCTTGGCTCTTCATCAGCTTTGGTCGTCACCAAGGTTGCGGGCGTTACCGGGTCAGCTCTTCTCTCCCCGTGCAGCCGCCACACCGCGCGCCGCACTCATCCAAGCAAGGGCTCAGACCTCAGCCTCCGCCAACCCTTGGATGTGGACCAACACCCAGCGATGGACACGGTAAAGGATGGGGTTGGCCCACAGGCACCGTTACTACGCCGGCAAGGTTGTCGTCGAATATCCTTCCATCACCGTCCCGGTCGACAAGACGGACGACGAAGACCCTGATGGGCAAAGTGGGGCAGTTTGGCGGTGGGTAGCGGGCGTAGGGCTCTGGTGTCTTGCTCAGGGTTCTTGAGGCCGGACCGGCCCAACCCTGAACCGCCACCCCGCGAGGTGCCTGCGCTCAGCTGCTGAAGAAATGCATCGCGGATTACTCCCGATCCGCCTCCCACTTCTCAACAATCGCGATGAAGCGCTCGTCGCCCGTATTCCGGGCGTACTCGAGCATGTTCATCCTCCTCTTCTTCTCGCTCACCACCAGGGGGTCGGCGCCGTACTCGAGCAACAATGCAAAGGACTTCGGGTCGCCTCGCCAGATGGCCACGCGCAGAATCTCGGGCGCATCCAGATTCGGATCCGCACCCGCCTGGAGCAGCGCTTCGATCGTCTCATGCATAGCGGGGAACGCCGGACGGATGTCCACCACGATTTCAAGCAGTGCCGTGCCTCTGGAGACCGGAGCGTTGGCCAACGCGGGGTTCTCCGCCAGGAGCGTACGCAACTCGTCCACCTTGCCCTCGCGCGCCAGGTCATATGCCGTCTGGGCGAGGTCCTCGGACACTCCAACTGAACCCGACGCATCCCCTCCGCCACAACCAAAGACCAGGACCAGGACCAAAGCACTGACTAAGAATCGCATGGCTATCCCTCCAAGAGTTTCCCCTAGTCTAGTCGCCGATTCGAGTACTAGAGAAAGAGCCGCGCGATTCCGGCGATGTTGTTGTCGCCATAGCCCTCGTTGATCGCACGCGCGTAGAGTTCCCGAACAGCAGCCGTGGCCGGCACCTCGGCTTCGACGCTTCGCGCCGATTCGAGGAGGTAGCGGAGGTCTTTCTCTACGAGGTCAATCGGAAACATCGGTGCAAAGTCCCGTGCCGCGATGAGAGCCGCCGCACCCTTGGCGGCCGGGCTGGTCACCGGCATCTGCCCCAAGACCTCTACGGCGCGATTCTCGTCGATGCCGGCCTTGCGGACAAGGCCGAGCAGTTCGGCCATGGCCGCGACCTGAAGGGAGAATAGAGAGTTGACCGCCAGCTTCAACACCATGCCCTGACCGAGCGGGCCGACGTGGTGAATCGCTGCGCCCATCACCTCGAGCAGGGGCTTGGCGCGCTCGAAAGCCGACGGAGCCCCTCCGACGAGATAGACCAGCTGGCCGGCTTCGGCTTGGGGTCTCGACCCGGCTACCGGTGCGTCGAGGAAATCGGTACCACGAGAGCCGAGCGCTTCGGCCAGCCGGCGCACCCAAGCGAGAGTGAGGGTGCTCGACTCGATGGCGATCGTGCCCTCGCCGAGACCGTGGATGGCGCCGGTCGACTCTTCGAGCCAGATTGCGCGAGAGGCGTCGTCATCGGTCACCATGCTGATCACCATTTCGCTTCGCTCGGCCGCCTGCCGCGGCGTCGCGGCGACGGTGGCACCTTCGGCTTCGAGCGCTCGGGCTCGCTCGGGCGAGCGGTTGTAGACGGCTACCTGATGGCCCGCATCCAGCAGCTTTCGCGCCATGCGCGACCCCATGGCCCCCAGGCCCAATATCGCTACTCTGTGCATCGCTTCAGGTCCAAGGCGGTGATGGGGGCGACAGCATTCTCCATCTTCATGACTTCTCCTCGGTTTGATGATCCAGTCGTCGCTCTTCTTGACGACTGGTGGAGGGTAGTCGCTGTCGCTCCAGCCATAAACCCATCAGATGACACTTGATTCTTGCGTACAATGCACGAATGGAGGTCACAACACTGCGCATCTTTGTCGAGGTGATGCAGCGTGGCAGCTTTGCGGCCGTTGCCCGGGATCGAAATGTGGATCCATCGTCGGTGTCGCGCGCCATTGCCGGGCTCGAGAACGAACTCGGTCTCCGCCTCTTCCACCGTACGACCCGGCGGCTATCACCGACAGAGGCCGGTCTCGTCTACTTTGATCGCGTCGAGCCGCTGGTCGACGAACTGGAGCGTGCCCGGCTGCAAGCCGTCGACATGAGCCAGCGTCCCACCGGCACGTTGCGTCTCGCTGCACCGGTGAGTTTCGCCCAACTGAACCTGGTACCTCTACTGCCCGAGTTCGCTCGGCTGTATCCGGAACTTTCTTTGGACCTGGCGCTGACCGACGCGGTGCTCGACCTGCTCGAGGAGAGAATCGATGTGGCCCTGCGCCTCGGTCCGCTGGCGGATTCGAGACTCATCAGCCGGAAACTGGCCTCGATGGAGCCGAAGATCTGCGCCAGCCCCGACTATCTCGAGCGCAACGGTCGCCCGCGGAAACCATCCGACCTGGCAAACCACGATTGCCTGCTACTCGACATGCCGGGCTTCTCCGACAGGTGGCGATTCAGGGACCACCGGGGAGAGACGGCCGAAGTCCGAGTTCCGAGCAGGCTGCGCACCTCCAACGCGGTAGCGCTGAAACAATGCGCTCTCGGCGGAATGGGCATCATCCTGCAGGGACGTTGGATCGTCGGCCAGGAATTGAACGACGGTAGGTTGGTCGACCTCTTCCCCGATCACCAGGTCACCGCGGCATCCTTCGAAGCGCCGGCTATCTGGCTGCTCTATCCCAGCGGCTCTTACCTGCCGCTCAAGGTACGAGTCTTCATCGAATTCCTGCAGCGCAAATTCGAAGACGGCTCACCGTGGGACATCGGAGGGAACTGGTCCTAGATGCCATTCGACAGCCGATGCATCTCGCTGTGTTGCTATGCTGCTCCTCGCCGAGCGACTCGATGTTGTGGATATCCTGACCCTGGACCAGCGTGGTTTCCCGTTCTTTGGCACGAGGAATCGCCATGCACTCAGAATGTTGGAGGCACCCGGCGGCTAGTCGTCGTCCTTCTCGCCCGCGCTCTGGCTTCGCGGCGCGGCGAAGCCGCCCATCATCCGCTGAATTTGGCGGTGGAGACGGCCGCCGAGGATTCCCTGGGCACTTTCGGAGACTTCGCGCAACACCAGGCGCAGGTCGTCCGGACCGCTCCAATGTTTCCGTGCGTACGGTTCCAGCTCGCCGCCGAAAGCCTGGGTGACCACGGCGGTCGCCAGAACGATGTCGTCGAGAAAACCGGCGCCGCCAAGGATCGCTTCGGGGAGCAAATCGACCGGCAGAATGAAGTAAGCCAGCACTGAGCCGATCAAGGCTCGGGTACCGGCTGGAACTTCGCGGTCCATCACCAGCCGGACCAGCAGGAGAAAGATGTCCGGCACCAGCAGCAACACCCGAACGCCGTTGGCCGACAGCTTGCCGCCACGCTTCTCGACCGTGCGCAAGATGCGCCGGCGCAAACGATCGTAGAAACCGAGTAGCCGCTCCTCTTCGGCCGCATCGACGACCTCCGCGGCAGCCGGTTCTAGATCCTCGCCACTGGCGACTGTCGTTCCATCCAGCTCTCTGTCCTCGTCCTTCATTTCTCTCTCCTGCCGGACTTCTAGGACGATCGGGCGGTGATCGCCGAGATGGCTTCGAGCATCAACGGGTTGAACACATCCGGGCGGGTCATGTGCAGATAATGACCGACCTCCTCCATCAGCACGACGTCGAAATCGGTGTACTTACGATTGGCCTCGACGTTGGTCGCGTTCGGCGCGGCCGCGTTGATCGCCCGGATCGGGACACCGGCTTGGCGAAACCAGGCCGGCATGTCGATCGCACCAAAGTCGCGCATCAGCGCCGTACCGACATCGCTGCGGGCCCCGTCACATCCGGCTAGCCGTACCTTCTCGACGATCGACTCCACGCCCTCTTCGGGAAACATCTGGTTCACGAACCGCTCGCAGGTCCCGACGAAGTCCTCCTCGAAAGCCCGCATGAGGCCTTCGACCTCCTCACCCTCGAACTTGAAATCCGCGTTGTGCAAGGTGTCTACGGCGACAATCCCTCGCACCGTGCCCGGCAACAGCGCGGCGGCACGCAGCGAGACCGGGCCACCCATGGAATGTCCGACGAGCACCACCTCCGTGAGACCCAACGCACGGATCAGCCCGGCGACATCCTCACCGTACCCGCCGACGGTCCATGGAGTGCGTTCGGAGGAGGCCTGCCCGTGGCCTGGTAAATCCAGGGTCACCGTTCGATAGTTGTCGGCGAGGGCCGGCAACTGGGCGTCCCAGAACGTGCGGTTGCACATCCAACAGTGGACGAGAACCACAGTCACCTCGGCATCGGCCTTGCCGGCGACCGAGTAGGGAACACGGTTTCCGTCGGGCGTCGTCCAGATATGCTCGCCAGCCTCCGGGCCGGGATCCGGTGCTACGGCACCCGATTCGGTGGGCTGGGAGCCACCTGCGCAGGAGAGCGCGAAGGGCAGCAGGACAAGGACCAGACGTAGGATGAGCGACGTTCTCGAACTCGGCATGATGTTGTCTCCTTCTTCGGCCACCAGCCATCCTCTCACGCCCGCGAGGACGGCCCGATGATCCGGTTCCAATGGGCTTGGCGTCGGATGGCCCATTCGTCCGTTTCCTCAGCCTCAGCGAAGCGCCGGACGACCGGACGGCCCTGCGTACCGGCGACGGGCCGGTTGCATCCTCAACTGGCCGATCAGCTGCGCAGCACGGGCAGGTAGGCGCTCCACGGCCCGACTTCCGCGGAGTAGCACTTCGACATCACCCGGGCGATCTGTGCAAGATGGCCGAGGTCGTGAACCACCCAGGTCGAGAGCAACTGCCCCAGGGTCACGGTACCGAGTTCGGGGTGGCGCCCCTCGAGGGCCAGCTGCTCGGGAACGATCGCCAATTCATCGAGAGCCACGAGATTCCATGCTCGCAGAGCGGAGAATTGATCCAGCCGACCGTTCAAGGTCTCATCATCGCTGGACTCGAACTGAGCGAACCGGTCGAACGATTCAAAGGTCGTCGAGGAACCCTGTTTGAGAATGATGCGAACTCGGGGAATCCAGTCGGTGCGCTCACCGTGGACTAGGTGTCCCACGACGTCAAAAGCGCTCCACGTACCGAGGCCCTCGTCGGGCAGAACCCAGGCGTCAGGGAGATCGCGTAGCCAGGTGTTTAGAGTACCCGGCGTGCGCGCAAGGATGGGGCATGCCGACTTCAGATCGAACTCCATGATGTCAAACCCTCCGTGCAGAGATCTCTACCACACTAGACGCCAACCGCCCGGCCAACCGCCCAACCTCTCTCCAACCGCGAATCCGAGAAGGTCGACGAAGAGAAGTGGCGCTGATCCTCCCATTCTCCGCGCGTCAGCTCCGGCTCGCCAGCGCACTGCTCACTGCCTCTTCCAGCGCGCCTGGTTCCAACTCCTCAAGCTCGTAGACGACGTTGGCGATCGGCTTGTCGGTGGTGAGCACTCGCCGCAGATCGATCGGCGTTCCCTCCACCACAACGTCCGCCGGAGCTGCGTTGAGGGTAGCCTCAAGTTCGCGGATTTGCCCTTCGCCGTAGCCCATGGCGGGTACAATCTTGCGAGCGTTGGGGTACTTCTCGTAAGTCTGGCGTAGCGACCCGACGGCGTAGGGCACCGGGTCGACGATCTCGGCGGCGCCGGCGCGCTGGGCCGCGTACCATCCGGCACCGTAGCTCATGCCCCCGTGGGTCAGCGTCGGGCCGTCTTCGACCACCAGGGCCCGCTTGCCGCGGATCAACTCGGGTTTGTCGACGGTGATCCGCGACCGGCACTGCATCACCCGAGCGCTCGGGTTATGGGTCCGGCAGCTCTCGACCACCTTCTCGACCTCCGTGGGATCGGCGGTCTCTACCTTGTTGACGATCAGCAGATCGGCCAGCAGCAGGTTGGTCTCACCCGGGTAGTAGAGCAGTTCGTGACCTGGACGGTGCGGATCGAGAAGCGTGATGTGCAGGTCGGGACGGTAGAAGGGGGTGTCGTTGTTGCCGCCGTCCCAGAGGATCACCTCCGCCTCCTCCTCGGCGCGGCGCAGGATCTCCGCGTAGTCGACGCCGGCATAGACCACGAAACCGTTGTCGATATGCGGCTCGTACTCCTCGCGCTCCTCGATCGTGGTGCGATGGCGATCGAGGTCGTCATAGGTGGCGAAACGCTGGCTGACCTGCTTGGTCAAGTCGCCGTAGGGCATCGGATGGCGCACGACCACGACCTTGTGGCCGAGGCGCTTGAGAATGCGCGACAGATAGCGCGTCGTCTGCGACTTGCCGACACCTGTGCGCACCGCGGTCACGGCGATCACCGGCTTCGAGGAGGCGAGCATCGTCCGCTGCACCGAGAACAGCCCGAAGTGCGCTCCCCAGCCGGTCACTCGGCTGGCGTGATGCATCACCTCCAGATGGGGGATATCCGAGTAGGAGAACCACACTTCGTCGATCCCTCGCTGGCGGATCAGCTCCTCCAACTCCTCCTCCGGCCGGATCGGAATGCCTTGCGGGTACAGCGAGCCCGCGAGCTGGGGTGGGTAGGAGCGGCCCGCAATGTCAGGAATCTGAGCCGCGGTGAATGCCACCACTTCGTAGTCTTCGCGGTCCCGGAACAGGCAGTTGAAGTTATGGAAGTCGCGCCCCGCGGCACCCATGATGACGACTTTGCGCTGACCCATCGATCACCTCCGTACCCGCCCTCGTCGGGCTGCTAATTCACCCAGGTAAGACACTGGCAAGACCGGCCACCGGCAGCTACTCGCCGTATCTGAGCAGACTTCCCTTTGGCTCGCACCACCCAAGCGGGTGGCAACCGGCCCAGCACCGGTTCAGATCTCCTCTGAGGAGGTGCTGACAGGGATCGAAAGCCCAAAAGCGCTAGCGGTCCGGCTCGGCGGCTCCGCCGGGGCGGTGGCTAGTCCTTCCTTCTCCGCATTTGTAGGATCACCAACATCGGCCAGCCGATGAACTTCTCTGCCCGCGGGTACCGGGCGGCGAACCTGGCATCGGGAGCGTGCTCGCCGATACCCTCGAGAACAAACCCGGCACCCACCGCCGCCATGACGAAGTCGCCGATCTGGTGCTCCAAGCTGCCCGGTTGCACCACCTCGCCGGAGTTGGGATCGGTGAACCGCGCTTGGCTGCCGCGCAGGAACATCGCCGGGTGCATCGCGGAGACGACCGCGCGGCCGTGGGACCGCAGTACCCGGTGAGCTTCGGCAAAGAACCTCCCGAGGTCACTCAGGTGCTCGAGCACCAGCCCACTGACCACCAGGTCGAAGGTACCGTCTGGCAGCGGCAGCGGCTCATGGAGGTCATGGATCAGGAAACGGACGTCGGCTCCCGCCGTCTTGACACGGGCTTGCGCCAGCATCGCTGGCGAGAAATCGACCCCTGTGACACTGGCCCCGGCGGAAGCGAGCCACGCCGTGTGCCGCCCGGTGCCACAGCCCAGATCCAGAACGTTCAAACCGGCCGTCTTTCCAACCACCTGCCGGATGTGCGCGTCTTCCAGAGCGGCGAGCGGGTTGGCATCGTGATCGTAGATCGACGCCCATCGGTCATACCCATCGCGCACTGACCCGACCGCGTTGGACTTCTGTTCGGAGTTCAGAATCTACCCGCCGCGGTCGCCTGGATCAGCTCGCGCAGTACGGCTTCGTCCAGATCGGAAAGGCGCTTGAAGCGCACGCAGCTCTTACCGATGCTCGCCTTGGGAAGGCGCTCTTTGAAGCCCTCGGCCACATAACCGTTCTCGTCGGCGGCGCAGCAGTAGAGCGAGATGTAGCGCTTGTTGTTGGCGATGCCAACCTTCATCCACTCGCCCTCGCGGCCGCTGGCATATTTGTAGTGGTACTTGCCGTAGCCGAGGATGCCGAACTCCATCGTCGGCTCCAGCTCGGGGGAGACCTCACGGATCAAATCGTGGAGCCGCTGCACGTCCTGGCGGCGGCCCTCCTCGACTTCGGCAATGTAGGCTTCGGGGGTCTTGGCGTCGGAATGACCTTTCATGGCGACAGCTTACTCGACGGAGCTACCGTTCATTGCTCGGTCAGCTGAACTCCAGCGAAGTGGTGATCTCGATCGCCGCTTCTAGGGAACGAAAGACCGGGCACTTTCTGGCGTGGAAGCCGTGGACCCGTTCCACCACCTCGCGCTGCGACCCCGCCCCTTCGAGCGTGTAGGCGACGTGGATGCGGCGGATGATCAACACACCGTCCTTGGTCGTCTCAACCTCCCCGCGCACCTCGCCCACCAACTTCCCATCTGCGGCGTCAATGCGACGCGCCTCCAGCGCGCCCCCGAAGGTACCGGTCAGTCAGCCGCCGGTGGCGGCAATGATGTAGTCGATGGTCGTCGCATGGGGAGTCGATACTTCCGGCGACACACCGTAGTGTGCGGCGATGGCCCCATGCACGCCGAAGGAGACAACCTCTGTCTCAGCCGGCAAATAGGCGAAGCGCAACGGCCCCCGCTGGCGAACGATACGCGACTCGGAAACGTAGACAACGTCACTCATCGTGGACTTTCTCCTCGGGGTCGCGTGCGGCGTGGGTGGACCGGTCGGGCCCGATCATACCCCGACTCAAAGCGACCAGACAGCGAGCGAATCTCGACTACGGTCGCGTCGTTTAGCCACGGAACTAGACAAACGCACAGTTGCACCAACCTGCGAGACATGGCATACTGAAATGACGAAAATAAACGCTGCACGGGCGAACACCGTTGCCTCCCGGATCGCCAAAGGGAGAATTGACCATGAAACGTCGCGGACTGTTCTTGTCGCTCTGCCTCTTGCTCGGAGTTCCTTGCGCTGTGCAGGGACAGCTCGTGCCGGTAGGTAGCGAGTTCCAGATCGCCCCGGTCGCTACCGGTTTTCAGGAGAGGCCCGAGGTCGCAATCGCCGACGATGGGAGTTTTATCGTCGCCTGGTGCCGAGATACCGTGGACGCTCGCCGCTTCGCCGCCGACGCCACGCCGCTCGACTCTGGATTTCAGTTTCCCGATCTCACCACGCTGACCGCTTTTATTTCCTCGGTGACCATGGCCGCGGACGGTAGTTTCATCGCCGTCTGGATTGGCAATACAGCCGGTACAACGCAAAACGAGATCCAGGCTCGCCGCTTCGGAACCGATGGCAGTCCGTTGGCTCCTCAGTTCCAAGTCAACGACTTCACCACCGGTTACCAGGGTACACCCTCCGTCGCGACTGGCCCGGACGGCGAGTTCGTCGTCAGTTGGACCAGCGTCGGTTCACCGGGCAACGATACCGACTACGAGAGCGTCCAGGCACGGCCCTACGACGATCTCGCGGTGGCGCAGTCCGCTCAGTTCCAGGTCAACTCAAGGGCAGCCTGGTACCAAAGGTTCCCCGCGGTCGACTTCCAGCCGACCGGTGACTATGTAGTCGTTTGGGAAGAAACCGGAGGCGAGATGGCCTCTCAGTCCTGCCATTGCGTCAACGGCCGGCGCCTCGACGCCAACGGCATCGCCTTCGGACCGGATTTCCGCATCGACCGCAGGTTCTATTCCACCGGAGCGAAGAATCCTGACATCGCCGTCACCAGCGATGGCGGTTTCCTGGTCACCTGGGTCGCAAACAGCCTCACCGGCAACGATCCCGAGCTGGGGATTTTCGCCCGCAAGTACGACGCCGCGGGGGTGGCCGCCGAAGAGGAGTTCCAGGTCAATACCGTCACCACCGGATTCCAGCGGAGCCCTTCGGTCGCGGCCACGCCGGATGGCGGCTTCCTGGTTGCCTGGTACTCCGCCAGCTCCGAGGGCGACGACTCCGACGGCGACAGTATCCAGGCTCGGCGTTACGACGCCAACGCCCAACCGTTCGGTTCGCAGATGCAGATCAACACCGTCACCACCGGCAATCAACGCTACCCGAGTGTCGCCATCGCACCCGGCGGTGAGGTGGTGATCGCTTGGCAGACCGATCTCGGCAACCCTCCGTTCACCGACGAAGATGTCGTCGCACACCGCTTCCTGCTCAGCAACTTCATCGGTAACCGAGTGTGGAGCGACCGCAATCGAGACGGTATCCAGGACAGCGAAGAGGCCAGTTTCCCCAACGTTACCGTCGAGTTGTTCCAGGACGGCAACCCCGTCGCCATCGACACCACGGTCACCGACATTGAAGGTCTCTTCGGCTTCGCAGATCTTGCACCCGGCCAGTACCGTCTCCGTTTCATTGCTCCCACTCCGACGACCGAGATCTCCCCCCAGAGCCAGGGGACCGACCCCAGCCGGGACAGCGACCCCGACCCCGTCACCGGCTTCACCGCCAGCTTCTCCCTGGCGGCCGGCGAAGCCAACACTAGGGTAGACGCCGGCATGCTGGAGACTCGGATCTTCATCGACGGCTTCGACTCCGGAAGCATCGGGGCCTGGACTGCCAGCACACCTCCCTGATCCGGCTCCGGGGTCGGGTCGCGGGCCGGCCATCGTCGGCGACCGTTTGAGGCATAATCCGGTTGGGCTGTGCGTGGCGTTGGCAACCCGCACGGCCTTGCACCGTCAGATCCTCCATGAGTCACCTCAACCTCATCTCAGTACTCGGCTGGGTGATTCTATGCCTGGCAGCCTGGGTAGTCGGGGGCTGCCGGCGGCCGGTTCCTTGGCGCACGGTGGTCGGTTCGACCGTCTTGACCTTCGTTCTGGGGGCGGTGGTCTTCCTGGTTCCGTTGTCACGGCAGGTTCTACTCTCGCTCAACGACTTCGTCCTCATCCTGCTCAACAGCAGCACGCGGGGCGCCACCTTTCTCTTCGGCCCGCTGGCCCTCTCCCCCGGCCAGGCGACCGCCGCCGGGGAGCCTTCGATCGGCTTCATCCTGGCGGCGCAAGTGCTGCCGGCGGTGATCTTCTTCGCTTCGATCATGGCCGTGCTGCACCACCTCAACCTCGTCGAGCCGGTGGTCAGACTCTTCGGACGGCTCTTCCACAAGACGCTCGATCTCTCGGGCGCCGAAGCTCTGAGCGGCTCAATCCACCTCTTTTTCGGGGTTGAAACGGCGGCCGCCGTGCGCCCCTACTTGGCGACGATGACCCGCTCGGAGCTGCTGACAGTGTTGGCGACCAACCTATCGACGGTCGCTTCGACCACGCTCGCCATCTACGTGCTTTTCCTCCATCAGTCGTTTCCCCAGATCGCCGGCCATCTACTCTCCGCCTCACTGCTCTCCATCCCCTGCTCGGTGCTGGCGGCAAAGCTAATCCTGCCGGAGACAGGCAAGCCCGAGACACGCGGTGCGGTACCGGCGATGGCGCGTGAAGAGAAGCACTCAAGCCTCATGGGAGCCCTGGCGGAGGGGGCCTGGAACGGCCTCAAGATCGCCGCCGGCATCACCACAATCCTGATCGCGGTGCTCGGCATGGTGGGACTTTTCGACTTCGCGCTGGGCAAACTGACCGCGGGCCTTTTCAACACCGCCGAACCCTGGACCCTCGCCGGCCTGCTGGGCTGGCTGTTTCGGCCCGCGGCCTGGCTTCTCGGGATCGAAGGCGCCGATCTGGCCCAAGCGGGGAAGCTCTTGGGGCAACGGCTGGTCCTCACCGAAGTGGTCAGCTATCAAGAGCTCGGCGCCTTGGCCGGACGCGGGGAACTCTCGCCGCGCTCGATCCTCATCCTCTCCTACGCGCTGTGCGGCTTCGCTCACGTCGCCGGCATGGGTATCGCGGTCGGCGGTTTCGGGGCGCTGGCACCGCAGAGACGCGACGACCTGGCGGCACTGGCGGTGCGCGCGCTGGCCGCCGCGACCCTCGCCACGCTGCTCACCGGAGCGCTGGCGGGGATCTTCTTTCACGGCCAGACCGGCATCCTGGGACTGTAGAGATGATGGCCAAACCACCGCTGGCCAGCCTCCTCGATCTGGCCGGCAAAGCAGCGCTGGTCACCGGCGGCGGCCGCGGCATCGGCGCCGCCATCGCCCACCGCTTGGCCGAGGCCGGAGCCGATGTCGCCGTGCACTACCGCTCCAGCGCCGAAGGCGCCGGCGAGGTCGTCGAGTCGATCACCGAACTCGGCAAGCGAGCCGTGGCACTCGGGGCGGATCTCACCCGCGCCTCAGAGGTCGACCGTCTGGTCGAGGAGACCGTGGCCGCGCTCGGCCGCATCCACATCTTGATCAACAATGCCGGCGTCTATCCGGTGAGCCCGCTTCTCGACCTGGCCGAGGAAGAGTGGGATCTCGTCGTCGACACCAACCTGAAGAGCGTTCACCTGTGCACCCGCGCCGCGGCCAAGGCGATGGTCGAGCAGGGAGGAGGGGGCGCCATCGTCAACATCGCCTCGATCGAAGGCCTTGCTCCGGCCGACATGCACGCGCACTACACCTCGGCCAAAGCCGGAGTGCTGATGCACACGCGATCCGCGGCGCTCGAGCTGGGGCGCCACGGGATCCGTGTCAACGCCGTGGCGCCAGGGTTGATCTGGAAGCAGGGAATCGAAGAGGAATGGCCCGAAGGCGTCGCTCGCTGGCTCGACGCCGTGCCCCTCGGCCGGCTGGGCCAAGGCGACGACATCGCCGACGCCTGCCTCTTCCTCGCCTCAACGGCCTCGCGCTGGATCACCGGCGCCACGCTCACCGTCGACGGCGGCGTGCTTTCCACACCGGTTTTCTGAGGCGAGGTAGAGCCCCGGGCGGCGAGGCCCGGAGCTGAGTCGAGGCCAGCGTCTACTCAGAATCTCCCGGATCGTTGAACAGGACACTCAGTTTGATGCTGCCGTGGCCCCGTTGCGGGAAGTCTGGGTCGCCGGGGTCGGCTTCGTCGAGGTTGGAGGCGGTGTCTGGTGGACCGAACAACACCAAGGACTCCAAGAAGTCGAGCAGCAACCGTTGGTAGTAGGTGGAGCTGCTGGAGAAGGCGTTCCTGGCGGTCTGCGCCTCGCCGCCGTGGCGCAGGATCACCTCCTTGAGATTGATGCTGCGTCCGTCATGGCCGTAAGGAGAGGTGCTGCCAACGCCCCACAGCGGCTCGGTCATGAACTCCTTCTGAAAGGTGCCATCGTAGTTTCTCTCCCAGAAGTTGGCTCCCAGGTCGTGCCGTTTCAGGTCGGTGAAGATGTTGCGCACCTCGAAGGAGTCGCCGCTGGGCACCTTCAAGGTTGGATGGCCCGATCCGTCGTCGATCTCGACGAGCAGTGGTGTGGCCGTGGCGAAGAGTCCGTTGAACCCGTTCTTCGCCGGGTTGAAGGCGGTGTCGACGTCAGCTATCCGCCGGTCCCGGTCGATGGTGAGGTTCTGAATGTGGCAGCTTGTGCACCCGTAGTAGCTCATCAGGTACTCGCCTACGGCGGTGAAACCGTTGCGCTCGTAACGGCCGGGCTTGAAGTAGTTGAGGAGATAGAACTCGAGGTGGTCGACGAGTGCCGGATCGATCTCATCGACCACGCCATCGTTGTCGCTGTCGTCGAACGGACTCGAGACCGGCGGCGCTTCAATGGTGTCGAGCGCGCCGTCGAGGACCATGCCGGCGGCGGTGACCGCCTGCCCACCGGCAACCGCGGCGGCGAGCACCGGATCGAAGGTCTCGAGACCCATCTCGGCATTGAGCGCACCCACGATGAACTCGCGGATGGAGATCGTCAGGCCCTGAGCGAAGAAGGGACGCACCCTCAGGTCGGGGTTGACCCCGTCGACTTCGGAAGTGTCGACAGTTCCGTTCGGATGGGCGGTGATCTTGCCGTAGCGGATCTCCTTGCTCTCGAGTTCGAGAGTCACCGGAGCGCCGTTGAGCTGGGCGGAGCTGATAGCCCTGGCGCGGGTGGCGCGCAACTCCTGCGTGATCTCGTCGGCCAGCATCTCTTGCAGACCGAGACCAAACAGGTGAGGAGCGTCGCGGCTGTCCGGACGCGTCGCCACATTGCCGCCGAAACCGGCCGCTCCTCGAGGGCGACCGTGGCAACCAGCACAGCTGTCGACCAGGCCGGCGCCGATCGAGCCCTCCGCCGCAATGTTTCCGACGCCGTCGCCGGTCAACGGACCGAAGCCCTGTGCGACGGTGAACTTGCGCTGGAAGATCTGCCGGCCACGGGCGACGGAACGGAAGGGGTCACGGCGAATGAGATAGGTGGAGGAGCTTGGAGTGAACGCGTCTCCCTGACCGGCGCCGACCTGCTCGGTCAGGGACTTCTGGATACCCGCGTTTTCAGGGTTGGGAGCTTGGGTGGCGTCGGTAAGCTGGGCGGACGCGGTGTGGGGGATCGCCAGCGACAATGCCGCGACGACCGCCAGGAGGAACTTCTGGGCCGTTCGGTGATGCATGGATCTCCTTTCGAGACAGTTTTCCACTCTCGACGGGACGGCATCAAAACACAAGGCGAACCCCAGGAAGTACCTGATGCTCCGCTGATTTGTGGTTGGCGAGGACAAGAAATGAGGGTCAATGAGAATTCTAGTGGAAAATGGCCACCATTGCAATACACTATTCCACTAGATAGAATCACTGTCGCAGGTTTTTATGTGAAATAAGCATATCATTTCTAGTCCGCGCCACCGAATCACGACGTTATCGTCGCCAGCCAGGCCGCCAGGATGCTGACCACGAGGCATAGCGGGGTAAACAGAAGGGTGTCCTGGCGGGCGAATCGCGTGCCCCGAACTCGCTTGAAGAGCCCGATGTAGCGAAATTCGCCGATCGCCCGCAGCAGGAAGACAGCCGCTACCGCCCAGATGCCGAGCCTCGGGGTCCAGGCGGGAAGCGGCAGCGCCAGCAATCCGCCGCGCCAGCCCACGATCAAGGCTGCGATGATCAACGCCGCGGCAACGGCCAACGTCGACCATGGCCCCGGAGTGAATAGTCGCTCCCCGCTCTTCGCCCGTGTCGGTAGCGTCGAACCTTTCCCCCAGCTTCCACCGAACAGCCAGTACAGATGAAGGAAGGCGAGGAGCCAGAGGATCGAGACGAGGACGGCAGCGATTCCGTGGCTCATGGATGCTAGCCTATTCGCCCTCGGGGCTCAGCACGAAGGCATCTTCAGCCACCTCGACCCCTAGCTCCACGCTGTCGAATTCCACGATCTGGCGACCGGTGGCGTCGGTGCTGCTGACGATGCGGAAGGGCAGGCGCAATCCGCCCACTTCGCGGTAGTCTTCGAACAGCGTCTCCATCGGCAGCGCAACGCCCAGGTTGGGTTCGAGCATCACCATCTCGGCCTTGAGAACGTCTCCCGTGGCGGCCTCCACGTAGAGCTTGCCAGGGGGAAGTTCGCCGTGCTGGACCTGTACCAGGTAGACCTCCTTGCCCTCGAACTCAGCGCTGCGTAGCACCTTCACCTGGTCATAGAACTCCCGCCAATCGCCGAACAGGGAGGCCGGGTGAGATAGCTTCGCCTGCTCGAGATACTTGCCCGCATACTCCCGGAAGGGATAGATGGTGGAAGCCTCCCAGGCTCGATCTCCGTGCACAGCTTGCTCCATCCGGCCGAAGCGGCCGAAATCCGTATCGGCGTAGAAGTTCTCCAGACCGGAGCTGAGCCAGGTGACGGTGCCGCTCAGCCCGGCTTGCGCCATGCGCATCTTTCCTTTGAGGCGTAGCGCCCCAGCCCCTCGAAAGGCCGCCAACCGCTGCTTCGTGTGGCGCAGTTCGGCCAGCTGGTCGAGGGTCGGCAGGGCCTTCTCGGCCGCCTCCGACTCCCGCACCATCTTCACCTCGGCGCCGTTCTGGTACATGAGCAGATGATCCACCCGGCCATCGTCATCCTCGACGAAACGCGCGGCGATCTTGTCGGTCACCCGGAAGTAGCGCTTGCCCTCTTCGTCCGGCGGATAGAGTTCGTAAACCATCTGGCCCGGCACGTCGATCGCCAGCCGCTGATTCTGAATCACCACCTTGCCGGTCTTCCCTTTCTCCACCGAGCGATAGGTGCCCAGGAAGCGTTGGAGCCGCGCCGGGTCGATCTCCGGCTTGATCTCCACACCCTTGCGCGGCAACTCGAAATCCATCCCTCCCTGGTGCAAGCGCATGGCGACGACCTTGCCCTGCGCATCCCGATCGAAAGAGATGGCGATGGTATCGGTCAGGGCGAAAGGACGCCGGCCTTGTTCATTCGGCTGCTTGACTTCGTAGACCATCTGGCCCGGCACGTCCACCGCTAGCTTGCCCTCCTTGACCAACACCTCGAAGTCCTGCCCGGTGAAGTGGGCGAAGCTGCCGACATAGATGCCAACGAGTTCCACGAAAGGATCACTCGCGCCCTCGCTCCCGGCTGTCGCCGCCTCCGCGGCAGGCTGCGCGATCTCTCCTACCAAGGTGTCCCACACCATGTTGATGGACAACGCTTGCAGCGGCGTGGCGGAGACGTTCATCAGCAGCACGAAGCCGAGATCCGATTCCGGCAACAGCGCCACCTGCGCACTGAAGCCATCGATATTGCCGCCGTGCTCGACCACCGGTTGCCCCTGCCACTCACGGCGCATCCAGCCCAGACCGTAGTCGATTCCCTCGGCGACTTTGATCTGCGCCGTCCAGGTCTCCTCGAGTTGCTTCTTGCTGATCAGTCGCTTGCCCTCCACCTCGCCACGCCCGAGTTGGAAGCGCAGCCATTGCGCCATGTCGGTCACGTTCGAGTTGATCGCCCCGGCGGGGGCGATGGCCGGCAAGTTGCGCATCGGCAGCGGTTCAAAGCTCCCCACCTCGCCGTCCCAGCGATAGCCCAGGGAGAGCCGGGGGTCCTTCTGCGCCTCGGCGATGGACAGGGTCGAGCTGGTCATCCCCAGGGGTTTGAGCAACCGTTGACTCACCAGCTCTTCCCAACTGCTCCCGGACGCCGCTTCGGCCGCGGCGGCGGCAGCGGTGAAGGTGACGTTGTTGTAGTTGAACCGCTCGCGGAAGGCGGTCCACGGCTCGGCGCCGGTGGCCAGCTCGAGCATCTCTTGACGGCTGGCCGCACCGTTGACCCACAACAACCCCATGCGCGTAAAGCCGGTACGGTGGGCGAGCAGATCCCGCAGGTTGACCACGGCTTCGGGATCGTCGCTCTTGATCGGCAATTGGAACTTCGGCAAGAAGCGCGTCACAGGATCGTCCCAGCTCATCTTGCCCTCGTCCACCAGGGTGCCGACCACCGTCGCGGTGAAAGACTTGGTGGACGATCCGATGGCGAAGAGAGTCTCGGCCGTCACCTTCCGTTGGGCATCGAGGTCGGCGAAGCCGAAACCCCGAGCCAACACCACCTTGTCGCCTTTGACCACCACCAGGGCCATGCCCGGAACGTGCATCTCCTGGCGCCTGGCCTCAAACTCATCGACCAGAGCCTCCAGCCGAGCCTCGAATCCTTCCGCCGCCGACAGGAGCGGTCCACAGCCGAGCAGCAAGAGACAAGACAGAAGTGAGGGAGTGAGGATCCTGCGGAGTGCTCGGCCGGTCATGCTGATTGCTCTCCTTCGGCGACCCGTCGAGCGGGCCATCCGTGGCTACCGTCTGGCTTTGAGAAGGAAGGGCTGGCACAGCCCATTCAACTTCATACGAGAAACCGCAGCAAAATATTCACCGGCAATGCGCCGGCTGGCATAAAGATCTAGCCGACCCCGGCAAACTTGGTCACGTAGATCATCAATGCCGCCGCGGTCAGGCTCGAATAGGCCATGTACGAGATCCAATAGGCGAGCAGCGAACGCACCACAGCCCACCAGCGCCGGCCGAAGAATCCCCAGGCCGATACACCGATGGCCACATTGAACACCAGCACGGTCAACCCGATTTGAAGGTTCAGATTGTCGCTGAACAGTTGGACGACAACGGCGAGCACGTCGAGGTAGAAAGCGTGGCCAAAGGAGAAGAGCGCGAAGACCGAAACCTCCGCCAGGTTCACCTGGGCGCCGGGAAAGAACAAACGCAGGAGTAGCGCGAACGGAATGGTGAGCAGCAGCATGTAGATCGATGTGTTCTCACTCATCGTGTTCTGCAAAGCCATCGCCGCGTCCAGCTGCGCCTCGTTCCACCCGAGCAGCTCGACCATCGGCGTGAACGACTCACGGATCTGCTGATCGAACGTCTCGCTCCGAGTGAGGTTGAACAGCAGGAGCGAGAGGGCGACACCGACCAGCAGGTAGGAGAACGGGTTGACGTAGCGATGGCGTTGCCCATCCACGTAGCGCCGGATCACGCCACCGGGTGAGCGCACCGCGTCAACCAAGGTGCGCAACAGGCCGCGCTCGAAGAACCGATTGAGCAGCTCCCCCCAGAGCGAGCGGAAGGTCAGCCGGCCGCTGAGGAACCGCTGACCGCACCCGCCACAGAACCGATCGCCGGGCGCCGCGCGCTCCCGGCCGCAGTTGCGGCATTGCGCCGAGAACCCCTCCATACTCCCCTCCATCTTCCACTCCTCCTACCTGATCAGATCGTGGGAGGCAGCCTATCAAGCCGTCCTGGCCGGCAGTGAGTCTTGGCCGATGACCCGGCTCCGGACCGCCTCAGTCTGTCGACGCCGAGGTCCACCCGCTCAACCTTGGCCGCAGCGACAGACCTCGGCTCCACGGGTCGAGGACAGAGGCTAAATACATCCATGGCGATTGACAGATATCCTCGTGACCACTACCCTGATCGCTACCCTTGAGACCGTGACCGTGACCGTGAGGAGAAACGCGTGAGGACCCGCTGGTATCTGATCGTCCTGCTGCTGATCGCGACCGCGACCCTGGCGGCGCCGGCCTTCGCCGTCAGCTACGACATCGTCTACGTACGCCAACCGCGCTTCGGCGACGACACCAACACCCTCTGGCCCGAGATCTTCCACCCGGCCCGCATGGACCCGGGAGCCGACCTGATGCTGCTCCACCCGGACGGGAGCGAAGAGGTGCTGGTGGCCTGCTCGCTGGCGGCAGGCGGAAGTGGCAACTGCTCGGTGACCGACCCCTTCGTCGCTTTCGACGGCGAGTGGGTCTACTACAGCCTCTTCCCTGACCTCTCGCCGGCCAAACTCAACGGCCAGCGGGGCGATCTACCCGCCGACGGCGCGGACATCTTCAGGCTCCATGTGCCGACCCGCCAAGTCGAACAGTTGACCTTCGGCGAGTTCACCCCCAACACCGGCGCTGGCAACTGGGACGAGAGCAACCCGCTCGACCCGCCGTCGCAGTTCAACCGGCTGGGCTACGGCATCCTGAATCTCGGCCCCTGCCCGCTGCCCGGCGGCAAGATCGCCTTCACCAGCAACCGCAACGGCTTCCTGCCGCCGCAGGGCTTCACCAACCCGACCTTGCAGCTCTATGTGATGGATCTGGACGGCGGCAACGTGACCGCCATCGCGCCGATGACCATCGGCAGCGCTCTGCACCCCACACCGCTGGCCGACGGCCGGATCGCCTTTTCGACCTACGAGAGCCAGGGGCTGCGCGACCGCCGGCTTTGGGGGATCTGGACGATCTACCCGGACGGGCGCCACTGGGCGCCCCTGATCAGCGCCTTCCGCTCACCGCAAGCCTTCCATTTCATGACCCAACTGACCAACGAAGACATGGTGGTGGTCGACTACTACAACCTCAACAACAACGGCTTCGGCGCCCTCTACCGCTTTCCCGACATGCCGCCGGCCGGCACGCCGCCCTTCCATTCGCCCTTCCCGGCGCAGAACCCTTCCGTCACCCAGACCGTCAGTGGCGGCTTTCTTTACCCGTTCCAGATGTCCTTCATGCCTTACGGGATGTATTCGCTCAGCCCGATGACCCACGGCAACGACAATGCCGCGCCGGTCGGCACCGACGGCGTGCGGGTCGGCAAGTTCACTCATCCTTCGGCCGCTCCGGGTGGCGACCTGCTCGCCGTCTGGACGCCGGGGCCGGCCAACGATCTCAACCGGCCGACGCCGCTGCCCTACTACGACGCCGGCCTCTACCTGCTGCCCAGCGCCGATCCGATTTGGAGCCCGAGCGACCTGATCGAGATCAAGAACGACCCCGCCTACAACGAGGCCTGGCCACGCCCGCTGGTAGCCTACAGCGAAATCCACGGTATCGCCGAGCCGTCCGAGCTTCCCTGGTTGCCCAACGACGGCACCGTGCACGCCGAGCTGCCGGCCGGCACGCCCTTCGGCTTGGTGGGCACCTCCAGCCTCTACAAGCGGGAGAGCTTCCCCGGCCAGGGAGAGGCCGCCTTCGACGGTCTCGACCCCTTCAACACCTCCGAGAACGGCGCCAGCTCCAACTGGTCCAGCCAAGGGGCCGACGCCGGCAAGTACGCCAACAGCGATATCTGGGCGGTGCGCATCGTCGGCCTGGAACCCAACACCCACCGCAGCTACGGCCCCAACAACGGGCGTCAGTTCGACAATCACGCCAACGAACGCCATCGCATCCTCGGCGAGATTCCGCTGCGCAAGAACGACGCTCAGGGCATGCCGATCCTCGACCCGGAAGGCAATCCGGACACCAGCTTCCTGGTCAAGATTCCCGCCGACACTCCGTTCACCTTCCAGACGCTCGACCGCAACGGCATGGTGCTCAACATGTCGATGACCTGGCACCAGGTGCGACCCGGCGAGGTGCGTGCCGATTGCGGCGGTTGCCACGCCCACAGCCTGCAGCCGCTCGACTTCGCGCTGACCGCGGCGGCCGGCGCCAACTACCCGGTGCGGGATCTGTCCAAGGAGACGCCGCTGATCACCGCCGGCGCCAGCGGCCAACCGGCCTTGTTGGTCGTTCCACAGCCGAAGGTCGATGTCGAGTTCTACCGCGACATCCGGCCGCTACTGGAACGCAGCTGCATCGGCTGCCACACCACCGCCGACCCCAACCCTCCCGGCGCGCTGGTGCTCGACGACACCGCCCTCTACAGCGGCCTGCCCGGCGACTACAAGCGGCTGGCCGACGACCGCGACGCCAGTTGGGGCTATCCGCCGGTGGTGACGGTCGGCACGGCCCCACGGTGGCGCCAGACCAACGCCAGCCGCTACGTGCGCAAGTTCCAGAGCCGGCGCAGCCTCCTCACCTGGAAGATCTTCGGCCAACGGCTCGACGGCTGGAGCAACGCCGACCACCCCACGGAAACCGTCCCCGGCGATCCTTCCACCCTGCCGGCCGGCGCCACCGCCAACGAGGCCGACCTCGACTACACCGGCACCATCATGCCACCCCCCGGCAGCCCCTACCCGCCGCTCAGCGAAGAAGAAAAGCGGACCTTCGCCCGCTGGATCGACCTCGGTTGCCCGATCAACATCGGCGAAGAGAGCGGCAACGGTGCCTTCGGCTGGTTCCTGGACGACCTACGCCCCACCCTCGCCGTCAGCCTGCCGCGCCCCGGCCTCAACACCGCCCCCGTCTCCCTGCTGCGCTTCGGCCTGGCCGACGCCAACAGCGGAGTTGACCTCTCCACCCTTTCGGTGAGCGCTGACTTCGTCGTCGAAGGCCGGCCACCGGGCAGCGAACTTGCCGACCTGGCGGTGGCCGTCGGCGACCCCGAGGAGGGCATCTTCGGCATCTTCCTCAGCCAGCCGCTACCCAATCTCAGCCAGGCGATCTTGCGGGCCGAAGTGCGCGATTTCCAGGGCAACGTCACCCGCGTCAGCCGCAACTTCGCCACCGCCGTGGCCGAGATTTTCAGCGACGGATTCGAATCCGGCGGCACCGGCACCTGGTCGAGTACGGTGCCGTAGCCGCCCGCAGCCCACCTCACCCGATCCGCGGTATCAACCGAGGGACCGCTTCCAGGTAGGCCTCGTACTCGGCACCGAAGCGGCCCTTGAGTTCTTGCTCTTCGAGCACGATCAACAGGTACATGGCGGGGATCATCAAGAGGGCGAGGATCCACAGACCGAGATAGTTGAGTATCATCGCCCAGGCGAAGACTGCCATCAGGATCACCAGGTAGCGCGGGTTGCGGGTGCGCGCGTAGATCCCTTCAGTGAGGAGCCGGCCCGGATCGCCGCCGAGTTCGGGCACTCCCGCCAGGATGCGCATCTTGAGGTGGCGCCGGCAAAGCACCTCCAGCCACAAAGCACCCGCGTAGAGACAGCAACCGCCGGCGATCAGCCACCAGTGGAAACCGAGGTGGGGCCCCAGCAGAAAGTCTCGCACCTGCCATAGAAGGTAGACGACGACCAAACAGATCGCCCCCACGACGACGAAGGTGACCACCGGCCCGAGCCGGCGCCAGAAGGCCGCCAGCGGATGGATCAAGTACCAGTAGAGCAAGGCAGGCGGGGAGGTCGCCACCATCACCACCGCGAGCCAGTAGGCTACGTTCTGCATCTTGGTCTTCTCTTTGTCATCTTGGCCCTTCTTGGCAACGAACCGGCGGTCGCTCAGTGGCAATCCGTGATTTCAATTCAGTAGCCATTACCTTCCTCGACCAGTCGCGACGAGATGAATTCCCCTCTGCCAAGAACTAGCGATGCCCCCAGTCGCCGGGGTCCTCGGAGTTACTGGGAGAGAGCCCCAAGGTGTCGCCGTCGGTGGTCACCCCTAGCCCCAGCACGGTGCGGTTGGCGTAGGCGAAGTAACTGATGACCTGGTTGATTTCGAGGATCTCGCCGTCGTCGAAGCCGGCTCGGCGCATTTCCTCGACCAGTTCCTCGCCCACCTCGGTGGGAGTGCGGGTGAGAACTGCCGCGTAGCGCAAGGCGGCGACCTCTTTAGGCTCGAAGATAGTGTAGTCGCCTTGGCGCAGGGCGGCTTTGATCTTCTGTGCTTGCTCCTCGTCATCGATCAACCGGGCCAAGCCGGCGAGGTGGTGATCGACGCAGTAGGCGCAGCCGTTGAGGATGCTCACCCAGACACCGAGCATTTCGAGCAACCGCTTGTCCAGACAGTTGCCGCTGTGGTGTAAGACGTTCTTGTAGAGCACCAGGTGACCTTGCAGCGTGTGCGGCCGCAGGGAGTGAACCTGGAGGATGTTGTCGACCCGACCATCCGATCCGAGCACCTGTCGGTAGAGCTTGCGCAGCTTGCCTTCGGCCTGCTCGAAGGGGATGGTCTTGATCCAACTCACCCGTCACTCTTTTCCCGGCGCTCGGCCACCAGGGCCAGCCACTCGCCGGAAGAATCGAAAGCCAGGCGGGTGATCCCACCAAAGCCGAAGGGCGCGAAGTCTTTCACCAGTTGCCACTCGGCATCCGCTCGCGCCGGGCGGCGATAGAGCTTGGCGCCGTCGCCCATCCAGATCTCGCCACCGGGGCCGAAGACGAAGTCCTCGCGCTCGGCTCGCGTGGCACCGAGCGAACGGCGATCAGCAGAAACCAGATCGACCGCCTCGATCGTCCATCCCGCCTCACCTTTGATCACACAGGCGACCTCTTGCGAGCCCGGAACCGGATGAAAGGAACGGCCGGGGTTGTCGGCGATCGCTTTCGAGCCGGCCTTGCCGGCTTGGGCGATGCGCAAGGTCGGCGGCTCACCGAGCACGAAGAGGAGCAACTTGTCACCGCTCCAGCCGTGGTAACCGACCGGCTCGACCTCCGGCAGCAGCAGAGTGGCTTTGCCCTCCCCGAGCGGATAGCGATACAAGAACTGCTTGCCCTCCAGATCCTGTCGAATGGCCGAAAAGGAGGTGCCGCCCGCCATCGGTGTGGGCGAATACTCGTTGACCGGCGTGTCGGTCACCTGCCGCGTCGTGGCAGTGGCCAGCTCGTAGCTGTAGATATCGGTCTGCTCGCCCCGCATCGAGACGTAGAGCACCCGCTTGTCGTCGAGGGTGAAAGCCGGCTGGTTGTCGTAACCCTCGCGCGCCGTGATGTTGACCGGCAGGCCGAGTTGCACGCTACCGCCGGAGCTATCCACCGCCAGCAGGTAGAGATCGGTGGAGGGCGGCGCCTGGGCCATCGCAACACTAGCGACGAGCAGCAGGGATAGTCCCGCCATCAGCAAGATGCGAGCGGTGCGCAAAGAATCGATCTGGTTGGAACTGGGCGAACGCATCTTCATGGAATACCTCTACTGGCGTGGATTACCTATCGAGCGATCATTCCATACCCGGTGAAACGGTGCGAATGCCAGCTTCTTGGGCAGCTGTAGCAAGTCGACGATCGTAGACCACCATGGCATCGAGATCATCTCCCAGGCCGAGAGCCGCCGCCAGATGAATGGCGTTCAACGATCGCAATCGCGGCGGCTGTAGCTCACCAGCCACGCGCAGAGTTGTCATGTCCAGCCGCAGAAGGGCCACCGTGCCGAGAGTCGAAGAGGCGAGATCTCTCACCCCTGGAGAATCTGTCCGGCGCCCGATCGCTCGCAGGACCTCGACGGAAACAATCTCGCTGGCTACGACAGCTCGACCGCGAACGAACTCTCTCAGCGAAGCGGTCTCCGCCTCGTGCACGACGAGTTTCACCAGCGCCGAAGCGTCCAGATAGAGTAGCTCGTTCAGGGTAGGCGCTCTTGACGCTGCTCCTGCAACGCTTCGCTCACGGAGATTTTCCCGTCGTCCTCCAGCTTGAGCGCGGGCGGCAGGTCTTCGATGCGCCCCCGAGCCGGGATCGCCTTACCGGTCGCGATCAACCGCTCGAGCGCAGTGGAACGTTCCGGCAACGGCACCAACATCGCCACGGCATGGCCACGATCCGTCACCTGGAGACTCTCTCCGTTAGCGACCCGCCGAAGATACTGACTCAGGTTCTGCCGCAGCTCTCGAACTCCAACACCTTGGCTCATGTAGCACAATGTAGCACATCGGCTCCGATCACAGCAGATAGGCCACCGCGAACCCCACCTGCGCCGCCATCACCATCAGGTACATGTGGGTCCACGAGGGGTGGTTTTCGGTCTTGGCCAGGGAGTCGGGGTCGCGCACCAGGAGCCAGACGGTGTAGCCGCCCCAGGCGGTGAGCACGACTCCGAGCAGGGTCAGGACGGTCGGGTTGCCGGTGAGGATGGGGTGGCTCGGATCCTGCGGGTCGGCGAGACGGACGCCGAGCGGGATGAGCAGCCAGGGCAGGACGAAGAAGGGAGCGATGAACCAGGCCGCCTTCTTGACCCCGAAGAGGATCGGCAGGGTCTTGCAGCCGCCGGCGAGGTCCCCTTCGATGTCGGCGAAGTCTTTGGTCGAGGAGGCGCCGATGACGAAGAGGCCGAAGATGGCACCGATGTACCAGGGTTCGGTGTACCAGATGTGGGCCACCATCGCCCAGCCCGCCACCTTGAGCAAGGTGCCGCGCGGGATGGCGATGGTCAGGTTGGCCAGCAGCCCCCGCGCCTTGGTACGCCCGAGGACCGGTGCTGAGTAGACCGAGGAGAAGAAGACTGCCGCCAGGTAGATGAAGAAGGTCTGGTGGAACTTGAGCGGCGCGAAGAGCTTCTCGGCCCAGCCGTTGAACGGGTAGACCACCACCAGCCAGGTCGGAATCAAGGCCAGCGCGTAGGTCACGACGGTGAACCACCAGCCTTCGCGCATCGACAGCGCCCCGGTGACCAACGGTCTCTCCGGCTTGTTGAGGCGATCGATCTCCAGGTCGTAGATCTGGTTGATCGAGTTGGAGGCCGCGTTCATCAGAGCGGCGCACAGCGAACCCAAAACGACGGTCATCAGCACCGGCAAGGTAAAGCGGTGCTCCGGATCCGGATTGTGGACCGAGCCGAAGGCACAGATGGCGCCCGAGATGATCCCCAACAGCGGCGGCATCAGGGTGAACGGCCGCGCCAGTTTGATGTAGCTCTGCGTCTTAGTCATGGGGTGTCTTGCTCAGGGAAGGGTCAGCCGGCCAGCCAAACATAGCCCAGGCCGAAGGCCAGCACGGCACCGACCAGGGTATTGAGAAAGTTGATCGCCTCGTTGTCGAGCAGACCACGCCGTTCCAGGGTCGCCCCGAAGAGGCTCTCCAGAGTCGTGCCAAGAAAGGCGGCGATGATGATGATCCCGATTCCGGGCCACGCCGCGTAGAGCCCCGCCCAAGCGCCGAGACCGGCAATGACCAACGAGCCAAGGATGCCGGCGACGGTGCCCTCGACCGAGACCGCGCCATTGGTGCCGCGCGGCACCGGCCGCAAGGTGGTGATCAGAAAAGTGCGGCGCCCCCACAGTTGGCCGATCTCACTGCCGCAGGTATCGGCCAGGGCGGTAGCCAGAGCGCCGGCGAAAGCCAGACCGAAAAGGCGCGGATAGGGTGTGGTGGCGGCGAATAGGGCACAGAAGAAGGCAGTGCCGGTGTTGGCCAGAGCATGGCGAGCCCCGCGCCGGCCACCCTTCTCCTGGGCCAGTTTGCGCTGCGCCTTGCGTTGGTAGCCGAGCTTGGTCACCAGGCTGCCGCCCAAGACGAAGACCGCAAAGAGGACGAAGGCGCGCCCACCCAAGAACCACCAGACGCCGCTCCCCAACAGACCGCCGGCCAAGAAACCCGACAGATCGACGGCGCCGGCCGCCAGCGCCGCCAGCCCGAGACCGGTGTTGACGGCCGCCCCGGCTCCCAGCCGATGCAGGGCGACGGGCTCGGTCAGTGTGGCGAAACCGGCGTGCGCCAGCAACAGCCCCAACAGCAAAAGGCCGGCGATCAACGGCACGCGAAGGTTGTCGTCCAACCCCAGCGGTAAGGACTCGATCAACGCCGCAACCGCCGCGGTAAGGGCACAGACCGCCAGCGCGAAGGCCAGTTCGTAGCGGCCTGCCGCCGTCCACTGCAACAGGACGACGGCGCCCAAGGTCCCGAACAGCCAGTAGGCCAGCGTTCCCGACCAGCTCTTCTCCCCGTTCCACGGCAGCTTGGCCTTGCCCAGGGTCATACCGACGAGCGAGGCCATGCCGTCGCCGAAGGCCAGGATGGCCCACACCGCCGCGGCGACTTCGAGACGGCGGTGAAAGAGGAGGATCAGCAAGAGAACGGCAACGGGATAGAAGACGATGCCGAGCGAGCGACCGCTTGCCGCCTCGCCGGCGCGCCACAGCCGCTTGCCGCCGAGCCGCGGCAAGAGGAAGAGGTTGAACAGGACTGCCCCCAGAGCCATCGCCGCCGCCTGCGGCACGGTGAGGTAGCGCAGACTGAACGCGATCAGACCGACCGCCATGTGGACGATCTTGCGCAGCAGTTCGCCGCGCGAGAGGCTCAAGCCACCCCTCCCGAGCTGCTACCCTGCACCGATCGCCAGAGGTCGCTCAAGGCATCGGCAACCGTCTTTTCCCGCTTCCAACCGAGTGCTTCCAACCGACTTGGATCACCGCACAGCAGAGGCAAATCGGTCGGCCGCAAGCGGCCGGCCTCGGAGACGATGCGCGCCTCGACGCCAGAGACAGCGATCAGCTGATCGAGCGCCTCGGCGATCGAGTAGGCTCTGCCGGAGGCAATATTGTAGGCCTCACCCGGCTCGCCCTTCTTCACCAATAAACGATAGGCGCGGGCGCCGTCGTCGACGTGAACCAGGTCGCGGCGAGCCGAAAGATTCCCCGTCTTGACCACCGGATCGGCTCGTCCCGCCGCGATCGCAACCAGCTGCGAGGCGAAGGCCGGGAGGGCGAACTTGGGGGCCTGCCCCGGTCCGATCATGTTGAAGGCACGCGCCACCACCGCACCGCGGCCCACCGCCAACCGTTCGGCGGCCGCCTTGGTCATGGCGTAGGGGTTGAGCGGGCGAAGCGGGCTCGACTCGGCGATCGGTTGCTCGTCCTCCGGCACCAGGCCGTAGACCTCCGAGCTGGAGGCGAAGATCACGGTTCGCCCTTCGGCGGCATCGAGCAGCCTTTCGGTGCCCAAGACGTTGACCCGGAAGTAGGAAGCCTGGTCGTCCCAGGAGGCGCCAACATGCGACAGGCCGGCAAGATGAATGATCGCGTCGGGGTCGGTTCGATCGATGATCCGGCGCATGGCGTCGGCCTCGACGATATCGACCGCGAAACACTCGACACCGGGGATCTGCGGCGGTTGGCCGGCGTAACTCCCCCACACCTGATCACCACGCGCCAACAGGTGACGGGTCAGCCGGCCACCGACGAAGCCGCTGATGCCGGTTACGAAGATTTTCATCGCCTCAGCCTCCCCCAGACTTTATCTCTCCCGACCTGACGTTCGACTGGACCGCAAGGCTAGGATCTGCGACCCGCTAGCTGTTCGCGCCAGTAGGCGAGGATGTCGCTCAACGTCTGCTCGAAGGGAATCCGCGGCTCCCAGCCGGTGTCGGCGCGGAACTTCGAGGAGTCGCCGACCAGGATCTCGACATCCGAGGGGCGCAGCCGCTCGGGGTCGGTCTCGATCTTCACCTCGGCGCTCGACAGCGCCAACAAGCGGTCGAGCAATTCGCGAATGGTGATGCCGTTGCCGCTGGCGATGTTGTAGACCTCGCCCGGCTTCGCCTTGTTGACCGCTAGCCAGTAGGCGCGCACCATGTCGCGCACGTCGGTGAAGTCACGCACCGCATCCAGGTTGCCGACGCGAATCACCGGCTCGTTGAGGCCCGCCTCGATCTCGGCGATCTGCTTGGCGAAGTTCGAGGTCACGAAGACATCACCGCGCCGCGGACCGGTATGGTTGAAGCCCCGAGTGCGAATCACTTTCAAGCCATAGCTCTGATGATACTGATAGCCGAGGAAGTCCTGGGTGACCTTCGACACCGCGTAGGGCGACAGTGGCCGCAAGGGGTTGGTCTCTTTGATCGGCGTCTCTTCCGGCTTGACCAGACCGTACTCCTCGCTCGAACAGGCGATCTGGATCGTCGGGTCGAGGCCCAGTTCGCGCACCGTCTCGAAGAGGTTGGTCTGCGCGCGGATGTTGGTGGTCAGGGTTTCGTCCGGCGCCGTCCAGCTCGACGGCACGAAACTCTGCGCCGCCAGATGGAAGATCATCTCCGGCCGGGTGCGCTCCAGCAGTCGCCGCGTTGCAGTGTAGTCGCGTAGATCGGCTTCGATCAACTCAATGGAGCCGCCGAGGTGATCGATGTTCTCGCGCCGGCTACGCCAGCGGTAGGTGCCAAAGACTTTCACCTCCGGGTGATCGGCCAACAAATAGTCCGCCAGGTGCGAACCGGCGAAGCCGGTAACTCCGGTAATCAGGGCGCGTCGCTCACTCATATCTCTACCTTCTCCCATGGCGCCGTCCTCCTCCCTGACCAGGGTGGGAAGAGGCGCCGATCTATGTCAAGTCTCTCTATTGAGTCGTTTCAAATAGTCGTCCAAACCGTCCATCCAGCGTGCCACCGGTCGCCCCAGCAGCCGTTCGCAGCGCCCGACATCGAGCACCGAATAGGCGGGACGTGGCGCAGGCCGGGGAAACTCCGAAGTCGAGACCGGAGCCACCTCCAGTTGGGGTGCGACGCGGCGAGCGATCTCGCTGGCGAAGCCGTGCCACGAAACCGGTTCGCGATTGCGATAGTGGACCAGCCCCGTGGCACCGACCGCCGCCAGGTCGAGGAGCGCCGCCGCCAAGTAGGGTGTGTAGGTCGGTGAGCCTACCTGATCGTCCACCACACGCAACGTGGCATCACCGCGATCGATCAGCCGCAGGATGGTGGCGGCGAAGTTCGCTCCGCCGGGACCGAACAGCCAACTGGCCCGCACCACCAGCGCCCCTTCGTAGGCCAGGGCGAGGGCTTCGCCCGCCAGCTTGCTCTCTCCGTAGACGGTGGCCGGCGCGGTGGCGGCCTCTTCAGGGTAGGGCTCACTCGCCGTGCCGGCGAAGACGTAGTCGGTCGAGATGTGGACCAGGCTAGCTCCCACCTGCTGCGCCGCGGCCGCGACGTGGGCCACCGCCGCACCGTTGATCGCGAAGGCATGGTCACGCCGCTCCTCGCAGTCGTCAACTTGGGTGTAGGCGGCGCAGTTGAACACCATCTCCGGACGCCAACTCTCCACCCAATAGGAGAGGCGCTCCGCATCAGTGATGTCGGCGACCGCCCGCGACAAGGCCAGCGCCGCGAAGCCGCGCCGGCGAGCCTCTGCCACCAAGGCTCGGCCGAGCATCCCTTCACCGCCAAGAATCAAGCTACGCATGGTCACAAGAGCCGGGAAGCGCTCAGGAGATCTCAACTTCGCAGTTGTCACCGAGCATGAAGCGGTGGGCCTTGGGCTTGCGATCGGTGGCCACGATACGGGCATTGCGACCGATCAGCGAGCCGTCGATCCGTCGCGGAACACGGCAAATCTCGCTGCCCTCGAGGATGATCGAGTTCTCCAGCTCACAGCCGATCAGAGTACAGCCGTCGCCGATCGAGGTGTACGGGCCGACGAAGGCCTGCTCGATGCGGCTACCCGCACCGATCACCACCGGACCGCGAATCACCGAATCGACGATCTCGGTTCCCTCGCCGATCTCGACCCGCCCTTCCAGTTGACAACCGGGATAGCGGTGTTGGTGATCCGAGCGCCGAACGTCGAGTGTCTCCAGGATGATCCGGTTGGCCTCCAGCATATCTTCGAGCTTGCCGGTGTCTTTCCACCAACCGCGCACCACGTGCGGGTGGACGGAGAGGCCGCGATCGATCAGATCCTGGATGGCGTCGGTGATCTCCAGTTCACCGCGCGCCGAGGGTTGGATCCGCTTGACCGACTCGAAGATGGTCGAGTCGAACATGTAGACGCCGACCAGAGCCAGGTTGCTGCGCGGCTCTTCGGGCTTTTCGACTAGCCGCTGAATCTGCCCCTCCTCGGTCAGCTCCGCAACGCCGAACTGCTGCGGGTTGGGAACTTCGGCCAGGAGGATCTCCGAGTTGCAGCCCAGTTCCAAATACTCGTTGACCAAGCCGGTGATCCCGCCCGCGATCATGTTGTCGCCGAGGTACATGACGAAGGAATCCTCGCCGATGAACTCTTCGGCGATCAGCACCGCGTGGGCCAGCCCCAGGGGCGCATCTTGAGGGATATAGGTCACCTTGGCACCGAACTGAGAGCCATCGCCCACCGCGGCACGAATCTCCTCTTGCGTATCGCCAACGATGATGCCGACCTCGGTGATCCCGGCGGCTACCACCGACTCGATGCCGTAGAAGAGCACCGGCTTGTTGGCCACCGGCACCAGCTGCTTGGCCGACGTGTAGGTCAACGGGCGCAGGCGCGTACCTTTGCCGCCGGACAGAATAAGGGCTTTCATCATCGAGTCGCCTTTGACGGTAGGTCGGGAGGGTGAGTGAGGGCGCGGCGCGGCGGGATCCGCTCAGAAGCCGCCGCTGCCCGAAACCCGGCCCGAAAGATCGAGGAATGTGCCAACGTTCTTGAGGGTGATCGCGATGCGATAGTCCTGGTCGCGTTCTCCGCTGAGAGCATTGAACTGGGCATCGCGAAATTCAAGCTGTATACCGTAGCAGCTTCCCGTGTAGTGCAGCATGTACCGCTGCTGTTGCAGCGTGCTTTCCTTGAGGTCGTAGTTGATCTGCGCCTGAACCTTGAGCTTCTTGGGGATCAAGTTGAGCCCCGTCCACAGCCGGATCTGATCGCTCTGGGTCGCGCCGTTGACGGCGTTGACCCGGTTGACGTAGGTCAACCCCACCAGGTTGTCGCGCGGTAACAGGTAGGTACCGGATAGCGTGGTCGAAGTCACGCGGGAAAACAGCGTGCTGTAAAAGACCTCGACCTTGAGGCTGGTGCCATCGGTCGGATTGAAACGCAAGAGAGCCGACAGCGGCCCCGCCTTGTCGGTGCGACCGTCGCCGCGTTGTAGGGGCTGTTGGTCGTCGAAGCTGAAGGACTGGGCCAGCTCGAATGAAAGGACCTCGCGCGAGCTGCCGTTGCTCTTTTTCTTCTTCTTGGCGGGCTTGGCGGGCGCACCGTCGCCTTCCTCGCCGTCGGCATCGGCACTCTCGACCTTGTCGCCAGATTCCTCGGCTGATGAATCCTCTGCGGCGGTCTCGGCCGGCTTTCCGCTCTCTTCCTCCTCCTCAACGATCTCCGCCGGTTTGCCCAGGACCTTGTTGATCAGGGCGACGCGCATCGAGTTGCGGGACCGCAGCGAGTCTCGCTCGTCGTAGAGCGGAATCCGGCTGAGATCCTCGTCGTCGAGATCGACAAAGCCGTAGGTGATGCGCGGCGCGATGATGTGTTTGAACTTGCCGAAGTCACCGATCTTCTTGTCATAGATGCGCGAGAAGGAGGGACCGAAAATATCGGCGGTAATCACCGGCGTCGAGCGTTCGAAGCTGTCGCCGGTGAAGCGCTGCACGTTGTCGACACAGGGCTCACCGCCACCCAGCGAGGCGCCGGTGCCGTCAACATCGCGGTTGCACAGGCTGTCCTCGTACCAGGTGAACCGATAGCCGCCGGTCAACGACAGCGAGAGCCAGGGCCAGGTCTTGATCGGCAATTCGATACTGGGAAAGAGATCCACCCGGCCGAAGCTGCCGTCGTAGGTCGCTGAGCGTTCGACATCGAGCAGCGCCAGCGAAGCGTCGGCTTCGAGGTAGAGAGGCAGCGATCCAATCTGGGTCGAGCGCAGCCGGTATTCCACCTCGGGCAAGCTGCGCAAGGTCACTTCGCGACCCTCGTCGGGCTCGGTGGCCGGGTCGTCGAAGGCGATCAGCGTCTCTTGGCTGTCCACCTGGAGGTTGAGCGAATGGGTACCCCAGTTGCCACTCAAGAAACCGCGCGAGTGGATCTGGCGCAGAGTAGCGCGGTTGAAATCGCGCTCGAACTCCTCGAAGTAGCGGAAGTCCGACAAGTCGCTGTAAGTGAGCACTCCACGCAGGCCGTAGGGAAGATCTTCGGAAACGTGGTTCAGGTTGAGTTTCCACCGCCACTTGTGGTCATCGGAGTCGCGGATGGCGTAGCCCTCGAAGATGCCGGAACTGCCTTCCGAAAGTGCGTAGCGGAACTCGTCACCGATCCCGATGAACCCCTTGCTGTAGAGGTCGGTGAAGATCGTCGTGTCGGCGCTGCGACCGAGGGTCTGATAGTAGGCGGCCGAAAGCGATGCACCGCGGCGGGTCGAGTAGCCCGGCTGGGCCACCAGGAAGCCGGAGGCTCGGTCGAGCTTGGCCGGCCACAGGATGTAGGGAAAGTAGAGCACCGGAGTCTTCTTGACCCGGAATGAGGCTCCGCGAATGTGGGCATACCCGCCGACATCCACCCGCGCCCGGCGAACCTTGAAACTCCAACCGGGAACATCCTGGTCACACGAAGTAAAAATGCCATCGACCACCGTGTAGCGGTCCTCGCCCACCTTGGAGATCTCCGCGCCGGAGAAGTAAAAATCGGGTTCGAGGTATGCGGAGGCATTGGTCAGCGTGCCGGTCTTGGAGGTGAGATCGAAGGTCGCGGAGTCGCCGCTCAACCGCCGTGGCCCCTGATCGAGGATCACTCCGCCGCGCGCCACCAGACTGTTGTTTTCAATGTCGAGTTCGATCCGCTCCGCTTCGATGTGCACATCCTGGTAGGCCAACTCGACGCCGCCTGAAAGGACGATCTGTTGCCCCTGCTGGGCATTGACCTCCACCGCGTTTCCGCGCACCGTGCCGCCGCCGCGCGTCTCGGGTAGTGGAAACTCGAAGGTGGAACGGTTGGGATCGACCTTCCTTTCGGCCTCTTTCTTCTTCTCCGCCTCTTGGCGCAACCGCTCCCGGCGGCTGCGGCGCTGCTCGGCGGTGAGCTGCGGCGGCTGCACGCTCGCCAGCACATCGCTCAGCTCTGCGGGAAGCGGCGACGCGACCGCCAACTCGAAGCCGACCACCGCCTCCACCGCGGCGGGCACCCAGTCGGGCAGCGGTGGATCATCGCTCGCCGCGGCGGGAACACCGGCGCTCAGCGCCGCGGCGAACAGCAGCAGGGCAAGCCTCACAGGCGCTCCACGATCATCGCCGTCGCCTCACCGCCACCGAGGCAGATCGCCGCGCAACCGTAGCGTTCGCCCCGTTCGCGCAGGGCGTGGATCAAAGTCACCAGAATTCGTGCCCCGGAGCAGCCGATCGGGTGACCCAGGGCCACCGCGCCACCGCGCACGTTGAGCTTGTCGCCATCGATCCCCAACT
>JAJRVQ010000028.1 GCA_024277255.1 Acidobacteriota bacterium | reverse complement strand
TACACTGCACAAGAAGAAAGGAGGCCTCGAACCACCGTCAAAGCGGACACCTTCAACTGAGGAAAGCACCCGCGTCGCTGCGCTCCGACCCGTGGCCGGATTCCATCGGATTGAGCGGTCGGATTCGTCGGAATAGGCACAGCGCTAAGAAAAATCGCGCAGCCGTATCCAAAACGCGGTCGAAGTGACACGAGTGACACACCCGGTTTCCAGCCGGGAGAGGGCGGTGCGACTCCGACCCGGCCGCTCCAAGATTTTACCCATGCCTAAGGCCCGCAAGGTAGGCCGTCCCCGGATCGACTTCGACCTATCTATGGTCGAGGGCCTCGGCCGCATCGGTGCCACCGCCTCCGAAATGGCGCACCTCTTGCCCGCGAGCCAGAGCACGATTGAGCACAGAATGGCGAATCGCGACAGCGATTTTTCCAAGGCCTATAACAAGGGACGCGCCATGTTGAATGCATCGCTCCGGCGAAAGCAGATAGAACTTGCGATGGCGGGGCATCCGACCATGCTGATCTGGCTCGGGAAACAGCTTCTCGGCCAGCGAGACCGAGCTGACCTGCGGCACGAGACGGTCGACCTCGGCTCCTTGTCCAGGGAGCAGCTGGAGGCGCTGACCAACGGGGCAACCTTGAACGAAGTGGTCATCCCTCCCTGGCACGAGCGGGAAAGCCGGTTGCCCCGGGGAAAGCCTACGGTGCTAGTGGGCAGAAAGCTAGTTAAGGAGCGACAGGGGCTTCCGGTCTCGCGCGACTGACCAGCCGGCGCAACGTCGTCGTGCCTTACCGCTTGGCACTTCGCCGCCTTACCTACCGGAGGCAGGGAACGCCGGTCGGTCGCTGCGAAGCTGGCCCGAGGCGCTGAGTCCATTTACGCCACCTGGCGTGCTAGCATCGCAGCAAGTCAGAAGTAATGCTCATTTAGCTAGACGCTCATGGGGTCAAGGCCGTCCGGCCAGCAGCCGAGTGAACTGATGGAAGGGGAAAAGCAGGTGAACGTCAATCAGCGTGCGATGCAAATGTGGGCAATACTGGTCCTCGCCGCTAGAAACCGCCAGATTCTCAGCTACGGTTTGCTCGCGAAGGCTGTGGGTGCGCCTCCGGTAGCGATCGGTGGATTCCTTGAGCCGGTGCAGCGGTATTGCATGGCGCGGACTCTCCCTCCTCTGACAGCTCTTGTAGTTAACGTGGAGGATGGAATTCCAGGCGACGGCTTCATCGGGGCTAAGGACGTACCAGCGGCCCAGATGCAGGTCTTTGCCTACGATTGGCTTGCTGAGAGGGCTCCTTCAGCCGATGACTTCGCAGAGATATGACCTCACATGCAACCTTGCGGTGGTGGGGCGCCCACTAGTGTGGCTGCTTGTGAGTATCGGAGTCCTAGGCAGTGAAGATCATTCACTCTCTCTATGATCCGGCTAGAGGCACGCCGTCGGAATCTTGGGCTCTGAGTGTGCAGGCTCTCCATGGCACCAGACACTAGGCAGGCCCGCAAGATCGAGCGCGACAGGCCCTGCCGGGTGTTCATCAGCTATTCCTGGGATAGCGATGAACACAAGGAGACCGTACGGCGTCTTGCGGACATGCTGAATGATGAGCCTGATATCGCGTGCATGATTGACCAGTACGAGCCTGATCCGGGTCATCTGCCCAACTGGATGGCAGAGCAAATCGAATGGGCGAACAGGATTCTTCTCGTCTTCAGTCCTTCCTACTACTCACGCTTTATAGGAGAAGCTTCCATTGGTACGGGGCAAGGAGTGAAGTGGGAAGGCGCAATCATCCAACAACGACTCTACGAGGGAAACTTTCTCTATCAACGCGTTTGCCGAGCAATCCTGCCGGAAGGGGCAAGCAGAACCGCTCATGTACCTCGCATGCTGCGTTCATTTGTTTGCTACTCGCTGCCCTCTGGGCAGAGTCAAGAATACCGAAGGCTAGTAGAAGATTTCATCCGCAAGGAGCCAGACGCTCCAAGTCCTCACGGCGACTCTGAAGTTGACCTTCCGACCGAGACAAGAGACGCCCTTGATGCAGCCAAGGAGTACACGAACGCCGGTGACCATTCCTCTGCAATTCCGATCCTCGATGCCGCGCTGGCCGCCCTGGTCCCTCAAGGCAATGAAGTAGCCGAGGTAAAGCTGCGGTGTCACCTTGCGCGCGCGCTCTACGAAGCCCGTGAAGACTTCGCTGGAGCTGAGCGACATTTCCGAGAAGCACTAGAGATCGTCCCCGCAGAAGACCTCGCGCTCCGACACGATGTGCTCCACGGGCTTGGAGACATGCTGCTCTATTCCGGGCGTCTGGATGAGGCGAACGCGACCATCCACGCGGCTCTTGATGCGGCGAGAGTCACCAAGAAGGATGGCGACCTCGCCGCTTCGCTGATCTCAAGGAGCCTCCTTCAAAAGACTCTTGGCCAGTACGACCTCGCGGTTGACAGCTTGGACGAGGCACTACGCATACTCCTCCAGCGCGGCCTCTCTCCTTCTTCGGCAAGACGGAAGAAAGACAATGCACACATGTTGTCTGTGTGTTACATCAACAAGGCACTCCTTTGCAGGGACCGCGGTGACCCGGAGGGAGCACTCGCCCTATATGAAAGAGCAGAGGAGCAGCATCGACTCTCCGGCGATCAGCTCCATGCAGGTCGAGGCCTCCTCCTGAGCGGCGAAGTCCACTGCACGAATGCGGACTGGGAGAAGGGCTTTGATTCCTTCCGTCGAGCCCTGGAGCACTTCGGCGCCACCAAGAACCTCCTCTGGACAGGCCGAGCCCTTGAGAACATCGGTCGACTCTATGCAACTCACGAGAGGTGGGAAGAGGCACTGCAAGCAATGCTTGGAGCGGCGGCCTCTGCTGAGGAAGCACAGCTGCCAGCTGACCAGGCCCATTACCTTCGTCTATCTGCCAGGTTGCTCCGCGAGTGGAAAGCAAAGAAAGCTCGATCGGACGCCGCCCGAGCGCTACGCAAGCTCTCAGAGGAAGCACCCGAGGACCAGCGCGACGAGATCATGGCTCACGCCTCGGCACAGATGGGTGAGGTCAACTCGGCGATTGACGAAGCTGTCCGCGTCGACGAGCAAGCTCGCGATCTATCGAGTCAAGCCCGTGCGCTTGCAGAACGGGAAGGACTCGATCGGCAGCTGGCGGACTGCCTCCTCGACGAAGCCCGCTCCTTCACATCATCCGAAGACGAATCAAGACGGGATCTCTTCCATCAAGCTATCGATCTCACGAAGAAGGAGCTTCGAGCTGCGCAGTCCCCGAAGACTCGCGGCTACCTTATGGGGCGACTCAGCTCCCTGTATCAGGAGGTAGGTGAGGTCGCTGAAGCGAAGGCGTGGCTCCACAGGGCGGGAGAAATCTTCGAGAAGACCGGCCACGTCTTCGGCCTTGCAAACTACTACGGCTCACTGGCCGAGCTGTATCGAGCGGAGGGGAAGGTTGAGGACGAGACCGAGGCATACCGGCAAGTCCTCGCCCGCGTTGAGGGGACTTCCTTTCACGACCTCTCAGCAGCCACTCGTATCAACCTCGCGGCGACCCTACGCTTTCGGCGAGATTTCGACGGCGCCCTCAAGCTCCTGGAGGAGGCCGAAGCGATCTGCAACCGTCACAAGTTCAAGGATCATCTCTCGGTGATCGCCATGAATCGTTCCGACATCGAGAGCGAGGTGCAGGTTGCTCAGGCTCCGACGCGCTCGCTCCCGCAGCTCCTTGACAGCCTGAATCAACTTCTCAGCTACCGCCCGGAGTATCCCGTGGCATATCTGTCGTTCTGGTTGTTTGCCTGCAAGACCGAGTTGCTGGCGCTGGTCCGGTCGGGACCAGACCTGTCGCTCATGGTCGTCACCGACGAGGTGTCGGACTTCCTTGCCTTCTCGACAAAGTTCCGCCATCTTGCAGATTACTTCCTCATGTCGAGTTCGGAGGAGCCAGCCACTCTGGCGGAGGTCTCGATTTTCCCTATCCCTCCCGAGTGGAAATTCCCGGCGAGCTTCCCCTTCCTCTTCCTCAAGAAGGACGAGGTTTCTGCTGCTAGGGCGGCGTACTCCGGGGATGCAGATGACGAACCTCCAAAGATTCGCTTGGTTGGTCCAGTGACCATGCTCCCGCCCTACACTATGGTCGAGGTGGAGTCTGCAGCAGATAACAAGGGCCACATCATGGCGTTGGCCGCTGCCAAGCTGCCTCCCGCAGCTATTGAGCTTTTGGTCGAGCGCCCAACGAGCGATCTGGCGGCGCTCAAAGCGGTCTGGCTTCCGACACCGCGGTATACCTCGCGCGATCCCTTCTTGACTGACCTCCGGATCGGGTTTGAGCGCGGATTGATTCCTGTCTACCTCGACCGGTTTCCGAGTTCGAAAGCGGTAGGGGTCTGCGGCGGAGTCAGAGTGAGTATCCCCGAGGAGTGCTTTGGCCCTGATCGTCCCCCAGTGGCGTCCAGGTGGCGCCGAGCGATCCTTTCGCTCTCGAAGCTCCCGAGAGACCAGGTGGAAACAGCGCTGCTTGCGCTCCCGGACTCACTACCCGAGCCGGAGACAAATGCGGTCGAGATTGAAGTCCGTGTGTTCGAGTTTCACGAAATTGGTCGGAGGGTCTGTTATCCCGCACTCTTGGCTTCGCCCTGAAGTCGGGGGTGGATACTACTGTAGGCATACGGTTCAATCATGATCTGCTGGGCAGATCAGAGTCTTTGGCGACTCTGGAGAGGGCCGAGCTATAGACCTTCTGTGACAATCTCTGCAGGCTGCCTACCAGAACCCACATACTCCATCGCAGCGACCCGAGCCGAAGGCCATCTGACGAGCTGGCAGCGGCCCGAAACGACCGGCCAGAGGGCCTGGAAGGGCCGTGGAAGGCCCTCAACGCTTGAGCCCGCAGGCTGGGCTTGGGTCAGAGGCGGTCAGGGGTGGAGAGAACGGCTGGAGTGCAGGGAGGGAGTCAACTCAGGCAGGGAATCGCAAGACTCTGAACCGCCCGCCGCTTCGCCCCCTCACCTCGCCGGTCGTACCGAGCTGTCGTAGCCACATCGGCGTGCCCCGCCAACCGCTGCACGGTCAACACATCCTCACCCGCATCGAGCAGCGTGGTCACGAAGGTCCGCCGGAGATCGTGCGGCGAGAAGGGCTCAATCCCCGCCTCTTCCTGCCGCCGCCGGAGGATGTAGGCGACCGATTCACCACGCAGCGGTGAGACTCGCACTTCGCCCGCTTGGCTGATGGGACAGAAGAGCGGACCGTCGGCGGTGCCTCGGTGCTCCAGCCATTCGTTGACCAGCCCGCAGCCGCTCTCGTTCAGGTAGACGGTGCGCTGCTTGCGGCACTTGCCGTTGACGAGGATTGAGCAGTCGGCCAAGTCGAAGTCGTCGACGGTGAGCCGAGTCAACTCCGTGCGCCGGAGGCCGCAGCCGTAGAAGATGGCTAAAATGGCCGCGTCGCGGGCGCCCTTGGCCGAGTGGTCGTCAGTGCAGACTTGGAATAACCGGCGAATCTCCTCGGCCGTCAGCGCCCGCCCGCTCAGCAGCGTTGACGCGCGGACGTTCTCGACATCGGCGGCTCGGTGGTAAGCGTCGGCGTCGAAGAGGCCGAGGCGCCAGGCTTGTTTGAGCACGCCGCGCAGGGCGGAAAGCATCTTGTTGACCGTCGAGGGTTTGTAGCGCTTCACCAGCGTCAAGCGGACGGCCATGCTGTCGCCGTAGGTGACTTGGTGCCAGGGGAAGGTGTTGGCGTTCTCGTGCGGGTCGAGGATGGTGGCGATGGCTTCGAGGCTCTGGCGCATGCCTTGGCTGCCAGCGGAGAGGTTGTCCATGTAGAGCTGAGCGGGGCCGGGTGTCGTCGCTGCCATTTCAGCGGTCCACGGAATCGAGGAAGTCGGCGAGGGCCTCATCGAGTGCTTCGTTCAGCCCTTCGAGGCGTTCTTGGGCGATTCGGATTGCGGTGGGGTTGACTCCGTGCTCGGTGCCTTCGTTCCAGCAGCTGCCGCAGGCGGGATTGTCGACGACTTGTTGGACTTGTTCGGCTACGGAGTCTCCGAGTCCGGCCCAGCGGTTGGCGAATCGAATGAGGTCGGCGGGGTCGAGATCGTGCATTGGGGTCTCCTTTTTCCGGCGGTTTGTGGGCTGTGTTTTGCCGGTGGAGCCACTTCTATTCGTGGACGCGGCGGGTGGTCAACCAGTCCACGACGGAAATCTCGGACTTTTTCGCGGTGAAGTTGACGGCGCTCCGGGCACCCAAGTGGGGAGGGCGGCGGCAGGGCGGAATCGGCTGGTCTCAGGGGCTGGAAGGGCCCTGGGAGGGGCCTTGGTGGGATTGGGGATGGATCACCACCTGAGCCGGTGGTCGGGCCTCATGGGGCCCGCCATGAGATCCCACGGCACGCCCCCTTTTTTCGCACTCCGCCCTGGCGTGACCTCAGCCTGCGGTGCTGCCCTCAATCTCGACTGGCTGATGGCCCTGCTCTTCAAGGTTGCGAAGCCACTGCCCGAGGAACCGGTTGAGATCCATACGCAGCCGGGGGCGGACGCGGCCTGGCTCTGGGTAGACCTCTTGGTAGATGGGCGGCAGCGCCTGTTGGAAGCTCAACGCTTCGGCGCGGCCGTGTTTGGGATCGGTTGAAGGTGTGTATTGAAGGAAAGCCGTCGAGCCAGGCGGGAACAGGCGCACGGTCATTTCAGGATCTTGGCAGAGGTCGCCGTGTTGCTCGAAGTAGTGGGCCAGCGAAAGCACCAGACCACCGGTTTCTTGGCAGGGCGGTAGCACTTCGACGACGAGATCCATGAAGCCGGGGGCGCGGAAACGGTGAGCGGTTTCTGGTTGGAGCTGAGAGGGCGGTTGGCCGAGTAGCGTCTCGATGCGGGCATAATTCCGCTCGTAGAGGTTGCGCTGTCGGCGGTCGGTCGGTGGCATGCGGTGTCTCCCTTCTTGGTTGTTGAGGTTGAGGTCTGAAAGCAGCGAAGGCGGCCCCGTAGGACCGCCCTCGTCTCTGTCGTGTGCTGTCGCCGTTCACTTCTTGGCGGTCCTTGCGCGGGCCGGTGCCTTCGCCGGTTCTTCGGCCGGTGCCTCCGGCTCAGGGAAGGTGAACCCAATCACGCCATCGCCGAACTCTTGCGCCGGGAAGCTGCGAGCCTTGTCCGCCTTCAGCGCGTGGTGTGCGAAGACCCGCTTGCCATCGACCAGCCGGGAGACGCTCTTGCCTTGTTGTCGCAACCGGTAGCAGCCTCGGGTACCCGGCTCGGCGCCCCGCAAGCCGATCGCTCGGCTCTTAGCGTCGAATCCCACTTGAACGTGGGTCACTCCCTCACCCAGCATCTCGACGGCCTTCTGAGTCAGCACCAGGATGCCTCCCCGGCGAACGGTGATCTTGGCTACGGCGGTGCTCTCGGTGTCGGTACCCTCGAAGAATTGGAAAGTGCTGGTGCTCATGGTGGACCTCCTACGGTCTGTGTCGCTCGGGCGGTGGTGCCCGGTGCGGTGTGGATGGCACTTCTATGAGTGGACGCGCCAGTTGGTCAACCAGGTGAGCGAGATTTCCGTCAGGATTGATCGGTGAGCCGCGCGGCCTCTTGCAGGGCCTTGATCGCCGGCCGGATTTGGTCCGCCTGGGCACACTCGACGAGACTCAGCAGGATGGTGGGGAGGTCCAGCGTCCGGTGGCCCTCGAACATTGCCTCTGCGTGGGGTGAGCGGGGGAGGCCATCGCGCACGGCGTGCAACCGTTCCTCGATGGTCAGGAGGTCGTTCGCGATCTCGGCCAGCAAGGCCTGCGCGACGCGGGCCGGGATGTTCACGGGCTTGCGGGGTGGGGTAGCCATAGGGTTCCTTCGGGAAGAAGCGGGAAGAAGTGGAACGAGGCACGGGCGGCGCGGCTCACCACCCGCCATTACCTCGCATCGAGTGCCACCGGCCGCGACCGGTGACGATCAGGTGGTCGATGAGCTTCACGCCAACGATCTTTCCGGCCTCCTCAAGTCGGCGAGTGGCGGTGCGATCCTGCGGGCTCGGTGTGGGATCGCCGCTGGGGTGGGTGTGGAACAAGATGAGCCCAGCCGCTCCGCGCAACATCCCTTCTTTGAGAATCGGGCGCGGCTCGAAGGTCGCATTGCTGATGCTGCCTCGGAAGAACTCGCGGTCGGCGATCAAGCGGTTGCGGCTGTCAACGAACAGGGCGCCGATCACTTCCTGGTCTGGCGAGAAGTAGCGCAGGGCCAAGTAGGCGGCGACGTAACCAGGACGATCCATAGGCTTGCGCTCCGGTACCTTGAGACGGGCGAGGCGACGAGCGAGTTCAAGAGCGGCGATCAGGACTGAGGATCTGGCTTCGCCGATGCCCTTCCGCTGGAGTCGGCCGGCGGAGGCACCCAGCAGGCCATTCAGCCCGCCGAGGGAGTCGAGCAGGCCGTGGGCGAGTACCAAGGCTGAACTCTCGCGTCCGCCCACGCGGAGGAGAAGGGCGATGACCTCGGCGTCCGCGAGGGCAGCTGGGCCGCGCTTTAGGAGGCGGGCTCGGGGGCTCTCAGGCTGGGGAGCTGGGGTGGTGGCTGGGGCTGGTTGGGCCGGTTTCTGGGGGCGCTTGGGCGGCATGGGCCGCTAGAGGTCCGGCCGGAAACCCGGTCCATTAAGGATAGATCCAGGTTGTTGTTTTCCACTGGCTGGCAGAGCTGAGCGGGCTGGCAGACGGTTTGCGTTTTATCTTTGCGATTCCATGGAGGCTATCGAGCCTCTTAGGG
>JAJRVQ010000027.1 GCA_024277255.1 Acidobacteriota bacterium | reverse complement strand
TTCAACAACCGGCGGCTGCTTGAGCCGATCGGAAACATCCCCCCTGTGGAGTTCGAGGCGCTATACTACAAACAGCAGCGGAGTCCGGCCGAGCCGGCGGGACTCACATAACGGAGGCTCCGGAGAAGCCGGGGCGGTTCAGCTGTCACATAGAGCAGGAAGGCTGTAGCCGTAAGGAAAACGGCCAGTTCGTTTTTTATAGAGGAGAACGCCAAACCAAATCGACGTATTGCCCGGTTGAACCGAACAACTTTCAGAATGCGCACCAAGCGCATGAGTCTGAATACACGTATTGCGCGGAGGTCGACCCCGCTTGTGATATAGAATGGCACAATAGCCAGAAGGTCTACCAACCCGAAGAAACTAAAAACAAACCGCAAACGGCGCCGTGCAACAACGAAGCGCAAGATATACTCCACCGAAAACACAATGACGGTTACGACTTCAACATGACGGAGTAATGACCGAACCGACTCACTAAGACCTGGAAGCGTTTCAATCGAAAACGAAACCAAAGAAACGGCAATCAGTAATTGGATGACTAGGTCAAAAGCCCGGCCAAGCAAGGTGTCGTGACCTTCTACAATTTCCCGAAGCTTTTCCATTACACCAATTTCATTGCAAATGGTCAAGTCCCATTTCTGCTGTAAACACGAGCCGGGCTGCCCTGCCTCTGCTTGGTCTCCACGACCGGCGCGTTTTTCCTGCGGTGTGCCTCGTCGAGCTGTTCGCGTAGAACCTCCAGCTGCCTCCGTTCGAACTCCGTGATCTGCAACCCCCGCCACGACTCCGAGCCCCGGATCAGGCTCGCGTACATCATCTTCAGCACCGGCCGCTAGCCGAACATCATGCCGGCCGCCCGGCTACGTCGCCGCTCCTCCCGGAACAGACGTTCCAGGAGGTTCGTCGTCCGCGCCACCTTCCGATGCGCAGGCGGCAACCGCAGGTGCGCGACGCTGGCGCCGAAGTCCTCCAGGAAGCACTTCACCGCAGACGGAAAGCGCTCCTCGTACGTCTGTACCAGATGATCCTTGAGCGTCTCGGCCATCAGCGGTGACGGAGCCTGATAGCTCGCCTGCGCTGCCTGGCGGAACTCCGCCTGGATCTCCTGGGGCACCTTCGCCAGGATGTTGCGCATCCGGTGGGCCAGACACCGCTGGCGCAGGCTCCGGGGAAAGCACTCCTCGACCGCCCGGATCAAGCCCGGCGCCCCGTCGGTCACAGCCAGGATCGGATCGTCCAGGCCGCGGCGCTTCAGATCCTCGAAAAACTCCCGGCAGCAGTCCGTCGACTCCTTCGTCCCCGGCGACAGACCGACAAGTACCTTGCGGCCCTGTCCGGTGATCGCCCAGGCCGCCAGCACGGCCTCCCGCTTGGTGCCAGGACGCAGCTTCTCGGCGATCCCGTCGACGAACAGGTACAGCGGCTCGATCTCGCTCAGGTCGCGTGTGGCGAACTCCTCGTACTCCCGCCACAGAGTCTCGGTGACCTCCGAGACCGCCGTCCGGGACAGCAGGCTCTTGCCGTCGCCGTCGCGGAAGATGGCCTCGATGTCCCGCGTGCTGCAGCCGCGTGCCCACATCTCCACCGCCAGGCTCTCCAACTCCTCGGTCCGGCCCTGAAGCCGGTCGGCGAGCTTCTTGATCCTTGCGCCGGAGATGTCCCGGACCTGGGGCACCGAGAACTCCACGCCCCCCTCGGCGGTCTTCAGCCGTCGACGGCGGTAGCCATTGCGAGAGCCGGGCTGGTCCCCCTCTCGCCGTGCGTAGTAGCCTCGGCCCAGAAGATCGCGAACGATGGCCTCGAGCGCCTGCTCGACGAGGTGCTGGACGCTGAGGCGGACCATCTCGCTACGCGGATCTCCTTCATCGGCAAGGCCTTCGGCCAGGAGAGAATCCAGGGCTTTCTTCGTCAGCTCGGACGGTGGTATCTTGCTCATCGGGGTGTCTCCTCCCATCTCGGGTCAGCCTGTTGGCTTGTCACTTTCAGGCTAGGAGCACCCCGGCTCCTTTTACAGCAATTTTAGGACGTTACCCGACGACGGAGTAACCGCCTTCAAATACAGTATTTCGACAATTGACGATTCCGGACTGTTTCTGGCCCAAAAATTTGTAAAGTCCGCGACGCTCAAAAAATATCGCAAGGGAATGGTCGTCCACGAGGAATCGCTCTGGACGACACCCCGCATCGAACCCGGTCCCCGAGGGACCGTTTTAATCCAAACTGATGTCTACACGCCAAATGTCGACTTGTATGACGCCGGGCTGAACATGATTGCTCGCATCGAAGGTGACTGGACTCCTCCCCGACAATCGGAGGTCGTCAAACAAGGATTGCTCGAGAGAACCGATGGAGCCATGGTCGCCTCTGAGTCCTGCCGAGCATTGCGTCATCTGTTCACGGTGGCCAACAACGAAATCTGGCTGCAAAAACCTGGGCGTGATGGGGATCCTGTCTTCGCCGCGTTCGATATCTCCGGACAGTCTCTTGGCGAAATCCGTCTCACAGGCATCACGGGAGGTACTGAAAATATGGTGCTATTCCAGGATCTGTTGCTCACGTTTGAGGAATTGGAGGATGGTGAAGGTGGCGCTTTGAAACAGACTTTTCGGCTCTACAGGCTACCAAAATAGGAGGAGGGGGACTCCCAAGACTCAATTCGTGCTTGGGCGCTAGAGGAACTCTATCCACGAAACCCGGCTCGCGCGTAGACCCATAACAGGTCAGCGTGGTAGAATCGACTGAGAGGTGAGCGCAAAAAAATGGCCGGGCGGTTGGCTCCCGCTCCCGGATCCACGCTCGGCAGTAACAATCGATCCTGAGCCGATTCCCTCGGAGGACCACATTGGGCACGCCTCGTGAACTTGCCATTCAACGTCTACGAACCACGTTCGACCTGTTCGAGGCTGGCTGCGAGATGAAGATCATGGCCCTGCGTCGCGATCATCCCGGTCTCGCGTCGGACGAGGCAGAGCGTCTGCTGGTAGAGTGGCTCCGCGACAAGGAAATCCCTCTCGCCGATATCTCGGGTTTTCGCGTGCGGGAGCGCCGTTCGTGACGCGCCTGACATCTGTTCGTGCTCAAGATCCTGGCGAGGGATGATGTTTCGCGCCCGCAGGATCGGGTCGATCTCGTGGCTCTGGCGAGAGAAATGGATCCCGCTGATTGGCTCGAGGCCGAGCGCGCCATCGGCTTGATTCGTGACCGCGGATACGACCGTGATCGCGACCTCGCAGCGGCGATGAACGACCTTCGGAGCGCACAGTAGCCCCCCGATCACTCCCCCCCCTCCACCCTCACCCGCGACGGCACCAGCGAGTAGGCTGCCGGGATCACCACCAGTGTCAACAACGTCGACAGCAGCAGACCGCCGGCCACCGTGATCGCCAGCGGCGACCGCAACTCGCTGCCCTGCCCGAAGCTCAACGCCATGGGCAACAGCCCCAGCACCGTGGTGGTGGTGGTCATGAGGATCGGTCGCAGCCGCGCGTGCCCCGCCCGGATCACGGCCTCGCGTTTCTCCACGCCCCCGCGGCGATAACGATTGATGGTGTCGATGAGCACGATGGCGTTGTTCACCACGATACCCACCAGCATCACCGCCCCCATGAGCACGATCACCGTCACGGTGGTCCCGGTGGCCAGCAGCGCCGCCACCACGCCCACCAGCGCCAGCGGAATCGTGAACAGCACGATGAACGGGTGGAGCAGACTCTCGAAAGTGGCCGCCATCACCAGGTAGACCAGGAACACCGCCAGCGCCAGGGCGAAACGCAGGCTGCGGAAGCTCACCTACATCTCCTCGTTCTGGCCGCCCAGTTCGCTGGTGATGCCAGCCGGCATCGCGGTGGCGTCCAGAACGTCACGCACATCTCGCACCACGGCGGCCAGGCTACGACCCTCGAGGTTGGCCGACACCACCGCCGCGCGCTGCTGTTGCAGGCGATGGACCTCGGCTGGTCCTCGATCCAGCCGCACGTCCGCCACGGTGACCAGCCGCAACGGCTCGCCGTCGGGGCCGGGCACCACCAGCGAGCGCACATCCTCGAGGCTCTTGCGATCGGCCTCGCGGTTGCGCACGCGGATGTCGATCTGGCGATCCTGCTCGCGGAACCGGGTGGGAACGGCGCCCTGGACCCGGTCCTGCAGCGCCTGGGAGAGCGTGGCCATATCCAGACCCAGAGCCGCCAGCCGGTCGCGGTCGAAGATCACCTGCAACTCGGGGTTGCCGGCCTCGAGGCTCGAACGCACGTCCACCAGGCCGGGGATGGTCGCCAGGCGGCGCGCCACCTCGAGGGAGTGGTCGCGGAGTTGCTCGAGATCCTCACCGAAGAGCTGCACCTCCACCGGCGTCTTCAAGGTGAAGTAGGCCGGGCGGCCGAACCTGGTCTCCAGGTCGGGGATCTCGGCGAAGGCAGCGCGTAGATGCTCGGCGGTGTGCTGCTCCAGCGCGTCGTCGCCGCGGTCGGCGAGCACGATGTTGAGCTGGCCCAGGTTCTCGGCCCGGGTGTTGGTGGTCACCCCGCCTGCGCCCGAGCGACTGCCCACGGTGGCGAACACCAGCGCCACGCCGTCCTGCTCCGCCGCGGTGTCCTCCATGGCGGTCAACACCCGGTCGGTGGCCTCGAGACTCGTGCCCTCGGGAAGCTGCACCTCGAAGAAGAACGCCCCCTCGCTCAATTCCGGAATCAACTCCAGGCCCAGGGTGCGGGCGCCCCAGAGACTGGCCAAGAAAAGCGCCACAGCCACCAGCAACGGCGCCACACGGTGGGTCACGGCGCCGGTGATGACCCGGTCGTAGAAGCGGCTCACCAGACCGAGGGTGAACAGCTCGCCGCGGTCGCCGGCGGCCGGGGCGGCGGCGTCAGTGCGTGTAACTTCATCATCTTCGCGCCGCCCCAGCGCGCTGAGCATGGGAATGAGCGAGACCGCCACCACCAGCGAGGCCAGCAGCGAGAAGGTCACCGTGAGGGCCTGGTCCCGGAAGAGCTGACCCGCGATGCCCTCGACGAAGATGATGGGCAGGAAGACCGCCACGGTGGTGAGCGTCGAGGCGGTGACTGCGGCGCCCACCTCGCTGGCGCCCTCCACCGCGGCCGCGGTCGGCGAGAGCCCCTGCTGGCGCCGCCGCGCGATGGACTCGAGCACCACGATGGAGTTGTCCACCAGCATGCCGATGCCCAGGGTCAGACCGCCGAGGGACATGAGGTTGAGCGAGATGTCGAGCTGGTAGAGCACGATGAACGTGGCCACCACCGAGAGCGGGATCGACAGGGCGATGATGAGCGTGGAGCGCAGGTGGCGCAGGAACAGGAAGAGCACGATCACGGCGAGCAGACCACCGATGAGCGCCGCGTTGCGCACCTCGGCGATGGCCTGGGCGATGAAGACCGACTGGTCGAACAAGATGTCCAGCGAGGTGCCGGGCGGTAGCTTGTCGCCGTCGCGCCACTCCGCCAATCGCTCGTGCAGCCGGCGCGCCACGCTCACGGTGTTGGCGTCGCCCTCGCGGTAGATGGCGATCTCCACCGACTCGTGGCCGTTGACCCGCGTGATCTCCTTGCGCTCCTTGGCGCCCCAGTAGACGTCGGCCACGTCGCGCACCCGGACGCGCCTGCCCTCGAGATAGCTGACGATGATGTCGCCGATCTCCTCCACATCTCCGTACTCGTTGATGGTCCGCACGAGGAACTGCTCGTCGCGGCCGCGCAGGGCGCCGCCGGGCAGGTTGAGGTTGCCGGACCCCACGGCGTCGCGCACCCGGCTCAGGGGGATGCCGAGAGCGGCCAGCCGTTCCTGGTCCACCGCCACCTGGATCTCTTCCTCGAGGCCGCCCTTGATCTGGGCCGAGGCGATGCCGATCACCGTCTCGAGGTCCGGCTTGAGGCGACGGTCGGCCACGCGGCGCAACAGAGTGAGGTCCTGTTCGCCGGAAAAGGCCAGGCGCACCATGGGGTCGAGGCTGGGATCGTAGCGCAGGACCAGCGGGTCGCGGGAACCCTCGGGCAGGATGAGACGGTCGAGTTTCTCGCGCACCTCCAGCGAGAGCATGCCCATGTCGCTGCCCCAGTCGAACTCCAGGGTGACCTCCGAGATACCCGCCCGGCTCACCGAGTGGATGGTGGTCAGGCCGCGCAGCACGCCCACCACTTCCTCGATGGGGCGGGTCACCAGGTTCTCCACTTCCTGGGGCGCGGTGTCGGGGAACTCGGTCTGGATCACCAGGGAGGGGTAGCTGATGTCAGGCAGCAGTTCGACCGATAGCCGGCCCAGGCCGACCCAGCCGAAGGCCACCACTGCCAGCGCGGTCATCAGCACCGAGACGGGGCGGCGGACCGACAGGGCGATGAGGCCACGCATCAGGCGTCACACCCGGCCCGGGGAGCCGGCGTTTCGGACGGCGATTCCCCGGCGCCCGGACCCTCGAGTATGCGCAGCGCCTGTCCGTCCTTCAGCGACCGCTGGCCCTTGACCACCAGGCGCTCGCCCGCGGTCACGCCGGCGAGGATCTCGGCGCGGTCCTCGTCGGTGAACCCCACCTCCACCTGGCGCCGTTCGGCCGTGACCTTCTCCACGCCCACTGCCACGTAGACCACGGTCTCGCCCTTCTCGGTCACCACCGCCGACCGCGGTACGAGCAACGCCGCGGGTCGCAATTCGGTGACGATGCGGACCTCGGCGAAGTCGCCCGGCCGGGTCCCGGCGGGGTAGTCGGCAACCTCGACGGTGACCTTGATGGTACCGCTGGCGGGGTCGATCATCGGGCTGATGAGCTTGATGTGGCCGGTGAGCCGGGTGCGGTCGCTGTCCAGCCTGAGTTGCACCGCCTGGTCCACCTGGAGCTGACGGAATTCGCGGCTCGGCACATACACCCGTGCGAGCAGCGGCTCGACATCGACCAGGGTGTACACCGGGGTGCCCAGACTCACGTTCACGCCGGGGTCGACCAGACGCTGGGTCACCACGCCGGCGAAGGGGGCGGTGACCGTGGTGTAGGAGAGATTGAGGCGCGCCAGGCCCTCGTCAGCCTCGGCGCTGGCCAGATCCGCGCGAGCGGTCTCGTACTCGGCTTCGGAGGCCAGCTCCTCGTCGCGCATCTGCTCCAGACGTTCGTAGGCGGCGCGTAGCTGGGCTGTGCGGGCCTTGGCCTGTTCGAGTCGATAGCCGTACTCATCGTTCTCGATGCGTAGCAGCGGGCCGCCGGCCGGCACACGGTCGCCCTCTTCGGCCAGGATCTCGGCGACGACGCCGGCGGCGCGGGCCAGCACCTCGGCGCTCTTCTCGGCCTCGAGGCTGGCAGTGGCGCGGTAGTAGCTGGCGATGGACCCGACCACGGCTTCGCCCACGGCCACCGGCACCGGCGGCCGTTCGGCGCTTCTACGGCCGGGACCACCGGCTTCCGTCGACGTCGATTCGCCGCCGCAGCCGACGACCAGAGCAAGCACGCAGAGCATGGACACGAAGCGCATGAAGGACCTCTCGATATTCACCAGAACGGAACGCCGCACAGAATATCGCTCCCGGTGCGGAGTCCGCCAAATCCCGCTTCATCGGCGGCTTCAGATATCCCGCAATTCTAGGACGTACGCCGCCCATCCGAACGGATGTCGCAACCGGCCATCGGGTCCCGTCATGACCGCCCGCCGCGCCGCCGCCAGTGCGGTCACCAGGTCCTCACCCGAAACGCGCCAGTGCAACAGGACCAGCGTGGGAATCTGCGCCGCCTCGTCGTCGCGCACGCGCCAGAGGGTCTGCAGGACCGCGCCCGAGCCGGCGTCGAGAAAGGCGTCGCCCAGGCTCGGCGCCGAGGCCCGCCCCGAAACGTAGGGCGCACCGCTGGCGCAACTGGCCAGCACCACCAGGCGACAGCGTTGGAGGTCGGCGGTCCGGATCCCGGCGATGTCCAGGTACGGCGTGCCCAGGCTCGACCCGTTGGCCGGCCCCGGACTCAGCGGCAGGAAGGTGCGGTACGGCGATTCGGGACTGCGGACCGTGTGGCAAGCGAAGTAGAGCACACTGATGTCCTCCCAGATCGCCTGCAACCTGCCGACGCTGGCGTCTGCACCGCGGAGAACCGTGATCTCGGGCACCAGCACCCGCACCCTGTCGACCTCGCCAGCAGTGGCCGCCAGGTCGGTGAGGCCGGGATGGCGGCGGCGCAGACGGTCCGATACCTCGGGCGCGGCCACCACGAGTCCGCGGTCGACCAGGTCCACCGTCGCCACCGGACCCGCGTCCCGCA
>JAJRVQ010000026.1 GCA_024277255.1 Acidobacteriota bacterium | reverse complement strand
CCTCCGGTGCGGAAGAAAGAGGGAGAAGAAACGATCACCGTCCTAATCCGGCGGGGCGACGAATGCCTGTCTTTCGAAACCATCAGAGCCGACTACAAGGGAGCGCTGCAGAAGTTGCACGATTGATTGCGGCTCACCCGGCCCGGTCTCTCCTTGATCGGCGAAAAATCCGCGCAAACCTCCTACCAAACTGCCGCGCGTAGGCCCCGGCGAGCGCCGGATCCGCCGCCACCAGAGCGGGATCGAAGCGCACTAACCCGTGACTTACTAAGTATTTCCGCAATTGATTGGCGGTCACTTCTTTGGCGAACATTTGCTCGGCTCTGATATAACCTGATTTTCCCATTTCCTCGGTCGATTCGGGTGACTGCAGCAGGTCTTTCAGAATTCCGGCGAAGGCCTTCGGCTGGCGCTCCGCCACGAGGCGGCCGGTCGAGTCCTCGATGACCATTTCGGGGACTCCGGCGAGGATGGTGGAGGCGCAGGCGACCCGCGCCGCCATGGCCTCCATGAGGACGGTGGGGAGGTTGTCCTTGCCGCCGTCAGCCTCGGTCACGCAGGGCAGAGCGAATACGGCGGTCTGCTCCAGCAGATCAATGATCTCGCCCTGCGATTTCGGTCCGGCCAGGGTGACGCGCTCGACGAGATCGAGTTCGGCGATGAGCGCGCACAACTCATCCTCCATGGGGCCGTCGCCGACGATGACGCAGCGCCAGTCCCCCACCCCGGCATCGCGCAGATGGCCGCAGGCGCGGATGAGATCGTCGTAGCCTTTTTTTTCAATGAGCCGACCGACGCTGAGAATGAGCCGCTCACCGCTCCACACCGCGTCCGCGTCGCGGCGCTCGGCGGCGGTGCGAAAGGGCACCAGATCGAGCCCGTTGTAGACGCGCTTCACCTTGGCGGCGGATTGGGGGAAACGCTGCCGCAGATCGCGGGCCGAGTAGTCGCTCACCGTGGTGACCAGAGCGGCGTCGCGCATCAAGTCGCCGAGAGTCAGCGGCAGGTCGCTCTTGCTCCACAGATCGTTGGCGTGACCGGTGAAACTGTAGGTGACATCGTGGAAAAACCGCAGCCACCAGGCGGTGCGCGCGCCGACGCCGGCGAAGTGGGAATGCACATGCCGCACTCCGGCCTGATCGAGTCTTTGCCCGATCCAGGCGGCCTCGTAGACGCGCTGCTTGTCGCGCGGGTCAGCCTTCTCCTTCCACTGACGCAAGGTCAGCACGACGGACTGCGGCAGTTTGCCAGCGGCCTTGAGCTGCTTCACCTCCTCGACCAATTGCTTCGCCTCGGGCAGGAAGGTGACGCGGTCGAACAGTTCGTCGGGAAAATGCCGGGGCACCTCGTCACGGGTGTCGCGAATGGAAAACAGCAACGGACGCAGGCCCTGGCGTTCCAGCTCGAGAATCTCGCGGACGCAAAAGGTCTGCGTGAACGAGGGAAAGCGCTCGAACACATAGGCGAGATGAGGGCGATGATTCGCGCGGTCCGGCATGATCGGGAGCTCAGGAGGCGGGAGCCAGGTCGATGGCCTCGGCGATGAGCAAGATGGGAAAGCCGTCTCGAATCGGGTAGGCGCGAGTGCCGTCCTCGCGGATCAGAGCGCCTTCGAGTTCGGCGTCACCGGCAGCCTCGCGGAGTCTCGCCAGGGTCGCTTCGTCGGCAAGAGCGAGCGGCTGCCGGGATTCCGGGCAGCGCAGCTGCGCGAGCAGTTCCGGTGAAAGAGGAGAAGATGAGTCAGGCATGGGTTAGGGCAAGGTCAATAAAGAGGCACCGACGGATCGATCTCGCGGGACCAGGCGTTGATACCGCCAGCGACATGGCAGACGTTTTTGTAGCCGCCCTCGAGCAGCAGTTCGATGGCCTTGGCGCTGCGGACACCGGCCTTGCAATGCACCACGATCTCGGCGTCGCGATCCAGCTCGGCCATGCGCTCGGCGAGTTGCCCCAGAGGTATGAGCACTGCGTCCGGCAGGCGGCAGATGGCGTGCTCCTGCGGCTCGCGCACATCGACGAGCACGAAGGGCTCGCTTTGGGCAAAGCGCTGCTGTAGTTGCTGCACGGTAATCTCCGGGATACCATCGGCCTCGGCATCAACCTCGCCGCGGCCGACTCCGCAGAATTCCTCGTAGTCGATCAACTCGGTGACGGTGGGATTCTCCCCGCACACCGGGCAATCGGAATCGCGCTTCAACTCGAACTCGCGAAAGCGCATGCGCAGCGCATCAAAATGCACCAGGCGCCCCACCAGTGGGTCGCCCAGACCGAGGATGAGCTTGATCGCCTCGTTGGCCTGCAGACAGCCGACGATGCCGGGGAGCACACCAAGCACACCGCCCTCGGCGCAACTGGGAACCATGCCGGGCTCGGGTGGCTCGGGAAACAGGCAGCGATAACAGGGACCACCGAGGCCGGGGGCGAACACCGACACCTGGCCCTCAAAACGGAAGATGGAGCCGTAGACGTTGGGCTTGCCGGTGAGCACAGCGAGATCGTTGCTGAGGTAGCGAGTCTGGAAATTGTCGGTGCCGTCGATGATGAGATCGTAGGGCTCGGCGATGGCGCGGGCGTTGTCGCTGGTGAAGGCCTCGGGGTAAAGGTCGAGGGAGACTTCCGGGTTGATCTCCCGCAGCGAGTCCGCCGCCGAATCGAGTTTCGAGCGCCCGACGTCGCTGGTGCCGTGCAGAATCTGGCGCTGCAGATTGGAAAAATCGACCGTGTCAAAATCGACCAGCCCGATCCGGCCCACACCGGCGGCGGCGAGATAGAGAGCCACCGGAGAACCCAGTCCACCCGCACCGATGCAGAGAACCCGGGCCGCCTTGAGCCGACGCTGGCCGTCCATGCCGACGTCGGGGATGGTAAGGTGACGGGCGTAGCGGCTGCGCTCCGGCGCGGAAAGTTCGACATCTTCGAAGCGGTCGTCGGTGATGATGGATTTCATGGGGTGTCGGAAAATAGAGACAGATTCGAGTCGGCGCGACGCTTTGTTTGGTGAAAATATCTATGATCCCGACGTTGGGAAATCGTTTTTCCGGCGTAAACTCCCCACCTTTGAAAGAATAGCAAACCCGCTTATGAAATCGATCCTCAAACCTTCCCGACTCATCCTCTCTCTGACCGCGATCACGGTGGCCGCGCTGGCCTTGGCCGGGAGCGGCCTGACCCAGCAGAACACGAATATTTCCTATGAGAAGCTCAGCAAAAAACTGACCTTCGACAAGGAACCCCTGAAACGCTCCACGGCCCACGTCGCCTCCTACGCCGACGCCCTCGAGAACGTCATGCCGTCGGTGGTGACGATTTACTCCACCAAAGAAGCCAAGGCGCAGACGCGCTCGCCCATGTTCGACGATCCGATGTTCCGCCGCTTCTTCGGAGTGCCGGAAGGTCACGAGGAGCTTCCGCCGCACAAGCAGCAGGGCCTCGGATCGGGTGTGGTGATCTCCAGTGACGGCTACATCCTCACCAACAATCATGTGGTTGGCGGCGCCGATGAGATCATGGTCTCCCTGCCCACAGACAAGAAAGACTACGAGGCCACCCTGGTGGGAGCCGATCCGCGAACCGATGTCGCCCTCATCAAGATCAGCGCCAAGGGACTCAAGCACGTCGCCATCGGCGACAGCAGCCAACTCCGCGTCGGCGACATCGCCCTCGCCGTCGGCAACCCCTTCGGCCTTGAACAAACCGTAACTTCTGGAATCATCAGCGCCCTCGGCCGCAACGACCTCAACATCACCGGCGGCGGTTACGAGAATTTCATCCAGACCGACGCCTCCATCAATCGCGGCAACTCCGGCGGCGCCCTCATCGACGCCGACGGGCGCCTCATCGGCATCAACACCGCCATCCAGTCCGGCCTGTCGGGCGGCAACGTCGGCATCGGCTTCGCCATTCCGGTGAACATGGCGCTGAATATCGTCGGTCGCCTGCTCGACAACGACGGCGTGGTGAAGCGCGGTTTCCTCGGAGTCTTCCTCAAGGAACTCGACAGCAACATGGCCAAAGCACTCGGCCGCGATGACCGCTCCGGCGTGCTGGTCACCGAGGTCGGCCCCGAAACGCCGGCGGAGCAAGCCGGGCTCAAGCCGGGCGATCTCATCATCGCCTACAACGGCCACTCAGCCGAGAGCATGCCGAAGTTGCGACTCGACATCAGCAACACCCCTCCCGGTGAGGACGTGAAGTTCGACGTGATCCGCGGCGGCAAGAAAAAGACCGTCACCGTGACTTTGGGAGACCTCTCCGAGGTGGGAGACCTGGTCGCCACCGGTGGCAGAGATCAGCAATCTCGTCCCAAACCCAAGAAAAAAGTGAAGGAATTGCTGAAGGGCGTCGAGATCGGCCCGCTGGACGACCAGATGCGCAGCGCCTTGAGCTTGCCCGATGATCTCGAGGGCGTGGTGGTGCGCGATGTCGCCAACGACTCGCCCGCCGCGGAAAGCGGCCTGCGCCCCGG
>JAJRVQ010000025.1 GCA_024277255.1 Acidobacteriota bacterium | reverse complement strand
CCCTAAGAGGCTCGATAGCCTCCATGGAATCGCAAAGATAAAACGCAAACCGTCTGCCAGCCCGCTCAGCTCTGCCAGCCAGTGGAAAACAACAACCTGGATCTATCCTTAATGGACCGGGTTTCCGGCCGGACCTCTAGGGCGTCAATCTGCCGGCAACTCGATCGAAGAACGGGATCTCGTCAGGCAGCCAACCGAAGGCAGCGAAGACCGGCTCTGCCAGCCGAAATGCGCAGCGGTCGGGGGAGGCCAGGATCTCGCTACGCTGCAATCGGAGCACGGGACCGACGAAAGAACGACCCTCGGTAAAGGGCCGAGGGCGCTGCTGGAGCGCTGGAGGCGGTAGGCGAAGGCCCAGAGGATAGTTCCATGCCGGGTGATTCGGGCCGGGCCGAAGGTACCAACCCTCCAGGTTGACAAGCGCGAGGGAGGCGAAGACCCGTTCGTCGGGCTCGCCCGGGAGGAAGTCGCGGTTGACGAGCGCCTTCCAGAATCGAAAGAACGAGGTCGGATACTCCAACAGGGCCTTCGGGTTTAGGAGGTGGGCCTCGCGCAGCTCCGGAAATGGCGATCCGTCGGGCTCGGGAGGAAAAGCGAAGGGGTGCTCGTCGAACCTGACGGTTGAGCGCAAGGCACCGGTTCTGCCGATATTCAACTGGAATGGAGATCCGGTACCTACCTTCAACCAGTCGCGCTCCTGCCGCTGGGAAGGCTCGTCGCGGAGGGAGCCGAGACGGGTCAAATAGATGTTGATGCCGGCTCGCCGGTCACCGATCAGGGTGGGCTCGTCGAGCAAGCCACTGCCGAGGAGGTCTGCAAAGTCGAGGGGGCCAGAGGGGAGGGCCGGCTCGATCCCGAGCCAGAGGCTGGTGGCTCTTTGGCGCAGAACCAGCTCCCGATCGGCGAGCAGGGATCGCTCCGCGGGAGCCGGTTCCACGGCTCTAGACCTTCCCGCGGTTTGGCGCAGCTCGGCGGTGAAGGCCTCTTCGATCTCGGTGCGGGTCATTGGCCGTAAGCGATCATCGTAGCGTATCGGGAATTCGAGACGGTGACCGCGCCGGAGGGCATACGGTCGGTGACCGGGGTGCGGCGAGACCCGGACCCGCAGTGTCTTGATCTCCTTCCCGACGATCTCGACTTTCACCTCGTCGGCGGTGGGCGGAGGGTCTATCAAGTCGGTCAGGGCGTCCCGCAGTCGGCCTCGTTGCAAGTCGGGCTCGTCGACGCCTTCGATGGCAACTGCGATCTCTTGCTCCTCTCGCACCCCTACCCAGATCTCTCCCCCCTCGGCGTTGAGCATGGCTACGGCTTCCCGAACGATCTTGTCCAGATTGTCCAAGCTGGCCCTTCCCTTGAACTCAAGCCGCTGGTCTTCTCGCATGCCGATCGGGGCATCGACGTTCATAGCCCGAGCTCCTTGCGGGGATCCCAAAGGAACCGCAGGAGAGGAACCAGCTCGATTTCGTTGCGGTGCTGTTGCACAGGCCCGCCGAAGATCAAGAGTCGCCGGTCAGCCCCTGTTTTCTCAGCGATCTTGCGCACTCTTCGGTGCTGCTTCGGGCCAGGCTGCGCACTACTGGTCACCTCCACAGCGATCGTCGCCCGGGGGTGCTGGACGATGAAGTCGCCTTCGAGCGTCTTGCCATCGTAGAAGTAGGAGAGTCGTACCTCGGAGTCTTGGTGCGCGATCTCTCGCAGGTGGCGGAAGACCACCGTCTCGAACACCCTGCCACGAATCTGGGACTCCTCTGGATCGAGCAGAGCCAGCGCATTGACCAGACCATGATCGGCGGCGAAGATCTTAGGCTTGCTGCGCAGGCCCGCGGCGGGATGCCGGGCGTAACGCGGCAACTCCGCTAGCAACAGTGTCTCTTTGAGCAGACTCACCCAGCGACCGACAGTACGGGGATCGTGCTGCAGGTCGTTCGCGCGTTTTGAGACGTTGAGGATGCTTCCCGATGCCTGAACCAGGTAGACGAACAGTTTGCGCAGCGGTTCGGGATCTTCCACCTCCCGTGCAAGGTCGCGCAGTAGGGCTCTGTCCACCACATCCTCGCGCAACTTCCTCAGGGCCATCTGATCTTCGCCAGGGCGATTTTCCAGCAGCCCTGCGGCATGCTCGGGGAATCCGCCCCTGAGAAGGTACGGTTCGAGGAGTCGCGGAGCTAGCGAGAGCCTGTTGTCTTCACTTTCGGACCGCAGCAAGAAATCGGTGAGTTCTCGGAAAGTGAGGCCTTCCAGCGTTTGCTCATCCCAGCGCCCGGGGCCGGACTCTCGACCCTTCTCGCGAAGGAGGCTGGCTGCGGAGTCCGTCACGACGATCCGGCCGAGCCGCCGATCCACCGCGCCCTTGAGCCAACGATCCCAATTCGGCATGCTCGCGATCTCGTCCAGCAGAAAGATGCGAGGGTGGTCTGGATCTAACCCCTCAGGTTCTATGTCCACGACCTCCTGAGCGGTGATGGAGCTGGTGACCCTGTGGTCGGAGAAGTCGAAGAAAGTAAGATTCGCCGCCGGCCAGCCTTGATCGAGGAGGTCGTCGACAACTTGGAGCAGCGCTGTGGTCTTGCCGACTTGGCGTGGACCTAGCAACACCAACGCGCGGTGTTGATCCAGCTGAGAGAGCCGCTTGAGAATCCTCGGCTGCAGCTCTCGGCGATAGCTATAACCTTCTGCAGCGCGGTAGTGGCTGTGCCTCCACCAGGGGTTCTGAGCTGTGACTAGGTCCTTTACATGCATCAGGGAGCACTCTTTCTCTAGGAAAGACTACATCGGAGTGCATGTTTTTGTCAATATCTGGTGCGCGGGACCCGCGGCAGGGGGATGGCTTCCACCTCCAGGAGGTCAAGGCGGTGGAAACTCGGCATCGGCCCAGCCGCTTGGCAGTCCTTCGAACCGCCGGATCAACCCCCGACGAACTCCGCCACGATCCGCTTGGGTAGAATCCCCGCTTCATAGCCGCGATCGAGCAGCAGCTGGACGGCGCGGCGGCCGGCTTCGCCGTAGTCACGGGTCCATTCGTTGACGTACATGCCGACGAACTTGTCGGAGCGCACCGGGTCGTCTTCGATGCCGCGGGCGTAGCGCGAGGCGTATTCGAGCGCCTCTTCACGGTTGTCCAGCGCATAGGCGATGCTCTGGGTGAGCAGTCGGCAGAGGCGCCGGCTGAGTTCGGCTTCGATGTCGGAGCGGATGCCGTTGCCGCCCAGCGGCAGCGGGCCGCCGGTCTCCTCGCCCCACCATTCGCCGAGGTCGGCCACCTTCGAGAGGCCGATGTCGCCGTAGGTGAGCTGGCCTTCGTGGATGACCACACCGGCTTCGTATTCACCGCTTTGTACCACGTCGAGGATCTTGTCGAAGGGGACGATGGCGGTTTCCACTGCGGGGTTCCACAGCTTGAGGGCGAGGTGGGCGGTGGTCAGTTCGCCGGGGATGGCCACCGTCTTGCCGCTGAGTTGGTCGCGGCTGCGCGCCTCTTTGGCGACGACGACGGGGCCGTAGCCGTCGCCGAAACTGGCGCCGGAGGACATCAGCTTGTATTTGTCGGCGAAGTAGGCGTAGCCATGGATGGAGAAGGCGGTGATCTCGTAGGTGCCCTTGAAAGCGGCCTGGTTGAGGGTCTCGATATCGTCGAGCTGGTGGGTGATTTCTAGGCCTTCGGTATCGAGGACGTTCTGGGTCAGGGCGTAGAACATGAAGGCGTCGTCGGAGTCGGGGCTATGGGCGATGCGGATTATTGTCGGGTTCGTCATGGCGCGGGGAAAATACCATGAAAGGCGATGCAGACTCTTGAGAGGGGGGAGGCCTCGCGTCTCGCTGCGCTCGACTCTCGGCTTGGTCCTGCTCTGGAGGGCTCGACCTCCCCGCTTCGCGTCTCGGGGGGAAAGCTGTCCACCGCAGCGCGTGAGCCGCGAGGCGAACCCGGCCGACTAGGCCGGCCTCCTTGGGGTTGAAGACGAAAAACCGCGTTTTTTCGTCTGAAGGGGTCTCGGAGAGAGACCCCTAAAAACAAAACGGGCGGCTTGCCGCCCGGGGCGGGCGCCCGGGGCGGGAGGGCGGTTTACCGCCCATGGGCGGGACCTGTCCACTCGAAGGGCTGGGGGAAGATTTCCTTGAGGGTGACAAGGTCGCGTTCGCCCTTCGGGTTGGTGAGGAGGATGGGGAGGTCTTTGGTGAATTCGGCCAGGGTTTCTCGGCACAGGCCGCAGGGTCTGGCGGGGGGGGAGAGGTCGGCGTGGACGACCAGGGCTTGGGGGTGGCCGGGGGAGCCGGCGGCGACCCAGGCGGCGATGGCGCAGCGTTCGGCGCAGAGGGTGAGGCCGTAGGTGCGGTTTTCAATGTTGCAGCCGGTGAAGATCCGGCCGTCTGCGGTGAGCAGGGCGGCGCCGACTCGAAACTTGCTGAACGGGGCGTAGGCGTGTTCACGGACTTTGTGCGCGGCTTGGACGAGTGGTTCCCAGTCGATCTGCATGGGTCGAATCTATCGCGGATTGGGTGCGGAGAGAGTGCTAGGAAGCCGGTGGTGCAGCGCAGGCGTCTTCCGGGCGGGCCCCCATTGCGTCGGCGAGTCGCTCCAGTGCTCTTTGGCCGGCATCGAGGGTGAACTGGCCGGTTTGGAAGAGACGCTGGAAGACTCTGACTACTGTCGGGCAGAACTGGGTGCCGGCGGTGCGGTTGATTTCTTCGGCGGCTCGCTCGGGTGGCTGGGCCTCGCGGTAGGGGCGGCTGGTCGTCATGGCGTCGAAGGCGTCGGCGATGGCGACGATGCGCACCACTAAGGGGATTTCGTCACCGGCGAGGCCGTCGGGATAGCCGGAGCCGTCGAAGTGTTCGTGATGGCTGCGCACCACTTCGGCCAAGGGGTGTAGGTCGTGGAGCCGGGCGACGATCGTCGCGCCGTCGATGGTGTGGCGCTTCATCACCTCGAACTCGGTCTGGTCGAGGGCGCTCGGCTTCTGCAGGATGATGTCCGGCACCGAGATCTTGCCGACGTCGTGCAGGGTTGCGGCCAGCCGCAGCTCTTCGAGCTGCGTTTCGCTCAAGCCCAGCTCGATACCGAGCAGGAGGCTGTAGGCGACGACTCGGCGGACGTGGTTGCCGGTGTAGGGGTCGCGCTTGTCGATCGCCTCGGCCAGCGCGGTGACGATGCCGAAGAACTGGCACTTCTGGCGCGCGTAGAGGCGGGCGTTGGCGATGGCCGGTGCCAGCAATCCGGCGAAGAGTTCCATGCGCCGCTGGTCGTCGGCGGTGAAGCCGGGATGACTGGAGGAAGAGAGGAGCTGCAGGACTCCAATCACCCGTGCCCGTGAGATCAGCGGTACGGTGAGGATTGCCTCGGGCAGGAAGACTTTGCTGCTGTAGACGCGGAACCGGGGGTCGGACTGAGCGTTGTTGACGATCTCGGCCCTGCCGGTGAGGGCGACGCTGCCGGCGATGCCGTCGCCCAGTGCCAGCCGGTGGTGGCGGATTTCCCCGGCGCCAAGGCCGCGGACGGTGCGGAAGAAGAGTTCGCCGCGCTCTTCGTCGACCTCCCAGATGGAACTGCTCTCGGCGTCGCAGACGGCCTCGACCTTTTCGAGCGCCAGTTCCAGTACCTCGCTGAGGTCGAGGCTACTCGCCAGTTCGACGCCGATTTCCAGCAGGGATTCGTAGTCGGCCAGACGCTGCTCTACATCGCCGGACTGGTGCCGGGGTGATTGGAGAAAGGTCAAAATCTCCTTCCCATTGGGTGGCCCCTTGCGGTCTCGATTGCGGTGAAGTTACACCGCTAGCATACCCGATTGTGCGACCGACAGCGTGATATCGTCCGGCGTTGCACACTCGGTGTTTAACCCTTGACAAATACGATTCGGAGGGACGGTTTGAGCAGATCCTTCAACGGTATGACAGCGCCCGCGGACGGCCAGGAAATTCAGTGGAATGACGGTGTTGTGACGGTGCCGGATCGGCCGATCATTCCCTTCATCGAAGGCGACGGAATTGGCCCGGACATCTGGCGGGTCACCAAGGCCGTACTCGAGGCGGCGGTCGAGAAGAGTTACGGCGGTAGCCGCTCCATCGCTTGGTTCGAAATCTTCGCCGGAGAGAAGGCGAAGGAGAAGACCGATGAGTGGTTGCCGGGCGACACGATCGAGGCGATTCGTCACTATCGCTGCGCCATCAAGGGGCCGTTGACCACGCCGATCGGCGGCGGATTCCGCAGCCTGAACGTCTCTCTTCGCCAGCTTCTCGACCTCTACGCCTGCGTGCGTCCGGTGCGCTACTACGACGGCGTGCCTTCGCCGGTGCGCCATCCGGAGAGGGTCGACATGGTGCTCTTCCGCGAGAACACGGAGGATGTCTACTCGGGCATCGAATGGGAATCCGGCTCGCCGGAAGCGGCCAAGATGATCGAGTTCATGAGTTCCGAGATGGGGGCCACGGTACGGCCGGACAGCGGTATCGGCATCAAGCCGGTGTCGCCGACAGGCTCCAAGCGGCTGGTCAGGAAGGCGATCGAATATGCGCTGGCCGAGGGTCGCGAGAGCGTCACTCTGGTGCACAAGGGCAACATCATGAAGTTCACCGAGGGTGGCTTCCGAGATTGGGGCTACGAGCTGGCCGCCGAGGAGTATGGCGAGCGGACGATCACCGAGGCGGCCCTGTGGAAGGACCACGACGGCAAGCTGCCGCAGGGCCGGCTGCTGATCAAGGATCGTATCGCCGACGCCATGTTCCAGCAGGTCTTGCTGCGCCCGGCGGAGTACGAGGTGATCGCTACCACCAATCTCAACGGCGACTACATCTCCGATGCGCTGGCGGCCCAGGTTGGCGGCTTGGGGATGGCTCCAGGGAGCAACGAAGGCGACGGGCTGGCCCTCTTCGAGGCCACCCATGGCACGGCGCCCAAGTACACCAACATGGACAAGGTCAACCCCGGCTCGCTGATCCTCTCCGGGGTGATGATGTTGCGCTGGCTGGGCTGGGTCGAGGCGGCGACGGCGGTGGAAGCGGCGCTCGGCGAGACCATTCGCCAGAAGCGGGTGACCTACGATCTCGAACGGCAGATGGAGGGGGCCACCCTGCTCAAAGCGTCGGAGTTCGGCCAGGCCATCATCGGCAATTTCTGATCGGTAGCCTGCGGTCGGAAACCTCAGATCCGCGCTCGGCGACCGGCCAGGTGTCGGTTCGCCGAGCGAAACCCCTTGCGGCCTGCACCGTACTGAGGTTTAGTTTTAGATCTGAACGGGTAACCGGAAAGGTAGTCGCGCGATGAAGAAGATCCATGTCCTCTACTGGGCCTTGGCGGGGCTGGTGGGTGCCCTGCTGCTGGCCTGGTTCTTCCCGCTTGCCTACCCGACCCTGCCGGACGACTGGCAGGTCGATCGCGACGAGGCGATCGCCCTCGCCGGAGAAAGAGTCCGCGTGCTTGGCGAGCCGGTGGACGACTACGTGGACATCCGTCTCACCGGCCATCCTGTACTCGAGCGCCGGTACTGGCTGAGTAGCCAGACGACCCGCGAGCGCTTCCTGGATGGCTGGCTGGCGGAGAGCCTGACCAGCTGGGAGATCCGGTTCTTTGACCAGGGCGCTGGATCGGGCGAATGGACCTATCGGGCTCGCGTCTCGCCGCGCGGTGAGGTCACCCGCCTGCAACTGCGGGTGGAGGCGGATGAAGAGGGCGGCGTGATCGAGCAGGAGACGGCCCGCCAGCAAGCGGACGCCTTCCTGGTTGAGCAAGGGTTCGACCTGTCTCGCTTCAGAGCCCCCGAAATTCGCAGCACGCAGCTTGAGAAGCGCACCGATCTAAGCCTGCGCTACCTGGACAGTGAGGAACTCTTCGGTGACCAGGTGCCCTACGGTGTGGAGGTCGATTTTGCCGGTGACAGGCTGGCCGGCTACGAGGTCTTCCTCGATGATCCGGAAGAGGAGGCCTTCGAAAAGGGGCTCGGCGGCTTCATGTTGGCGCAACAGAGCTGGCTCTTTGCCGTTCTGTTGTTGGTCCCGGTGGTCGCCGTCTTCTTCGTTCGGCGCTACCACGAAGGCGAGATCGGAGTGCGCCGCAGCTTGCGGCTGATGGTGGTGGTGTTGAGTGCGGCGACTCTATTCATCGTCCTGGCGGTCAAGGTGATCGGTGTCGGGTGGAATATGGGCCCCATCTCGCGATCGTTGACCACCGTGATCGCCGGTTTCCAGATCATGGCCTTTTTCTTCCTGCCCGTGGCGCTGATGGCCTTCCTCGCCTGGGGGGTGGGTGAAGCGCTCACTCGCCAGCGCTATCCTCATCGGCTGGCTGCTTTCGACGCGTTGCTCAAGCGCGACTTCAACAATTCGACGCTGCCCCAAGCCTCCCTGCGTGGCCTCTCGGCCGGACTGATGCTCGCCGCCCTTCTGGTGGTTTCGGCGCTCCTCATTCAACGTGCCGGCGCCTGGGTGCCGACGATCTTCTTCTTCGGCCCCTGGTGGGAGGGCACCAAGTGGTTTGGTGTCTCACTGCTCTTGTTCGTGCTGGTCTACCGTTTCTACACCGAACTCTTCGGCCGTCTGTTGTTGGTTTCGGTGCTGACCTCCAAGTTCGGCCAGGTGGCGGGTGCCCTGATTGCCGCCGCGATTGGCAGCGTCCTCTTTTTTCCCGGGATCTTGCCTTTTCCGGTCAGTTGGGGGTTACCGGTCTGGTTCCTGGTGGCGTTGGCGCAGACCGTCCTTTTCCTGCGTTACGGCTTGCTGACCGCCTTGCAGTCGGCGATGACGACCTCGGTGGTGGTGCAGATCATCCCCTTCCTGCGCGCCGGCGATCCGTGGATTCAGTTCCAGGCGATGATTCCGCTGGTGGCGCTCGCTATTCCGTTGCTACTCAGTGCCCGCAACCTGCTGCGAGACAAGAAGTTCTTCTACCGTTGGGATGACGTGCCGCCGCACGTGCGCCGGATCGCCGAGCGCGAGCGTCAGCGGGTGGAGTTGGAGACGGCACGCCAGATCCAGAGTTCGATCCTGCCCGAATTGCCGCCACAGCTCAACGGTGTCGAGCTGGCCCACACCTACAAACCGGCCACCGAGGTGGGCGGCGACTTCTACGACGTTCTGGCCTTAGAGGACGGAAGGCTGGCCGTGGCCATCGGCGACGTCGCCGGTCACGGCGTCTCCAGCGGCCTGGTGATGTCGATGGCCAAGGCGGCGCTCGCCGTACAGGTCACCGTCAACCCAGATGTCGCGACGGTCTTCAACACCCTGAACCGGGTGATCTACCAAAGTGCCCGCAAACGACTCCTGGCAACCCTCTGCTACGGCGTGCTCGATCCGATACGTCGCGAAATGCGCTATGCCAGCGCCGGCCACCTCTACCCCTACGTCATCACTGCCGAGCGCAAGGTCCACCCGCTGGAATATGTCGCCTACCCACTGGGTGTGCGCATCGAGATGGAAGTCGATGCTCGCCTGGCCCGGCTGGACAAGGGCGATACCCTCTTCCTCCTCAGCGATGGCCTGGTCGAGGCGCGGGCCGAAGGCGAAGAGGATCTGTTCGGCTTCGACCGCTTGGAAGAAAGCCTGCGTCGCCACGCCCACCTCGGCGTCAAGAGTCTGCGCGACGCTGTCCTTGCCGACGTGGATGCCTTCACCCGGAGCGCGCCGCAGGAAGACGATCTCACGGTATTGGTCTTGCGGGTTCCCTAGATTCACCGTGGCGCTCGATCCCAAACCGGCAAAACTAGGCACCTTCTACGGCGTTTTCACGCCGTCGATCCTGACCATCCTTGGGGTGGTGCTCTTCCTGCGTACTGGCTGGGTAGTGGGCAATGTCGGTCTGCTGGCGACGCTGGCCATCGTGGTCTTGGCGCACCTGATCACCCTCAGTACCGGCCTCTCGGTCTCCGCCATCGCCACCAACATGAAGGTCGGAGCGGGCGGCGCCTACTACATGATCTCGCGCTCGCTCGGTCTCGAGATCGGGGGCGCCATCGGCATTCCGCTCTTCCTGGCGCAGACCTTCTCGGTGACCCTCTATGCCTTCGGCCTGGCGGAGAGTCTGCGCCTCTTCTGGCCGGATCTACCGATGCGGCCGGTGGCCGCGGCAACGGTGATCGCGGTGACCCTCCTGGCCAACCGCAGTACGGAGTTGGCACTCAAGCTCCAGTTTCCGATCATGGTGGCCATCGGCCTGGCTTTAACCTCGCTGGTGGTCGGTGTCGCGCGGCAGGGGCAGAGTCAAATTCCATTGTGGGCCGGCACGGCGGAAGGGGCCGGTTTCTGGACCGTCTTCGCCGTCTTCTTTCCCGCCGTCACCGGGTTGATGGCGGGGATCAGCCTCTCGGGCGATCTCAAGGATCCCAAGCGCAGCATCACCGTGGGAACTCTGGCGGCGATCGGCGTGGGATTCGTCGTCTACCTGGTCGTCCCAATCGTGTTGGTGGCGGGGGCGGATGCGGACGTGCTGGTCAGCGACCATCTGGTCTGGTTCAAGGTGGCGGCTGTCCCCTGGTTGGTCTTTCCTGGCCTTTTCGGAGCCATTTTCTCCTCGGCCGTGGGGAGCATTCTGGGGGCTCCTCGCACTTTGGAGGCGCTGGAGCACGATCGGGTAATTCCAGCCCTGCCGAGGCGGCTGTTCGGCCGCGAACTCGGTGACAGCGTGGCACTGATGCTGTCGGCGGCAGTGGCGCTGGCAGCGGTCGGGTTGGGCAACCTCAACGCGGTGGCCCCCGTGCTGACCATGTTCTTCCTCACCACCTACGCGGTAGTGAACCTGGTGGCCGGTATCGAGCAACTGAGCGGTGATCCCTCCTACCGGCCGACGCTGCGCGTCCACTGGCTGGTCTCGCTGGCCGGTGCCTTGGGCTGCTTGTGGGTGATGGCTTTGATCAATCCACTGGCGGCGATCGCGGCGGTGGTGGTCGAGATCTCGGTCTACGCCCTCTTGCGCCGTCGCTCGCTCTCCGCTTCGTTCGGCGATCTGCGCTACGGCGCCTCGATGTCGTTGATCCGGGCCGCTCTCTTGCGGATGAAGCGGTTGCCGGTGGACGCGCGCAACTGGCGGCCGAACATTCTCGTCTTTGCCGGCGATCCCAACAAGCGGCTCGAACTACTCCAGTTCGCCTCGTGGCTGAATCAGAAACGGGGCATCCTGACCGTCTCGCGGCTCCTGGTCGGCGATCTCGAAGAGTTGGCTCCGCAGATCGAAGAAGAGACGCAGCGCACCGCCAAGGTGCTGGACGAGCAGGGGATCGTCGCCTTTGCCGAGACCGAGATTGTTGCCACCTTCGAAGAGGGGGTGCTCAACGTCTGCCAGGCCAACGGCATCGGCGGTCTTTCGTCCAACACCGTGATGATCGGCTGGAGTTCCAAGCCGGAGAGGGTGATCGCGCGGCTGCGCATTGCGCGCCACGCGGCGCTCTTGGGCAAGTCGACCATCCTCTGCCGCATCGCCTCGCGCCGCTGGTCGGGCCAACTGCGCCGCATCGATGTCTGGTGGGGCGGCCTGGCCAACAACGGCGACATGCTGCTGCTCTTCGCCCATCTGGTCTCGCTCAATCACGAGTGGTCCGGAGCGCGCATCGCGGTCAAATCGATCGCCTCCAACGCCATGACGCTGGAACAGACGGAGCGCAACCTGAGTGAACTGATCGAGCGCATCCGCATCGACGCCGACGCGGTGGTCCTGCCACGGCCGGAAGGAGCGACGATCCACGAGGTGATTCATCGCGAATCCCAGGGGGCGGACGTGGTCTTCATGGGGTTGCAAGAGGTCGCCGAAAACGACGAAGCCGCCTACGCCGAACGGCTAGCCCGCTTGATCGGCGACCTGCCGACGGTCATCTTGGTGCACGCCGCCGGCCCGTTCGCGGGGCGGTTGCTATAGGTCAGTGCGGCTAGCGCCGCACTTGTTCTTGCGTGCGTAGCGGTGTTGTGGTATATCTTATTTAGCACAGATTGCGTAGGAGTAAGAGATGGCGAGAGGTATGGCAAGACTCGTGTTTCGTTCGGTAGTTGTATTAGGGCTCTTCCTGGCTCCGGCTTTGGCGGCTCAGGTCGACCCGCCATGGACGCTGCACAGCGTTGCCGCGGAGGCGGAAAGGCTGCGGGATGGTAGGCGCGCGGCGGCTCGAGAGGTGGAACAAGTCGCTGCTTACTACTCGATTGCCCAAGGCCAGAATACCGATCTCTACCTCCTAAATCTCATCAGCGATCCAGTCGGGGTCGAAGTGTCGGTAGTGAATCCCGCTGGCCAGCGGCTTGGCCTGGGGACGTTCACCGTGGCGGCGAACCAACATACTGTGCTCTCTCTCAGAAAGTGGCTCGGTTCAACCTCGGAGGAGTTCTCCGAAGGCAGTTTGTGGCTGCGATACTTGGGGGATCTTGACACGGTACAGGCTTGGGCGGTGCATCGCGAGGGTGACCAGAAGTTTGAAGTGCCACTCGTATCACCGGAGGAATTGGGCGGTCAGGAACTGCTCAGCTTCTGGGCTGCGGGAGCAGGAGCGCGGGCGCAACAGTATTTGGTCAACGTCAGCGCTGTGCCCGTTCAGATCGTGGTGACGGAAGGAAATGAAGCGAGCGTCAGGCAGCGTTTTTCTGGGACATTGGATCCCGGTGAGCAACTGGCACTGCGATCGCGCCAGGCTCGAGGTTGGATGCGTGTCCTCTTTGATGGCCCTGAGGGTGCGTTGTTGGGGGCGGGATTTCTCATGGAATCCGTGGCCGTGGCCGTGGCCCCGTTGATCTGGTCGGCACCTGGCAATAGTGACATTGAGGATGTTGTGCATATCGCGGTCCGCCTTCCCGAAGGGAAGTCTCAGCTGGCGATCTTCAATCCCACTCAGGAGACACTTGAGATTGAGGTGCAACGCTTGTGGCAATCCACCGGGCAGGATGTAGAAACCCGTAGCCTTCACGTAGGACCGCTAGCCGTCGGTCTATTCGAAATGGATCCGCCACCTCTATTGCTCGGGGGACAGCGTCTTCGGCTTGCCGCCAAGTCTCCGTTTCGAGTCTCGGGCTACAGTGTCCTGTCTTCGGGCGAGATCGTGGACCTTGCTTTCTTCACGGGATCTTCAGCTCACGCGGCAGGTACCTATCCGATTCCCTCGCTAGAGCAAAACCAGGTAACTCACACGCTGGTCAACCTAGCGGATACCGAGGCGCGGATCGTTGCCCAGGTCTACTGGGACGGAGGTACTTACTCGCTAGAACCGTTCGTGGTGGCACCTCACTCAGCGCACGAGATCGATTTCTCCACGCTGGCCCAGGAGCAACGACCAGATCTGCTGGGTCGCGAGCTACCTTCGACCTTCGCTGGCGGATTCTTCAAGTGGTTGGCCCGAGGTACGGAATCGGCGCTGATCGGGCGCGCGGAGGTGCGCCCTAGGGCGGGGGCCGACTCGTTCGGTTTCAACTGCTTCGGCTGTTGCTGGGCCATGCCAGTGGGGATCGTGATTCCGCAGGAGGTCGAGTTCTTACCGGGGCAGACCGTCAACTTCACCTCGGCGTTCAACGAAGAAACATGCAGCGGCACCATGGGACCCTTCCAGACCGTGCCTTCGTCTATCAGCTCGCCATGGCCCTTCTCTTGGAATGGTGCCTCGCTTTCCGCCACCGGTGCCGCGTATGAGGACCTCACCTTCAATAGCACGGAGGTGGAGACCAGGGTAAGCTGCTTAACTCGACAGCGCCCTGTGCTAGGACTAGGGCGTGGGCAGACGTGCAAACTCTTGTTGAAGAAGAGTCACGATCTGACGAGCTTCTGGACAATGAGTGCCGCATGCACTGCACAGGTGGGTGATCGGCCAGCCGATAAGAAATGCAGCTCTTGTCTGGAATGTTGCGGTAAACAAAAGGCGAATCTACTCTGCAAGAAGAAGAATCCCAGTGTGGTCGATCGAGATTTCCAGCTTTGTCAAGGCCATTGCTACACCGACCGATGCTAGGGCAGAGAGGAGTGGAGGTACCATGAGGCAAATCCTAAGAGGCGCCAGGATCGCTGCAGCCTTGATGTGCTTTGGCCTCGTTGCTTGCGTGCTAGATGCGCAGTCCGAAATTGGACTCTTCCAGGACTTTGAGTTCAAGAATGAAGAGAGCCTGTCGGTTCGGGCGCTGAGCGGCTATCGAGCTTCCACTGAGGGCGCTACGACTCGTTTCATGGTTGTTACTCCTTCTGGCCGAGCGGTGGTATTGACCGACATCGTACGCCCGCGCGAAGGCACCATTACAACTCGGATCCTCGATGACCCGACCGATACCTGGCTTGAAATCGAACTCTGTTTCAACCGTGGCGAAACGCTGAACGAGTTTTTCGCGGCCAACGACGCTCCTCAACTGATGCCTTTACCCGTCGAACTACGGACCTCAAGTGGGCGGCGCTGGGTTGGTACTTCAAGCGCGCCTGACGATCAGGGTGGGTATTCGATCGATTTGCCACGCTTCTCTGCCGATCTTCAAGGGCTGAAAGAGGAGTTGCCTTTGGGCTTTCTTCATGCCTTGACTTTCTTGCTGGATGCCCTGCCAGAAGAGATGGATCTTGGGAAGCTCATGGACGGAGAAGATCAACCCCCGACTACCTGGAGCCCTTTGGTGAAAGCGTTGAAAGTCCTGGTCGGAGAGGATGATAGAGCTGCGTCGTCCATCTGGAGACTGACTTCGGGCAAATTGAAGAAAGTGCTGGGCGATGATGACCTGGCGTTCCTCTCATCGTTCCGTAGCGTACAGAACGCAGATCCGCTGTCCGATTTTCAACTTCTCCTGAGTGGTGAAGAACGGTCTCCCTAGCACTCCCTGCCGCAGAGGAGACTTTGATAGGCGGGATCGATACGTTCTCGTATGACGCGCCTAGAAAGCTAGAGGCTCCGGTGGGTTTCTCGTCCTCTCCTGTCTCTTCCCTTCCCGACTCCGAGAGGCGGGGCTATTGGCGCCCAGTCCATGCCTCCGGGTAGCGAGAAACCGCCCCTCCTTGTGCTAAGCTCCCGCCGTTTCGCTCCTTCGCAGTAGGTGGGAGAACCCCTAGACATCAGGAGGACTTCGTGAAGATTCACGAGTATCAAGCCAAGGAACTTCTGCGCCGTTACGGCGTAGCTACGCCGCGAGGCAAGGTGACGGAATCGGCCGATGAAGCGGCTGAGATCTGCCAGGAATTGGGTGGGCGGTGCGTGGTCAAGGCGCAGATTCACGCTGGAGGTCGCGGCAAGGGCGGCGGCGTCAAGCTCGCCGGTTCGCCCGAGGAGGCTCGCCAGCTGGCAGGGCAGATTCTCGGCATGCAGTTGGTCACCCCGCAGACCGGCCCTGAAGGTCAAGAGGTGCGCAAGGTTCTGATCGAAGAGGCGCTCAATATCGCCACCGAACTCTACCTTTCGGTCACCCTCGATCGCCACAGCGAGCTGCCGGTGATCATGGCCTCGCGCGCGGGCGGTATGGATATCGAAGAGGTCGCGGCCGAGGATCCGAGCGCCATTTTGCGCCAGCCGCTCGATCCGCATCTGGGTCTGCTCCCCTTCCAGGCGCGAGCGGTGGCCCGCGGTCTTGGTTTGACCGGCAAGACTGCCCGCCAGGCGGCCAAGCTGGTCGGCTCCCTGGTGAAGGCCTACCTCGATAGCGACGCCTCCCTGGTCGAGATCAACCCGCTGTTGATCACCGGCGAAGGGGATGTGGTCGCTCTCGACGCCAAGATGAACTTCGACGACAACGCCCTCTTCCGCCACAAGGATGTGGCCGCAATGCGCGACTTGGCGGAAGAAGACGCCAAGGAAGTCGCCGCCGGTGAGCATGGGCTCAACTACATCGCTCTCGACGGCAACATCGGCTGCATGGTCAATGGTGCCGGTCTGGCGATGGCGACCATGGACATCATCAAACTCTACGGCGGCGAGCCTGCCAACTTCCTCGATGTCGGCGGCTCGGCCAGCGAGCATGCGGTACAGAAGGCCTTCGAGATCCTGGCCAACGACCCGCAGGTCAAAGCGGTGCTGATCAACATCTTCGGCGGTATCGCGCGGACCGATCGCATCGCCAACGGCGTGGTGGCGGCTTTGCAAGCGCTGGGCGACGTAGGGATGCCGGTGGTAGTTCGCTTGGAGGGAACCAACGTCGAGCAGGGGCGGCAGATCCTCAAGGATGCCGATTTCGATTTCATCGTCGCCGAACAGATGGCGGATGCTGCGGAGAAAGTGGTCACCGCGGCGGCAGGGAGGCAATAGCAATGGCAATCTGGGTCAATTCGGACACCCGCCTCCTGGTGCAGGGCATCACCGGCAAGGAAGGTACCTTTCACGCTCAGGGCTGCCGGGACTACGGCACTCAAGTGGTGGCAGGAGTCACCCCCGGCAAAGGGGGCCAAGAAGTGGACGGCATCCCCGTCTTCGATTCGGTGGCCGAGGCGCGCCAGGCGACCGGAGCCAACGCCAGCATGATCTTCGTGCCGCCGCCTTTCGCCGCCGACGCGGTGATGGAGGCGGCCGGCGCCGGCATCGAGCTGACGGTTTGCATCACCGAGGGGATTCCGGTCAACGACATGCTCAAGGTCAAGACCTTCCTTGAGGACCACCCGACCCGGTTGATCGGTCCCAACTGCCCGGGTGTGATCAGCCCCGGCATGGCCAAGATCGGCATCATGCCGGGCCACATCCACCTGCCGGGCAAGGTCGGGGTGATCAGCCGTTCCGGAACGCTGACCTACGAGGCGGTCTGGCAGCTGACCAACCTCGGTCTGGGCCAGTCGACCTGTGTCGGCATCGGTGGCGACCCGATCGTCGGTACCCGTTTCATCGACGCCCTCTCCGCCTTCGCCGAGGACGATGACACCGAAGTGGTGGTGATGATCGGCGAGATCGGCGGTACGGCGGAGGAAGAGGCCGCCGCCTGGATCAAGGACAACTACGATCGGCCCGTCGTCGGTTTCATCGCCGGGCGCACCGCACCTCCCGGCCGCCGTATGGGCCACGCCGGGGCGATTATCGCCGGTGGCAAAGGCACGGCGGCGGAGAAGATGGAGGCCTTGCGCGATGCGGGGATCCACGTCGCCGAGTCGCCGGCCGATCTGGGTAGCAGCGTGGCCAAGGCGCTCGGCCGTTAGCCTGAGGCGTGCACCGCGGTGAATGACGAAACTCAAACCGAGACGGGGATCTTTGCCACCGCCTTGACCGGCAGTGGCTGGCTGGCCCTGCTCGGCGGCGGTGAGTTCAGCTTCGGCGAGACCTTGCTGGCCGATCGCGGCTGGGTGGAGAAGGCGCCGCCCGGCCCGATTGGCTTCATCCCGGCGGCGAGCGGCTCGCAAGACTACGGCGACCATTTCGCCGCCTACATGGCGGAGGCCTTCGACCGCCGGGTGGAGACGATCCCCATCTACCGGAGCAAAGATGCCCGGCGGATTCGCAACAGCGAACGCATTGCCGAGTGTGCTGCCGTGTACCTTGGAGGCGGCGTCGCCGACCAACTGCTCGCTACGCTCTCCGGCTCGCCGGCGCACGAGGCGTTGCTGGCCAAGGTGGCTTCGGGCGGCGTTGTCGCTGTCATCGCCGCCGCCGCGCAGGCCGCTGGGTCCGCCGTGCGCTCGCTGCGAGGATCGCAGATTCTTCCCGGCCTGGGCTGGCTCCCGTCGACGGCGATCGATGTCAACTTCGATCCGACCCACGACCGTCGCTTGCGCCAGATGGTCGCCGCCGCCGGCACCCGCTTTGGCCTCGGCTTGCCGGCCGGTTCCGCCGTCCTGCTCAGCGGCGACGGAGCGGTGGAAACCGTCGGCCTCAGCTTCACTCTCCAGGATGCGGACGACGACCTCACCGCCTTTGGCGACGGCTAGCCTTTTCGTCGCAGTCCGACAGACAACCACATAAGATCCCTCGGCTGCGACCGCGCCGGGGTGACTCGATAGGAGAAGATCCATGGAAACGACCCTCACCATCCTCAAGCCCGACACCGTCGCCGCCGGCAATGCCGGCAAAGTGCTGGCGCTGCTCGAAGAGAAGGGCTTCACCATCCGCGGCATCAAGGTGATGCACCTGACCGAGGATCAAGCCAAGGCCTTCTACGCGGTGCACAAGGAACGCCCGTTCTACGCCAGCTTGGTGGAGTTCATGACCGAAGGGCCGGTGATGCCGGTAGCGCTGGAGCGCGACAACGCCGTCGCCTACCTGCGCGAGGTGATGGGCGCCACCGATGTCTCGCAGGCCGCCGAAGGCACCGTGCGCGCCCTCTACGGCACTTCGATCGAACGCAACGCCATCCACGGCAGCGATTCGGCCGAGAATGCGGCGATCGAAACCGCTTTCTTTTTCTCAACCTCGGAGCTCATCGCGGCGGTTTGATATTAGGGGACTCTCTCCGAGCCCCCTCGTCCTCAAGAAACGTGGTTCTTGAGGACTTCACCCCAAGGAGTCCGGCCTTTCGGCCGGGCTCGCCCGGCGGAGGAGTTTTTGAGTCCTTTGGCGGGGATCGTCTAGAACTTGTCCCTCCTCTGGCCGTATCATCGGGGCAGGAGGAGGGATGCGATGAGTCAGTCACCGGCTATCCGGGTGGAGCGGTTGGCCAAGAGCTACGGTGCTATCCGGGCGGTCGATGGGATCTCGTTCGAGGTTCGTCCCGGCGAGATCTACGGTCTTCTGGGTCCCAACGGCGCCGGTAAGACGACGACGCTCTCGATGCTCGCCGGCCTCTTGCACCCCGATGAGGGGCGGGTCCTCTATGACGGACTCGACCTGGCGGCCGACCCGAAGAAGATCAAGGCGGGTATCGGTGTGGTGCCGCAAGAGACGGCGGTCTACGAGAGTCTCTCGGCGCTGGAAAACCTCCGTTTCTGGGGAGGTCTCTACGGGCTGACCGGCGGGCGGCTGAGCGCAGCCTGCACGTCGATGTTGGAGAAGGTGGGGCTGACCCAACGGGCGAAGGACCCGGTCAAGAGCTATTCCGGCGGCATGAAACGGCGGCTGAACCTGGCGCTGGGATTGGTCCACGAGCCGCGGGTGATTCTGCTCGACGAGCCGACCGTCGGCATCGATCCCCAAGCCCGGTTGAACATCTTGGATGTGATTCGCGATGTAGCGGCCAAGGGCACGGCGGTGCTCTACACCACCCACTACCTCGAAGAGGCGGAGGGGCTGTGCGACCGCATCGGCATCCTCGATCATGGCGAGTTGTTGGCGGAGGGGACCCTGGCCGAGTTGGAAACCATGGTCGGTGAAGGCGAGGTGGTGACGGTGCACGGCCGCTTCGATGCCGGCGACATCTCGATGCACATCGGCCGGCTGGAGGGGGTGCGCCTGCTGGCCGCGGATGAGCAACAGTTGGTGATCGCCACCGATGCGCCGGCCGCGCAGCACGGGCGGCGGCGCAGCCGCAGTCTCGAGTTGTTGGAGACCGTTTTGGAGGGAGATTTTCAGATCGACTCGGTGTCGATTCGCCCCCCCAGCCTCAACGGCCTCTTCCTCAAGTTGACCGGCAGAGAGCTGCGCGACTGATGGCAAGGCTGTGGGCCATGATCCGCAAGGATCTCGTGCGGCGCTGGCGCTCGCCGCTGGCCATCTTGGTGTTGCTCTCCTTTCCGGTGCTCCTCTCGCTGCTCATCGCGCTGTCCTTCGGCGGTGGCGACTCGCCGCAGATCCCCCGGGTGAAATTGCTGGTCGAGAACCGGGACGACGGCCTGGTCGGTCATCTGGTCATGGCTGCCTTTGGCGCCGAGCAGATGGCGGAGCACTTCGAGATCGAAGAAGTGGGCGAGGGGGGCCGGGCACGGATCGACAAGGGGAAGGCCTCGGCATTGCTGGTGATCCCGCAAGGACTGACCCGCGCCGTTCTCCAAGGAGAACCGGTGACGCTGGAGCTGATCCGCAATCCGGCACAGGGGATCATGCCGGAGATCGCGGAGCAGGCGGTCACCGTGCTGGTCGATCTGTTGGATGGCGGCGGTCGCCTCTTGCGTGGTCCTCTCGATCAGCTGTCGGGCTTGATCGACGAAGATCGAGAAGCGACCGATGTCGAGGTGGCGCAGCTGGCCGTCGCGACTCGCGCCGCGCTCGATCGTGTCTCCGACCTGCTCATTCCACCGGCGATCGAACTGGAAACCAATACCGCGGAGGACGAAGGTGAGTCCAATTCCGGCGGTGGCTCGATCTTTCTCTTCGTCCTGCCCGGCATCTCGGTGATGGCGCTGTTTCTGATCGGCGAGCAGTCGATGCGAGATTTGCGCGCCGAGCAGGATCTGGGAACCTTGCGCCGGCAAATGGCCGGACCGTTCGGAGTCGGTACCATCGTCGCCGGGAAGGCTCTTTTTACCGCTTGTGTCGCCGCCATCGGGGTAGCGATTTTGGCGGCCATCGGAGTGTTGGCCGGTGCTCGCGGGGTCAGCGTCGGTGCTTTCTTGATCCTCTCCATGGCGCTGGTGACGGCAGTGACGGGCTTTACCTGTGCGGTCTTTGGTCTGGCGGGTTCGCAGCGCCAGGGCACCACGGTCTCCTCCGTCCTGGTCCTGGTGATGGCGGGGCTCGGCGGTAGTTTCGTGCCGCTCGAGAATCTGCCGGAGGCGATCCGTCGTGTTTCGCCGATCTCGTTGATCTACTGGGGTAACAGAGGCTACGGCGACCTGCTGCAAGGGGCCGATTTTCTCGGTGTAGCGGCTCCTGTCGGTGTCTTGACAGTTGTCGGTTTGATGCTGCTGGTGGTCGGTTCACGGTTGCTGGAACGGCGCATCATGGCTGGGAAATAGAGGGAGGGCCGGCCGGTGCGCAATATCTTCCGACTGGCGGTCAACGACCTGCGTTTAACCGTCAAGGACCGGACCTCGGTGATCTGGCTGATCCTCTTCCCGATGGCGCTGATGTGGTTCTTCGGTCAGCTGGGGGCTGGGGCCAACCCCTCCTCTGTCCCTCGCATCTCTTTGACCGTGGACGATCAAGACGGCGGCTGGCTAGCCCGCGAGTTGGTGGCGGAACTCGAGGATGAACAGGTGGCATTGACCGATCTGGCAACCCTGCCAGCGGACGAGGAGATCCCTACGAGAGTCCGAACGCTGGTCATCCCGCCGGGATTCACCCAGCGCCTTCTCGCCGGCGAGAAGCAGAAGCTGCGGCTGGAGGCGGAGGCCGGCTCGGCCACCGATTTCGGCTTCGCGGCACAGGTTCACATCCTGCGCGCGGCGGGGCGCATCTTGGGCCGGCTTGCGGAAGTGGAGATCTCCGGGTTGGAGCCGGGCGAGGAAGAGAGCGTCGCCGAAGCCAGGGTTCGAACCTTTCGCGACTTGGCGCAGCGACCGCCGGTGATTCAACTCGCCGTCTCCAGCGCCGGCCATGGCCGGCCGGTCCCCAGCGGACGAGCGCAGAGTGTCCCGGGCATGCTGACCATGACCGTGATGATGATGACGCTGATCCAGGGCGCTGTCTTCTTGACCCTCGAGAAGCAGGAGGGAATGCTGCGCCGGCAGGCGGCGATGCCGCTGTCGCGCGGGCAGATTTACCTCGGCAAGCTACTCGGACGCTTCCTGGTCGCCGGGTTGCAGGCCGCCATCCTGGTCTTGGCCGGGCGTTTTCTTTTCGGAGTCGTCTTCGGCAACTCGCCGTTGGCTCTGATCTTGCTGCTCGCCGCCTACGGTCTTTCCGCCGCCGGCCTTTCAACGCTGTTGGGATCCTTGCTTTCGACCCCCGAGCAGGCGGAGTCGGTCGGGTGGATTCTCGGTATGTTTCTGGCCGCGTTGGGGGGGTGCTGGTGGTCCAGCGAACTGATGCCGACCTGGTTATGGAAGGCCGCCCATGCTCTGCCGACCGCCTGGGCGATGGATGGTTTTCACGCCCTGATCTCCTTCGGATACGGCTTGGAAGGCGTCTGGCTCCCGGCCGTGGTGCTTACCGGCTTCGGCCTCCTCACCGCCGCGCTGGGTGCCCGTTTCCTGCGCTTCGACTAGTCGATCCCAAGAGGCGGGTCAGACGCTATCTCAATCCCGGATCAAGTCCTTGCTTCTTAGCAGCGACTCGTCAGCGCATTCGCCGCCGTCGCCGCTCTGCTGCGCTGGAGGACATTTGCCAGTTGGGCAGTGGGCATGTACGGAGGAGACGCTATCGTCGTGCAGCCTTGTTGTCCGCCATTCGCTCGCCGGAAGCAGTGCGCAGCAGCACCGGATCGCCGTGCGGATGGCCTGTCTCACCGAAGCGGTAGAGCTTCCCGTCGCGATCATCGAGCAACACAATTTTCCCGCCTGGTGGGACGGCTTGCATCAGGAGGAACCCTTCCGTGCGCAGTGCCCCTAGATCCCGCGGGGCCACCTCCAAAGTAACCGCCGGCCACAGACTCGCCGCCTTTCCGTTCGGAGCCGCGAGCAGCAGGCTACACAGCAGGGCAGCCGAGAAGCGCATCAGACCGGCATGCATTTAGGGTGATGATTGCGTTCGATGCGGTTTCTCCGCCGGTGATTCGCCGGCGACCGACTGCCCGGTGGCGTTCATCGCGGCTCGTCACCGCCGGTGTCGGGGGTCGATGGCGAGCGGTCGGCGCGGTCTGGATCTTCGCTGGGGCGCTCTGCGGAGCCCTTGTCTTCGGCGGCAGGCTTGGCCTTGCGGGGGCGCACTCGCACGCGGCCGCCGCGGCGTAGCAGCTCGGTGGCCACCTGGCTGACCAGCTCGTCGAGTTCGTCGGGATCGGGCGGCTGCATCTCGATCACCTTGTACTTGGGCTTCATCATCTCGGAGAGGTCGGCGAAGAATTCGACCGGGGAGAGCTCCAGCGCGTCGAGCCATCTGAAAAGGTGAAGGAAGGTCAATCGGACGTGGCCGTTGATCACCTGGCTGCTGTAGCGGGGGGCCATGCCGCTCATCCTGTCGAGCTGCATCAGGGTGATCTGGCGTTCGCCCAGAAT
>JAJRVQ010000024.1 GCA_024277255.1 Acidobacteriota bacterium | reverse complement strand
CCGTTCGATCTGCAACGTGGCCCGCTGATCCGGGCCACTCTGGTGCGGGTGGATCCAGGAGTGCATGCGCTCTTGCTCAATATGCACCACATCGTCTCCGACGGCTGGTCGATGGGCGTTCTGGTCGACGAAGTGTGCGCCGGCTACGCGGCGCGTCTGGCCGGCGAGAAGGCGTCCCTGGCGCCACTGGCGATTCAATATGCGGACTATGATGTCTGGCAGCGCAATTGGCTGGAGGCGGGCGAGCTCGAACGCCAGCTCACCTACTGGCAACGGCGCTTGGAGGGGGCTTCGCTGCGCCTGGATCTACCGACCGACCAAGCGCGTCCGGCGGTGAGCACCACGCGGGGTGCCCAACTGTCCAAGTACTGGCCAGCGGCGCTGCGCGAGGCTCTCGAGCGGTTGGCACAGGCGCGCGGCGGTACGCTCTTCATGGCTTTGCTGGCCGGCTTTGCTCTGGTGTTGCAGCGGCTCAGCGGACAAGGCGACGTGACGATCGGCTCGCCGGTGGCCAACCGTACGCGGATGGAGCTGGAAGGGCTGATCGGCTTCTTCGTCAACACCCTGGTGCTGCGCGTCGAGGTGGCGCGAGCGAATGACTTCGGCGGCTTGGTGGAGCTGGCTAGCGCCAGTGCCTTGGGTGCGCTGTCGCATCAAGATCTTCCCTTCGATCGTCTGGTCGACGAGTTGATCGAGGAGCGCGCGTTGGATCGTTCGCCGTTCTTCCAGGTGATGTTGGTCTTGCAGAACGCGCCGCGCCAGGCGGCCGAGGTGGCCGGGCTGACTCTGGCACCGCTGGAGGCTGAGTGGACGACGGCGAAGTTTGAGATCACCCTTTCTTTTGCTGAGGTTGACGACGGCTTGGCGGTTTCGGCGGAGTACAACCGCGACCTGTTCGACGCCACGACGATCGAGCGGCTCCTGGGCCACCTGCGGCGAGCCTTGGTGGCGGGCTCGGCGGCTCCCGATCGGCCGCTGGCTGCCTTGCAGCTGTGGTCGGCGGCACAGCGCCAGCAGATGGTGGTCGAGTGGAACGACTGGGCGATGGGTGTTTGGCGAGTCAACGGTGGGGCGCAGAGTACTCCCGACCTGTGCGATCGTCTTCTCGCCGGCGATGTGGAGGGCAACGAGTGGGTTCATCTCCACGGTCCGAGCGCGACGACCCTGGGGGCGACCGGCGAGTGGTCGCCGAGAAGTCAGGGCTCAGACGGGCGGCGAGCCCGGTTGGCCATTGGGTGGCCGATAGCCGGTGCTCGCGCCTACCTGCTCGGCCCCGACCTGCAACCCTCGTTGGCTGGCGCGGTGGGAGAACTCTATCTCGGTGGGCCGGCGGTCGGGCTCGGCTACCTGGGCCAACCCCGGCGTACAGCGGCGGATTTCTTGCCCGATTGCTTTGCTTCGCTTCCGGGAGAACGGCTCTATCGCACCGGCGACTTGGCGCGTTATCTCTACGACGGGCATTTGCTTTTTGGTGGCCGCCGCGATTCGCGCCTTATCGCTCTCGGCCAGGGCGTCGAGCCCGGCGAAATCGAGGCCGCATTGACGTCGCACCCGGCGATCGCTTCGGCGGTGGTGACGGTGCGCGGTGAGGGTTCAGGGAGTCCTCGACTCGTCGCCTATTGGGTGGGCGAGAGTGATCGGTCCTTGTCCGCTCTGGAGATAGGCCGCCACCTCTCCTTGCAACTTCCTCGCGCCAAGATTCCCGCCGCCTTTGTGCAGTTGGAGAGGCTGCCACTCGACTCCACCGGTAAGGTCGATCGCCGCGCCCTGTTGGCGATCGATCCTGAGTTAGGGTGGAGCGAGTCCTCGGTTCCGGAGACGGCGACCGAGCGGACGATCGCGGCGATTTGGCGCGATCTCCTGGGAGTTGCGCGGGTCGGGCGTGAGGTTGATTTCTTTTCGCTCGGTGGCGGATCGTTGCTCGCCGCTCAGCTGGTGGCCCGCATCGAGCGGAGCTTTGGCGCCAAGCCGCCGCTGCTTACCTTCTTCCAGACCCCCACGGTGGCCGCGTTGGCCAAGTGGGTGGATGGGGTGGTGGACCCCGCAAGGGCTGCCGCCGCCAAACCGCTGGCTGGCGGCGCTTCGCGGCGCGAGGCGGCCACTCTCTCCTGGGCGCAAGAGCGGCTCTGGCTTGTCTCTCAACTCATCGGCGGCGCCGCGGTGGACGGTCATACCATCGCCATTTCCCTGCGAGGTCCGGTGGACCGAGCCGCCCTGCGCCGCTGCTTGGCCGAGATTGTCCGCCGCCATCAGAGCTTGCGCACCGCCTTCACCGCTCGCCAAGGCTGGCCGGTGGCGCGGATCGAGACGCGGGTATCGGTCACTGTGCCGGTGGTCGATCTGGCCTCGGCGGATCGAGCATTAGAGAGCATGGCCACCCTGCTGTTGGCGGCGGCGACTCGCCGCTGGAGAGTCGATCAGAGCCCCCTCGTTCGCTGTTGCCTGGTGCGCCTCAGCTCAACCCAGCACACCTTGACTGTGACGTTGCATCGCATGGTTTGCGACGATGAGTCGATGGCGATCTTCGTTCGGGAACTTTCCGCCCTCTATCCCTACTACGTGGGCTCTGAAAGGGGGGAGAGTGAGGAGAAAGCCTACCCGCTGGCCCCCTTGCCGACGCAGTATGGAGAGTTCGTCGCCTGGCAGCGGGGAGCGGCGACGCGGCGGTTGTTCGATCGGCAGGCTGAGTTCTGGCGGGACCGTCTGCGCGGCGCCCAACCACTGATCGAGCTGCCCACCGATCGCAGCCGTCCGCCGGTGCAGCGCTCGGCGGGCGCCGTGCGTCGGCGTCGCTTGGCGCCCGGGATCCGCGGCCGCTTGGCCCGCTTGGTGCGGTGGGAAGAAGGCTCGGCCCTGTCGATCCCGTCGGCACTGGCGACGGTGTTGATGTCGGCCTTCCAGGCGCTGTTGGCTCGCCACTGCCGATCCACCGATCTGGTGGTAGCGACGCCCCACAACCAGCGCGACGCCCTGAAGTATGAGGATCTGATCGGCCTCTTCGCCAATACCCTGACGCTGCGCACCGATCTGAGCGGCAACCCTTCCTTTCGCGAACTCGTGCAGCGCACCGCCAAGAGCCTCTCCATGGCGCGTCGCCACGGAGATGTACCGTTCGAGCACCTCGTCGCCGAGCTGGATCTTGAGCGCAGCTTGAGTTACCCGCCCTTGGCCCAAGTCATGGTGTGCCATGAGGCGAAGCCGCCATCCGGTGGCGACTTGGTGGCTGGACCGGCGGAGGGGACGGCGGAGGCATTGCGCTTCGAGTCGCGGGTACTCGACAGCACCACGGTGCGCTTCGACCTGACCCTGAGGACCTCGATCCTCAACGGCGAACTTGACGCAGCGATCGAGTATCGCACCGATCTGTTTGACGACGCGACTATCGATCGCATGCTGGGCCACTACGCGCAACTCGTCGAGGGGGCCGTGGCAGATCCGGGCCAGCAGCTCTGGAAACTGCCCCTGCTCAGCGACGAGGAACGCCTCGAACTCACGGTGGGCTACAACCAGACCGTCAGTGATTTTCCCCACGACGAAACGGTGCACAGCTTATTTGCCCGCAGGGCCGACCACTCACCGGAGGCGATCGCCATCGCGTGGAGTGGGGGCGCGATGAGCTACCGGGAACTCGATCGGCGCAGCGCCGCCGTGGCTCGCGAACTGCTCGCTGGCGGACTGCGACAAGAAGGGGCGGTTGGCGTGCTACTCGAACGTAGCGCCGGCTTTGTCGTCGCCGCGATGGGTATCTTGCGAGCCGGTGGAACCTATGTACCTTTCGATCCGGCAGTGCCGACGCAGCGGAAGGACTACATGGCTCGCGAGGTTGAACTCGCGGCGCTGATTGGCCCCGGTGGGGCTGGTTGGCGCCCCGACACCACGGTGAGCCACCTGCGGCTCGACGCGTTCGGGTCGCTCGTCGACTCAGCATCCACCGATGCCCTCGCCATCCGCGCGGCAGTTCACCAGCCACCAGTCGATGGGAGTTCGCTCGCTTACTTGATTTTCACTTCGGGCTCCACCGGTCAACCCAAGGCGATCGCCACGACTCACCGTGGCGTGATCCGGCTGTTGTGCGACACCAACTATCTCCAGCTATGTGCCGAGGATCGGGTGGCTCATTCGTCGAGCACCGCCTTCGACGCGGCGACTTTTGAGATCTGGGGTCCTTTGCTGCACGGTGGGCGCATCTCGGTGGTGGCGCGGGAAGTGGCTCTGTCGCCGAGTGGCTATGTCGAGGAGCTGGTGCGGCGCAAGATTACCGTCGTCTTCTTGACCACGGCTTTGTTTAACCAGGTGGCCGATCAAGCGGCGGGCAGCTTGGCCGGCCCTCGCCTCCTGATGTTTGGCGGTGAAGCGGCCGATCCGGCTCGGGTGCGTAGATATCTGTCGACCCGTCCTGGCACTCGGCTCATACATGTCTACGGTCCGACGGAGAGCACAACTTTCGCCACCTTCCATCGTCTCTCAGAACTGGCGCGGCGCACCAATCCGCCGATTGGCCAGCCAGTCGCCAATACCACGGCTTACGTCATAGAGACGCCACCCGAGGTGCGGTCGATCTCTCTTGCGCCACACGGTGTCGTCGGTGAACTTTGGCTCGGCGGGGCGGGGTTGGCGCGAGGTTATCTGCGCCGGCCGGAACTCACCGCCGCCGCCTTTGTGCCCAATCCCTTTGCCAACGAGGAAGGTTCGCGCCTCTACCGCACGGGCGATTTGGTGCGTCGCCGTAGCGATGGCGCCATCGAGTTTGTCGGCCGGGTGGATCACCAAGTCAAACTACGTGGCTTCCGCATCGAGCTGCCGGAGATTGAATCGCTCCTACTTGGACACCCTCGGGTCAAAGCCGCCGTGGTTGAGGTGCGCGAGGTGAGTTCCGGTGACTCACGGTTGGCCGCGTTCGTGGTCGTCGAGGGTAGCCTCGAACAGGCCGACCTCGAAGAGCACCTGCGGCGCCAGCTACCGGAATACATGGTTCCCACGGCCTTTGTCCAGCTCGACTCTCTGCCGCTCAACCCCAGCGGCAAGGTCGACCGGCGCCAGCTGCCAGCGGTGGATTGGTCGCGGCTGGTGACTGGAGAGGGCACCCTGAAGACGCCTCTCGAAGAACTCCTGGCCGGCGTTTGGTCAAAGCTGTTGGGTGTCGAGGGTGTCGGGGCGCAGGATGACTTCTTCGCCCTCGGTGGCCACTCGCTGCTTGCCACTCAGCTCTTGGCACGGGTGCGGGAGGAGTGTGGCGTTGAGCTGCCGGTGAGGACTCTGTTTGAGGCGCCGACGGTGGCGGCCATGGCGCGCGAGATCGAGCAACGGCTGGGCACCGGCGAGCTGTCTCTCCTCGGTCGGGTGCCACGCGATCGGGTTGACTATCCGACTTCACTCTCCCAGGAACGGCTGTGGTTCATCGATCAGTTCGATCCGGGCAACACCACTTTGAACATGTCGACCCAGGTTCGCTTGCGCGGCGATCTCAATACTAGGGCCTTGGCGGCGGCGATCAAGGAGGTCGCTCGGCGCCATGAAAGCCTGCGCACGTGCTTCGCCGAGCGGGGCGGCAAGCCGGTGCAGTGCATCGATGAGCGGCCGGCGTTGCCCGTTCGGTGGGTCGATTTGGGGCGGCTTACACTCAAGCTTAGGCAGGAGGTTGGCGCACGGATGGTCGAGGTTGAGGCCTCCAAACCCTACGACTTGGCGCGGGCTCCACTGGCCAGGTGCTGGGTGGCGCGCGAGGCGATCGACGACCACCTCTTCGTCTTCGGTATTCACCACATCGTCTCTGACGGCTGGTCGATCAACCTGCTGATTCACGAGATCGCGACCCTCTACGAAGCCTTCGCTGCCGGCCGGCCATCGCCGTTGGCCGAGTTGCCGGTGCAGTATGTCGACTATGCCGTCTGGCAGCGGCGGCACTTGGAGGGTGAGCTGGAGTCCGGTCAGCTCGAGTACTGGCGCCAACAGTTGGCCGGTCCGCGGCCGATTTTGGACCTGCCCTTTGACCGCCCTCGGCCGGCGGTGCAGACCTTCCGCGGCGGCAGCTATCTATGGCGTTCCTCGCCCGAGCAGGCGGCGGGTTTGGCGGAACTCAACCGTCGCTTCGGCGCCACCGGCTTCATGACCCTGCTAGCCGTTTTCAATCTACTGATGGCGCGCTTGGCGGGGCAGGGCGAGATCTTGGTGGGCTCGCCCGTCGCCGGGCGCGGGCGATTGGAGATCGAGCAGCTGATCGGCTTCTTCCTCAACACCCTGGTACTGCGCACCGATCTGTCGGACGATCCGACTTTTGCCCAGCTGGTGAGCCGGGTTCGCCGGACTGCGATCGATGGGTTCGCCAATCAGGATGTTCCCTTCGAGCGGCTACTCAGCGAGTTGGCACCGGAGCGAGACCTGTCGCGCACCCCGCTCTTCCAGGTCTTTTTCAACATGGTCAACCTGCCGACTCAGCCCATCGATCTGGCCGGGTTGGTCATGGAACCGATTGAAGGGCCGCCGCCTGAATCCAAGTTCGATATCACCGTCTACGCGTTGGACGATGCTGAGGCAATTCGACTCAATTTCGTCTATAACGCCGATCTTTTCGACCATGGGCGCATCGAAGAGATGGCTCGCCAGTTCGCGGCGCTTCTCGACCAAGCCATCGCGGCGCCGGGAACATCGGTTAGTCATTTCTCGCTGTTGACCCCGGTGGCACGCCGCCTGTTGCCTGACCCTTCCGAGGTCTTGGCGCACGAATGGTCGGCGAGCGTGCAGGCGCTGATGCGACAGCAGGCCCGGCGGCGACCGGATAGTTGCGCCGTGATCGATCCGGCGGTGACCTTGAGCTATGCCATGTTCGAGGCTCTGGTGGACCGGCTGGCCGCCCACCTGCGGGCCGGCGGGGTGGGTCGCGGCGATCGAGTGGTGATCCTTGCCCATCGCTCGGCGCCCTTGGCGGTGGCGGTCTTCGCCGTGCTCGAAGCGGGAGCGGCCTTCGTGATCGTGGATCCGTCCTATCCGTCGCTGCGCCAAGCCGACATCGTCGAGCTGGCTGATCCCGCCGGCTGGATCGCTTTGGCCGAAGCCGGTGAGCCGCCGCCGGAGGTTCTCGCCGCGCTGGACGGTTCAACGGGCGGTGCGGATGGCTCTTGCGGTTGTCGTTGCCGGCTTACCTTACCGGCTTCGCCAGGGCTGGTGTCCTTCCTCCTCGACGAGCGCGGCACGGCTCCGGTCGAGCCTCCTGGAATACCGATCATCGCCCAAGACACGGCCTACGTGGCCTTCACCTCGGGCTCGACGGGCAAGCCTAAAGGCATTCTCGGCCAGCACGGCTCTCTGTCTCACTTCTTGCCCTTCCAGCAGAGTGAGTTCGGCCTGGATGAGACCGATCGCTACACCATGCTTTCCGGTCTCGCGCACGATCCCCTGCAACGAGACCTGTTCACTCCACTAGCCACCGGCGCCACTCTGGTCATTCCCGACCCGGCACGCATCGCGCTGCGCGGCGAAATGGCAGAGTGGATGGCGCGGGAGAGGGTGAGTGTTGCCCATCTGACGCCGGCGATGGGGCAGCTGATCGCCGAACCGGCGGCGGACGCACCGCTGGCGGTGGTCGACAGTCTGCGCTGGAGCTTCCTCGTCGGCGAGGCGCTGACCCATCGGGATGTGGACCGTTTACGCGCCATGGCGCCCCATGTGCAATGCATCAACCTCTTCGGTTCCACCGAGACCCAGCGGGCGGTCAGCTTCCATCGCGTCACGGTGGGAGACGGTGGCGGCGGCAAGGAGATCTTGCCTTTGGGGCGTGGCATGGAGGGCGCCCAGCTGCTGGTCCTGGATCCTCGCGATTCTCTGGCCGGCGTGGGCGAGGTGGGTGAGATTTGCACCCGCAGCCCACATCTGGCCCTCGGGTATCTGAACGATCCACGATTGACCGCTGAACGGTTCACTCCCGACCCGGTCGGCAGTGGCCACGGCGATCGGATCTACCGCACCGGTGATTTGGGGCGCTTCCTACCCAACGGCGAGGTGAGTTACCTGGGTCGGGCCGACAGCCAGGTCAAGATCCGTGGGTTCCGCATCGAGTTGGGGGAGATTGAGGCTGTACTGGGGAGCCACCCGAGAGTTCTGGAGGCGGTGGTCGCGGCGCCGGTCGATGCGGCCAGCGGCGAGCGCCGGTTGGTCGGTTACTACACCCTCGATTCATCGGTCCGAGATGAGGCCGAGGTCACCAGCGAGGCGCTGCGTGGCTACCTCGGCGAGCGACTACCGCGCAACCTGGTGCCGACCGCCTTTCTGCAACTCGCTGCTCTGCCTTTGACCAGCAACGGTAAGGTCGATCGCGCCGCCTTGGCGGCGCTAGAGGTCAACCTCGGCTCCTCCTCGCGACAGGTTGCTCCACGAACCTCGGTGGAGGAGCGACTGGTCGAGGTGTGGCGCGAAGTGCTGGGGGTTGAACAGCTGGGGGTTGATGACAACTTCTTCGATCTGGGCGGTCACTCGCTGCTCGCTACCCAGTTGATCTCTCGCATCCGAGATCGAATGGCGATTGAGGTGCCTCTGCCGCTCGTTTTCGAGGCACCGACCGTGGCCGGTATGGCCAGTGGCATCTCCTCTGCCAGCGAGGCAAGTTCTCCGGGTGAGGATCTGGGGGCGGAGCTAGGTCATATCGAGTTGGCCTCGCGCGAAGTTGATTTGCCACTCTCCTTCTCCCAGGAACGGCTCTATTTTCTCAGCCAGCTGATGCCGGACGTGGCGCTGTTCAACGTGCCAATTGGCGTTCGGATTGATGGACCGCTCGAGGTTCGGGCGTTGCATCAAGGCTGGGTTGAAGTGGTGGCGCGCCACGAGATTCTGCGCACGACTTTTGGTGATCTTGCGGGGGAGCCCTTCCAACGGCCGCGAGGCGTGGTCGAGACATCCCTACCGATGGTCGATCTCACCGTTCTGCCCACCCGCAAGGGTGAGGACTTATTGCGTCGGTTGGTGGAGATCCACGGCTCGCTGCTCTTTGATCTAGAGTGCGGACCGTTAGTTCAGTTGGCTCTGGTTCGCCTCGCGCCACGCCGCCACGCGGCGCTGTTCAACCTGCATCACCTCGTGACCGACGGTTGGTCCAACGGCATTCTGGTGCAAGAACTCAGTGCTCGATACCTGGCCAGGACAGGTGGCAAGGCGGTCGCTTTGCCCGAACTCTCGATCCAGTACGCCGACTTCGCCGTCTGGCAACGCCGTGTATTCACCGACGCTCGCCTGGCCGCGGAGTTGGACTATTGGCGCGACCGGCTGGCGGGAATGCCGACGACCCTCGATCTGCCTCTCGACCGACCGCGACCAGCCGTCGCCATCCACGCTGGGGCGACGCTGACCCAAGATCTCTCCGCCCGTCTGTCGGCCAATCTCGGCCGGCTGGCTCAAGAGAGCGGATCCACCCTCTTTATGGTTCTGATGGCCACCTGGCAGATTCTCCTGCGCCGCTACAGCGGTCAGGATGGTTTCGGCGTTGGATCACCACTCGCCGGTCGCAGTCGCACCGAGGTGGAGCCGTTGGTCGGCTTCTTCGTCAATACGCTGGTGGTGCGCGCGCAAGTCGTTTCGACGGATAGTTTCGCGACCCTCATCGAGCGGGTGCGCGCCGGGGCGATTCAAGACTTCGCTCATCAAGAACTCCCGTTCGAGCGTCTGGTCGAGGCTTTGGCGCCCGAGCGCAACCTCAACACTTCACCGCTCTACCAGGTGATATTCGCCCTGCAGAACGCCCGGCAGCAGGGTGCCGGGACGAACTCGAACACCCTCGATGTGGAGAGCATGGCCGAGGAGGTGAGCTTCACGCCCTTGGTTTCCGAGAGAATCGTCCTGCGCTATGACCTCGGCCTGCAAGTGAGTGAATACAAGGGGCGGCTCTCGGCGGCATTGAGCTACAAGATCGACCTCTTCGACCGCACCTCGGTGGAGCGCATGGCCGCTCATTGGCTGGAGATCCTGCGCCAGGTGGTGGCCTCGCCGGAGCGCGCCGTCGGTGAAATGGTCCTATTGAGCGCCAGTGAGCGCCATCAACTGCGTCACGAGTGGAACTCCCAGCCGCGGCGGCGATCGGCGCCGCGACTGCTCCATCAGCTGATCGAGAACCAGGTCGTGGCGACTCCCGAGCGGATCGCCGTGGTCTTGGAGGACGACCACCTGACCTTCGGCTCGCTGTGGCGGCGCTCGACGGCGGTGGCTGGCGAACTGCGTCGCCGCGGTGTAGGGGTTGACGATGTGGTGGCCATCGCCATGGAGCGTTCGCTCGACATGATCGTGGCCTTGGTCGGCATCTTGCGAGCCGGTGGCGCCTATCTGCCGCTCGATCCGGCGCTGCCTGCACAGCGCATGGCTTACATGCTGCGCAATGCTCAGGCCGACCAGGAGCACCGAATCCTGATCAGCGACGCGGTGGTTCGCGATCGGCTGCCGGATCTGGCGACGATCGGCGTCTGCTTGTTGGAGATGGACCGGGTGGATCGGATTCCTGCAATGGAGCCGGCGAACGATGCGCTGGAAGCCTTCGAGATGAGCCCGGACAATGCCGCCTACGTCATCTTCACCTCGGGGTCGACCGGCTTGCCCAAGGGAGTGACCATTCCCCATCGCGCCATTGCCAATCGAATGGATTTTGGGCGTCAGATGGATGCCTCCGCCGCGGCAGTCATTCTGCTCAAGACAACCATCGCCTTCGACGTCTCGGTGATCGAGATCTTCTTGCCGCTCGTTTCGGGAGCGCGCATGGTGATGGCTCACCAAGGGGACGAGAAGGATCTACCCCAACTGCTGCGCACGATAGCCCGCCAGCGAGTGAGTACGATCCTCTTCCCGCCGTCGGTACACACTCTGCTGTTGGAGCAACCCGAGCTGGCCGAGTGCACGGCGCTGACTCAGATATTCACTGCTGGCGAGGCGTTACCGGCGGACCTTCCGGGGCGCTACTTCGAACGGCTCGACGCCTCTTTGACCAACCGCTACGGGCCGACTGAGGCGACCATCGGCATGCTTTCGTGGAGGTGCCGGCGGGGAGAAGCGTCGACCCCTAACGTGCCGATCGGCTATCCGATTTCGGACGCGGAAGTCTTGTTGCTCGACCCGTCGCGACGGCCGGTACCGATCGGAGTTGCGGGTGAGTTGGCCGTCGCCGGGGTGGGGCTGGCCCGCGGCTACGTGGGGCTGCCGGCGCGCACCGCGTCGGTCTTCATTCCTCATCCTTCGCCGACTACGGCGGGTGAGCGGATCTACTGCACCGGCGATCTGGCGCGATGGCGTAGCGATGGCGCGATCGAGTTCCTCGGTCGCATCGACACCCAGGTGAAAGTGCGCGGTTATCGGGTCGAGCTTGGAGAGATTGAGACGACATTGGCACGACTGGCGGAGATCTCTCGCGCGGCGGTAGTGGATCGGCGCGATGCCGGTGGCACCGTGCGGCTGGTGGCCTACTGCGTGGCCAGCGGCGAACAGCCCAGTGCCGCCTCGTTACGCCAACAGTTGAGCAGATCCCTGCCGGACTACATGGTGCCCAGCGGCTTCGTCTTTCTGCCCGAGTTGCCCTTGATGATCTCGGGAAAGGTCGATCGCAAGGCCTTGCCGGAGGCGAGCTTCGGATCTTCGGACGACGACTACGTGGCGCCCCGCGACGCCGTCGAGCGGACCATCGCCGAGATTTGGAGCGAGCTGTTGGAGGTCGCCTCTGTCGGGGTCGAGAGCAGCTTCTTCGCGTTGGGAGGCCACTCCCTGCTGGCGACGCGCGTGATGGCGCGATTGCGCGAGGCGTTTGCCGTCGAGGTTTCGCTACGCGACTTCTTTGAGGTACCGACGGTCGCCGGGCTGGCTCGCCAGGTGCGCGCGCTCCAACGCCGGAGCAAGGGCCTTGCCGCGCCGCCGCTAGCCTCGAGGGATGAGCATTGGGCCGGGCCAGTGCCACTTTCGTTCGCTCAGGAGCGCCTTTGGTTTCTCCACCAGCTTGACCCCACCAGTTCTGCCTACAACCTTCCCATCGCGCTGGATTTGCAGGGCCAACTCAACGTTAGTGCTCTCGCCGCGAGTCTTGCAGACGTGGTCCGGCGCCATGAGAGTCTGCGTACCACGGTGGTGGTCACAGAGGGTGTTCCACGGCCGCGGATCGCGCCAGCGATGGGGTTGCGGGTCGGCTTGGCTTTGGTGGACCTATCGGCGCTGGCGGAGTTGGTTGCTGTCGAAACGCTATCCCGCCTGACTCACGCCGCGACGATTCGACCGTTCGACTTGAGCACCGGCCCCCTGTGGCGGCCACTTCTGCTTCGTAGTGGTGAGCAAGATCATCGGCTGTTGCTTTCGATGCACCACATCGTTTCGGACGGCTGGTCGATGAGGGTGCTGGCCGAGGCGGCGGTATGGGGCTACGGTGTGTATTCAAGCGATTCCCCTCCGTCAGCGCTGGAGGTGATCAAACCGCTGTCTATTCAGTATTCCGACTACGCCGTTTGGCAGCGCAGCCCCGCCGTAGAACAAATACTCGGGGTGCAGTTGGAATACTGGGTTGAGCTGTTGTCGGGGCTTCCTCAGTTTGAACTGATGACCGATCGGCCTCGTCGGCCACTGGCCGCTCGCCGGGGTGGTCGGGTGAGCCACCAATTCGACGCCACCTCTTCGGCGGCGCTCGACCGTCTTGCCCAGCGGGTGGGAGCAACCCCCTTCATGGTCCTCTTGGCGGCTCTTGGGACGGTTCTCTCACGCTTCTCGGCGACTCAAGATCAGGTCCTGATCGGTTCTCCGGTGGCCAATCGTGAACAAGCGGCGATCGAGAATCTTATCGGTCTCTTCGTGAACACTTTGGTCTTCCCCGTGGACCTCAGCGGCCGGCCGACGGTGGATGAGTTGCTGGCTCAAACGCGGGATACCGCGCTCAATGGGTATGCCCATCAAGCACTCCCTTTCGAGCGTCTGGTCGATGCGCTAGGGGTGGAGCGCACCATCGACCGCTCGCCTTTGTTCCAAGTCATGCTGGCCTTCCAGAACGCTCCGAAGCGGGAGATCGAAGTGCCCGGACTCGCTGCCGAGATGGTTGCGGGTGGTGCTATTGCCGCGAAGTTCGACCTCACGATCAACGCGTCTCATGCCGGTGAGGGGCAGGAGCGGACACTGTACCTGGGAGGTGACTTCAACCCGGACCTGTTGGATCACACAACGGTTGCACGGTGGCTCGCCTACTTGGAGACTTTCGTGCTGCAGGCAGTGGATTTCGGCCAGCATGAGGTGGGTGAACTCTCGCTGCTCAGCGTCGCCGAGCGCCAGCAGGTTACTGTCGAATGGGCTGCCGCCGGTCAGTTCGCCAAGGGGGGATCGAGCCTTCCTGCGGGCGGTACGCTGTGGAGTTTGGTCGTGGCACGAGCCAGTCAAACTCCCGAACTCATCGCCGTGTCGGACGCTTCCGGGCAACAGTTGAGCTACCGCGAGCTGTTACGGCGCAGCCTAGCCCTTGCCGGCGAGTTGCAGGCCCTTGGGGTGGGGCCGGAAGATCGAGTGGGGCTCTACTTCGAGCGCTCCTGGCCGTTGGTGGCGGCGCTGTTGGCCACTACCGCTGTGGGCGCTGCCTACGTTGCCCTGGCGCCCGCACAGCCGGTTGCCCGTTTGACTGCGATCCTGCACGACGCTCGCCCGGCGGTGGTGCTCGCGGGGGCGGGTTTCGGTACGGCACTGGCAGAGAGCCTCTCCGACGGACAGCTTCTGGCGATCGATGTCGCGGCGCTAGCGTCTGGGGCGGGAGAGGCCCTCTTACCTCTACCCGCGGGACCGCCGTCGCCGCTCAATGCCGCCTACCTGCTGTTTACGTCCGGGTCCACCGGCCAACCCAAGGGGGCGGTGATTTCGCATGGCGCGGCGGTCAACCACATGCGCTGGATGATCGAAGAGTTCGACTTCTCCGCCGAGGATCGGGTGCTGCAAAAGACCCCGATCAGTTTCGACGCCTCGGTCTGGGAGTTCTGGGTTCCGCTGCTGGTGGGGTGCCGCTTGGAGCTGGCGCTGGTGGGCTGGGAACAAGACCCGGACCTGCTGATCGAGTCGCTGCGCTCTCGCGCCATCACGGACCTGCAAGTTGTGCCTTCCTTGCTGGAGCTATTGCTGCACGAGAAAGAGTTCTCTGACTTGGACTCGCTGCGGCGGCTATTCTGCGGCGGAGAGGCACTCTCTGGAGAGCTACGAGATCGAGTGCAAGAGCGCCTTGGCGTCGAACTGGTCAACTTGTACGGGCCGACCGAAACGACGATCGACTCGCTCTTCCATCGTTGCGCGAAGGACGATTCCGGCGCTGCTGTCCCCATCGGTCGCGCCATAGCAGGGGCGAGCGTGCGAGTGATCGATCGGAACGGCCAGTGGTCGGCGGTAGGCGCCTTGGGCGAATTGTCCATCGCCGGTCCTGGGCTGGGACGAGGCTATTTCGGTCGGCCGCGCTGGACGGCCGAAGCCTTCGTACCCGATGTGGCCGGCGTTGAGCCCGGTGGCAGAATGTACCGAACCGGCGATCTGGCGCGCTATCTACGCGACGGCCGGGTGAGCTTCCACGGGCGGCGCGACTTCCAGGTGAAGATCCGCGGCTACCGCATCGAACCGGGTGAGATCGAGGCGGCACTGCTGGCCCACCCGGCGGTGGAAACGACGGCGGTAGTGGCTCGCGACGACCTGCCGGCCGGCGAGGGCTTGGTGGCCTATTGGGTAGGAGATCGATCCCGGATGAAGGAGCTACGGCCCCATCTAGCGGATCGGCTCCCTCCCTATATGGTGCCCTCCGCCTTCGTGGCATTGGACTCCTTGCCGGTGACCTACGCAGGCAAGCTGGATCGGCGTGCCTTGCCGCGCCCCAGCGGCGACGAGTTGGAGGCGCCGGCAGGATCGGTGGCGCCGCGCACCCCGACCGAGAAGGCGGTGGCGGCGGTGTGGTGCGAGGTTCTCGGATTGGACAGCGTCGGAACACACGACTCCTTCTTCGAGAGCGGTGGCCATTCTCTGTTGGCAACGCAGGTGATCTCTCGCTTGCGCGCGCAGTTTGACGTCGAGCTACCGCTCAAACGCCTATTCCAGCATCCGACGGTGGCTGCCTTGGCGGCCAGCATCGATACAGACCTGGTTGCCGAGGGCGGCGGATCCACGGCGCGCTCCTATTCCGCGATCGAGCCGCGTGGAGCGCGATTCGACCGCTACCTTCCTCTGTCGTTCGCGCAAGAGCGGTTGTGGTTCTTGCAGCAGCTGGAGCCCGACAGTCCGGCCTACAACATGCCGATGGCGCTAGGCTTGACGGGCGATCTGTGCCATCAGGTCTTGGCCCGAAGCCTCGGTGAGGTTGTGACCCGCCACGAGGCGCTGCGCACCCGCCTGGTTAGCCACGAGGGTGTTGGCGCTCAGATGATCGACCCACCTCCGGTCGGCGGCTACCTGCCTCTGCCGCTCATCGACCTGAGCGGCTTGACCACTCAAGTCGATCTGACCTTGAGCAAACTAGGCCGATACGAAACTTTGCGGCCTTTTGCCATGGAGCGCCAATGGCCCATCCGCGCCGCCGTAGTGCGAGTCGATCAGCGGGAGCATGCGCTGTTGCTCGACGTGCACCACGCGGCGTTTGACGGTTGGTCGAGCGGTATCCTGGTCGGTGAGATTCAGAAGTTGTATACCGCCTTCTCAGCAGGCGACGAATCTCCCTTGGAGCCTCTCGCGGTCCAATACGCCGACTACGCCCTGTGGCAGAGGCGCTGGCTTGGCGAGGGTGAGATGGAACGCCAGATGGACTATTGGCGACGGCAGCTCGCAGGAGCCGCCACCCGCCTGGAGTTGCCTCTGGATCGGCCTCGGCCGCTGCATTCGAACCATCGCGCGGGGCGCTACGCATTCGTCGTGGAGGCAGAGGCGGCGGCAGCTCTCACAGGGCTTTGCCGGCGTGAGGGAACTACCGAGTTCATGGTATTTCTGGCCCTGTTCAGCGCTTTGTTGAGTCGCTGGAGCGCGCAGGAAGAGCTGACGGTGGGGACGCCGATCGCCAACCGTATCCGGCCCGAGATCGAGGGTCTGATTGGGTTCTTCGTCAACACGTTGGTCTTGCGAGCGGATCTCTCGGGACGACCCACTTTTGCGGACTTGTTGCAGCGTACAAAGCAGGTCACCCTAGATGCCTATTCGCACCAAGATCTACCATTTGAGCGCTTGGTAGAGGAGCTGGAGCCGGAGCGCGATCTCAGCCGCACGCCGCTGTTCCAGGCGATGTTGGTGCTGCAAAACGCTCCCAGCGAAGTAGTGGATCTGCCCGGGCTCACGCTGCGCGGCATGGCCAACAAGTCGGCCATTGCCAAGTTCGACCTACTTCTTTCCCTGGCACCCTATCGGCCGCTCGAAAGCGTTGGCGAGGATAGGGAGGGGCTGACTTGGGCAGCTACGGTGGGATACAGCAGCGATCTGTTCGACGCCACCACCATCGAGCGGCTTATGAACTCCTGGAGTCGCTTGCTGGTGGCGGCTGTTGCCGAGCCTCTGAAGCCACTGGCCGACCTCGTCGTCCTTTCGCCGGCGGAGGTTCACCAGCTGCTGTTCGCCTTCAACGACACCGCATTGGCCTTGGCCGACGAACCCTCCGGCCTGCCCGTTCACCTTCATTTCGAGAGGGTGGCGGGTGACAACCCAGATCGGGTGGCGGTAGCGGGCGAGGGCTGGAGTTGGAGTTACTCAATGCTGCAGCGCCGCAGCGGCCAGCTCGCGACCGCGTTGCGGCGGATGGGGGTGGGAGTTGAATCGCGGGTCGCGCTGGCGTTGCCTCGCTCGGTTGAAATGGCGGTGGCCGTCCTCGGCGTCCTCAAAGCGGGAGCGGCCTACTTACCGCTGGATCCGACCCTGCCGCGAGAACGGCTGGCTTTCATGCTGGAAGACGCCGAAGCCGGTTTGATCCTCAGCGACCGCCCAACCGCGGAGCGGTTGCCGGTGGAAGGCCGGCAGGTTCTCTTCCTCGATGAGTCGGTAACCGAGTTGGTGGCGCTCGAACCCTTGCCGGCCGTGCGCAGCTCGCGGCTCTCGCTGGTTAGCTTGCTCTACACTTCGGGCTCGACCGGGCTGCCCAAGGGTGTGGCGATGAGCCATGGAGCTTTGGCCAACATGGTCGAGTGGCAGCTCACCACTTCGCGGGCTGGCGGCGGCACACGCAGCTTGCAGTTCGCCGCCCTCTCGTTCGATGTCTCCTTCCAGGAGTTCTTCTCGTCTTGGTGTTCGGCGGGCACACTGCAAGTGATCGACGAGAGTCTGCGTCGCGATGCCAAGGCGTTGCTGGCCTATCTGGATCGCCACCGTGTGGAACGACTCTTCTTGCCCTTCGTGGCGCTCCAGCAGTTGGCGGAAGTGGCGGCCGAGAGTGGCGCCTACCCGCGCTTCCTCAACGAGGTGATTACCGCCGGCGAGCAGTTGGTGGTGAACGGTCCGGTGGCCACCTTCTTCGATAGCTTCCCGGCGGTGGAACGCACCTTGGCCAACCAGTACGGTCCGACCGAAGCGCACGTGGTCAGCGAAGAGCCGCTGAGCGGCCCTTCGCCGGATTGGCCCTCTTTGCCGTCGATCGGTCGACCGATCCGCGCCACCCAGCTACGGGTGATCGAGGCCGGCGGCGAGCCGGCGGCGCTCGGGGTAGTTGGAGAACTCTATATCTCAGGCATGGCTCTGGCCCGTGGCTATCTGGCGCGGCCGGCGCTGACCGCAGCGTCCTTCCTGCCGGACCCGTGGGGCATCGGGGCTCGCCGCTACCGGACCGGTGATCTGGCGCGGCTACTGCCCAGTGGCAAGATCGAATTCTTGGGCCGGCGCGACGACCAGACCAAGGTGCGTGGCTACCGCGTGGAACTCGGCGAGGTCGAGTCGATACTGGCGGAATATCCGGGCGTTCGCCAGGCTGCGGCCGCAGTGCATCCCGACCCGGGTGGTCGCGGGGCCTTGGTGGGCTATGTGGTACACGAGGGCGAGTTGGATCGCGTCGGTCTGCACAACTTCTTGAGTGAGAGGCTGCCGGACTACATGGTGCCGGCGACCTTCGTGGAACTCTCCGAGATGCCCTTGACCGGTAGCGGCAAGCTGGCTCGGCGCGCCTTGCCGGCGCCGCAGGCCGGCGATCTAGCCTCGGGCGAGTGGGTGGCACCGCGGTCGCCGAGCGAGGAGCTGGTGGCGGAGATCTTCGGCAGCCTTCTCAACGTTGAGCGGGTGAGCGCCACGGACGGCTTCTTCGCTCTCGGGGGCCACTCGCTGCTGGCCACCCGGGTGGTGGCCCATTTGGGGCCGGCTGTCGAGTTGGATATTCCCGTTCGCCAGCTGTTCGAGACGCCCACGGTGGAGGCCTTGGCGCGGTGGATCGACACCCAGCGCCGCCACGGCGCGGCGCTACCGATGGCTCCGCCGATCGTGGCGCAGGACCATGCAGATGCAGTACCCCTCTCGTTTGCCCAAGAACGGCTCTGGCTGCTCGATCGCCTGGAGCCGGGGAACCCGGCCTATCACTTGCCAATGCCTCTCGTGGCACGGGGAAACTTGCGACCGGCGCTGCTCGCCCAGGCTTTAGCGGCCACGACGCAGCGTCATGCAGCGCTACGAACCCGGTTCGAAGTAGCGGATTCGGGCCAGCCTCTTCAGAGTGTCGGGGCCGCTGTCCCCTGGCGGCTCTGGTTGCCGGCGGTCGATTTGAGTGGCTTGAGTGCCGATCGAGGTCAGGCGACTCTCCACTCCTTGCGGCGGTTGGAGAACCTACATCCCTTCGATCTGTGTCGCGGGCAGCTGATGCGTGCCCTTCTGGTGCGGATCGGCCCCGAGGAGCACGCGATACTGCTTAACGTGCATCACATCGCGACCGACGGTTGGTCCAACGGTATCTTGGTCAGCGAGATCAGCAAGCTTTATGGCGCGCTTTGGCTCGCCGAATCCGAGGGTGCTCCGGCCGCGGTGGACGATCTGTTGCGCCCCTTGCCGGTGAGCTATCGTGATTTCGCGGTTTGGCAGCGTGACTGGCTTGCCGGTTCTCGCCTCGAAGATCATCTGTCCTATTGGCTGGACGAGTTGGGGGATGCACCGACGGTTCTCGAACTGCCGATAGACCGGACTCGTCCGCCGGTGGTCACCCACCGGGGCGGGCTGCAGCGGCTGCGCCTCTCCAAGGATCTGCGGGATAGCTTGCAGCATTCCGCTCGGAAGGAGAGCGTTACCCAGTTCATGCTCTTCTTGGCGGCATGGTCGGCGACCTTGGCACGGTGGAGCGGGCAAGATGATCTGTTGGTCGGCTGCCCGATCGCAAACCGCCAGCGGCAGGAACTCGACGGCGTGGTGGGGTTCTTCGTCAACACCCTCGTCCTACGATGTCAGCCGAACCCGCGGCTCCATTGGCGCGATCTACTGGCCGAAGCGCGCCAGAGGTCTTTGGCTGCTTTCGAGCACCAAGATCTACCCTTTGAGCGGCTGGTCGAAGAACTTGTGACCAACCGTGCGCTGGACCGCTCACCCCTCTTCCAAGTGGCGATGGTGGTGCAGAACGCCCCCACGGGAGAGACGGACGCACTCCCCGGTTTGACCCTGACACGGTTGCGTAGCGAGGTGACGACAGCGAAGTTCGACCTCACCCTCGCGGTGCACGAATCTAGCGATGGCATCGATCTCTTGATCGACTACGCCACCGACCTTTTTGATCCGACTTCGATCGTTCGTCTCGGTGAGCGGCTCGGCGCGTTGCTGAAGGCGACCCTATGCGCACCGGAACGACCCTTGGGTGACCTCACACTGCTCAGCCGAGCGGAAGCTCATCAGCTGCGGGTGGAGTGGAGTCGGCCCGTGGTTGCGGAGCGTCTCGCTCCGCTGCAAGGCCAGCCGGAAACGAGGGAGGGATCCGAAGGGGTCCATGATCAGTTCACCGGGCTGGCTCAACGCTATCCCGACCGTATCGTCCTCAGCTCGGAAGAAACTCAGCTAAGTTACGGCGAACTGCGGCGGCGTTCTCTGGTTCTCGCCATGGATCTGGAGCGGCTTGGCGCGCTCGCCGAGGTTCCTGTAGCCGTCCTGCTCGACCGCGGTGCGGACTACCTGGTGGCGATTCTGGCCATCCTCGAAGTGGGTGGCGCGTACTTGCCGATCGATTCGAACTACCCTGACGAACGCGTCGCCTTCATGGTGTCGGATAGCGGTGCATCTATCCTGCTAACCGATGCGAAAGGTGCCCAGCGCTGGGCCGACAGCGCAGCGCCGCACCGCCCGGTGGTAGCCGTGAGCGAGGTTGCCAAAGTTGTTGCCAACGAGGCTCCCATGCCGGAGGGGCTGACTGGCGACGCGGGCCGTCGGGTGCGGCCGCTGGGATCGCAGCAGCTGGCCTACGTGATCTACACATCGGGATCGACCGGCCGGCCCAAAGGGGTGACGATCGCCCACCTGGGTTTGAGTGAGTTGGTCGATTGGTACCGCAGAACGTATGGCTACCAGCCCGGTGATCGCGTCAGTTGGTCCGCTTCGCCGGCCTTCGATGCCACGGTTTTGGAGCTGTGGCCAGCCTTGACCAGTGGCGCCACCTTATGCGTCGTGCCGGATCTGTTGCGCGGTGCCGCGAAGCTGCTCGCTCGCTGGATAGTGAGCGAGAGAATCAACGTCTCGTTTGTCTCGACCGCCGTAGCCGAGGGTCTTCTGGCCCAACCATGGTTAGAGCAGCCGGCTCTGCGCTACTTGCTCACCGGTGGCGATCGCTTGACGCAGCGCCCACCGGAAGGGCTTCCATTCACGCTCCACAACCACTACGGGCCAACGGAAGTAACGGTGGTGGCTAGTGCTAGTCGCGTGGCCTGCGGCGGCAGAATGGCTCCGGCGATCGGTCGCGCCCTCGATGGCATTCTGCTGTGGGTGGTGGCCGATCAGCGATGGCCGAAGTCGGTACCGTTGGGGACGGCGGGGGAATTGTGGATCGGAGGTCAGCATCTGGCGCGGGGCTACCTTGGACGGCCTGGACTGGCGGCGGAGAAGTTCCTCCCGGACGCGCTGAGCGGCTCCGCGGGAACTCGGGTGTACCGCAGCGGCGATCTGGTGCGCCAGCGCTACGACGGCCAGCTCGAGTTCCTGGGTCGCATCGATCATCAGGTCAAGATTCGTGGTTATCGTATCGAGTTGGGCGAGATCGAAGGGGCACTGCTACGCCACAGCGCGGTGGAGGCCTGCGTGGCCGATGTGCGCTCGACGGCTTCAGGCGACAGGCGGCTCGTCGCTTGGGTGGTGGCGTCGCCTCCATCATCGGGAGAGAGGGCCTTGACCGGTCGCGAATTGGCCGAGCGGTTACGCCGGGAATTGCCCGAGTACTTGGTGCCGGCGTCGATCGTGATGGTTGAACAGTTACCGCTAACCGCCCATGGCAAGGTGGATCGCAAAGCTCTTGTCGCACCGCGACCCGGCGAGGGCGCGTCTGGCGGAAGTGCCTTCAGGCCACCTGGCAACGAATTGGAACGCCAGATCTGCGCCATCTTTGCGCAGCTGCTGGAGGTTGACAAGATCAGCGTCAATGACAATTTCTTCGAGTTAGGCGCTCACTCTCTACTGCTGGTAAAGGCGCAGGAAAAGCTGGAGCGGCAGCTTGGCCGGGAGATTCCCTTGATGGAGTTCTTCCGCCATTCCACCGTCGCCACCCTGGCCGAGCAGTTGAGCGACACTACGGCGAAGGCGACGCCGACGCAGGAGACGCTTCGCGACCGACCACCGCTGGATCAAAACGAGATGGTGGCGATCGTGGGTATGAGCGGCCGCTTTCCGGGCGCCGACAACATCGAAACTCTATGGGCTAACCTGCGAGCCGGAACCGAGGGAATCACCTTCTATAGCGATAGCGAGCTGCGCGAAGCGGGTGTGAGTGAGGAGTTGCTCGGCAATCCCGCTTTCGTTCCGGCGGCAGGACCGATCAACGATTTCGATCGTTTTGATGCCTCTCTCTTCGGCTTCAATCCACGCGAAGCGGCGACCCTCGATCCGCAACATCGAGTCTTTCTCGAATGTGCCTGGCAGGCTCTGGAGGATGCGGGCTGCGATCCCGATCGATTCGAAGGGGCGATCGGGGTCTATGCCGGCAGCGGCTTGAGCCGCTACTGGCGGAACCTACTCGGTTCGGGGACGTCTGATCTCTTCCAGATGACTCTGGGCAACGAGAAAGACTTCCTGGCCACGCGGGTTGCCTACAAGCTCAACTTGCGAGGCCCCGGTATCAATGTGCAAACCGCTTGTTCTACGTCGTTGGTGGCGACCCACCTAGCGTGTCGCGCGCTGATCGCGGGGGAGTGCGACGTCGCGCTGGCCGGTGGTGCCTCGGTGCGCATTTTCGGCCCAGCGGGCTACCTGTACCAGCAAGACAGTATTCTCTCCTCGGACGGCCACTGCCGGTCGTTCGACGCCAATGCACGGGGCACGATTGCCACCGACGGCGCAGCGGTGGTGGTCCTCAAACGATTGTCCGACGCGTTGGAGGACGGCGACACTATCCGGGCGGTGATTCGTGGATCGGCAATCAACAACGACGGTTCGGACAAAGTGGGCTTCACCTCACCGAGCGTCGCCGGGCAAACGAAGGTGATCCGTGAGGCCTGGAGGTCCGCCGGTCTAGATCCCGCGACGGCTCGGTTCGTCGAGGCTCACGGCACTGCGACCCCGATCGGCGACCCGATCGAAGTGGCGGCGTTGCGCGAATCGAACATCGGTGCGGCCTGCCCCGAGGGGTGCGCACTGGGCTCGTTGAAGAGCAACGTCGGCCACATGGATGCCGCAGCCGCCGTCGGCGGGTTAATCAAGGCGACCCTGGCGCTGCAGAACCGTGAGCTTCCGCCCAGCTTGTGGCTTGAGAAGCCGAATCCGGCCCTAGAGCTGGCGGGCTCGGGCCTCTTCGTGAACACCCAGCTGCTGAGGCTCGAAGCGAGTGCCGATGGGAGTGAAGGACAGCCAGACGTGTTGCGGGCCGGGGTTAGCTCGTTTGGCCTTGGGGGCACGAATGCCCACGTCGTTCTGGAAGAGGCACCAGCGCTCGCGCCCGCCCCGAAAGCTGAGGATAGGTGGAGATTGCTGGTCCTCTCAGCTCACACCAGCGAGGCGCTCGATATCGCGGCGACTCGCTTGGCCAAGTTCCTGGAGCAGGATTGCCAGTCGAGTGAGCCGGTTGCTCTGGCGGATGTGGTTCACACGATGGCGGTGGGACGGCGCCAGTTGCGGCTTCGCCGAGCCCTGCCGGTGCGCACGGTCGAGGACGCCATCGCGGCCCTGCGAGGAGAACTCACACCAGGGTTGCCGACACTGAGTGACGGTCGTAGCGGAGGATCGGCGACGCCGCTGATCTTCCTGTTCCAGGATGACGCGACGCGATATCCGAGCATGGGGCGCGACTTGGACCAGCCGGGGCAGGTTTACCACCGTGAAATGGATCGCTGCAGCGCCATCTTGAGCCCACTGCTAGGGTGCGATCTTCGTGATGTCCTCTACCCTAGTGGGGAAGAAACGGAGCCGTTCCCACCATCCGGAGAGAGATATGCACCGGCGGTACTCTTCGCCGTCCAATATGCGCTCGCCCGTCAATGGATGGCTTGGGGGGCCGATCCCGTCGCGCTGGTGGGCTTTGGCCTCGGTGAATACGTGGCGGCCTGCCTGGCCGGTGTCTTCGAGCTGGAGGACGGCTCGATGCTGGTCAGCGAGTGCGGACGCATAGCGCGCGAGTTGTCGTTGCCATCGAGGACGGCGACGACAGGTACAGCGCAAGATCGAGCGGCCCAAAGCCGGGAGATCGGGAAGGGCGGAACTCTCACCGCGGCGGCTCAATCTCTACGCCGTCGGCTCGATCCAGTTCGCTTCAGCGCACCGAGCCTGCCCTTCTACTCAAATCCGAGCAACAATTGGATCAGTCTCGACGAAGCGGTGAGTCCACAGTACTGGGTTGATCGTATGCTGACCCCGCCGAACCCGGTTACCGATCTGGAGCCTCTGGACTTGGTCGAGGGCACACGCTTCTTGGTCATGGGGCCCGATGCCATGGCTCGCGACGCGTCGTCCTCTTCGCGAAGCTCGAACCAGACTGAGAACAGCGCCGACGATGTGCTTCACTTCTCACTGCCCGGCGGTGTGGATGAGTGCGATGATCAGGCTTGGATGTTGGCGATCTTCGGTCGCTTGTGGGCTCAAGGCTGCGCCGTCGATCCGGCCAACCTAACCAGAGGCGAAGCGCGTCGGCGGATTCCTCTGCCAACCTACGCCTTTGACCGCCAGCGCCACTGGGTTGAGCAGGAGACGAGCGCGGCCCCCATCTCCCCAGAGGCACCGGCAGCTTCCACGACTCTCCATCACTACATGCCGAGCTGGAAGCCGACCGTGCCGATGGCTCTGGCCGGGGCCCTGGTGGCCGGCGAGCCGAACGATGGATCGCCAGAGCCGGGAAGCGGAGCCAATATTGACCTAGTGGTCCTGAGTGATAGCGGCGCAAAGGACGATGCGATCGGTCGCGCCCTCGTCGCGCGATTGTCCGCGGCGGGCCACCGCTGCCAGCTAGTATTGGCTGGCTCGCGGCTTGAGGTTGGGGGACCGGGTACGTGGCGGGTCGACAGGCAGGTCGCCGATCATTTCGACGCGCTGATCGAAGCGCTGTCGAAGCAGGGATCGCTTCCGCGGCGCTTCGCAGTTCTCTGGCCGCTCGATGAGGTCACGGAAGAAGAGCCGAGCCTTCGGTTTGAAAGACAGCTAGATCGCTCTCTCTATGGCCCGATCTTTCTCGCCGCGGCCATCGCACGGGCGCTGGACGGAATGAAGACAGAGGGTTCGCCGATAGCTCTAAGTGTAGTGACTCGCGGCGCCACAGCAGTCGGTGGTGAAGAGCGGCTCAAGCCTGGATTGGCAGCGGTGCAGGGTCTTCTGGCTGCCTTCCAAGAGGAGCAACCCGAGTTGTTCTGGCGCTGCATCGATCTGCCCGGCTCGGTGCATATGGAGCGCGCTCGAGAGTCGCTCTTGGGAGGGTTGGCGGCGGAACTGATGGTGACGCGGAGTGACTCGGCGGCGATCTCCAGCCCGTGGTGGCCGCTGGTGGCGCTGCGCCCGGGGCGCCGCTGGATCGCGGCTTACGAGCCGGTGGTTCTACCGCCAGCGGTTAGCCAAGGAGCACTCAAAGCTGGTTCGGTCTGTTGGCTCACCGGTGGTTTGAGCCTGCTCGGGCTGGCGCTGGCGGAAGAATTGATCGATCGATTTGAAGCCAAGATCTTGATTACCCATGAGGGCGACCTGCCAGCCGAGGCCGATTGGGTAGCCTACGTCACCGCTGCGGAGGCGCTGGAACAGCCCTCGGGCAAGGTCTTGACTGGTGAGCAAATCGCGCAACGCCTCACCGCCGAAGCTCTGCGACGTCTACTGGCCTTGCGCGACAAAGGGTCAGTCGAGGTCATCCCGCGCACTGCGGTCAATGATCCGCCGACGTTGGCTGCGGCTTTGGCGCGCGCGGAGCAACGTTTCGGGCCGATTCAGGCGCTCTTCCATCTGTCCGGCGACCGACCGGCCAAGCTACCTGTGCCTCTCGAAACCGCTGGACCGGTGGTGTTCGCCTCCGCCTTTGCAGCCCAGTACGGCAGCATTGGAGTGTTGAACGAGTTGTTAGCGGATCGGGATCTTGATTTGGCGCTCTCGGTTGGATCTCCGGAACCGATTCTGGCTGGCGTTGGGCAGGCGGACGAGGCTGCGGCCAGCGCCGCGGCCAACGCGCTGTGTGAGGGGGAGCCGGCCGGCCGCTCGTTGCGCTGGGTCCGTGTCACCTGGAGCGGTTGGCCCGAATTGCCCGCTGACACGGTGCTCGGTATGGCGACTCCGGAGAGCCGCTCCGGCGGGACACCGATTTCGGCGGCGCACGCGCTAGATGCTTTGATGCGGGTTGCCGAGGTGGGCCATATGGGGTCGACCTTCAGGATCGTCATTGCACCCCGGGAGCCGCAGTTTCTCCTCGCCAAGCCGGCAAAGCGGCGGAAGAAGATTACCCTGTCGCCGCGCCCGCCCCTGGCCACCGTCTTCGTCGCTCCGACGGGTGAAACACAGGAGAGGGTGGCTGAGGCTTGGCAGGAACTGTTGGGAATCGCCAGCATCGGTGCCTACGACACCTTCCTGGAATTGGGTGGCGACTCTTTGCTGGGAATTAGTCTCATCGCGCGCCTCGACGAAAGCTTCGGAGTACGGCTCACCATCGCGGACCTATTCGAGTTTCCGACTATTTTCGAGCAGGCGCAACGGATCGAGGCGGAGCGAGGCGCCACTACCGGTACGTTGAACGAAAGCGATGACCTCGACGAGCTCGAGGCCCTCCTGGCGAGCGTGGAAGAACTCTCGGACGACGAAATTTCCGCGGAAATCAGCAAAAGAGGCGAGGACTTGTGACCACGAATCGAACGGCGGAATCAGCGGCGCGGTCGGCGACCATCGCCCGGCTTGAGGCGCGATTGCAGTCGTTACCGCCCAACAAGCGCGCGCTGGTCGAACTCAAACTCGATGAGCTGCGCCGTGCTTCGAACCCGCGCCCAGAGACACATCGGGCGATCGAGAGACTGGACGAGAATAGGGTCCGGTTTCCTCTTTCGTTCTCGCAAGAGAGGCTGTGGTTGGTCGACCAGATCGATCCTGGAAGCTCGGCCTATAACCTTTTTGACAGTCGCCGGCTCGTCGGTTCTCTCCATGTTCACGCGTTGGCTAGAGCCTTGCTCGAAATCGAGCGCCGCCATCATTCGTTGCGTACCGCGATCGAGGTTGAAGAGGGCGTACCTTGCCAGGTGGTAGTACCCTTGCGTGCCAATTGCGCGCTACCTCTGGTCGATCTCAGCGGAACTACCGCCGAGGTCGCCGAGCGCAAGGTGGTGGAGCTCGCCGCAACCTATGCTGCCAAACCCTTTGACCTGGCGCGCGCCCCACAGGTTCGCAGCCTGCTGGTTCGCCTCGCGCCTCAGGACCATGGTCTTCTAACCACGGTTCATCACATTGTCTCTGACGGTTGGTCATTGGGTCTTTTCCTCGCCGAACTGTTGGCGCTCTACCAGTCCTTCCGCACCGGCCGACCCTCGCCGTTACCCGCATTGTCGATCCAGTACGGCGACTTTTCCCTCTGGCAGCGGAGTCGCTTTGATGATGCAGTACTCGATGGCGAGACAGAGTACTGGCGGCAGCGGTTGGCGGGTCTCCCTGACGCCTTGGAGCTGCCGGTGGACCGACCTCGCCCGGTGGTGCAGACTTTCGGGGGATCACAGTGTGTCGCGGTTCTAGACCTCTCGCTGACTTCCGCTCTGCGTCAGCTTGCTGCGCAACGCAAGACGACGTTCTTCACGCTCATGTTGACTCTCTTCGGCTCCTTGCTGGCGCGATGGAGTGGGCAGGATGACCTGGCCGTTGGATCGCCGATCGCGGGCCGAGACCGGGCCGAGACCGAACCGCTGATTGGTTTCTTTGTGAATACCCTCGTTCTGCGCCTCGATATTTCTGAAGACCCAACCTTTCAAGAGCTGCTCGATCGATCGAGCAGCAACGTGTTGGAGGATCTGAGTCACAACGCAGTGCCTTTTGAACGGCTCGTCGCTGAGCTATCTCCACGGCGCAACATGAGCCGTTCGCCACTGTTCCAGGTCATGTTCGCTCTGCAGAACGCGATGAGCACCCAAGGTGCGCTGCAAGGCCCTTTGGGGCTGACGGTATCGCCCCTGAGGTTGGGTCGAACGACCTCCAAATATGAACTAACACTAGAGATTCATGAGCTCCCGCATGGTTCCGCGACGGCCCTGGAGTACAACACCGATCTATTTGACCGGACCACCATGGTGCGCCTCTTGCGTCATTTGGCCGTACTGGCCAGGTCGGTTGTGCGACAGCCCGACGTTCCCATCTCTCGGTTGCCGTGGTTGACCCCAGGCGAAGTACACGCCTTGCGCTGCGAATTGGCGGGTGACCGGCGGCCCTACCCCTCGTGGGCCACCCTGCCCAGCTTGTTCGCCGAGAGGGTGAGCGCGGCGTCGGAAGAGATGGCTGTACTCGACGGTGAGACTTCGCTGAGCTACCGCGAGTTGGACCGTCTTTCCAATCGGTTGGCGCATCGTCTGGTTGGACTGGGCGTGCTTCCCGACGAGGCTGTGGGGATCTTCGCGCGACGTGGCATTGCGTTCATCGTCGGACTGCTGGCGATCACCAAAGCCGGTGGCGCTTATGTACCGCTCGATCCGGAGTATCCGGAAGACCGGTTGCGGATCATGGCCCGCACTGCCGGGCTTTCTCTTTGCCTTGCCGGGTCCGCGGAATTGGCGCGAGAACTGGGCGAGATCGGGGCCGTGGAGAGCGGGCGGACGATCCTGCTGCTCGATGAACTCGACCCCGAAGGCATGCCGGACGAGGAGCCGCCCGGCGTAGCGCTGCATCCGCTCAACCGGGCTTACGTGGTGTTTACCTCCGGATCGACCGGCGTTCCGAAGGGCATCTCGATTCCCCATCGAGGCGTGCTTCGATTAGTGCGGGGCAACGAGTTTCTACAGTGCAAGGGCGGCGATCGGATCGGACATCTGTCGAATACCTCATTCGATGCCGCCACATTCGAGGTCTGGGCGGCTCTGCTCAACGGGGGTGGGATCGTGGTGATCTCGCGCGACGACATGCTGTTGCCGCAGCGACTAGGGGAGCGGCTCGATCAACAGCGGGTCAACAGACTGTTCGTCACAACCGTTCTCTTCAATGAAGTCGCCCGGCAGCTACCCGAGGCCTTCGATGGCCTCGATACCCTGCTCTTCGGCGGCGAAGCGGTCGACCCTCAATGGGCTCGGCTGATCAGCGACCGGTTCCGCGACCGTGCGATGACGCTTAGGGCTGGTGCCGAAGAGCCCCGCCTGCTGCATGTCTATGGCCCGACGGAGAGTACGACTTTCGCGACCTGGCACCACGTCGATGGCGTTGACGCGGCGGCGCGCACAGTTCCTATCGGTCGAGCTTTGAGCAATACGACCTCATACGTGATCGATTCTGCGGGTTACGCCGCGGCGCTGGGCGCCGCTGGGGAGCTGTGGCTGGGGGGCGATGGTCTGGCCCGTGGCTATGTGTCTAGTCCGGCGCTGACCGCTGCGGCCTTTGTCCCCAATCCGTTTCGCGGCGAGGGCGCCCGCCTCTATCGCACGGGAGATCTGGTGCGCCGCCGATTCGACGGCGCTATCGAGTTTCTTGGTCGTATCGATCATCAGGTCAAGGTGCGTGGATTCAGGATTGAGCTGGGAGAGATTGAAGCGGTTCTCTCTGGCTTACCGGCGATCGAGCAAGCGGCGGTCCTCGGCCGACCTGACATCACCGGAGCACTCCGGCTGGTGGCCTACTGCGTGGTGGCGCCGGGGCAGGAAACGACTCCATCAGCCTTGCGTAAACAGCTCGGCGAGACGCTGCCGGAGTACATGGTGCCGAGGGCCTTCCAATTTCTGCCGGAATTCCCGCGGACGAAGACCGGCAAGGTGGATCGCAACCAGCTGCCGGATCCCGAGGGCGGTGTGGCGAGCCAAGAGACGGTGTACGTTGCTCCGCGCAATGAGATCGAAGAGGCGATCGTTCAAATCTGGGAGGAGATCCTCCAGGTGGAGCGAATCGGCATTCACCACGACTTCTTCGAACTCGGCGGCCACTCGTTGCTGGCAACGCAAGTTGTGGCCCGCATCAACGCCATCAGCCCGGTTCAACTATCGGTGGTGCAGTTGTTCAACGGTCCGACGGTGGCGCAGCTGAGCGAAGCTCTCGGCGAGGTGGCCCCGGAAGAGGGGCAAGCCGACCTCAGCGATCTGTTTGACGATATCGAGTCCATGTCCGAGGAGGACATCGAGGCGGAACTACGTTCGCGCCGGGAGGGGGTTTCGTGAGCGAAGCGACGAAGAGTTCCAACGGAGTCTCGACCCGATCGCCGATCAATTGGGCGCGAAGGTTGGCATCCCTGACTCCTAAGCAACGCGAGCTGGCTGAACTGAGGCTCCGTGAACAGGGTGTCGACCTGAGCACGATTGAGATACTACCTCGTTCCAGTGGCGACGCGGAGTTGCCTTTGTCGTTCGCGCAGCAGCGTCTTTGGTTCTTGCACCAGCTCGAACCGCACAGTGTCGCTTATAACATTTCTGGCGCCATGCAACTCGACGGCCCTCTCGACACCGCGGCCCTACAGGCTGCGTTCGTCGAATTGATGTGGCGCCATGAAGCTTTGCGCACCACCTTCGATAATCGTCGAGGCGAGCCTGTCCAAGTGATTCACCCTGCCATGGATCTATGGCAACCCGTGGTGGATTTGAGTGGCATCGCCGAGGCGCGGCGAGTCGGGCTCAGTCGCCGCTTGGTGACGATTCATACCCAACGCCCGTTCGATTTGTCGACCGGCCCCCTAGTGCGGATTGCATTGATTCGGCTGTCGAGTCACCAGCACTGTCTGACGCAGTCGATTCACCACATCGTTTCGGATGCCTGGTCGATGGAGATCATTCGCCGGGAGGTGCTAGCGCTCTATCACGACATCACGACGAGTTCATCTCAAACAGCGCCGAGAAGTCTACCGCCGGTCCGGCTTCAGTACGGCGACTTCGCGATTTGGCAGCGCAAGTGGTTACAAGGCAAGATGCTGGAGAAGCAACTGTCCTACTGGAAGGAGCAGCTCGGCGACGGCGTGCCGGCTCTCGAACTACAGACTGATCGACAGCGCGGCGCCGACGCCTCTTTGCGCGGTGCGGAGTGCTCCCTATCCTTGGCCGCGGGAACCGGCGATGCACTCGGTCGCATGGCGCGCGAGGAGAAAACCACCCAGTTCGTCGTCTTCTGTGCTTTGTTTGAAGCCCTTTTGTGGCGAGTCAGCGGCAAGACCGAGTTCACCATCGGGTCGACCATCGCCGGGCGCAATCGGCCGGAGATCGAGGAGATCGTCGGCTTCTTCATCAATACACGCGTTTTGCGCGCCGACTTCTCAGGCCAGCCGACTCTTCGCCAAGCGGTTCGCCGGGTCAGAAAGGTGGTTCTCGAGGCCGAAGCGAACCAAGACTTGCCCTTTGAGAAGCTGGTGGAAGAACTAGCTCCGCAGCGTAGTTTGCAACGCGCGCCGCTATTTCAAGTGACATTCAGCTTGGTGCAAGTGGGAACCGTGCGGACTGGGGAGACACTGGAAGGCCTTGGACAGTCCGCATTGACGGTGTCGACCTTTGGCAGTGAAACTCGTGAGGTGCCCTTTGATCTAACTATGCGGGTAGAGCCTCGGTTGCAGGGTCTCGTAGTGGCTTTGCAGTACCGGGTCGAACTCTTCGAGCGTACTCGTATGAGAAGGCTGCTGGGGGAGTATGGCCGCTTGCTCGACGCGGCTAGCGCCGATCCCGATCGCTCACTGGGCACCATCTCGCTACTCAGCGCGGCACAACACCAGCAGATTCTCGTTGAGTGGAGTGGCGCGCAACGTGATCGCTCCAACGCTGGGGGTGGCTGCACGGTCCATGGACTCATCGCCGAGCAGGTACGCAAGACTCCCACCGCCATTGCCGTCCGCTGTGGAGACCAGACGCTGACCTATGGTCAGATGGAAGCGCGGAGCAATCGCTTGGCGCGCTACCTTCGCCGGCTGGGAGTTGGCAGTGACGATCTGGTGGGTTTGGCGATGGAGCGATCGCTGGATCTGGTGGTCGCGGTTGTTGCCGTCCTCAAGGCGGGGGCCGGCTACTTGCCGCTGGATCCCAGCTACCCGGCTGATCGGCTGGCCTTCATGGTTGAGGATGCCGAGATGCCCGTCCTGGTCTCTAGCGGCGATTTGGCGTCCGAGCTGCCCAAGACCGAAGCGTTGCTACTCCGCGTCGATGTGGATGGTGCGGCCATCGACGCCGAGAGTAGCGAACCACTCACCGTACCCTGTTCGGGCGAATCCCTGTGCTACGCCATCTTCACTTCGGGATCGACCGGTCGCCCCAAGGGTACGTTGGTGACGCATCGCGCCGTACACAACCGGATGCTCTGGTTGCAGGAGAGCTACGGTCTTACGGCGGAGGATCGGGTTCTTCAGAAGACGCCGATCAGTTTCGACGTCTCGGTCTGGGAGATCTTCTGGCCGTTGACCTGCGGTGCTTCGATCGTTCTTGCTCGCCCGGACGGTCACATGGATGCCGCCTACCTATTGGACCTGCTTGTCGAAGCGGGGATCACTACCCTTCACTTCGTTCCTTCGATGCTGCGCATTTTTCTGGCTCAACCCGGCTTGGAGCGACTGGTCTCGCGGGGCAAGGTGCGCCGCGTTGTGGCCAGTGGCGAGGCTCTAACCTTCGATCTGCAACAGACCTTCTTCGAGCGGCTCGGGCGTTCCATTCCTTTGCACAACATGTACGGGCCGAGCGAAGCGGCGCGGGCGACCTACTATCGGGTGGACCCCGACGAACGACACTCGATCGTGCCCATCGGTCGCCCGGTGGCGAATGATCGGATCTACTTGGCGGATTCCGCCTTGCGGTCGGTGGCGATTGGTGTTCCCGGCGAGTTGCTGATCGGCGGCATTGGGGTGGCGCGCGGCTACCACCGCCGGCCGGGACTGACGGCGAAAAAGTTTCTTCCCGACCCCTTCGCCGCCGAACCGGGAGTTCGGCTCTATCGAACGGGCGACCTGACCCGGTACTTGCCCGACGGCGCCATCGAGTTTCTGGGCCGCATCGATCACCAGGTCAAGGTGCGTGGTATGCGCGTCGAGCTGGGAGAGATCGACGCCGCGCTGGAGAGCCATCCTGCCGTACGTGACGCCGTAGTGGTGGTGCGCGAGGTAGCGGCCGGCGACCAGCGGTTGGTTGCCTACCTGGTGGCTCACGAGGAGGCTCCTTCAGCCCCTAAGTTGCGGCGCTACCTTGCCGAGCGCCTTCCCGATTACATGCTCCCAACCTCGTTCATGGTGTTGGAGGCGATGCCGCTGACCCCGAGCGGCAAGGTGGATCGCCGGGCTCTACCGGAGCCCGAAGCGGTGCGGCCGGAACTCGAGGGCGCCTACGTTGCTCCTAGCTCCTCCCTGGAGGAATCTCTCGCTGGGATTTTCGCCGATGTGTTGGGCGTCGATCGAGTGGGGGTGCACGACGGGTTCTTCGATCTGGGCGGCCATTCGCTGTTGGCCACCCAGGTGGTTTCACGAGTGCGCGACGATCTGGGAATCGAGGTTCCCTTGCGCAGCCTCTTCGAGAGGCCGACGGTGGTCGGCTGGGCCGAGCTGATAGAGGGGTCGCAAGGCGGGGAGCGGGCGGCGGAGATCCCTGCGCTGGTCGCGGTGGATCGAGTACCGGGGCGCGGGATGGCGCTCTCCTTCGCCCAGCAGCGGCTGTGGTTCCTCGATCGCTTGCTGCCGAACAATCCGCTCTACAACATGTTCACCGGTTTCCGCCTCGAAGGTGACGTCGAGCTGCCGATCCTCGATCGGACCTTCCAGGAGATCGTCCGCCGTCATGAAGTGCTGCGCACGGTCTTCGCCGAGGATGGGGAGGTGCCGGTGCAGGTGCTGCTGCCCGAACCGTTCCGGCTTCCACTGCCGCTGATCGATCTCTCCGCCTTGGGACGTAGCAAGCAGGACGCTCAGCTGGGCCGGCTGGCCAACCGCGAAGCGCTGCGCCCCTTCGATCTTGCCGCCGGCCCGCTGTTGCGCGTGCACGCAGTGCGTCTCGCCGAGAGATCTTGGGCCCTGCTGATCAACATCCATCACATCAACTCGGACGGCTGGTCGACGGGGGTTCTCTACCGCGAGTTGATCACCCTCTACCGAGCCTTCGCCGCCGGTGAGCCTTCGCCTTTGGATCCTCTGGAGATCCAGTACGCCGACTTCGCCGTCTGGCAACGTGGCTGGCTCCAGGGTGAGGCTCTCGACAGCCAGGTTGCCTACTGGGCCAAGCAGCTGGCCGCGGTGCCACCGGCCTTGCAGCTGCCGGCGGATCATCGCCGGCGCGATCTCGAACGGTTCGCCGGCGGCATGGATAGCTTCCAACTCGACCCCGACCTGTCCGAAGGGCTCAACCGGTATTGCCGCGAGCAGGGGGTCACGCTGTTCATGGTCGCCCTGGCGGTCTACGACGTGTTGCTCTATCGCTACTCGGGTCAGAAGGACATCCTGATCGGCTCGGGGATCGCCAACCGCACCTACAAGGGACTCGAGGAGCTGATCGGCTTCTTCATCAACACTCTCGTCATGCGCACGCGGATTCACCCGCACGACTCCTTCTCGGCTCTCCTCGGCCAAGTGCGGGAGATGGCGCTGGACGCCTACTCGCACCAAGATCTACCCTTCGAACGGCTGATCGACGAGTTGAAGATCGAACGCAGCCTGGTCTCGAACCCGCTGTGCCAGGTTGGACTGCTGGTGCAGAATTTTCCGGTTCGCTTCGACAGTCAGAACTTGCCGGGGATTCAGCTCGGACCCTTGGGAACCGGGGGAGTGGACACCGGCGGAGCCAATTTCGATCTCACCATCTTCCTGCGCGAGGCGGGCGATTGGATCGCCGGCGGCATCGAATACAACGCGGACCTCTTCGAGGCGACCACCATCCGCCGGCTTGCGGGCCACTACCGAAACCTGCTGGCGGCGGCGATCGAAGAGCCGTCGCGCTCGTTGCTAGACTTGCCGATTCTCCAGCCGGCCGAACGCCAGCAGCTGCTGCACGAGTGGAGCGGCCGGGACGTGGCGCTGGCCGGGTCGGATCTTTGTCTCCATCGTGCGGTGAATCTGTGGGCCGGCGAACGGCCGGAGGCGATAGCGCTTGCCGACGACGCGGGTTTCCATCTGAGCTACCGCCGGCTGGTCGAGGAGAGCCGGCTGTTGGCCGACCGCTTGTGGCATTCCGGCGTCAGGCCAGGGTCGCGCGTCGGCGTCTGTCTGCCGCGCTCCCCGCGCATGATGGTCGCCTTCCTGGCCACCGTCCGCCTCGGCGCCGCCTATGTGCCGATGGCGCCGTCGCTGCCGCTGCAACGGCTGTCGTTCATTCTCCGCGATGCACGGCCCGAGGTCCTGTTGGTCGAGGGGGCCGAGCCGGAGGAGTTGGCCCCCGTCGCCGGTGAGTTGCAGGCGGATCTCATCGACCTGCGGCTGCCCTTCGGCGCAGCGGCGAACGACGGCGTGGAAATCCCGGCGGTCGCCGACGTAGAGGTTTCGCCGCGGACGCTGGCCTACGTCATCTACACCTCGGGCTCGACCGGCAAGCCGAAGGGTGTCGAGGTCTCGCACGCGGCGGCGATCAACTACGCGCTGTGGATGATCCATCGCTTCGAGATCTCGCCCGGCGACCGATTCCTGCAGCAAATCTCCGCCAACTTCGACCCCTCGGTGGCCGAGTTCTGGGTACCCCTGCTGGCCGGAGCCCGTTCGGTGGTCTCGCTGCCGGCCCACGAGAAGGACCCGCGCTTGCTGGCCGAGGAGATCGAGCGCCAGCGCGTCACCATCACGATGACGGTGCCGTCTATGGTCCGTGTTCTGCTCGACGAACCGAGTTTCGTCGCGACCCGGTCGCTGACCCGGCTGTTCAGCGGTGGCGAGGTGCTGCCGGTCGACCTCAAGGAACGCTTTCTCGCCACCGTGGGAGCGACACTGACCAACCTCTATGGACCGACCGAGGCGACGGTGGCCTGTACCTTCCTGACCTGCCCGCCCGGCGACCATCCAAGTACGGTGGCGATCGGACGGCCGATCGACAACTCCAAGGTCTTGTTGCTCGACCAGAAGCTCAACCTGAGTGCGCCGGGAGCGATCGGTGAACTGTGTATCGGCGGCGCCGGATTGGCCCAGGGATACCTGGCCCACCCCCGGCAGACGGCGGAGAGTTTCATTCCCGACCCCTACCCTGAGGCCGGCCACGTCGGGGCACGCATCTACCGTTCCGGCGATTTGGCCCGACTGCGTTCCGATGGGCTACTCGAGTTTTCGGGACGCAAGGATTTGCAAGTCAAGGTGCGTGGTTTCCGCATCGAGCCCGGCGAAGTCGAAGCTGCCATCGAGGCCCACCCGGAGGTGGCCGACGTCGTGGTAGTGGTTCATCAGCAGGCGGCGGGCGATCAGCGGTTGGTCGCTTACCTGGTGGCGGCGAGCGATGCGCCGGTGGGTGGCCCATCGGCCAGCGATCTGCGCGCTTTCCTGGGGCTGACGTTACCCGCCTACATGGTGCCGTCGAGTTTCGTCTTGCTGGAGGAGTTGCCGCTGAGCACCAGTGGCAAAGTCGACCGTCGGGCGCTACCTGAACCCGAGGAGGTCGGCGGCGAGCGGGAGATCGTCTACGTCGCCCCACGGTCCTCGTTCGAAAAGCAACTCGCGGCGATCTGGGAGGGTGTCCTGGAGGTCGAGCGGGTTGGAGTGAACGACAACTTCTTCGATCTTGGGGGCCATTCCCTGCTGGCAACGCGGGTGATCTCAAGGCTGCGCGAGGTGGTGGCCGCGGAGGTGCCGGTGAGGACCCTGTTCGAGGCGCAGACGCTCGGCGGCTGGGCCCGCGCGGTGACCGATCTGATGGCCGGCGAGGCGATCCTCCGGCTGCCGCCTCTGGTGGCGCGGCCGAGAGAGCCGGGCCAGAAACTGCTGCTCTCATTCGCTCAGCAGCGGCTGTGGTTTCTCAATCGGCTGGAGCCCGAGAACAGTTCGTATCACCTTTCTTCGCCGATGCGGATCGAGGGGCCGTTGTCGCTCGCTACTCTTCACCGGGCCTTACGGCTGATTGTCGAGCGGCACGAGGTCTTGCGCACCCAGTTCGGCACTGTTGATTCAATCCCCGTTCAGATTCCATTGGCCAACTTTCGTCAACCGATGCCGGTAATCGACCTTTCAGGCTTGTCCTCGGACTCAGGTGAGGAAGTCGCAACCCGGTTGACCGGCATCGAATTGGAGCGCCCGTTTGATCTGAGGTGGGTCCCCTTGCTGCGCACGGTGGTCCTTCGGCTGGAGCCGGCAACGCATGCTCTCCTGCTGAACATGCACCACATCGTTTCTGATGGCTGGTCGTTGGGAATCTTTTATCAGGAACTGCTGGCGCTCTACGAGGCCACGGCGCGAGACGAGCCGTCGCGGTTGCCCCCACTGCCCATTCAATACATCGACTTTGCGCTCTGGCAGCGTGAGTTTCTGGAGGGCGAGGTGCTCGACGGGCAACTTGCCTATTGGGAGCAGCAGCTGCGCGGTGCTCCGGCGCTGCTCGAACTACCTCTCGACCGTCCACGCCGTCCGATACAAGGCAATGCCGGTCACTTTGCCTCGGTTATTCTGACACCCACCATGATAGAGCGTGTTCGCGGCTATAGCCGCGAACACGGCGTGACCACGTTTGTCACCTTGATCTGTGCCTTCGTGACCCTTCTAGCGCGCTCGACGCGGGCTCAGGACATTCCTATCGGCGTTCCGGTAGCCGGCCGGAATCGCACTGAGGTTGAGAATCTGATCGGCTTCTTCGTCAGCACCTTAGTTCTGCGGGCGGATGCCTCCGGTAATCCGAGCTTTGCTCAGTTGGTGAGTCGGGTTGCCAAGGTCAATGCACAACTCAACTCAAATCAAGATGTTCCTTTCGATCGGTTGGTCGACAGATTGGCGCCAGAACGCAGTTTGGGACACTCGCCGCTGTTCCAGGTGAGCTTCTCGCATCAACCAAGCCCAGGCTCGAAGGTTTCACCGAAGAGCACGATAAGAATCCGTCCTCAGTACGGACGCCACATGGTGTCAATGTTTGATCTCTCCCTCTCCTTCGATGAGCAGGAGGACTCTGTCATCGGTTCATTCACCGCCAATGCGGCACTCTTCGATCGATCGACCTTGATTCGCTTGGCACGCAACTACCAGAGACTGCTGGCGGCGGCTCTTGATACGCCGGCAAAGGAGATCCAAGCGCTACCGATTTTCTCCGCGATCGAGTCTCACCAAGTGCTGTGCGAGTGGGGTAGCCCTGCGGCGACGGAGCAACTGCCGCCGGTCCATCAGACGATCGCGGCGATCGCTGCGCACCATCCTGAGCGCATCGCGCTGCTGGCCGAGACACCGGCCGGCGCCGCCTTGGCGGTGAGTTACGGTGAGCTGATGGGCCGCGCGAGCGGCTGGGCCGAACGGCTGCAAGGATTGGGAGTAGGACCCGAGGTCACGGTGGGGCTCGCCCTGGAGCGTACCCCGGCGTTGATCGAGACCATGCTGGGAGTGCTCCTGGCGGGTGGCTGCTACCTGCCGCTTGACCCGGCCTATCCCGAGGAGCGCTTGCGCTTCATGGTGGCTGACGCCAAACCTGCCGTGCTGCTGACCCATTCGAAGCTGGCCAAGCGGTTCACGCCCGTACTGGAAGGCGGCGGCTGCCGGTTGGTGCGGATCGACGGGCCTTCGCTCGCGCCGGTCGCCGGCGCGGGAACGGCGGTGGGCCGGCCGGCGGCGGCCGATGCGGACAACCCCGCTTACTTGATCTACACCTCGGGCTCGACCGGTAAACCCAAGGGTGTGATGGTTACCCATCGGGGGTTGGCCAACTACACCGCCGCCGCCGCCCAGGCCTACAAACTCGGTAGCGAGGATCGGCTCTTGCAGTTCAGTTCGGTCAGCTTTGACGCCAGCGCCGAGGAGATCTTCACCACGTTGAGCGCCGGCGCCGCTCTCTTCTTGCGTCCTGAAGCCATGGCGGCCGGCCCCTCGGTCTTCTTCTCGTCGGTCGAGCGCTGGCGTTTGACCGTCCTGGGGCTGCCCACGGCTTACTGGCACGAGCTGGCGGCCTCCACGGTGGCGCTTCCCGCCTCGCTACGACTGACTATCCTCGGTGGTGAGGCGGCCTTGCCGCGGCGGGTTGAAGAGTGGTGCCGGCGAGCGCCTACCGGCAGCCGGCTGGTCAACACTTACGGGCCGACCGAAACGACGATTTGCGCCACCCACTGGCAGGTGGACTGCGCAGAGGTGGCCCGGGACATGAGCCCGCTCGGCGAGCTGGGCGATGTGCCGATTGGCCGGGCGGTGGACGGTGTCTGGCTGCGCGTCCTGAACCGGGCCGGCCGGTCGGTGCCGATTGGGGTCCCCGGGGAACTGGCTATCGGCGGCGCCGGTGTGGCGCGAGGCTATCTCGGCCAGCCGGCGCTCACCGCGCGACGGTTCGTGCCCGATGCAGGTTCGCTGGGCGGCCAGCAGCAGGGCGGGCAACGGCTCTACCGCAGCGGCGATCTGGTTCGCACGCTGCACGATGGCACCCTTCAGTTTCTCGGCCGGGTCGATCTACAGGTCAAGGTGCGTGGATTCCGCATCGAGCCCGGAGAGATCGAGGCCGCTTTGGCCGACCATCCGCAAGTCCGCGAGGTGGTGGTGGGGATCGACGAGCCGAGTCGCGGCGACCGCCGTCTGGTTGCCTGGTTCGTCGCCAAGAAGGAAGGTGTGGCCGAGGGCACGGCGGAATCGGCGGCGCCACGGTTGAGTGCCGGGGATTTGCGCGCTTTTCTCAGCGAAAGGCTGCCGGCCCACATGATCCCGGCCTTTTTCATCGAGTTGGAGGAGCTTCCCAAGAACGCCGCCGGCAAGCTCGACCGCCACAGTCTCCCCGCTCTCGAGGCCGGACGGCTGGCCGGGGGAGATGAGTACGTGCCTCCCTCTTCGGCGCTGGAAAGGACCATTGCGGAGATCTGGTGCGAGGCCCTGGATGTGGAGCGGGTAGGTACGGGCGACAACTTCTTCGACCTCGGTGGCCATTCGCTGCTGCTCATCCGCGTCCAGGAGAGGCTGCAAGAGGTGCTGCAACAGGAGGTGTCGGTCCTCGATCTATTCCGCTATCCGACGGTCGCCGGTTTGGCCGCCCACTTGCAGCCCGGTGAGGAGGAAGAGGCCGGATTGTTCGCCCGCCGTGCCCGAGAGCGGCTGGCCGCTGTCGAATACACCGCCGGCGCGCGGATCGCCATCGTCGGCATGGCGGCTCGCTTCCCGATGGCTCGCACCGCCGACCAGTTCTGGAGCAATCTCCGCGACGGCTTGGAGTGTCTCACTTTCTTTACCCCCGAAGAGTTGATCGAGGCCGGTGTGCCCGAGAAGCTGGTCCGGCGCCCTGACTTCATCGCTTCGCATGGCTGGTACGAAGGGCCCGGTCAGTTCGACGCAAGGCTATTTAACCTCTCTCCACGCGAGGCGGAGATTCTTGATCCGCAGCAGCGGATTTTCATGGAATGCGCCTGGGAAGCGCTGGAACATGCCGGTCACGCGGCGGAGAGTTTTCCCGGCAGGATTGGTCTGTTCGCCGGTTCGGGGCTCAACCACTATGTTGAGAATTTCTTCGCTAACCCACGGGCCGTGCAAGATCTCAGCCGCTTGCAACTGACCTTGGCCAATGACAAAGACTTCTTGGCCACCCGAGTTTCGTACAAGCTGGACCTGCGAGGGCCGAGTATCAACGTGCAAACGGCTTGCTCAACTTCGCTGGTGGCGACCCACCTAGCCTGCCGCGCTCTGGCCCTGGGCGAGTGTGAAATGGCGCTCGCCGGCGGGGTCACGATCGGCACCTTTCAGAAGGGGGGCTATCTCTATCAACCGGGAGGAATCGCCTCCTCGGATGGTCACAATAGGGCCTTTGATGCCAAGGCGGATGGATCGGCGGGTGGTGACGGGGTGGGTATCGTGGTACTCAAGCGGCTGGACGACGCGCTGGCCGACGGCGATGTGATCTATTCGGTGATTCGCGGCTCGGCTCTCAACAACGACGGCTCGAACAAGGTCGGTTTCACCGCCCCGAGTATCGAAGGGCAGGCGGAGGTGATCGCCGCGGCGCAGGTCGCCGGCGGGGTCACGGCGGACGAGGTGAGCTACGTCGAGACCCACGGCACGGCGACGGCTCTGGGTGACCCGATCGAGATCGCCGCGTTGCGCGAAGTCTTCGGCAAGGAGGGGGGGCGTAAGAGCTGCGCCATCGGCGCGGTGAAGAGCAATATCGGCCATGTCGATTCGGCCGCTGGAGCCGCCGGGTTGATCAAGACGGCGCTGGCGCTGCATCACAAGCAGATTCCTCCCAGTCTCTTGTTCGAGACCCCAAACCCGAAGATCGACTTCGACAACAGCCCGCTGTTCGTCAACACCGAGCTGCGCGAGTGGACGGTGGCAGAGGGTAAGCCGCGCATCGCCGGAGTCAGCTCCTTTGGCCTCGGGGGCACCAACGCGCACATCGTTCTGCAAGAGGCCCCGCCGCCGGAGCCGGGCGGCGACTCGCGTAGCTGGCAGATCGTGCCGCTCTCCGCCATGTCGCAAGAGGCGCTGTCGGCGGTGAAGGAGCGGCTCGTCGCCCATCTTCACCAGCACCCGGAACTCGACCTGGCCGACGTGGCCTTCACTCTGCAGCAGGGGCGCAAGCGGCTGCCGTACCGGCAGGTGGTGGTGGCGGAGGATACGGCGGATCTCCTCACCGTGCTGGAGAAGGGCGGTCCCGGGCGCCTTCTCGTCGCTCAGCAGGAACGCAGCGACCGGCCGGTGACCTGGTTGCTGCCCGGTTTGGGAGACCACTACCCCGGCATGGCAGGGGAACTCTACGCGACCGAACCCACCTTCAGGGCCGCCGTCGACCGCTGCTGCGAGCGACTCGAACCGCTTCTCGGCGAGGATCTGCGGCAGCGGTTGTTCACCGCCGGTGAAGCGAGCACGGCTGAAGTGCCCAGCGCAGCGCCCGGCCAGATCGACCTGCGCCGCATGTTGGGGCGTGGTGGGGCGGCGAAGGCTGAAACGGTGGAAGAGGAGGGGCCTCTCGATCGCACCCGCTGGGCGCAACCCGCCGTCTTCGTCATCGAGTATGCGCTGGCTCAGCTGTGGCTCGAATGGGGGCCGCCGCCCGAGGCGATGATCGGCTATAGCCTGGGCGAGTACACGGTGGCCTGCCTGGCGGGCGTGCTGGAACTTGATGAGGCGCTGGAGCTGGTGGCCAGGCGGGCGACGATGATCGATGCTCTGCCGCCGGGGCGGATGTTGGCGGTGCCGATGACGGAAGAGGAGATCCTTCCCTTGCTCGGCGATGATCTGTCGCTGGCGGCGCTCAACGGGCCGCGGGTGTCGGTGGTGGCGGGCAGCGAAGGGGCGATCGCGGCGTTGGAGGCTCAGCTCATGGCGCGCGACGTGCTCTCGCGGCGCTTGCGGACCACCCACGCATTTCACTCGCATCTGATGCAACCGATCGCCCGGCGCTTCGGCGAGGTGGCTTCCCGCTTCCCGATGAGGGCGCCGAAGATTCCCTATCTCTCCAACGTCACCGGGCGGTGGATGACGGCGACCGAGTTGCGCGACCCCGAATACTGGGTGCGACACCTGTGCGACACCGTTCGCTTCGCGGACGGGATGGGTGAGTTGCTGTCCAACGAGGAGCGAGTCCTGGTCGAAGTCGGGCCGGGCCAGGCGCTGTCCACCGCGGCCATGCAGCATCCCGATCGGCAGAGCAATACCGTCTCCATCGCCTCGTTGCGCGACGCCCGCCAGGGCGGCAGCGACGTGCAGTTTTTGCTCGCCAGCCTTGGACGGCTTTGGCTGGCCGGCGGAGCTGTCGATTGGCGGGGATTCACCGGCGATGAAACGCGGCGACGATTGCCCTTGCCGACCTACCCATTCGAGCATCAGCGCTACTGGATCGATGGTCAGTCCGGCCAGCCGGCCTTCGACGGCCAGCGACCGGCCGGGATGAAGATTCCCGACGTCGAGGATTGGTTCTACCTGCCGCACTGGCGTCCGGCACCCTTACCTCCCGTGCCGCGGTGGCCCACCGAAGGTGCGTCGAGTCGCTGGCTGGTGCTCAGCGATGGTGATCCGGTGAGCGAGGGATTGATCGCCGGATTGGAAGAGGCGGGCCAGCAAATCGAGCGGCTGGATGTCGCCGATTTCGGCCAGCCGGAGGACCACCTGGCGGGGCTCGAGTCGCTGCTGATCGCGGCGCGCGACGCAGATCGCCTGCCCGTTCGTATCCTCCACGGCTGGACGCTCGGCGGTGGCGAGGAGTTCGAGGAGCTGCAACGACGGGGGCTCTACAGCGTCAGTGCGTTGGTGGCGATGTTGGGCCGGTTGGGAATCGCCGAGGAGATGGAACTCACCATTCTCAGCAGGGGGCTCAACGAAGTGCTGCCGGGCGATGAGCCGCGGCCAGGCCTGTCGACGCTACACGGCGCTTTGCTCGTCGTACCGCAGGAGTACCGCAACCTGCGCCTGCGCGCGATCGACATCGATGGCGCACCGATGGACGAAGGTGCCACCTCCCTGCTGTTCGACCGACTGATGGCCGAGCTGTGCGCGCCGGTGCAGCGCAGCGTCGCCTTTCGTGGCGGTCGCCGATTCGTGGCCGGCTACGAGCCCGTCCCGCTCGCCGGTGAAGAGCCGCGCGGCGAGCAATCCGAGAGCGACGCCGAGCTCGAGAGTGAGGCGCCGAGTCGTCGTCTGCTGCGGCGGGGAGGTGTCTATCTCATGGCCGGCGGTTTCGGCTATGTGGGAGCCATCGTCTGCCGCTATCTGGCCCGCCGCTTCGCTGCCAAGTTGGTGCTCTTGGGGCGTAGTGCGCTACCGGCGCGTGAGGAATGGGACGGCCTGTTGGCCGGGGAGCAGACCGACGCCGGGCTGCGCCGCCGCATCGAGCTGGTCCGTGAACTCGAATCGCTGGGATCCGAGGTCCTGGCGGTGAGTGCCGATGTCGCCGACCCCGTCGCCATGGAGCGTGCCTTACGCACCACCGAAGAGCAATTTGGCACCCTGCACGGTGTTTTCTATCTTGCCGCGGCGATGAGCGACGAGGTGATGAAGATGGCCGCGGATCAGGTCACCCCGGCGGCGTGCCGGCCGATTTTCCGCGCCAAGGTCGAGGGTCTCCACGTGCTCGATCAGGTGCTGGCGGACCGACCCTTGGACTTCTGCCTACTCTTCTCGTCGATGGCTTCGGTCTTGGGTGGCCTGGGCTTTGCCGCCTATGCAGCGGCCAACGCCTATGTCGACGCCTTTGCTGCCCGCCAGCAGCGGCGAGGCCTCCACCACTGGCTGTGCGCCAACTGGGACGGTTGGGAAGTGACGGAGGCGAGCAAGCCGGCGCCGGGAATGGCAACCTCGGTCGCCCAGTACAGCATGACACCCAGCGAGAGCGGCGAGGCGATTCACCGGCTGCTCGGCCTCTATGGTGTCGCTCAAGTGGTGGTCTCGACCGGCGATCTCGACGAGCGGTTGCGCCGCTGGGTCGAGTTGAAATCGCAAGAGCGCGGCGCAGAGGAGGGTGACACCGCGGCGGCAAGCCTCTACGCCCGCCCCGATCTGACGACGCCCTATGTCGAGCCCGACAGCGAGATGGAGAAGGTGATCGCCGGGTTGTGGCAAGAGCTTCTCGGCATCGGTCAGGTCGGCCTTCACGACGACTTCTTCCAACTCGGCGGCGACTCGCTGTTGGCCACGCAACTCGCTTCGCGCATGCGTGCGGCGCTCAAGATGGAGGTGCCGCTCGGACTCTTCTTCAGCGCTCCGACCGTGTTCCAGATGGCGGTCGCCTTGCAGCAGAGTGAATCGACGGAGGCCGACTTGTCCGAGATTGAACAGGCCCTCGCCGAGATCGGTGAACTCTCCGAAGAGGACATTCTGGGTCAATTGGCGCAAAGCGATGTCGAGAGTTTGGTCGAGGAGAGCGAAGAATGAGCCACCTTGCCGACAAGCTGGCCAGCATGACGCCGGCGGCGCGCCGTCTCCTCGAAGCCAAGCTGCGCCAGAAGGGCATCGCGATAGATCGCTTCCAGATATCTCCGCGATCCGGGGAGCGCGACCACTACCCGCTCTCCTTCTCCCAGCAACGGCTGTGGTTCTTGCACCAGATGGAGCCAACCAGCTCGGCTTACCACATCGAGTCGCCCTTCCGCATCGAAGGGCCTTGCGCGCCGCGGATCTTGCGCCGGGCGCTCAGCCTCCTGGTGGCCCGACACGAAGCGCTACGCACCGCCTTTCAGACGGTCGACGACATGCCGGTGCAACGGGTGCTGCCGCCTTTCGAGCAGTGGTTGCCGGTGGTCGATCTCACCGCGCTGGCACCTGAGGTGCGCCGGCGCGTGGGCCGTCGCCTCACCCGTTGTCACGTCGTGCAGCCCTTCGACTTGACCGCCGGCAGACCCTTGCGTTCGGCCTTGGTGCGCCACGGCGCCCGCGATCACACGGTGCTCCTGACCATGCACCACATCGTCTCGGACGGCTGGTCGCTGGGCGTGCTCTACCGCGAGTTGGTGAGCGGCTACGCGGCGCTGGTCGCGGGCCGCACTCCCCACTTTGCGCCCCTACCGATTCAGTATCCCGACTACGCCATCTGGCAGCGTGAGTGGCAGGAACGAGAGATCTTCCCCGGGCAGCTGGAGCACTGGAAGAGGCAGCTGGCCGGCCTGCCGGCCTTGCTCGATCTGCCTACCGATCGCCCGCGACCAGCGCTGCAATCGGTGGAGGGCGGCCACGTCGCGGTGCGCCAGCGGCCGGATCTGCTGCACCTGCTGCGCAGTCTGGCGAGGCGCGAGAAGACCACCCTCTTCGTGGTGCTGTTGAGCGGCTACTACGCCGTGCTCCATCGCTGGACCGGGGTCAGTGACCTGGCGGTCGGTTCGCCCGTCGCCGGTCGCAACCGCCAGGAACTCGAACCATTGATCGGCTTCTTCGTCAACACCCTGGTTCTGCGCGCCGACCTTTCCGGCACACCGACCTTCCGCCAGCTGCTGCAGCGGATCAGAGAGGTCAACGGCGAGGCCAATGCCAACCAGGATCTTCCGTTCGAGATGCTGGTCGATGAACTGCACGTGGAGCGTAGCTTGCAGCACAACCCGCTTTTCCAGGTCAGCTTCTCGTTCCAGAGCGATCCCGGCCTGGAGGCGGCCGGAGAGGGCGGAGCATCGAGTGGTCTGGGCGGAGTGAAGATTCTCCCGCAGCAGGGCGAGTACTCGGCGACCATGTTCGACCTCTCCTTGTGGTTCACCGAAACACCGCAACACCTCACCGGTTCGCTGGTCTACAACCTCGACCTGTTCGACCGCACGACGGTGCACAGGTTGTCGCGACGGCTGGTCGACTTCCTGGTATCGGCGCTCGCTGACCCCGACGCATCGATCGACCAGCTTTCGCTCCTCGGAGCGGTCGAGCGCCATCAGGTAGTGCGGGAGTGGAACTCGACAGCGACCCTCTACCCTGAGGATCGGCTGCTGCACCAGTGGTTCGAGTGGCAGGCGGCGCACTCTCCGCAGCGCACAGCGCTCGAGTTCGCCGGCCAAACACTGAGCTACGGGGAGCTGAACCGGCGAGCCAACCGGCTGGCGCGCCACCTTCTGGCGCTCGGCGTCGAGCGCGAGGAGCTGGTGGCGGTGGCCCTCGAGCGCAGCTTCGAGATGGTGGTAGCACTGCTGGCGATCCTCAAGGCGGGCGCCGCCTACCTGCCGATCGACCCCTCCTATCCGCGCCGGCGTCTGGAGTTCATGCTCGGCGACGCGCGGGTCCGGGTGCTGCTGACCCAGGGGTCGGTGAGCGAGGAGTTGCCCGAGAGTGGAGCGCGCCAGGTGTTGCTCGCCGAGGGCGGGGCGCAGGACCATCTCGCCGGCCTCGATGACTCGAACTTGGGATTGACGATCCCCCTCCAGGCGCTGGCCTACATGATCTACACCTCCGGCTCGACCGGCCAGCCCAAGGGGGCGATGAACTCGCACGACGCCATCCTCAACAGGATCCTCTGGATGCAGGAGCGCTACCGGCTGGATGACTCGGATGCGGTACTGCAAAAGACCCCCTTCTCCTTCGATGTTTCGGTCTGGGAGTTCTTCTGGCCGCTGGCGGTCGGCGCACGGTTGGTGATCGCCGAGCCGGGAGGCCACCAGGAGAGCCGCTATCTGGCGCGCTTGATCGCCGAGGCCCAGGTCACCACCTTGCACTTCGTTCCGTCGATGTTGCGCACCTTTCTGGACGAGTTCAGTCTCGATGAACCTGATCTCGCGGCCTGTCACGGTGTGCGGCGGGTGATCTGTAGTGGCGAGGCTCTGCCCAGCGATCTGGCCCGGCGCTTCGCCGAGCGGCTCCCCGGGGAGCTGCACAACCTCTACGGCCCTACCGAGGCGGCGGTCGATGTGACCTCGTGGCAGTGCATTGCCGGGCCGGCCGGCGCAGCGGCTGCGCCAGCCGAGACGGCGACGGTGCCGATCGGCCGGCCGATTGCCAACTCGCAGATCTACCTGTTGGACGGCGCCGGTTCGCCGGTGGCGCTGGGGGTGGCTGGCGAGTTGATGATCGGCGGTACCGGACTGGCGCGCGGCTACTGGCGGCGGCCGGGGTTGACGGCGGAGAAGTTCGTTCCCGATCCCTTCGGCCCGGCCGGCGCCCGGCTCTATCGCACCGGCGATCTGGTGCGTCACCGCCATGGTGGGCAGATGGAGTTTCTCAGCCGTATCGACCATCAGGTCAAGATTCGCGGCTTGCGCATCGAGTTGGGAGAGATCGAAGCGGCGTTGCTGGCCGGCGCCGAGATCCGCGAGGCGACGGTATTGGCGCGGGAGTTCTCGGCCGGCGATCAGCGTTTGTGCGCCTACCTGGTGGCGGCGGAGGGTCGAGAGATCCCGCCGGCCTCCGAACTGCGCGACAGCTTGTCGGCCACCCTGCCGGAGTACATGGTGCCTTCGACCTTCCTCACCTTGGACTCTTTGCCCCTTTCGCCCAACGGCAAGGTGGATCGCAAGGTACTGATGGCCATGGAGATGGTGGCCCCGGAGTCCGAAGGCGAGTACGTGGCGCCGCGCACCCCGATCGAAGAGGTCTTGGCCGAGATCTGGAGCGAGGTGCTGGGGCGGGAGCCGATCGGGGTGCGGGACAATTTCTTCGATCTCGGCGGCCACTCCCTGCTGGCCACCCAGGTCGTTTCCCGGGTCCGTCGCTCCCTGTCCGCCGAGCTGGCGGTACGCTCGCTCTTCCTCAAACCGACGATTCAGGAGCTAGCCCCAGAGGTCGAGCTGGCGCGACGGCGCGCCGAAGGCGAAGAGGTGATCCCACCCATCGTGCCGCGCGCCGAGGCCGAGGACTATCCACTTTCCTTCGCTCAGGAGCGGTTGTGGTTCATCTGCCAGATGGTTGCCGAAAGTTCGCTCTACAATTTGCCCACCCTGCTCCGCATGGAAGGCGAACTTCTGGTGGCGGCTTTGGCGCGCTCCACCGGCGAGATCGCTCGTCGCCACGAGGTCCTGCGCAGCGTCGTCGAAACGGTGGACGGTGTTCCTCGCCAGCGCATTCTGCCCGCCTCTTCGCGGCTACCGCTGATCGACCTGTCCGGCCTCGCGGAAAGGTCGCCCGAAATCCGGGCCGCGGTGAGCCAACGGCTGATCGCGATCGCCGCCGACTTCCCGTTCGATCTAGCCCGCGGGCCGCTCTACCTCAACCTCTTGCTGCGCCTGTCGCGCGCGGAGCACATCGCCCTGTTCGTCCTCCACCACCTGATCTCGGACGGCTGGTCCAAGGGCATTCTGACGCGCGAGTTGGCGACGCTCTATGCCGCCTACCGGGACGATCCTCAAGCCGCGACGGCCTCGCCGTTGGCTCCTCTGCCGGTGCAGTATGCCGACTACGCTACTTGGCAGCGCGGCTGGTTGCGAGGTGAGCGGCTGGAACGGGAGGTCGACTATTGGCGCCAGCGGCTGGAGGGGATCGAGCCGCTACTCGCGCTGCCTTTGGATCGGCCGCGCCCAGCCGTGGCGACCTGGGCTGGCGGCGGCGTGGGGCTGCACCTTCCGCCCCGGCTGATCAACCAGCTGCGGGCCTATGGTCGCGACCGTGGCTTGACCCTGTTCATGATGCTGCTGGCATTCTTCGAAGCGTTGCTCTATCGCTACTGCGGGCAAAGCGAGTTCTGCCTGGGAAGCCCGATCGCGGGGCGAAATCAGGCGGAGATCGAGGGACTGATCGGTTTCTTCGTCAATACCTTGGTGCTACCGGCGCGAATTTCCCCCCAGACCAGCTTCGACTCTCTGAGCAACGCCGTGCGCGATGTGACGCTGGCGGCGCACGATCATCAGGATCTGCCCTTCGAGACCTTGGTCAGGGAACTCCAGATCGAGCGCAGCATGAGCCACGCGCCGCTGTATCAGGTGATGTTCAGCCTCCAGAATGCTCCCGGTTGTGCGTTGGAACTGCCCGGGTTACGGCTGTCGGCCGTGACGACCCTCAACACCACCGCACGGTTCGACTTGGCCCTCAACTTGATCGAGTCGGGGGAGTCGGTGGTCGGCTCTATCGGCTACAAGAGCGATCTCTTCGACGCTACGACGATGCGCCGGTTGAGCCGCCACTTCGCCAGCTTGATGAGCGCCGCGCTGGCGAGGCCGGAGGTGGCGATCGACCGGCTGGACCTGCTGGAGGCGAGCGAACGCCACCAGCTTCTGACCGAGTACAACGATCCACGGCCGGACTATGCGGTGGCCGAGTGGCCCGCCGAACGGTTCATGGCCATTGCCGGCCACCAGCCGGATGCGATCGCCGTGGTCTTTGATGACCCGCGTGGTGTCGAGTCTCGCATTAGCTACGGTTACCTGGCTCGGCAAGTGGATCGCGTGGCCGCCCACTTGCAAGGGCTTGGCGTTGGCCCCGAGGTGGTGGTTGGGGTGTCCATTCCACGGTCGGCGCCAATGGTGGTGGCGTTGCTCGCCGTCTTGCGGGCCGGCGGTGCCTATCTGCCGCTCGATACCGAGTATCCGGTGGATCGGTTGCGCTTCATGATGGAGGACGCGCAACCGGAGTCGGCACCGCGCATCGTTGTGGTCAGTGAGACGACGAGAGACCTCCTATCTGAAACCGGGGCGATGCTTCTCACCGTCGAGCAGACCCTAGCGGCCGGACCTCTAGAGGCGGAATCTGCTTCCCTCAAACCCGTGGCTTTGTACGGCGACCACCCGGCCTATGTGATCTACACCTCGGGCTCCACCGGTCGCCCCAAAGGGGTGGTGATCCCGCATCGCGCCCTGGCCAATCGACTTGAATTCACCCGCGTGGCCGACGCCGGCAGCGCCTACCGCTATCTGCACAAGACGACGATCGGCTTTGACGTATCGATTTGCGAGATCTTTCAGCCCCTGGCCGCCGCGGCCGGCACCGTGGTGGTGGCCAAGCCGGATGGACAGTGGGACCTGGCCTACCTCCTCTCGCTGATCCAGCGGCAGCGCGTGACCCACGCCAGCTTCGCGCCCTCGGTGCACACCGTATTGATCGATCGACCGGAGCTTGCCGACTGCACCTCCTTGGAGGTCCTTTACACCGCCGGTGAGGCGGTCTCGGCGGAACTATCACAGCATCTCGCTTCTCTCTTGGAGAGCACGGGCGGTGCTTTTGAGAACCGCTACGGGCCGACGGAGGCGACCGTCGGCGCGCTGGCCTACCGCTTTGCGCCCCATCGCCGCGAGGCGGTTGTGCCCATCGGTTGGCCCATCGCCCGTGCCGCGGTGTACGTGGTCGATCGTGGCCTGCGTCCGCTGGCTCGCGGCGCGACCGGCGAGCTGGCGATTGGCGGCGACTGCCTGGCGCGGGGCTATCTCGGACGGCCGGCGCTGACCGCCGCCGCCTTCGTGCCTGATCCATTCGCCACCGCGCCGGGGGCCCGCCTCTATCGCACCGGCGACCTGGGGCGACGACGAGGCGACGGTGCCATCGAGTTCCTCGGGCGCGTTGACCACCAAGTGAAGGTTCGCGGCTTCCGCATCGAACTCGGGGAGGTCGAGTCGGCCCTGAACCAACATCCGGCTCTGGCGGCGGCGGTGGTGGTGCGCTGCGAGGGTTCGGGCGGCCCGCAACTGGTGGCCTACTACGTGGTCGCTGGCGAGGAGGCGGGCGTCGCGCGGGTGGCGGAGGGCGATCTCAAGAGCTTCCTGTCAGAGTCGCTGCCCGACTACATGGTGCCCGCGGTTTTCGTGGAACTGGAAGCGATGCCGACGACCTCCTTCGGCAAGATCGACCGTCGCTCCCTGCCGGAGCCGAAGAAAGAGGTGGCTTCGAGGGGCGCTAAGCGGCTGCCACGCGACGAGGTGGAAGAGCGTCTGAGCCAGATTTGGTGCGAACTGCTGGAAGCCGATGAAGTCGACATCAGCGAGAACTTCTTCGATCTCGGCGGCCACTCGTTGCTGCTCGTGCGCTTGCAGAGTCGGCTGCGGGACGAATTCGGCTTCGAGCCGTCGATGGTCGATCTGTTCCGCCTGCCGACGGTGGCGGCGCAGGCCGAGTTTCTGCGCCGGCAGGCGGGCGCGGAGCCGGTCGCCGCCGCGGCGATCGCCGGTAGTTCTCGTGCCCGTCGCCTCGCCGCCGACTCGACCCAGGGCAGTCGCGATGTGGCCATCGTCGGCATGGCCTGCCGCTACCCGGGGGCGCCGGACCTGGAGACCTTCTGGCGCAACCTTCGCGACGGAGTGGAGTCGATCTCCTTCTACACGCCGGAGCAGCTGCGCGAGATGGGGGTCTCCGATGCCGTCGCCCAGGACCCGCGATTCGTCCCGGCTCAGGCCTTCCTCGACGGAGCCGATCTTTTCGACGCCGATCCTTTCGGCTTGACCCCCCGCGAGGCGCAGCTTCTCGACCCGCAGCAGCGCATCTTCTTGGAGACGGCATGGACCGCGCTGGAACATGCCGGCTACGACCCCAGTGCCTTCGATGGTGAGATCGGCGTCTATGCCGGTGCCAGCCTGTCGCGCTACTGGCTCAATCTCTTCACCAATCCGGAGATTCTCGCCAGCGTTGGTGAGATGCCGATTCTTCTCTCCAACGACAAAGACTTCCTGCCCACGCGCGTCTCCTACTTGCTGGACCTCAAGGGGCCGAGCGTCAGCATCAACAGCGCCTGCTCGACCTCGCTGGTGGCGGCCCATATGGCTTGCCGGAACCTGATCAACGGCGAGTGCGACATGGCCTTGGCGGGCGGGGTGACGGTGGCCGGCAGGGATCGCCATGGTTATTTCTATGAGGAGGGTGGCATTCAGTCTTACGACGGCCACAACAGTTCCTACGATGCCGGCGCCAGGGGCACCGCGACCTCGGCAGGAGCCGGCGTCGTAGTGCTTAAGCGGCTGGCCGATGCCCTCGCCGAGAGGGACACCATATGGGGAGTAATCCGCGGCTCGGCGATCAACAACGACGGTTCCGAGAAGATTGGATTCACCGCTCCGAGCATCACCGGTCAGGCGCGGGTGATCGCCGAGGCGCAGGCCGCCGCCGGCGTCGAGGCCAAGGAGATCGGCATGATCGAGGGGCACGGCTCGGCGACCCCTCTCGGCGACCCGATCGAAGTGGCGGCGTTGACCGAGGTCTTCGCGGCGCAAGGGCCGTTGCCTCCAGCCTCGGTGGCCTTGGGCTCGGTGAAGAGCAACATCGGTCACACCGGCTCGGCGGCGGGGGTCGCCGGGTTGATCAAGACCGCTCTTTGCGTCGCTCACCGGGAGTTGCCGCCGAGTGCGAACTTCAGGGTGCCGAATCCACAGATCGATTTCGCCGCCGGCCCCTTCTTCGTCAACACCGAGCTGCGCCGGTGGCAGCGCAGCGACCCGATGCGCGCCGGAGTCAGCGCCTTCGGCCTGGGCGGCACCAATGCTCACATGGTGGTCGAGGAGCCGCCTGAGCAGCCCGCTGCCGCCGATTCGAGAAGCTGGCAGCTGTTGCCGCTGAGCGCCGCCACCGAGCCGGCCTTGGAGTCGATGACCGATCAGCTCGCCGACTTCTTGCGCGACTCACCAGAGCCGCTGGCCGACGCGGCCTTCACCCTCCAGGCCGGGCGTCGCCGACTGGCCTATCGACGGTTCCTGGTCTGCAAGAGCGGCGACGAAGCGGCGCGTGCCCTGGCCGAGCGCGATCCCCGGCGGCTGCTCGGTGGCAAGGGTGGCAAGGCCGACCGCTCAGTCGCCTTCCTTTTGCCCGGGCTCGGCGATCACTACCCGGGCATGGCGTGCGGCCTCTATGCCGCGGAGCCGACCTTCAGGGCGGCGGTCGATCGATGCTGTGAGTTGTTGGCGCCGCTGCTTGGCGTTGATCTGCGCCAGCTGCTCTTTGCAGTGGTGCAGGAGATGGAGGAGCCCGCCGAGGCCACTGAGGGCACCGAGAACACCGAGGCGGTCGATCTGCGCTCGCTGCTCGGTCGGGGAACGAAGGCTAAGGAGCGCGGCAATGACCCCGTAGCGCAGAAGCTCCACCGCACCCGCCTGGCCCAACCGGCCGTCTTCGTCGTCGAATTCGCTCTGGCGCAGCTGTGGAGTGAGTGGGGAGTCAAACCCGAAGCGCTGCTCGGTTACAGCCTCGGCGAGTACACGGCCGCCTGTCTGGCGGGTGTCTTCTCGCTCGGGGATGCATTGAAGGTGGTCGCCGAAAGGGCCCGCTTGATCGACGCCCTGCCGGCGGGCGCGATGGTCGCCGTGCCGCTGACCGAAGGGGAGTTGGTGGCGCTGATCGCCGAGCTGGAGCTACCCGCCGAGGACGGCCTGTCGATCGCTGCCACCCAGGGTCCGTCGATCACCGTCGCCTCCGGATCTGCTCAAGCCGTGGCCAAGCTTGAGGCGAGGCTAGGGGAAGAGGGGCTAGCCTCACGCCGCCTGCCCACGACCCACGCCTTCCACTCGGCGATGATGCGGCGAATCGGCGAACCGTTCACCGCCGTTCTCGCCAGTGTCGAACTACACGCTCCGCGCATTCCCTTCGTCTCCAACGTGACCGGCGAGTGGATCGAGGACGAGGAGGCGATCGATCCAGCCTACTGGGTGCGCCACCTGTGCGGCACGGTCCGTTTCACCGAAGGGCTATCGACCCTGCTGGCCGGTGATCGTCTCCTGCTGGAGGTCGGCCCCGGTCAGGCGCTGGGCACGTCGGCGCGCCAGCATCCAAACCACGACAGCGGCCGTCACACGGTGATCGCCAGCCTGCGCGATGAGCGCGAGCGGGCCGATGATCTGGCCTTTGCGCTCGGCGCTTTGGGCCGGGCCTGGAGTGCCGGCGCGGCGATCGACTGGCCGGGCTTCGCAGCCCATGAGACGCGGCACCGCATCCCGCTTCCCACCTATCCCTTCGACCGCCGTTCCTACTGGGTGGAGCCACAGCCGCTGGCGGCGCCTCGGCCTCGCCAAGGCAAGTTGCCGCGCATCGACGAGTGGTTTTACGTGCCGGCCTGGAAACGAGTCCTGGCCGCCGTTCCCGACCGCCCGGCGGTGGAGGAGCCGGTCAACTGGCTCATCTTCTGTGCGCGGGACGGAATCGGTTCGGCGGCGGCCGATCGCTTGGAGCAGGGTGGATACCGGGTCAGCCGCGTTCACCCAGGTGGCGGATACGAGGATTGCGGCGACGGGCGGTTCCAGGTTGAACCGACGCAGGCTCAGGACTATGCCGACCTCTTCGCCACGCTCAAGGCTCAGGGACGCGAGCCCGAGGCGATCGCCCATTTCTGGGGGGCCGAGGTTGAAGAGCCGAGCGCCGGTGAGCCGCATCGGCGCGACCGCGAGGCCTACGAGGTGATTCAACCGTTGAGCCTGTACAGTCTCCTGGCTCTGGTCGCCGGTATCGTGCGCAGCGGTTTCGTCGCGCCGGCAGCCTTGAGTTTGTTCAGCCGTGGAGCGCGCCAGGTAGAGCCGGGCGACCGGGTGAACCCCGAGCAGGAGTTGGCCTTGGCGGCCTTGCGGGTCATCCCCCAGGAGTTCCGCAGCCTGCGCTGCCGTTGTGTCGATCTGCCGGCCCGGCTGCCGGAGGTGGGGAGCCGTTTCCACCAGCGGCTGAGCGCGGCGGTGGAAGCCGAGTTGTCCCTGGCCGCGGTCGAGCACACCGCCTCATCCGAGCTTTGTGTGGCCCTGCGAGCGAGCGGTCGCTGGCAGCGCCAGTTCGAGGCGGTCGAGATCCCTCCCCAAGCCGAAGATCGGCTCCCCCTGCGCCGGCGCGGTGTCTACCTGTTGACCGGAGGGCTGGGGCGGTTGGGGCTGGCCGTAGCGGAGATGCTGGCCTCGCGGTATGAGGCCAGGCTGGTGCTGACCGCGCGCACCGCCCTTCCACCCCGCGACCAATGGCAACCATGGATGGCCGCCCACGACAGGAGCGAAGCGACCGCCGCCAGAATGCGCCGGATCTTGGCGATGGAGGTGAATGGAGCACAGGTGTTGACCCTAGCGGTGGACGCCGCCGATGCGGAGGCGATGAGTGAAGCGGTGAGCACGGTGGAGCGGCGTTTCGGCCGTCTCGACGGCGTAGTCCATCTGGCCGGCAGCTTGGGCGACGGAGTTTCGGTGCCGGCGGAGAAGACGACCATCGCCGACTGTGAGCACCATCGCCCCTCCAAGGTGGAGGGCCTTTGGGCGCTGGAACGAGCCCTGGCCAGGCGCCAAGTCGATTTCTGTCTCCTCTTCTCGTCGCTGTCGACGGTACTCGGTGGGCTCGGATTCACCGCCTACTCGGCTGCCAATGGCTACATGGATGCTTTCGCCCATCGCCACAACGCCGAGTTTCCCGATCAGCCGTGGATCAGCGTTGATTGGGATGGCTGGGAGTATCTCGACCCCACCCTCGCAGCGGAGGAACAGCCGGTCAGCAACCTCGGTGGGCTGGTGATGAGCGCCGAGGAATCGGTGGAGGCCTTGCGGCGCGCCCTCTCGCTGTTTGCCGTGCCGCAGGTGGTGGTTTCCACCGGGGATCTACAGGGCCGACTGGATACCTGGTACCCGCAAGCCGAAGAGATGGAGGCGGAGGAGGGCGAGGGCGGCGCCGCTGGCTCCACCGGCTCGTCTGCCGGGCCGCGCCCTGAGCTGGCCAACCCGTTTGTCGCTCCCAGCGACGAGGTCGAGGAGGAGATCGCCCGCATCTGGCGGGGCTTGCTCGGCATCGCCCCGGTCGGTATCCACGATCACTACTTCGAATTGGGTGGGGACTCCCTGCTGGCCACCCAGATGATCTCGCGCTTGCGCACTGCGTTTCGCATCCAGCTGGGGCTGGCGGACCTCTTCGCCAGTCCGACCGTCGCCGGGATCGCCGAGTTGATTCGCGGCGGAGGGGAGAAACCTCTCGACGAACTGGAGGCCCTGCTCGGCGACATCGAAAGTCTGGACGAGAGCGAAGCGGCCCAGCGGCTGGAGGAGAGCGCCCTCTCCTCGGCGGGCGCGGAGGAGGAGCGGTGAACGATCCGGATAAGAGGGCTGGGGTGAGCAAGGGGTTCGATCGGGCCGCGCTGGCGGCGAGGCTGCGCTCGTTGTCGCCGACCAAGCGCGCGCTGTTCGAGGCCCAGCTGGCGAAGCGGGGGATCGAGGTCGCATCGTTGATCATCCCCCAGCGCGGCGAGGAGCGCGACGGCTACCCGCTGTCCTTCGCCCAGCAGCGGCTGTGGTTTATCCACCAGGTCAATCCCACCAGCACGGCGTACCATATCTCCACGCCGCGCAGAATCCGCGGTGTCCCTCTCGACAGCGACGCCTTGAGCAGGACTCTTGAGGCCCTGGCTCAACGCCACGAAACGTTGCGCACCACCTTCCGCCTCGGTGCCGATGGCCAGCCGGAGCAGGTGGTTCATCAGCGTTGGCCACAGCGGACGTCCCTGGTGGATTTGACCGCCTTGCCGGCGGCGAGCCGCTCGGCCTGCGCCCAGAGGCTGGCCGCCCGCGAAGCCGTCACTCTGTTCGACCTTTCGCGCGGGCCGCTGCTGCGCGCCACCGCTCTGCGCTTGCAGGCGACCGATCACCTGCTCCTGTTGACCATGCATCACATCGTCTCCGATGGCTGGTCGCTGACCATTCTCTTCCGCGAGCTGCTCGCCCTGTACTCCTCCTTCACCGCTGCGCAGGGCGGTCCGGCGAAGCTGCCCGAGTTGCCGATTCAGTACGTCGACTACGCGCTCTGGCAACGCCGGTGGCTGGCCGGCGAGGAGCTCGAACGGCAGGTGGCGTACTGGAGCGAAACGTTGAGTGGCCTGGCTCCGTTGCTGCCTCTGCCGCTGGACCGGCCCCGACCGCCGGTCCAGCGGGCCGACGGCGGCAACGTCGCCTTGATCATCCCTCGCGAGTTGCTGCACGCTCTGCGCGAGTTGAGCCGCTCGGCCCGGGTGACCCTCTTTGTGACTCTGCTGGCGGCCTACAAGGTGGTTCTCCTGCGGCTGAGTGGCGAGAGCGACCTGGCTGTCGGTGCCCCGGTGGCGGGGCGCAACCGGCCGGAGGTCGAGGGGCTGATCGGTTTCTTCATCAATACCCTGGTCTTGCGCACCGATCTGTCGGGAGATCCGACCTTCCGCCAGCTGCTGGCGCGGGTGCAGGCGGTCAACGAGGGAGCCAACGTTCATCAGGAGCTGCCCTTCGAGAAGCTGGTCGAGGAGCTGGCTCCGCAGCGCTCCCTGCAACACAGCCCACTCTTCCAGGCCAGCTTCGCCTTCCAGACAGACCCCACCTTGGTCTCGGCCGCGGGCTCGCCGGCCGGCTCAGCGGGGGGCTCGGCGTTGGCCGATGTCGAGGTGACTTCGCAGTCGGTGGAGCGGGAGGTCTCGATCTTCGATCTGGCCGTCTCTTTGCTCGAACGGCCCGATGTGGTCGTCGGCTCTTTGAGCTACAAGCGCGATCTCTTCGATCGCACCACCGTAACGCGCATTCAGCGCAGCTTCTTGCAGACTCTACGCCGGGCGGTCGCCGATCCGGAGGCGCCGATCTCGCGGCTGAGTTCTCTCGCCGCCAGCGAGCGTCATCAGTTGCTGGTCGAGTGGAACGCGCAGGTCGCCGACCCACCGCCCCCGACGCCGACTTTGCACGGCCTCTTCGCTCTGCAAGCGGCGGGCTCGCCGGATGCGGTGGCGATGACTTTCGACGCCGACGGAGGCGGCACGACGGTGGGCGAGATCAACGGCCATCTGAGCTACGGCGAGTTGCACCGTCGGGCGCGGACCCTAGCGGCTCACTTGCGCGGGCTCGGGGTGGGGCCGGAGATGATCGTCGGCGTCTGCCTCGACCGTTCGCCACGGCAGATCGTGGCCATCCTTGGCGTTCTGATGGCGGGGGCGGCCTACCTGCCGCTCGATCCTGACTATCCGCCGCAGCGGATTGCCACCATGCTGGAGGATGCCTGGTCGCGGAGCCCGGCCGACGGAGGCCGCTTGGTGCTCACTGAGGCGGCGCGGTTGACCTCGGGCCAGCTGCCGGAGCTGGAAGCGCTCGGCGCCGTCGCCTTGACGATGACGGAGGTGTTGCAGGCCGTCGGCGAAGCAGCTCTCCAGCCCATCCCCGCACCGGAGGCGGACCATCCGGCCTATGTCATCTACACCTCGGGGTCGACCGGCAAGCCCAAGGGTGTGGTGATCTCTCATCGCGCGGCGGTGCAACGGATCCACTGGGCATCGATTCACGATGCGACCCAGCCCTTCAGCTACCTCAACAAGACGACGGTGAGTTTTGACGTTTCGGTACTGGAGATCTTCTTGCCGCTGGCGGTGGGGGGGCGGGTGGTGTTGATCCGGCCCGGCGGCCAAATGGAGGTGAACTATCTTCTCGACACCATCGCTCGCCAGCGTCTGACCCATGTCGCATTCGCGCCGTCGATGCATAATGTGCTGCTCCAACAGCCTCAATTCGCCGAGGCTAGCCGCGACGTGCAAGTCCTCTTCACCGCCGGCGAGGCGGTGGCGACGACCACGGCGACGGCGATGACCGAACGCTTTGGAGTCGACTTCGTCAACCGCTACGGACCGACCGAAACGACCATCGGCATCCTCTCCTGGCGCTGTGTTCCCGGGGATCGCAGCCCGGTGGTGCCCATCGGACGGCCGATCGCCGGGGCGCGGGTTCTGGTCGTCGATCGAGGGTTGCGGCCGGTGCCGATGGGGGCCGCCGGCGAGTTGGTGGTCGGCGGTGGTTGCTTGGCCCGTGGCTATCTGCACCGACCCGGACTGACCGCCGAACTCTTCGTGCCGGATCCCGCGGCCGGTTCGGAGCAAATCAGCGCCGGGGCGCGGCTCTACCGCACCGGCGATCTAGCCCGCTTCCGCGCCGATGGCGCGGTGGAATTCCTGGGCCGGGTGGACCACCAGGTGAAGGTGCGCGGTTTCCGGATCGAGCTGGGGGAGGTGCTGGAAGCTCTCGAGGCCCATCCCGCGCTGCGCGAGGCGGTGGTGATCGATCGACAGGAGGAGGGGAGCACGGTCCATCTGGTGGCTTACTGCGTGGCCCAGGATGGAGGGGAAGTTCCGCCACCGAGCGAACTGCGCGCCTTCCTGGCCGCCACCCTGCCGGAGTACATGGTGCCGTCCTATTTCGTGAGCCTGGCGGAATTGCCCAGAGCTTCGAGCGGCAAACTCGATCGCCGAGCGCTGCCGGCGCCGGAGGAGACGAGCACCGATCGCTGCGTCGAAATCATGCCGCGGGACGAGACTGAGCAGAAGGTGGCGGCGATCTGGCAGGAGGTTTTGGGCGTCGATCGGATCGATGTCCAGGAAGGGTTCTTCGACCTTGGCGGCCACTCGCTGCAATTGATCAGGGTGCAAAGCAAGCTCGGTGAGGCCTTTCCCGATCGCCAGCTGTCGATGTTGGAACTCTTCCGCTTCACCACCGTGGAGTCGCTCGCCGAGGTGCTGCGCGGCGGGGATGGAGCGAGCGCCGAGCAGCTCTCCGCCGCCAAGGTGGCCACCGGTACCGGCCGGGCGGCACAACGGCGCGAGCGGTCGCACCAAGAGGGCGGCGACATCGCGATCATCGCCATGGCGGGCCGCTTTCCCGGCGCCGACACGGTCGAGGGTTTCTGGCAGAACGTGCGTCAGGGGGTCGAGTCGATCGTCTTCTCCGACGAGGAGACCCTGCGCGCCGCCGGCGTCTCCTCGGCGATGATCGACAATCCGGCCTTCGTGCCGGCGCAGAGCCGGCTGCAAGACATCGAGCTCTTCGACGCGCCGCTCTTCCGCATGAGCCCGCGCGAGGCGCAGATTTCCGATCCGCAGCACCGCCTTCTCCTTGAGTGCGCCTGGGAGGCGCTGGAGCAGGCCGGCTACGACCCGGATCACTTCGACGACGCCATCGGGGTCTACGCCGGTGTTGGTCTGAGCCGTTACTGGATCGGTGCCTACGTCGTTCCGGGTCTCCTCGATGCGGTCGGCCACTTGCAGGTCAGCCTGTCCAACGACAAGGACTTCGCGCCCACGCGGATCTCCTACAAGCTCAACCTCAAGGGACCGAGCGTCAACGTCAACACCGCCTGCTCGACCTCGCTGGTGACCACCCACCTGGCCTGCCAGGCGTTGCTTGCCGGCGAGTGCGCCATGGCCCTCTCGGGAGGCGCCTCGATCACTCCCGACGCCTCACCGGGCTACTTCTATCGCCAGGGCGGCATTTTCTCGCCCGACGGCCACTGCCGCGCCTTCGACGCTCAGGCCGGCGGCACGGTGGGCGGCAACGGAGCGGCGATGGTCTTGCTCAAGCGGCTCGACGACGCGCTGGCCGCCGGCGACACCGTCTACGGGGTGATCAAGGCGACGGCGATCAACAACGATGGGGCGGAAAAGATCGGCTTCACCGCCCCGAGTGTCGAGGGCCAGGCGGCGGTGATCGCCGAAGCGCTCAGCGTCGGCGAGGTGGAGCGCGAGACGATCGGCTATGTCGAGGCGCACGGCACCGCCACGCCGCTCGGCGACCCGATCGAGGTTGAGGCGCTGCGCGCCGTCTTCGGCGAGGGTCCCGAGAAGCGGATCGCGCTGGGCTCGGTGAAGACCAACCTGGGCCACTTGGGAGCTGCGGCCGGCGCCGCCGGCTTGATCAAGGCAACGTTGGCCGTCCGTCACGGAGAGGTGCCGCCGAGCCTTCACTTCGAGCGACCCAATCCGCAGCTGCGCCTCGATGAGAGTCCCTTCTTCGTCAACACGCAGCTCGCACCCTGGCCGCAGGGCCATCCGGGGCGGCGGCGGGCCGGGGTCAGCTCGTTCGGTCTGGGTGGCACCAACGCCCACCTGGTGGTCGAAGAACCGCCGCCCGCCGAGCCCTCCGGTCCGGCGCGCGAGTTTGAACTGTTGATGCTCTCGGCGCAGTCCCCCGAGGCGCTGGACGCAATCCGCCGCCGGCTGGCCGACCATCTGGAGGCCGGCGACGAGGTGCACTTGGCCGATACCCTGTTCACCCTGGCGGTGGGTCGCAAGCAGCTGCCGCATCGATGGATCGCAGCGCTGGCCACGGCGCCGGAATCAACGGCTGAAGCGCTCGTCCTCCTGCGCGGAGAGGCCGATCCCGAGAGCGTGCTCAAGCCGTTTAGCGGATCGGTACCGCCCGGTGTCGGTCAGCGCGAAACGGTCTTCCTCTTCCCCGGTCAGGGGGCACAGAAAGTCGGCATGGGCCGTTCGCTGTACGCGGCAGGAGGTCTGTTCAAGCAGGAGGTCGACCGTTGCTGCGACCACCTGCAAAATCGACTCGGGATCGATCTGCGCGCCCGGCTCTACCCGCCGGAGGGTAGCCCGGAGGAGGCCGAGGCGGCGGCGGCGCCCTTGCGGCGCACCGAACTGGCTCAACCGGCCCTCTTCGTCGTCTGCTACGCCCTGGCCTGCCAGTGGCGCGGCTGGGGGATCGAGCCGGCGGCGGCGGTCGGCCATTCGATCGGCGAGTACGTCGCCGCGACCCTGGCCGGGGTCTTCCGGCTCGAGGATGCCCTGGAACTGGTCGCCGAACGGGGCCGGTTGATGGCCTCGATGGCCACCGGTTCGATGCTCTCGGTACCGCTTCCCGGCGAGGAGGTCGAGCCCTATCTGAGTAGTGAATTGTCGCTGGCCGTGGTCAACGGACCGCGCCGCTGTGTGGTTGCCGGGGCGCATGAGCCGATCGCGGCGCTGGCGCAGCGCTTGGCACAGGATGAGATCGAGACCCGTGAGCTGCACACCTCGCACGCCTTCCACTCGCCGCTGATGGAGCCGGCCGTCGAACCCTTCCGTCAGCGGGTGGCAGAGATGAGCTTGGCAGCGCCGAAGATCCCCTTTCTCTCCAACCTGACCGGCGATTGGATCACCGCCGAGCAAGCCACCGATGCCGACTACTGGGCCCGCCACCTGCGCCAAACGGTGCGCTTCGGCGACAACCTGACCACCCTGTTCGCCGGTCCGCAACGGGCCCTGCTGGAGGTGGGGCCGGGCAGCACCCTGACCACCTTGGCCCAGCAGGCGGCGAAGCTGCGCTCGCGCCAGGAGGAGGACAGTGTGCCGTGGACGGCGCCGATCCTCTCCTCGCTGCCGGGGGTGAGGAGCGAGGCCGCGGAGCTGGCCCACCTGCTGACCACCGCCGGACGGCTGTGGCTGGCCGGCGCCCCGCTCGACCGCGCCGCTCTCTTCGCCGGCCAGCGCCGGTGGCGAGTGCCGCTGCCTACCTATCCCTTCGCGCGAGTGCGCTACTGGCTGGAGCCGCCGACTTTCGCTCAACTCGGGGGCCAGCAGCCGGCCAGGAGTCTGGCCCGCCGCTCCGACGTCGGCTCCTGGTTCTACACCCCGGCCTGGCGTCTGGCGCCACCTCGGCCTGCGGTTTCGGCCGCGGAGATAGCGAGTTGGCTCGGCGGCGAAGAAGGGGAGGGCGACTCCCCGGCCAGCGACGAGGTGCCCTGCTGGCTCATTCTCACCGACCGGCTCGGCGTCGGCCATCGTCTGGCCCAGCGGCTGAAAGAGAGCGATCAACCGGTGGTGATCGCGGCGTCGGCTGGCGCCCAGGGAGAGGAAACTTCCCCCGGCGGCGTCGAGTTCTTCGACAGCGGCTCGTCCGCCGGCTATGGCGAGTTGTGGCAGCGGCTGGCGACCAAGGGGCTGCAGCCGCGAGGGATCTTCCACCTCTTCGGCCTAGACGCCGTCGCCGCCACGCAGAGCGAGGAGGTGCGAGATTTCGTTACCGGACCTGCCTTCGAGGCGGCGCAGGAGGGCGGTCTGCTCAGCCTGGCGCGACTGAGCGCGGCGTTGGTCGAGCACGACCGCGGCGAGCCGGTACGTCTGCTGGTGGCCACCGATCGGGCGGCGGCCGCCGAAGCCGGCCAGCCGCTACGGGCAGAGTGGGCGCCGCTGCCGGCGGCACTCAAAGTGCTGGCCCAAGAACGGCGCAACGTGCTGGCCAGCTCGGTCGACTTTGCCTTGACGGTAGCCCCCACGGCGGAGGAGATGGAGGCCACGGCACAGGCCCTCTTGGCCGAAATGGGGGGGCGAGAGGCCGGAGAGACGGTCGCCTACCGGCGCGGACAACGGTGGCTCGCCGGCTTTGACCCGCTGCCCCTTCCACCTCCGACGACCACCTCGCCGGTATTGCGCGAGCGGGGGGTCTACCTGCTGGTGGGTGGGTTGGGCAGGGTCGGCCTGACCATGGCCCGCTTCCTCGCCGAGCGGGTGCAGGCACGGTTGATCCTCACCGGGCGAAGCGCGCTGCCGCCACGCGAGCGATGGGAAGAGCTCGCCTCCGGCGGCGCAGAGAATCTGCTCGCCGCCAAGATCGAGACCCTCTTGGAGCTGGAGAGGGCGGGAAGCGAGGTGATCACCCTGGCTGCTGAGGTGGAGGATCAAGAGAGCTTGGCGGCGGCGCTGCAAGCCGGCGAGAACCACTTCGACGCAACGGTGAACGGGGTGCTCTACCTGGCCGGGTTTACCGGCTCGGGAGAGAGCGGCCCGACCATCCGCGCGCCGATCGAGACGGTGGATCCGTCCTACGCACGACTCCATTTCGGGCCCAAGGCTCACGGCCTGGCCGTCCTCGATCGCGTGCTGGGTGATCGTCCCCTCGACTTCTGCCTGCTCTTTTCCTCCCTGGCCTCGGTGCTGGGCGGCCTGGGCTACGCCGCCTATGCGGCGGCCAACGCTTTTGTCGACGGCTACGCCCACCGGCGGGCGGCCACCGCCTCCGGAGTCACCTGGACGAGTGCCTGCTGGGACGGCTGGGTCTGGTTGCCCGAAGGGGAGAAGCCCAGCGCTCTGGCGATGAGCCCGGCGGAGAGCTGCGACGCCTTCGAGCGGCTGCTGGCCATGCGCGGTACGCCGCAGATCGTGGTCTCCACCGGCGACCTGGAGGCACGGCTGGATCGCTGGGTGCGCTTCGCCTCGCCGACTTCGGGTGGGGGAGCATCGTTGGCTTCCGGCGAGGTGGCGCCGGTGGACGGCGATCAGCCGGAAGGTGCCGGCGGCTTCGAGCGCCCGGCGCTGACCACCGAGTTCGCGGCTCCGCAGGGCGATGCGGAAGAGCGCGTTGCCGCTCTGTGGACCGAGTTGATCGGTGTGGAGCGGATCGGTCGCCACGACAATTTCTTCGAGCTGGGCGGCGATTCGCTGCTGGCGACGCAACTCGTGTCGCGGTTGCGTCGCTCCTTCAAGGTAGAGATGCCCCTGCCCGTCTTCTTCGCCGCTCCGACCATCGCCGGCCTGGCCACGGCGGTTGGGGAAACGCAATATCGCCAGGAGGAACTTTCCGAAGTGGAGAAGGCCTTGGCGCGGATCAAAGGACTCTCGGCCGAAGAGGTGACGGCGCAGCTCGCCAGTCGCCTGGGCTCCGAGGAAGGTAGCTAACTCATGTCGTCGATTGCTGAACAACTCGCCTCATTGAGCCCGGAGCAGCGCCAGCTACTGGAGCTGGCGTTGAAAGAGAAGGGAATCGAGGTCGAGCGCCTGCAAATCACTCCCAGGTCCGAGGCGCGCGAAAGCTATCCACTGTCCTATGCTCAGGAGCGGCTGTGGTTCCTAGCTCAGTTGGATCCGGAGAGTTCGGCTTACCACATTGCCGCTCCCATGCTGTTGAGCGGCAGGTTGGATCGCCCCGGCCTAGTCGCCGCGCTGCGAGCTTTGGTAGATCGCCACGAGGCCTTGCGCACCCTGTTCTCCACTCGCCAAGGTGAACCGGTGCAAGTGATTCACCAACGGTTTCAGCAGCCGGTGCCACAGGTCGATCTCACCTCCTTGGCACCAGAGATGCGGGAGCCTACGCGCCAGAGGTTGGTGGCGCGCGTCTCCGGTCAACCGTTCGATCTCTCCACCGGCCCCCTGCTGCGCACCGTCCTGCTGCACCTGGCCGAACGCGAGCACGCCTTGTTGCTCAGCATGCACCACATCGTCAGCGATGGCTGGTCGATGGGGATCTTTTTTCGCGAGCTGTGGGCGCTATATCAAGCTTTCTGCGCCGGCAAGCCGTCGCCGCTGGCCAAGCTGAGTTTGCACTACGTGGACTATGCCTTGTGGCAGCGCGGCTGGCTGGACGAGCGGGTGCTCGGCGAGCAGGTCGACTATTGGCGAGCCCAACTCGCCGGCGCGCCGCCGGTGTTGTCGCTACCGCTCGATCGACCTCGGCCTGTGCTGCAGAATTCACACGGTGCTTCGGTGCCGCTGTGGGTTGACGAAGAGCTGACTGCGCGCGCTCGGCGACTGGCTAGAGAGGAGAAAGGCACTCTCTTCGTCGTCCTCCTGACCTTGTTCCAAGCTCTCCTGGCGCGGCTGAGCGGCGAGAATGACGTGGTGGTCGGTTCGCCCAATGCCGGGCGCAGTCGCGAAGAGATCGAGCCATTGATCGGCTTCTTCGTCAATACCCTGATCATGCGCACCCGGTTTGCAGGAGCCGTTTCGCTGCGCCAAGCCGTGTCGCAGGTGCGAGAGGTTGTGGAAGGGGCCAACTCGCATAGCGATCTGCCTTTCGCGCGGTTGGTCGCGGAGTTGGTTCCCGAGCGAGCCCTGGACCATACACCGATCTTCCAGGTCGACTTCGCCTTCCAGGCCGCGCCGGCGCGGGGCTTGGTGCTCGAAGAACTCGAAGCGCGAATCTTGAGCGCCGAGAACCCCAGCGCCCAGTTCGACCTGTCGGCCACCTTGACCGATCGCGAGCGCCTGATCACCGGTGCGATGATCTACAAGACCGACCTCTTCGATGCGACGACCGTCGCTCGCATGGCTCGCCAGTTCAGCTCCTTGGTGGCCGCCGCTCTCAGCCAGCCGGATCGCCCCCTGGCTGACTTGGCGTTGCTGAACGGTGCCGAATATCACCAATTGGTGGTGGAATGGAACGCTAGGCCATGGTCGTCCCAGGTCGAGGAGCCCGCGGCCCTCTCTCTCTCTCAGCGGTTCCGCGCCGTGGTACGACGCTTCCCGGATGCCACCGCGGTCTCCTTCCGGGGTGGCTACCTGAGCTACGCCGAACTCAGCCGGAGCAGCGATCGGCTTGCCGCCCGCCTGCGCGATGCGGGAGTGACCTGCGATAGGCCGGTGGCGCTCGTCTTGGACCGTTCGCCGGAACTCGTCGTGGCGATTCTAGCGGTCCTCAAAGCGGGTGGCAGCTACCTGCCTCTGGATCCGTCCTACCCGAAGAAGCGCCTCTCCTTCTCGGTCGCCGATTCGGGCGCCTCGATCCTACTCAGCCAGGGGCGCTTGCTTGAGGAGCTTGAGCTGGCCGAGGTGTTCGGCGAGGAGGTTCTAACCCTCGCGGTCGACGAGGTTGAGACCGCCGCGTCGATGAATGAACTTCCAGTGCCGCCGGCTCCCATGGGAGACAACGCAACTGCCTACATCATCTACACTTCGGGCTCCACGGGTACGCCCAAGGGAGTACGGGTGACGCACCGCAACGTGTTGCGCCTGTTCGACGCCACCGCCGACACTTTCGACTTCGGCGCCACCGACGTGTGGACACTCTTTCATTCCTACGCCTTCGATTTTTCTGTCTGGGAACTATGGGGTGCCTTGCTGTACGGAGGCCGGCTAGAGGTTGTACCCCACGGTGTGTCGCGGGCGCCGGACGAGTTCCGTCAGCTGCTCAGCCAGAGGCGGGTGACGGTGTTGAATCAGACTCCGTCAGCCTTCCGCCAGTTGATCCAAGCCGACTTGAGCGACGACTCGCCGCTCGCTTTGCGCTGGGTGATCTTTGGTGGCGAGGCACTGGGATTCGAGACCTTGCGCCCTTGGTACGACCGACACGCTGACAACCGACCCCGTTTGGTCAACATGTACGGCATCACCGAGACCACCGTCCATGTGACCGAACGCCTGTTGAGTCGAGCCGATCTCCAAAGCGCCGACGGCAGTGTCATCGGCGTGCCGATCGGTGACTTGCGGGTGCATGTCGTCGGGCCGGACCTTCGCCCCGTTCCCCTGGGCGCCAGCGGTGAGATGTGGATCGGTGGCCCCGGGTTGGCGCGCGGCTACCAGGCACGGCCCTCGCTGACCGCTGAGCGCTTCGTGCCCGATCCCTTCACCGACGTACCGGGAGAGAGGCTCTACCGTTCCGGCGACCTGGCGCGCTACATCGCAACCGGGCAGCTGTCTTACCTGGGGCGAATCGACAACCAGGTCAAAGTTCGGGGTTTTCGCATCGAACTCGGTGAGATCGAGGCCGCTTTGGTGGCCCTACCGGGTGTTCGAGAGGCGGTGGTGATGGTGCGCCAAGACGGCTCTGGCGGGAACCGCTTGGTGGCCTATTTGGTGATGGTTGAGGGGGAATCCGAGTTGTCGCTGCGCCAAGTCCGCGAGCGTCTTTCCTCGACTCTTCCGGACTACATGGTGCCCGCGGTCGTGGTTCCTTTGAGTTGTCTGCCACTCACTGTCAACGGCAAGGTCGACCGGCGCGCCTTGCCGGCGCCGGGGCGGTCGCGGGGTACCACGGCGGAGAACTACAGCACTACCCAGACGCCGTCCGAGAGGCTGCTGGCTGAAATCTGGGGCGATGTGATCGGGGTTGAGCGAGTCGGAAGGGACGACAACTTCTTCGACCTGGGGGGCGACTCGATCATGGGACTGCAAATTGTCGCCCGAGCCAACAGCGCCGGTTTGACACTGGTACCTCGGCAGATCTTTCAATTCCAGACCGTCGCGGAACTGGCGGCGGTTGCCGGTTCGCTGGAGCGCATTCAGGCCCAGCAGGGGGAGGTGGTGGGGCCGGTTAAGTTAACGCCCATTCAGCACTGGTTCCTCGAGGCCGATCCGGTCGATCTCCACCACTACAACCAGGCACACTATCTGCTGCTGACCCCTGCTCTGAAGGCCGGTGCTGTTCGCGTCATGGTTTATCGCCTGCTGGCGGCCCACGACGCGTTGCGCCTGCGGTTCTCGTATCAGCAGCAAGGAGAAGGACCCAAGAGGTGGCACCAGTACCTGGAGCCGGTGAGCGCTTTGACCGGCAAGAGATTGCCCTTCGCACAGCTCGATCTTTCGCGTCTCGATGAGCGGCTGCATAGCCTGGCCCTGCAGCAGCTAGCGACGCGAGTTCAAGCATCGCTCGACCCGATCGCCGGCCCCTTGTTGAGGATCCTCCATGTCACCCTCGGCCATGAACGCTCGACTCGGCTGCTCTGGGTGGTGCACCATCTCGCTATTGACAGTGTTTCTTGGCGCATCCTGCAAAGCGATCTGCAGCAGCTTGCGACTCAACTGGCGAAGCGACCACCCGGTAGCTCTATCCCCTTGGCCGAAGAGTTGGAGCTGCCGGCCAAGACCACTTCGGTACAACGCTGGTCACAACGTCTCTCCCACTACGCCGGTTCGCAGCGGCTACGCCGCGAGCTTGAGTACTGGATTCAGCAGCAGTCGTCGGTGGCGGCCTTGCCGGTCGACTATCAGGGAGGGGAGAACACCGAAGAATCGGCCGGGGTCGTGGCTGTACGGCTGGACGCCGAGACCACGCGGGCCCTGTTGCACGAGGTGCCACCCAAATATCACACCCAGATCAACGATGCTCTTCTTGCCGCCCTGGCCCGCGCTTGCTCCGACTGGACGGGCGAGTCGAACGTACTGATCAATCTGGAAGGGCACGGCCGGGAATCGATCCTAGACGACGTAGACCTGTCGCGCACCGTGGGTTGGTTTACCAGCGTCTTTCCGCTTCTCCTCGACCTTGCGGCGACCGACGGGCCGGGCGAAGAACTCAAGACGATCAAAGAACAGCTGCGGGCCGTGCCTCACAACGGCGTCGGCTTCGGCATCCTGCGCTATCTCTCGCCGGACCCGGAGGTGTCGCGCCGGCTGGGCGCCTTGCGCCATCCGGAAATCAGCTTCAACTATCTAGGTCAGTTTGGGCGGCAGTCGACCACAGCGACGGCCAAGGGAGACGACGCTGCGCTGCCGGCGGTCCGAGTGCATCGAGCCCCCGAGAACACCGGCCCCCCGATCAGCCCGCGCGCGCTGCGTCGCCATGTGCTCGATGTGGTCGGCCTGGTGGAGGCTGGTTGTCTCCAGCTCAATCTACTCTACAGCCGCAATCTGCATCAGCGTTCAACCATCGAGCGGCTCGGTACCGCCTTGAAACGGGCGATCGAAGCACTGGTGCAGCACTGCCGCCAGCCGGCAGTGGGAGGCTTCACCCCGTCGGACTTTCCGCTGGCCGGCCTCGACCAAGCGGTGCTCGACGAGCTGTCGCGTCACCACGACGGCATGGCCGATCTCTATCCGTTGGCACCTTTGCAGCATGGCATTCTCTTTCACGCCGTCTTCGCGCCAACCGCTGGGGCGTATCACATGCAATTGGCCTGCGCCTTCGACGGGCCGCTCGATGTGGGTGCCTTCCAAAGGGCGTGGCAACAGGTGGCGCATCGACATGCCGTCCTGCGCACACAGTTTGAGTGGCGGCGCGTCAAGACTCCGCTCCAGGTGGTTCTGGAGACGGTGGAAGTGCCATTTGCCGAGGAGGATCTACGCGGTCTGAGCAGCGAGCGGCAGCTGGCGCACCTGGCCGCCTTTCTCGCCGCGGATCGACGAGCTGGCTTTGATCCGTCCAAGGCGCCGCTGATGCGGCTGCGCGTCATGCGCTTCGCCGAGGAGCGCTACCGGGTGATCTGGAGCCATCATCATTTGCTCCTCGACGGTTGGTGCATGCACCTGGTGTACAAGGAGGTCTTCGCTTTCTACCAAGCTCAACTCAACAACGAGGTCGCTGTATTGCCGGCGGTTCGACCCTACAGGGACTACATCCGGTGGTTGTCCGAGCAGGACGCGGACGCCGCGCGCGCGTATTGGCGGCGTGTTCTCGGTGGTCTCGACGCTCCGACTTCACTGGTGGTGGATAGACCGAAGTGGGCGGACGGTAGCGGCGGCGAGGTGGCTCCAGTGGAGAGTCGGCAAGTGCTGGGGCTAGCTCAGACCGAGAGGCTGAAAGCCAGCGCACAGCGCCAAAGGCTGACCGCCAACACACTGGTTCAAGGAGCTTGGGCGATTCTGCTAGCCCGCTACAGCGCTACCACCGATGTGCTCTTTGGGGTCACCGTTAGCGGTCGCCCGGCGGATCTTGATCAAGTGGAGTCGATGGTCGGCCTCTTCATCAACACCCTTCCGTCGCGGGTCGAGACCGCCGACGACAGCGAGCTGGGCAGCTGGTTGGGAGCCCTCCAGGTCGCCCAAGCCGAGATGCGGCAATACGAGTTTAGCTCCTTGAGCGAAGTGCAGGGGTGGAGTGATCTTCCAGGTGGCACGCCGCTCTTCGACAGCATCGTGGTGTTTGAGAACTACCCGGTCGACTCCACGGTGCGCAAGCAAGCGGTCGAGCGCAGCAGCGGTGGCTTCAGCGTTGCCGAGGTCGATAATTTCGAGCAGACCAACTTCGGCTTGACCCTGATGGCGAGTTTGGGCTCCCTCTTGCGATTCGGTGTGATGTACGACGAACGCCGCTTTGACGCGGTCACCATCGAGCGCATGCTGGGCCATCTCTCGACCCTCTTGCAGTCGATGTGCGAGAGCGAGGAGATTCACCTCGGCAGCCTTCAAATGCTCCCGGAGGCGGAGAGACGGCAGCTGGTAGTGGAGTGGAACTCGACCGCTGTGGCCTACCCTCAGGAGCCCTTTTTGGTGCAGCTGTTCGAGGAGCAGGCCCAGCGCCATCCGCAGCGCAAGGCGGTAGAGTTCGCGGGAGAGTGGCTTGGCTATGGCGAGCTAAACACTCGGTCCAACCAACTGGCCCGCTACTTGCGGTCGCTTGGGGTGGGCGGCGAAACGTTGGTCGCCGTCGCGGCGGAGCGCTCGTTGGAGTTGGTGATCGCCCTGTTGGCCATCCTCAAGGCGGGGGGAGCCTACCTGCCGGTCGATCCCTCGCACCCTGGTGAACGACAGGCGTTCATGCTGCGTGACGGCGATGTCGGCGTCCTGTTGACGCAGGCGAAGCTACTCGTCGAGTTGCCTGCAACCTCGGCCCGCCAAGTCGCGCTCGATACGCAATGGGACGAGGTCGCTCGCTACGACGGGGCCAATCTCGACCTACCGGTGGCGGGGCAGGGCATGGCCTACATGATCTACACCTCGGGTTCCACCGGCCAGCCCAAAGGGGTCATGAACTCGCACGCGGCGATCCTCAACCGGATTCTCTGGATGCAGGAAGCTTACCCACTCGACGAGAGCGACGTGGTCTTGCAGAAGACTCCGTACTCGTTTGACGTCTCGGTCTGGGAGTTCTTCTGGCCCTTGGCCGTGGGTGCTCGCCTGGTCGTGGCGCGACCCGGCGGCCATCAAGATAGTCTCTACCTGGTCGATCTGATCGCTTCCACCGGCGTCACCACCTTGCATTTCGTGCCGTCGATGCTGCGCATCTTTTTGACCGAACCGGACCTCTCGGCCTGCACCTCGCTACGGCGGGTGATTTGCAGCGGTGAGGCTCTGCCGCGAGATCTGGAGCAGAGCTTCGCGGAGCGTCTCTCCTGCGAACTGCACAATCTGTATGGCCCGACCGAAGCTGCCGTCGATGTCACCGAGTGGTCCTGCTTCGGTGATGGTTCTCCTGCCTCGGTAGAGCGCATCGAGGCTTGCCGCGAGGCGGCGACGGTACCTATCGGCAAGCCGATCGCCAACCTAGAGGTTCACCTGCTCGACGGACGTGGAGAGCCGGTGCCGGTCGCCGTGCCCGGCGAGCTTCATATCGGTGGCACGGGGCTGGCGCGGGGCTACTGGAAGCGACCAGCTCTTACCGCGGAGAAGTTCGTTCCCAACCCCTTTGGCGAGGCCGGCTCGCGCCTCTATCGGACCGGTGATCTGGTTCGCCGTTGGCCGGGCGGTGCGATGGAGTTTCTGAGCCGGATCGACTTTCAAGTCAAGATCCATGGCCTGCGCATCGAACTGGGGGAGATCGAGGCGGCTATCTTGGCCCTGGACGGGATCCACGAGACGGTGGTTCTGGTGCGCGAGGACGGTTCCGACGGCCAGCGATTGGTCGCCTACCTGGTCGCCGAGCAAGATCGGGAACTGCCAACACTACGAGAGTTACGCGAGCGGCTGGCGCTCCGGTTGCCCGAGTACATGGTGCCATCGTTGTTCATCCCGCTGCCGCGGCTGCCTCTGTCGCCCAATGGCAAGGTGGATCGAAAGGCTCTACCGTCGGGGGAGGAGGAACGGCTGGAGAGCGCTGAACTCTTCGTCGCCGCCCGCGACGAGGTGGAGGAAGCGCTCGCCACTATTTGGCGGCAGGTTCTTCGCCGCGAACAGATCGGCGTCCATGACAACTTCTTTGAACTCGGTGGAGACTCGATCCTCAGTTTGCAGGTGGTCTCCCTGGCGGCACGAGCTGGCCTGCAGCTGACCGCACGCCAGGTCTTCACCCACAATACGATCGCGGAGCTGGCGGCCGTCGCTGGTAGTGCCACCGAGGTTGTTGCACAGCAGGGCGCGGTCGTCGGCTCGGTACCGCTGACTCCTGTCCAACACTGGTTCTTCGAGCAGCATCGCGCCGAGCCTCACCATTTCAACCAAGCTTTCCTCCTCGCCGCCCGGCCGGTTCCCAACCATCAGGTGATGCGCCGGGTGGTAGAGAAGCTCATGGTTCATCACGACGTGCTGCGCAGTCGCTTCGAGGTGACCGCATCGGGGAGCGTGGAACAACGGATTCTGGCGCCGCAGGGCCCCGGTGGCGAGTTTCTGTCCATCGACTTGTCCTCCCTTGCCGACGCCGCTCGCGGTGCGGCGATGTGGAGGTTGGTAGAGCGGACTCACGCCAGCCTAAACTTCGAAAAGGGACCGATCTTCCGCTGTATCCTCTTCAACCTAGGAATCCAACAAGGGGCACGACTTCTCCTGGTCATGCATCACCTGGCAATGGACGGGGTCTCGTGGAGGATCTTGCTGGAGGACCTGCCCAAGCTCTACCTGGAGATGGCCAACGAGGCGAGCCGAGCCGAGGATGGGGCGCCGGCGGACGCTCTGCCGCCCAAGAGCAGTTCCTACCAATCCTGGGCTCGCCGGCTGGTGGAGTATGCGACCGACTCCTCGCAACTGCGCCACGAGGTGAGCTTTTGGACTGGCCTGGAGCGTGGCCGAGCCGTCGAGCTTCCGCTGGATGGCCGGGGGGGAGAGAACCTGCAAAGCACGACCCGTCTGATCAATTTGAAACTCTCCGCTGAGGAGACCGTGGCTTTGCTCGAAGAGGTACCCAGGGCCTACCGGACGCGGATCGACGATGTTCTGTTGACCGCGGTCAGTGGCGCGCTACGCGAGTTGGCCGGCGGAGCGGTCTTGATCGATCTGGAGAGTCACGGTCGCGAAGCACCGTTCGAGGAGATCGATCTTTCGCGGACTCTCGGCTGGTTCACCAGCATCTACCCGGTCCTTCTCGACCCTGGCGCAGGGAGTTCTCCCGGTGAGGCTTTGATGACCGTCAAGGAGCAACTGCGCTCGGTGCCGGGTAAGGGGCTGGGCTTTGGAGTATTGCGCTATCTTGCCGCTGAGCCGGTGCGGCGGCGGCTTGCCGAGTTGCCGTCAGCCCAGGTCAGCTTCAACTACCTGGGCCAGTTGGATCGGATGGCGCAGTCGAAACCAACCGGCAACTCCACGAGGAACGAATCGGTGGGCGCGCCTCCAACCACGGCGAATTCGCTGGCCATCGTTGCGCCGCCGGCACCACCCGCGACGGTATCTCCGGCGGGCGATGCAGATACTACGGTCCGTTTCAGCTTTGCCCCGGAGCCGGCGGGCAATGGCTACAGCCCGCGCGGGAAGCGATGGTATCTCTTGGAGTTTGACGGGCGGATCGAGGGCGGACACTTCCATCTCGCGCTTCGTTATGGCGAGGCGACCCACAGCGAGGAGACGGCGCGCCGGCTACTGGAACTCATCTGTTCCAAGCTGCGTCAGTTGATCGCTCACTGCTGCCAGAGCGATAGTGGCGGCTATACCCCTTCCGATTTTCCCCTCGCACGGCTCGACTCGGCGACGCTACAACGAGTGGTCGCCGGCCGGCGCGGAATCGAAAGTATTTATCCTCTACTGCCCACCCAGCAGGGAATGCTTTTCTTCCGCATCTATGCTCCAACATCCTATGCATACCATCAGCAGAGCGTCCGTCGGTTCGATTCGGCGCTAGAAATTGAGGCGTTGATCGAGGCGTGGAAAGACATGGTCGCCGCCCATCCGATCCTGCGAACCTCGTTCCACTGGGAGAATCTCGACGAACCGTTGCAGATCGTCCACGAGGAGGTCGAGGTTCCCTGGCAGTTCCTCGACTGGCGCACCTCGCCACGCGAAGAGCTTGGACAGATGTTCGCGCGCCACCAGGAAGAAGATCGTCAGCGTGGATTCGATCTGTCGCAGCCACCCTTGATGCGGCTGGCGTTGATCTGCACAAGTGATGACTCCTACATCTTTACTTGGAGCTATCACCACATCTTGCTCGATGGATGGAGTTTGCCGATCCTCAACAACGAACTATTCCAGCGCTACCTAGGCTACGCGACGGGCCAGGCGAGGCCCCTACTAAGACGGCGGCCCTACCGCGACTATGTTGCCTGGCATCTCGATCAGGATATGGCCAAGGCCGAGAGATTCTGGCGCAGTGAATTGAGCGGTTTCCGCGAGCCCACCTCGGTAGCTCTTGAAGCCGCCGTGATCAACCGATCGGATCAACCAGAGTCCTTTGGGGCAGTCGAAGTCCGCTTGCTGGGGGAATCTGCCGAGGCTCTCCAGCGACTGGGAAGCCGCTACCGCGTGACCCAGAACTCGATCGTGCAGGCGGCGTGGGCGCTCGTTTTGAGCCGGGTCGCCAACCAAGAAGATGTCCTCTTCGGTGCTACCGTGTCGGGTCGATCGGCACCCTTGCCGGGCATCGAGACGATGCTCGGCTTGTTCATCAACACATTGCCGGTGCGCGTTCGGGTCGAGCCCGAGACCCAGGTCGGCGAGTGGATCCAGCGCTTGCAGGATCGTCAGCTAGCGGCTCGCGAGTTCGAGTACAGCCCGCTGATGAAAGTCCAAGGGTGGAGCGAGGTGGCGGCCAACCGGATGCTTTTCGAGTCGCTCGTCGTCTTCGAGAATTATCCTGCGGACCTATCCTTTCGCTTTGACGACGATGCGCCGTCGGCCACCACGCCGGTCGCCGCACCGGTGAGAAGAAAAGCTGCCGCCCGCAAGACTCCCTCAACAGCCCAAGTAACTTCGGCGACCACGGCAACCGACGCCCAAGAGACTTCGGAGATCGCGCTGGGTGGGTTCGAACGCACCAGCTATCCGATCACCGTTGTGGTGATGCCCGGGACCGAGACGTGGACCCTTCGCCTCGGCTACGATCTCCACTACCTGGACAGTACGCTGGCCGTTCGGCTGCTCGCCACGTTGCGTACGGTGTTGATCTCGATGGCTCAGCAGCCGCAAGATCGGCTCGGAGATCTTCGGCTGATGTTGTCCAGTGAGATCGAGCAGCTCATCGCTTCCAACCAGACACAAGTCGAATTCCACGGCGCGGAACTGGGAATGGCGCGGCGGCTCGTGGCGAACTGGAGTGAATGGCCGGACTCGATTGCACTCGTGGAGGGCGAGCTGCACATCACCTACGGGCAACTCGATCGGCGAGTGGGCCGCTTAGCCCGGTTGCTACGCCGCAAGGGGGTCGGCGCCGAAGTGAGGGTGGCGATCCGTGCCCGTCGTTCCACTTCACAGATTACCGCCATACTTGCCGTCTTGCGAGCCGGGGGAGCTTATGTTCCGCTTGATCCCGATCTTCCCGCCGAACGGTTGCGTTTCATGCTCGATGACTCCGGCGCGTCACTAGTCCTTACCGACTCGACCTGGCGAGACTCCGACTCACCGGCAAAGCCGGACGGCCCCCGGGAGGTGATAGCGCTCGACAAGCTCGGTGTGGAGTTCGGCACGCCCGGTGACCAATTCTTGGCGCAACGCGAGGCGCCCCGTATGTCGAGTGAAAACCTGGCGTATCTGATTTACACCTCAGGCTCTACCGGTCTACCTAAGGCGGTGATGATCACCCACCGTTCGATGGTTGATTTCGTTCTAGCCACGGCCGAGGCCGGGCCAATTCGCCGCCGGGACCGCGTCCTTCAGTTTGCTTCGATCGCCTTCGATACGAGTGTCGAGGAGATCTTTCCAGCGCTGCTGGCGGGTGGGACCTTAGTGTTGCGCGACGACGCGATGTTGGATTTGGCGCGGTTCGTGGACGCCTGCCATCAGTACGCATTGACCGTACTCGATTTGCCGACAGCCTACTGGAGGGAGCTGACCGTCGCCATGAAACGCGAGGGGCTGCGTTTGCCGCTATCGATCGAGTTGGTGATCATCGGGGGGGAGAAGGCGCGGGCGGAGACTCTCGTGCAATGGATGGAAGTTGTTCCGCCCCGGGTTCGCCTGATCAACACCTATGGTCCCACTGAAACGACCGTGGTCGCGACGCAGGCCCTCTTGGACACCAAACCGGTTTTACATCCGACCTACGGCGGCGGCCGGTGGAGCGAGGTACCCATCGGGGCGCCTCGCGCCAACGCTCGAGCCTTTGCCTTGGATCGTTTCGCCAATCCACTGGCGGCCGGGATTCCCGGTGAACTGTACCTGGGGGGCACCGGTCTGGCGCGTGGATATATGGCGCGAGCTGCGCTGACCGCCGAGAGGTTCGTTCCTGATCCCTCTTCTCTGGAAGCTGGGAGCCGCCTCTACCGGACCGGGGATCGTGTCCGCCGGCGCGACGACGGTCAACTGGAGTTCCTCGGTCGAATCGATGATCAGGTCAAGGTTCGAGGATACCGCATTGAACTCGGCGAGATCGAGGCGACTCTCCAGGCTTTGCCGGAGATCGAGGAAGCAGCGGTGGTCGTGGTGCGTGACGGGGGTGGGGCGCGGTTGGTCGCCTTTGTCGTCTCTGCCGCAGAGCTGCCTGAATCCGCGGCCTTGCGTCGGCGGCTGACCAGCCGGCTGCCAGACTACATGGTGCCTTCGGCGGTGGTGGAGATCGATGCGATGCCAAGGACGACCAGTCAGAAGATCGATCGAGGTGCTTTGGCGCGGCGCCATTGCGCTCCCGCGGCCGCGGCGACTACCCACACCGCGCCCCGCAGCGCACTGGAGAAGCAACTGGCGGGGATCTGGTCGGCGCTGTTCAAGCGCCCGGAAATCGGGGTCGAAGAGAGTTTCTTCGAACTCGGCGGCGAATCGATTCTCGCCTTGCGCCTGATGTCGGAGATCCGTCAGCGCACCGGTGTCAGCTTGCCCCTGGCACGGCTGTTCGAAGGCGACACCATCGCGGAGCTGGCGCGCGCGGTAGCGGCCGAGGCGGGTGGTCCATCCAGCAGTTCAATCCTGGTCGAGATACAGAGTCGGGGGGACGGAACTCCTCGCTATTGTGTCCACCCGGCGGGCGGAGAGGTCCTTTGCTACGCCGACCTAGCTGCGGCTCTGGGGCCGGCGAGTCCCGTCCTTGGGCTGCAAGCGGCTGGCCTGGTGGCCGGCACCGAACCCGCGAAAACGGTCGTCGAGATGGCCGCCAGCTATGTCGCCGCTGTGCGAAGTCATCAAGCCGAAGGCCCCTACCGGATCCTCGGTTGGTCTGTTGGCGGGGTGATCGCGGTGGAAATGGCCCGCATTCTTCGTGCCGAGGGCCAGCGGGTGGCGTCGCTGGTCCTTCTGGATACACTCACTCCCGCGCGGATGCCGGCCTGGGGCGACGCCGAGTTACAGCGGGCTTTCGTCGGATCTCTTGGCCTGAAGGCCAGGGGAAGCAACTCGGTGCTTCCAGCGAACTTCGAGCAATTGGATGAAGAAACCCGGTTGTCGACCCTCCTTGCGGCTGTCGCTCAGTCTGCTCAGGGGCGTAACGATTTCTCAGGCGAGGAGTTACTCCGCCGGTGGCTGGTCTTCAAGGAAGTGATGCGGGCGGTGCGCGAACACGTTCCAACGCCTCTCGATCTCCACGCACTTCTGGTTCGCGCCGGTGACGAAGCGGTTCATCGAGAGATGGGCGAGGAGCCAACACTGGGTTGGTCCACCTATTTCAGCGACCTTCAAGTCAAATGGGTTGACGGCAGCCACACGAGTTTCATCTATGAACCTCGTGTGATGCCCCTGGCCAGGTTGTTGATCCATTGCAATGGCTAGCGAGTGGTATCCTAGGGATGAAACTGGAGAGTCCAGCGTGATCGCTCCGGTGGCCTGAGTCGCGAGACTTCAGGTCGGCCGGGGAGGAAAGTCCGAACTCCCACGGGCAGCATGCTTGCTAACGGCAAGGCGTAGTGATGCGATGGAAAGTGCAACAGAGAGTAGACCGCCTGGCGCCCTCGCGGCGCTCGGTAAGGGTGAAAGGGTGCGGTAAGAGCGCACCGCTCGGCCGGTGACGGCCCGAGGCACGGTAAACCCCATGCGGAGCAAGACCAAATAGGGAAGCGAAACCCAGCAGGCCGCCCGTCCTGCCCCGGCCGCGAGGTCGGATCGCTTCCGGGTAGGTTGCTCGAGCTCGGCGGCAACGTCGAGCCCAGAGGAATGATCACGGCACCGGCGCTCAACGGCGCCGGAGTACAGGATTCGGCTTACGGGGCTCTCCAGTTTCCGTCGCGTCTCCCGCCCGTTCGATGATGATGCGAACTCCACCGATCTCGCCACCGCCACCCGTCCTGCCCGGGGACCGCGTGGGTGTTGCCGCGCTGTCCGGACCGGTCGATCCGCTGCGGCTGGAAAGCGGGCTCGGCGCCCTGCGCCGGTACGGCTTCGATCCCGTGGTGGCGGCCAACGTCAGCGCTCCTCCTCACCTGTTCTTCGCCGGCACCGACGACGAGCGGTTGCAGGCCTTCCACGAACTCGCCGCCGATCCCTCGCTCAAGGCGATCTTCTTCGCTCGCGGTGGCTACGGCTTGACCCGCATCCTGGAACGCATCGACTGGTCTCTGCTGGCCCGCTATCCGCGCGCCTACATCGGATACTCCGATCTCACCCCGTTTCTCGACGAGGTCGTGAAGCGGCTCGGAATCGCCGCCTTTCACGGACCGATGGTGGCGGCGGATCTGGCTAGCGGTTTGAGCGCGGAGGAGGAAGCCTCGTTGCTGATGGCTCTGGCCGGTCGCTTTCCCCAGACCATGCCGTTGACTGGTTGGTTGCGTCGTGGCGACGCCGTTGGCCCCTTGACCGGCGGTTGTCTGAGCATGCTGGCCGCCACCTTGGGGACGCCCTACGCGCCGCGGCTCGATGGCAAGATCCTGGTCTTGGAGGATGTCCATGAACCGCCCTATCGGCTGGATCGCATGCTGACCCAGCTGCGCGGATCCGGGGCTTTCGACCAGCTCGCCGGTTTGGTTCTCGGCCATTTCAGCGATCCCGCTGCAGGGCAGGAAGCGGCTGCAGCGGAGGACGAGGACGGCGATGAGGTCGAGGAGAGCTGGCCTCGGTTGCTGGAAGAGGTCCTCGGCGGATTCGACTGGCCGATCGCCTACGGCTTGCCGTGCGGCCACTTCCCTCCAAACCTCACCGTGCCTTTGGGCCTGCAGGGGAGGCTGAGTCGCCGACACGAGCATTTGTCGATCGGCCCAAGATCAGCTCGGGATGCTAGAATTCACCACCGATGAGTAAGCCTGTTTTCAAGACCACCCGCAAGCCGCGGAGCGATCCATCGATCGCCGTGCAAGAGGGGGAGTTCGTCTTTCGCGAGGGCGATCTGGGAAGCCACATGTACATCGTGCACGAGGGGCAAGTAGAGATCGTGCAGGAGATCGCCGGCCAGGAGAAGATGCTCACCTTGCTTGAGAAGGGTGATTTCTTCGGCGAGATGTCGGTGCTCGAGAGCCTGCCGCGCACCGCATCGGCACGCGCGGTGACCGATGCGAAGCTGTTGCAGATCAACAGCGCGACCTTCGCCCAGATGCTCAAAGACAACCCCGAGATTGCGGTGCGCATGATGCGCAAGCTCTCCCGCCGGTTGCGTGAAGCGGACAATATGCTGCGCGAGGCCTTGGCCGCCGCCGGCGAAACTCCCCGCAGTTCTCCCGACATGCCTTCGCCGGAGCCACCGTCCGAGCGGCAGGATGTGGGGCCGGAGAGGTTGGTGCACGAGAAGTCAGGGATGGAGTTCTACCTGGCCGGAGCCACCGAGACCACCATGGGGCGCAAGGATCCGGTCACCGGCATCTATCCGGACATCGATGTCACTCCGGTGGACAGTCAACGCTCGATCAGCCGCCGTCACGCCAAGATCTACCGCCGCGGCGACAAGTACTTTCTGTCCGAAGAGATCGGCACCATGAACGGTACCTTCGCCAACGGAAAGCGGCTCGAAACCGGTGTTCCACAGGAGATTCGCGACGGTGATGAGGTGCGCTTGGGCATGGTGGTGATGACCTTCCACCACCAATAGTCCCGTCGGAGGGGCTGTGCTGAAGCTGGACAGTCCCCTCACCGCGCTACGCGGAGTCGGTCCCGCCAGGGCTGCTCTGCTGCGCGAAGCCGGCTGCGCCACGGTGGAGCAGTTGCTGTGGTGCGTGCCGCTACGCTACGAGGACCGCAGCTCTTCCACGCGCATCGCCGACCTGGATCAGCCGGGGCCGGTGACCCTGGTCGGCCGGTTGCGCAAGGTGCGAACGATCCACCTGCGCGGCCGGCGCTCGATGGTGCGCGCCGAACTGCTCGACGGCAGCGGCAGTGTGCCGGTGGTCTGGTTCAACCGGCCCTATCTGGCCCGCCAGGTGGACGCCCAAGCCGAGTACCTGCTGCATGGCAAGTTGCGCAGCGGTCGCGGGGGCGCTGTCGAGTTGCTCAACCCCAGCTGCGAGCGCACCGACCGCTTGCAGGGGCAAGGACGGTGGACACCGGTCTACAGCTCATTGGCGCCGGGGCTGGGGCCAGCCCTGGTTCGCGACTTGGTGCAACGGGCATTGCCGGCACTGGAGGCGGCGCCGGTCGAGCAGATCGGGGCCGCGGCTTCCGACCGTGCTGGCGCTGATCCGCTTCCTTCGTGGTTGCTGGAGAAGTACCGCTTACCTACCCTTCGCGACTCACTCGCCATGCTTCATCGGCCGCCGGACGATGCACCGGGGGAGGCGCTCAACAATCGTGCCACGCCCTACCACCAGCGTTTGATCTACGGCGAATTGTTGTCCCTTCAGCTGCACCTCGCGGCGCGGCGCCGCCGGGCTCAGGTCGCCAAGGGCCATGGTTACCGATCGGCGCGCGATGTTGCCGCTGTGCGTCGCGCTCTGCCTTTCCGCCTGACCGCCGCGCAAGCTCGTGTGGTTGAGGAGATCCAACAAGACCTTCGCCGGAGGAGGCCGATGCGTCGCCTGCTGCAGGGCGATGTCGGTAGCGGCAAGACGGTGGTCGCCGCCCTGGCCCTGGCGGAGGCGCTGGCCAGCGGACATCAGGCGGCCTTCATGGCGCCGACGGAGCTTCTGGCGGAGCAACACTACACCGTGCTACGGGCTCTGCTGGGCGATCGCTGGCGCATCGCTCTGCTCACCGGATCCACCTCCGAGGCTACGGCTCTGCGCCGGCGGTTGCGCCATGGAAAGATCGACCTGGCGGTAGGCACGCACTCGCTGATCCAAGATTCGGTGGATCTGCCGCGCCTTGCCCTGGCAGTGATCGATGAGCAGCACCGCTTCGGCGTCGGGCAACGCCAAGCGCTGGTGGAGAAGGGGATGGACTGCGACTTGCTGGTGATGACGGCGACGCCGATACCCCGTTCGCTGGCGCTGACCACCTACGGTGATCTCGATATCTCGCTTCTCGACGAAGTGCCTCCCGGCCGCCTTCCGGTGATCACCGAGCTGCTGCCGGTAAGCCGGCGCGGGAAGGTGCTGAACCGGCTGCGCGACGGTGCCCAAGCCGGCGAGCAAGGCTACGTGGTCTTTCCGTTGATCGAAGAGAGCACAACCATCACCGCCGCGGCGTTGGAAAAGGAGGGGCAAGCCGTCCGCCGGGCGCTCGGAGAGATTCCGTCGGCTTTCCTGCACGGTCGCATGCCGGTGGACCAGCGGCTTGAGGTGGCCCGCGCCTTTGCCGCGGGGGAGGTGGGCATCCTGCTGGCCACCACCGTCGTCGAGGTTGGCATCGACGTGGCCAACGCCAACTGGATGGTGATCGAGAGCGCCGAGCGCTTCGGTTTGGCTCAGCTGCATCAACTCCGCGGTAGGGTAGGCCGAGGCACTCGGCAGGCGCGCTGTATAGCTCTGCACGGCAGGCTGAGCGACGAAGCTCGGCGCCGGCTGGAGATCTTCGCGGCGACCACGGATGGGTTCGAGATCGCCGAGGCCGATCTGGCGTTGCGCGGGCCGGGAGATCTGGCGGGCACCCGGCAGGCGGGCGTCGCCGTTCTGCGGGTGGCTGATCCGGTGGTCGATGAAGGGTGGCTGGAACGGGCGAGAGAAGATGCTGCCAGGCTGATGGAGAGTGGTGGCGAGGAGGTAACGGCCTTGCTGATGAGATTTCGACCGCAGCAACCCGCCCGAGTTCGATAGACTCGCCGCGCCCTTTTTCTCAACGCGGCTGTTGTAGGAGACTGACCTGATGATGGGACGTTCGTTGCTGGTCGTTGGCGCCCTGGCTACCCTTGGACTGATCGCCACCGCCGTGGTGGCCTATCTCGGGCAGCCCATCGTCCACCACTTGATGCTCGGCCTCGGCTCCGCGCTGCTGCTGCTCTTTTCCCACTGCTGGATCATGTTCTACTTGATCGGCACCGGCAAGGCGATCAAAGAGGCGGTGGCGGAACACTCGTTGGACGCTTCCGTCCTCGACAAGACCAAGAGCTTCAAAATGCGCTCCAACGGCTGGATGATGATCGCCATGGGGCTGTGCATGGCGACCTTCATCCTCGGCGGCGGCGTCTACAACAACACCCTTCCGAAGTGGATCCACCACACTCTCTTCTGGCTGACCATCCTGGCCCAGATCAAAACCCTGTGGATCGAACACCAGGTGCTGACCGAGAACGAGAGGCTGATGGCCGGGATCGACCGGGCGCTCGAAGCGTAGAAGGTCAGTCCTCCCACCAGAACTTCCCCCTCTCCCGCTTGCGCGGCGCCACTTCGTTCATCGTGGCGGCGTCGTAGAGGCGGCCGTTGAGCATGGTGTAGTCGACGTTTTCAGAGGTTCTGAGATCTTCGAGCGGGTTGCCGTCGATGACGATGAGGTCGGCGAGCTTGCCGACTTCGAGGGAGCCGATATCCCCGTCGAGACCGAGGTACTGGGCTCCTTCCAGGGTGGCGGCGCGCAGCGCCTCGTGGGCGGTCATGCCGCCCTGTTCGAGCATCCACAGCTCCCAGTGGGCACCCAGTCCTTCGCGCTGACCGTGGGCGCCGATCTGGACGCCGACCCCGGCGTCGTGCAGCTTACGGGCGACGCGGGCGTTGTCGAAGTGGTTCCACTCCTCGTCGGGTACGTGGATTTGCCGTCGCGCGCGCGGGTCGACGAACTCGCGAGGGACGAAGCTGAGCAGCCGCTCGTTGGCCCATACGTCGGTGGTGGCGTACCAGTAGTTCTCGCCCCACATGCCGCCGTAGCCGACGACCAGGGTGGGCGTGTAGCCGACCTCGGTGCCGGACCAGAGTTGTAGGACGTCGTCGTAGATGGCGGGCACCGGGATGGAGTGTTCGATGCCGGTGTGGCCGTCGACCACCATGGTCATGTTGTGCTGGAAGAGCGAGCCGCCTTCGGGCACCACCATCATCTCCAACTCGCGGGCGGCAGCGATCACCTGCTGGCGCTGGTCGCGACGCGGCTGGTTGTAGCTCTTGACCGAGATGGCGCCGACCGCCTTCATCCGGCGCAGGTGCGAACGGGCGTCGTCGAGGCTGTCGATGACCGCCTTGAAAGGTGCTTTGGCGCCGTAGAGGATGGTGCCGGTCGAGTAGATTCGCGGTCCCACGATGGCTCCCGCCCGTTGCATCTCGCTGGCGGCGAAGGTGGTGCTGGTGTCGTTCGACGGATCGTGGATGGTGGTCACCCCGAAGGCGAGGCTGGCGTAGTTCATCCAGTTTTCCTCCGGGACGATCTCGGCGGTGCCGAAGGCTCCGTGCCAGTGGACATCGACCAAGCCGGGAGTAATCGTCTTGCCGTCCACCCGGATCGTCGTGGCACCTTCGGGGATCGCCACCTCGGCCGCGGGGCCGATGGCGGCGATTCGGTTGTCACGCACGACGACGGTGCCGTTGTCGATCACCTCGTCACCCTTCATGGTCACCAGTCGGGCGCCGATGAGGGCGATGACCGAGCCTTTCGGCAGGTCCGCCTCGGCGCTGAAGCCGATGGCGGTGCCGGCGGCGGCCGGCTCGGGTAGCTCTTCCGGTGCACCGTCGACGAAGGCGAAAGCCTCGCTGAGCTTGCGGGTGAACAGCTCCGGCCCAAGAACCCAGTGTAGAGCCTGGCTGTCGCCCGACCAGTGGATGTACTCGCCGGCGTCCTTGGATACCCGCGTCAACGGCACCGCGGAGGCCTTGGGGCCGAGAGCGAGAGGCTTGCTGCCGCGGACGAACGGCTCCACGTAGGCATTGAACCGTTCGGTGAAGGCGATCCACTTGCCGTCGGGAGAAACCCGCATCTCGGTGGCGTTGTCGCTGGTGAACCAGCTGCGCTCGTCGCCGTTGGCACTCAGCTCCACGCTCTTGAGCACCCGCTTGCCTTCGCCGGGGAAGGTGGTGAGGAAGAGGCGGTCGCTGCGCGCGCCGAAGTGGGGGTTGATCCCTTCCTCGGTGACCAGTCGCTCGCTGCCGCCCGCGGACGGGATGAGGTAGACACCCTGATCGCGGGAGTAGGTGGGGGAGCGCAGGAAGCCGCCACCGATACGGCGGTAGGCGATGGACTGACCGTCGGGACTGAGCACCGGTTCCAGGTAGTGGCCCGGCTTGCTGGTGACTTTGCGCCCCTCGCCGCCGCCGGCGTCGGCGACGCGAACCGCGCCCAGCTCCTCATCATCCCAACTGACGTAGACGATGGAGCGGCCATCGCGAGAGAAGGAGGGGTAGAGCTCGAAGTGGTCGTTCTGGCCGGTCAGCCGCCGCGCCTCGCCGTTGGGCAGGTCGCGGAGCCAAATCTTGCCGAGAGCCTGGAAGAGGAGCTGATCGCCGGTGGGCGAGACCTGCACCCAGCGCAGCATCTTGAGGTCGAACTCATCCGGCGCCACCGGATGGCGGTAGCGCACCACCTCGAGTACCCGCCGGTGATCGGCGACGTGGAAGGGGATGGTCGCGGCGCTTTTGTTCGCGATGTCGATGCGGCGAATCTCGCCACCGGCCCATAGCACGATCGAGCCGCCGTCCGGCATCCAGGCCATCGTCGGGTAAACGCCGTGGATCGCCCAGGTCTCCTGCATGTCCCGTTCGAGACCGTCGTAGACCGGCCACTGGCGGCCCGTCTCGATCTGGTGGACAAAGAGGGTGCTCTTGTAGCGCACCCGCCTGACGAAGGCGAGGAGCTTGCCGTCGGGCGACGGGGTCGGTCGGATGGCGCCTCCCGGACCGTCGAGGAAGACCTCCTCCTTACCCTTCTCGAGGTCGATGCGCTGGGTCACGTAGATCTGCGTGTTCGGATCCTTGTTGTACTCGAAGAGGGGGCCAGGTGTCGTGTCCTGGCTGTAGTAGACGTAGCGGCCATCGGGGGAGAAGACCGGCTCGCCCGCGTCCTTCTGTTCATTGGGCTTCTCGGTCAGCTGCACGCCGTCGCCGCCGGTGTGGTGGTAGAGCCAGATCTCGCCAGCCCCCAGTGAACGGCGCGCGGTGAAGTGTTTGCGCGCGATGATGTAGTCACCGTCCGGGCTCCATGCCGGACTGTTGAGCAGCCGGAAGCTCTCCTCGGTGACCTGTCTGGCGTCGGAACCGTCCCGGTTGATGATCCAGATGTTGTCGCCGCCCGCTCGATCGCTGGTGAAGGCGATGCGGCTACCGTCCGGACTGAATCGGGGTTGCATGTCCCAGGCCATACCCGAGGTCAGGTTGCGCGCCTCGCCACCTTCGATCGGCAGCAGGTAGAGGTCGCCGAGAAGATCGAAGACGATTTCGCGACCATCCGGGCTGACATCGAGATTCATCCAAGTACCGCTGGTGGTGTCGATCTCGACCTGGTGGCCCGGCTGCTCGGCGGGCTGATCGACACTCCACGTCTCATCCTCTGACTCCGCTTCCTCTCCGGTCGCGTTGCGCTGTGCCTTCTTCGCTGCTTTTTTCGCCTTCCTGGCAGCCCGGTCCGGGCGTTCGGCGCCGGGGGTGGCGCGGGCCTCGGATTCGCTGAGCTGGGGATAGCCCTCCTCGGCGGCGGCGAGGTGAGCGAGTGCCGGCTCGACGGCGACGGCTGGCATTGTGGTGAGGATCGGCACCAGGAGAAGAAAAACGAGGACGACCCTCGTCGATAGCGGTAGGTTCATTGCGGTTCCTTTCACGGGCTGAAGAGGCGTGTGGCCAAAATGAAGCGCGAGCGAGCGCACTCTCTCGACCGGAGTTCGGGATCGGCCTGCCGCATCGCGGCGATCTCGCTTGTTGAAGAGACTGAACGGTGTATCATCGGCGTTCAAACGTGGAATGGTCACGGTTCTTCTAGGGTTCTTTTTCTCTCTTGGGCGGGCTTGCACCGCGATCATACTCGCGCTTGCCTCTCGGGCCTTCTCCAGCGGCACCGCGTCGCGACGCCGATCCACTGCGACTCTCTCTCTCTTCATCGCCCGAACTCCAACAACAGAGGTCGGTAATCTTGTCCAAAGTGCTGGTTGTCGATAGCGACGCAGTCTCAGGGATCTTGACCGTCGATCAGTTGCGCAGCGAAGGGTTCGTCGCTGTATTACACGACAGCTCTCTCCAGGTAGCGGATCGCGCCATGGAGGAGCACGCGGATGCCGTGCTGGTGGCCACCAGCCCAGCGCAATCCGCTTTCGCCATTCTCGGTGAGCTGCGTCGAGATTCCCGCACCGAGGCGCTGCCGATCATGATGCTGCTGGAAGGCGAGACGAGCAGCGCCGTGGCCGGAAAGGTAGCGCGAGAAGGGGTGCGCGCGTTGCGCGAGGGCGCCAACCATTACTTGATCAAGCCATACGACCCCGAGGAGCTGGCTCTGACCCTGAGCCGGCTGGTCTCCACGCGATCCCCCGGTCGCTCGCTGCTCGAAGGGGATCTCTCCTGTTATCCTTTTTGGGAGCTGCTTCAGTTCCTCCACCAAGGGGACAAGAGCGGTCGCCTGACTCTCGCCTCACGCAAGAAACCGGCCGATCTCACGCTGAGTTCCGGGCGGCTGACGGAGGCCCGCTACGGAACTCTGCGCCGAGGCGAAGCGATCATCGCCATGCTGCGGCTGGAAGCGGGACACTTTCGCTTCGTTCCTGCCACCACCGATCTGGCCGAGCCGCCGGAGGACGGGCCGGATGTCAAGACTTTGCTGATGGAAGCGGCCTGGTTGCGCGACGAACTGCGGGCGCGCCAGCCCTTCCTACCCGATCGGCGGACGCAACTGCGTGCCCTATTGACCGTGGTTCCCCCGTTGGGAGGACCGGTTCGCGGTCTGCCCATCGAGGAGGTTTTTGAGAGGATTCGCGATCAACCCGGGGCGACGCTGGCCACCATGTGCCGCACGATGGATCTGGCCCCGCAGAGGATCGAGCTCTCGGTGCTCTTGCTGCTCGAGGCCGGGGCCGTGGCCAGGGTCGAGGACATGGCCTCCTATCAGCCCACGACGATGGAGATCGACGCCGGCCTTCTTCTCGACCTTGCCGTCGACGGCCTGCTGAGTTCAGCCAATGTTGGCCGCGATGGAACCCTACGACTCCTGCTACTCGGCGAAGCGGATTCCTGGGACTCTCTGGTCAAGCTCTTCGCCACCGCTCCGAGCGGCAACGGCAATTCGGTGTGGTTTTCCTTGGCGCGGCAGCTCGAACGCGGCGGCGGAGGTAGCACCACCGTGCGTCGCCCTCAGGGAACGCTATCGGTCGTCGTTCAGCTGCTCAACCCATCGGTGCAACCGCGGGTCGAGTCCATTCTCCCCTTGTGCCATGGCGTGGGAATCTGGTTGAGTCGCGATGACGGGGGAACCGCCGTACCACGGATCCTCGCACGGCTGACTCAGGGACCGGGGCCGGACACGACGGTTCTCATCGCCGCCGCAGACGGCACCGAGGAGCGATCGAGAAAGCTGGCGGCCGGGCAAGAGAGATGGTGGAATTGTCCCGCGGCGCCGCGTTCGCTGGTCGCGGTCCTTCAACTATTCGAGCGCGGCACGCAAGCAGCGCGCTGAACGGCTGCGGAGAGTGCTCGAAGCGGGCAGTTTCGCCAATCTCTTCTCGCCGGGAAGTCAAGTCTTATTTACGGAACGCCGGTAATTCGCTCTGCCTAGATGCGGTGCCAAGATCGATGATGTAGTCTCGACGAACTCGCTGTCTTGGGGGGCAATAGTCACGGCGCTTGCTTCGAGCCTGGAAACGTAGGCTCGAAACGGCAATCGCCAGGAGGTAGCACCATGGATTTGGAGATCGTGCCGCGAGGCCGTGACCGTCACCGTTCCCGCCGCCGTACTCGCCACTGGGCGGGTCTTTTTGCATTTGGCCTTCTTCTACCTCTGGCGCTGGGTGCCAAGACTGAGACGTTTCGTGGGTCGACGTCGGTCACGGTGGTCGAGATCCCCGTTCAAGTGGTCGACAGAGACGGTCAGCCGGTGCGAGGGTTGAGCGCCGATGATTTCGTAGTCAAGGAGGGCAAGAAGAGGCGGGAGATTGTCTCTTTCGAAGTCTACGACCGCGATGAGTCGGGACCGGAGGAGCAGCTGCCGACCGCGGCGCGGCGTCATTTCCTCTTCCTCTTTGACCTCACCTTCTCAGAGCCAACATCCATCGTCCGTTCCCGCGAGGCGGCGGTCGACATGCTCGACCATCTCCACCCGAGCGACCTGGTCTCCGTGGCCACCTACAGCCGGGTCAAGGGACCCCAGCTCCTGATGGCTTTCACCACCGATCGGAGGCAAGCGGAGTTGGCGATTCTCAGCCTGGGTTCGCCCAAGCTGGTCGATCGAAATGCCGATCCTCTGCAGCTGGTCCTGGCCAATGCGAGAGCCAAGAGCGGCAGCCAAACCGGATTCGGCCAGGCGGCGACCGGTTCGACGGTGAGTGTGGAGGAAACCCGGCCTTCAGGCGAAGATGGCAGGGGGGCCTTCAAGAGCGAGGCTGAAGCCTACGTCGAAGAAATGGGGGCGCGGGCTCAGCGGACGGCCAAACGCAACGAAGCGCAAGAGGTGGAGATCTTCGCGGATTCGTTGGCGGGCCTGGCATCGCTGATGGGAGCGATCAACGGGCGCAAGCACGTGGTCTTTCTCTCCGAGGGATTCGACGGCGAACTCTTGCGCGGCACCGAGAAGGTGGACGTTCGAACCCGTTTGGCGATGGAGTCCGGCCAGACGTTCAACGTCGACAGTGACCAGGTCTACGGTAGCGGCTCCTTGCTGAACCGGTTGGAACGAATGCTCGAGGAATTTCGGCGGGCCGATTGTGTCGTCCACTCGATCGATATCGCCAGTCTGCGGGAGGTGACCCTCGGCGGAGCTCGTCATGAAGGGTTGACGATGATGGCGCGATCGACCGGCGGTGAGCTGCTGCGCAACTTCACCGATCTGGGCCGCGCCATGGACAAGGTGCTCAAGCGCACCACGGTCACCTACGTGTTGACCATTCAGCCCAACGATCTCAAGGCGGACGGCAAGTACCACAAGCTCAAGGTGGAGCTCCAGGAGAAAGTGAAAGGGGTACGCATCGTTGCCCGTCCGGGGTATTTCGGCCCTGGCGCGAAGCAAGAAACGCCGATGCAGGCGAGGTTGCGCACCGCCTCACAGCTGCTCACCGGACGGTCGGGAGGCCAGTTGGATCTTTCGGTCTTGGCGGTGCCGTTTCAAGCCGACGGCGAAAGAGCGCTGGTGCCGGTCCTGATCGAAGTGGACGGTCAAGACTTACTGGACGGTGCAGCGAGCGGCAAGTCGCTGCAAACCGAGTTCTTCACCTATGCGATCAACGCCGAGGGTGCGGCCACCGACCATTTCAGCACCGTTTTGACTTTCGATCGCAGCAAGACGGAGGCGACCCTTAAGGCGGGTGGCCTCAAGTTCCTCGGCAACATGCATCTTCCTCCCGGCTCCTACGAGATTCGGGTTCTGGTGCGCGATACCGCGACCGGTGCCACCGGTTTGCAGTCGACGGCTCTGGTGGTACCGGATTTTGACAATGGGAGACTGGCAGTCCTACCGCCGTTGATTCCCGGCTCGGTGGAGCACTGGCTGATGATGCGCCTACCCACGCCGCCCGATGAGGAGGAGGAGCCGTCACCGTTCTTGATCGGGGCTGATCAGGCCTTCGTTCCCGTCGCCCACCCGGTCGCTGCGTCGGGAGGAGTCGTGCCGCTGGCCGCCTTCGTCTACAACCGATCCGGCGAAGTTTCTCTCGATGCGCAGTTGCTCGACGTCACCGGCGCGGTGGTTCTGGGCCAGCAACTCGCCGTGTCACGCCAGGAAGCGGGGGAGGATGGCCTCACTCGGATCCTCGCCGGTCTCTCGCTGGTGGGAGTGCCCGAAGGGGAGTACACGCTGGTGCTGGGCGTCGCCGAGGAGGCTCGCGGCGCGCGGGAGCTGAGCAGCATTCCGTTCAAAGTGGAGGGTATCGCCGAAGGTTCTGCCGGCGTCGAAGCCGCCGCCGAGCGGGCGGCAAGAGTCGAACGAAAGCAGCAGATGCGCAAACGGCAGCGCGCCATCGCCGACCGACTGCAAGTGCAATACCGAGAGGCCTTGGCGGCTCTCGCGGAGGGACAAGACGAGACGGCGAGAGAGCGGCTGATACAGCTCGAGTCAGCCTTCGCCGGCAAGACGAAGGACGTTGAACTCAAGCTCCTGCGTCGAGCTTTGATGGAGGTGGCGAGCCGCGATCTGGCACGCCATGCGGACTCGCTGATCCCGGTCGCCGAACTGCACTTCGAGGCCTACCAGCGCTACCTGAACGAACGCCAGATGCTCTTGGCCCTGCATAGCCGAATGATGGTCCAGGAGCTGGCCCGCTTGTACCAGAGCGCGGGAGAGCCGCCGGAGTCGCTGCAGCTGGCGGCCCGCGTCTTGACCAGCCTGGGAGGTGCCCTACAGCAGTCCGGGGCGACGACCAGCGCCAACTTCCTGTTTGACGAGGTTCTCGAGTTTTCTCCCGGAGACGAGGCGGCACTGCTCGGCTTGTCAGCCTTCCACGAGAAGATGGGCAACTACGAGAAGGCGCGGGACTACCTGGAGCAGTTGGTAGCGACCAATCCTGACAATGAGGAGGGGTGGCTTCGTTACGGGCTCAACCTCCGGCGCTGTGATGACCTCGATGGGGCCCGGCTGTGGATCGACAAGGCGCGTCGGGAGTCGGCACCGTCCTGGGTTCGGTCGCTCGCCTACCAGGAGCTGGCGCGACTGGAGATCAGCAGCGGCAGTTTTGAGCGAGCCGAGGAGCTGTTGCGCCAGGGGATCGAGGAGCTTCCTGGGGAGCAGCGCCTCTATCTGCAACTGGCGATGGTGCTCGATCGAACGGGTCGTGGGGCGGAGTCCAGCGAGTGGGTCGAAAAGATGACCGCACTGCCGCGGAGCGATGAGTCGCCGCGCTATCTCTACAACCGGTGGCCACGATCGGTCATCGAACTCGGCCGCAGGCAGCTCAAAGAGACGGCGGAGAGCAGGCGCAGCGTGCTGGCGCAAGCGATGCGCGAGTCGCAGCCGGCGGGAGGGGGGCGATGAACGGGCGGCGGATCGTTGTCGCTGCCATCCTCTGCACATTGGCCTTCGCGCCGGTCGCCCTCTTGGCGGCAGAAGGAGGTTCCGCGGTGGCCATCGCCATCATCAACCCGCTGGCGGGTGAAACCTCCTACGGCGAGTTTGACCTCGAGGCGGACGTCTTCAGTGAAGAGGTACTGGCCAAGGTCGAGTTTTGGGTCGACGGCGCGAAGCTCGGAGTGGCGACGCAACGTCCCTATCGCCTGCGGGTGGATGTTGGCTATGAAAACGAGGAACACACCTACCGAATCATCGCCACCACCGTCACCGGTATCACCAAGGAGGAGATTCTGGTCACGCCGGCGCTCTCGGTGGACATGGAAATCGATCTCAAGTTGCAGCAGCTCTACGTCACCGCTCTGCGCAGCGGCGAGCGGGCCCTCGACCTGAAGCGGGCCGACTTCTCGATCTTCGACGGCAACCAACGTCAGGAGATCGTCACCTTCGAGCGGGGCGACGTGCCGATCACCGCGGTGATGCTGCTCGACGCCAGTGAGAGCATGGGCGGTGGGCGGCTGGACAAAGCGCTGAGCGGCGCCCGCACCTTCGTCGAAGGATTGCAGGAGATCGATCAGAGCCGGCTCCTGCTCTTCTCCGACCAGGTGCTGGTCAGCACTGATTTCACCAATCGGCCGGAAGAGATTCTGCGTTCTCTCAAGGGTGCCAGGCCGAGCGGCGGAACGGCGGTGAACGACCACCTCTTCATGGCGCTCAAGCAACTGGAGACGCAGTCGGGGCGCCCGGTAGTGCTCCTCTTCTCCGACGGTACGGATGCGCACAGCGTCATGTCGATGGACGATGTGCTGTGGAAAGCCCGTCGCAGTCAGGCTCTGGTCTACTGGGTCCGGCTGGAGGCGATGGGAGCCCAAGGGGACACTATTTCCACCGCCTGGCGCAATGGTGAAGCCAGTCGCGAGGAGAGCAGGCTGCTGAACAAGGTGGTCAACGACTCGGGCGGCAGCACCTACACCATCGAGCGTGCCGAGCAGCTACCCGAGGCTTTCCGTGACATCTTAGATGAACTCAGACAGCAATATGTGATCGGCTACTACCCCAGCGAGTCCCATGGCGACGGCTCATGGCGCAAGGTCAGGGTCGCGGTGGGTCGAGCTGGTATTCGGGTTCGCCACCGAGAAGGCTACGTCGACAATTAGTCAGCCGCATTGCGAGTCGCGGGCGGGGTAGAATCCGCCGCCATGGATGCGGGCATCACCTTCCGGTCTCTCGACTCGGTTGCGGAGTTGGAGGCTTGCCTCGATCTTCAAACGGAGATCTGGGGCGACGATCCGATGGGTTGCGTCCCTCCGTTGATGCTCAAGGTCATGCAGGAGGTCGGTGGAATCGTCGCCGGTGCTCTCACCCACGACGACGAGTTGGTAGGCATGGTCTGCGGGCTGAGCGGCTTTAGACAGGGGGCGCCCGCTCACTGGTCGCACATGCTGGCCGTCAAGTCGGGCTACCGCGATCTGGGGCTGGGTGGCCGGCTGAAATGGCTACAGCGAGAGCTGGTTCTGGCGCAGGGTGTCGAGACCATCTATTGGACCTTCGACCCGCTGGAGAGCCGCAACGCGCACCTCAATTTCAACCGTCTCGGAGCGGAGTGCGAGGAGTACCGGCGGGATTTCTACCTCGGTCTTAGCCGCAGTCGCCGCTTTGCCGACATCGGCACCGATCGAATGGTCGTTGCCTGGCGACTCCGCGAGGACCGGGTAGAGACGCTGAAGGACGGCGCTCCGGCACAGCCCGAGATGGTGGAGAAGTTCGCCGCGACCCCGGTGGTCAATACTCGGCATGAGGGCGAAGTAGAGCCGCGACCGATCCAGCCGGCGGTTCTCCTCGCGGAGAAGCGGATTCGCATCGAGGTTCCAGCCCACATCCAGCATCTCAAGGTCACTATGCCGCAACTCGGCGCCCGGTGGCGAGGCTCGACCCGTAACGCCTTTGAAACCTACCTGGAGCGCGGTTATCGGGTGGACGCCTTCTACCGCGACGGTGCCAGTGGACGCTGCTTCTTCGGCTTGAGCCGGGCGAAGCGGTGAGGTGTGACGGCGAGTTGAACCTCCATTCCGGACCAGGATATGGCTATGTAGAGAGGAGACGGCGATGAGCGGCGATCCAACGAGCTTCGCCCTGGCCCGGATCGTCCTTCGGGAGATCTCTCTCGCCCTGGTGGAGCCGTTTCGAATCTCTTCCGGAGTCACCTCGCAACGGCGCATTCTTCTAGTGGAGGTGATCGATGGCGGCGGGCTCTCCGGTTGGGGAGAGTGTGTTGCCGGCGAAGAGCCGACCTACAGCCCTGAAACCATCGACACCGCCTGGCTGGCGATTCGGCGGTGGATAGCCCCGCGCATTTTGGGTATGGCATGGGACCATCCGCGGCAGGTGTGGCCCCTTCTCCAACCCGGTTTTCGTGGCCACCGTATGGCCAAGGCGGCGGTCGAGATGGCTTGCTGGGATCTGGCAGCTCGCCGGGCGGGCAGACCCCTGGCAGAGTTGTTGGGCGGTGAGCGCAAAGAGGTAGCGACCGGGATCTCGATCGGCATCCAGAGCAGCGTCGGCGAGCTGGTCGAAAGAGCGCAGGCGGCTGTCGATGCCGGCTATCGCAAAGTGAAAATGAAGATCGAACCCGGTAACGACTTCGAGTTCTTGCGTGCGGTTCGCGCCGCACTGGGCAGCGAGGCTGCTCTAATGGCCGATGCCAACAGCGCGTACACGTTGGACGATAGCGATCACCTGGCCGCCTTCGACCAGTTCGATCTGCTGATGATCGAGCAGCCGTTGGGCAGGCAAGACCTCCTGCGCCACGCGCAGTTGCAGCGCCGGCTGGCGACTCCCCTCTGCCTCGATGAGTCGATCACCAGTGTGCAACGCGCCGCCGACATGATCGAACTCGATGCCGGCCGGGTGGTGAACATCAAGCCGGGAAGGGTGGGCGGTTTCACCCCATCGTTGGAGATTCATCGGCTATGCCGCGCGGCGTCGGTACCGGTGTGGTGCGGAGGGATGCTCGAAAGCGGCGTCGGCCGCGGCCACAACGTCTCGCTGGCTTCGCTACCGGGCTTCACGCTGCCGGGCGATCTATCCCCCAGCAGCCGCTACTGGCGGCGGGACATCGTCGAGCAAGAGTGGACGATGGATGCGGAGGGTCTCGTTGCCGTGCGCTGGGATCGAGCCGGTTGCGGCGGCGACATCGACCCCCGCAGGTTGGCCGAAACCACCGTTCGCACTGAGACACTGCGATGCAACACGGGCTGAGTTTCCCCACTGAAGAGAGGTAGACTACGCCCCATGATGCAAATTGATCTGACGGGAAAGAAGGCGCTCGTGATGGGAGTGGCCAATCGGCGAAGTCTCGGTTGGGCGATCGCCACCAAGTTGGCCGAGGCAGGCGCCGAGATGGCCTTCACCTACCAGGGGGAGAGGTTGCGCGGCGAACTTGAGAAGCTGACCGCCGAGCTGCCCAACTCCCGGCTCTACCAGTGCGATGTGACGGTGGAAGAGGAACTCGATGCGGCATTCAACGATCTCGGCACCGCTTGGGGAAAGCTCGACTATGTGGTCCACGCCATCGCCTTCGCTCCGCGCCCGGCGATGGACGGTCGCTATATCGACACCACTCGTGACGACTGGATCACGGCGCTGGAGATCTCCTCCTACTCCTTGCTGGCGGTAGCCAGGAAAGCGGAGCCCCTGCTCGACGAAGGTGGATCTCTGGTCACCCTCTCCTACTACGCGGCGGAGAAGGTGATCCCCAAGTACAACGTGATGGGGGTCGCCAAGAGCGCCCTCGAATCCACGGTGCGCTACCTGGCCTACGATCTGGGCAAGAAAGGGATACGCATCAACGCGGTTTCCGCCGGGCCGGTGCGCACTGTCGCGGCGCGTAGCATTCCGGGCTTCATCAAGATGTTCAACAAGGTGGGGGACGCCGCGCCGCTGGGTCGCAATGTCACTCAGGACGAAGTGGGCAACCTCGGTCTCTTCCTTCTCTCGGAGCTGGCTGGCGGCATTACCGGTGAGACGGTCTATGTCGATGCGGGTTATCACGTCATGGGAATGCAACTCGAAGAAGACGACGGATAGGCGCCAATGGCTCCTCCCGATGATCCGCCGGCAGCGATCCCACCGCCACTGAAGGATCTGTTCCCTGCCTCTTTGGCTGAGCGCTTGCTCAGCCTGCGGCGTCACCTCCACCGATTCCCGGAGTTGTCGCGGCAGGAAGAGGCGACCGCGACCCGTCTGTCCGAAGAGCTGGAGGCGCTCGATCCGGTGGGGGTGGAAAGGGTCGCCGGCACCGGGCTGGTGGCGCGCATCGCCGGCCGGGATCGCGCGGCCCCCACCGTGGCGCTACGCGGCGACATCGATGCACTGCCCATCTCCGAGGCGACCGGCCTCGACTACGCCTCGCGCCACAGCGGCGTGATACACGCTTGCGGCCACGACGTTCACGCCACCTGGACCGTTGGAGCGGCGGCGCTACTCACCGCCGATCGCGCGGCGGGGGATGTTCTGGTCGTGCTTCAGCCGGCTGAGGAGACCGCTTGGGGAGCCAACGCGGTACTTGCCAGCGGCCTTCTCGATGGTGTGGAGGCGATCTTCGGCGCCCATGTCGATCGCCGTTTCGCCGTCGGCGAGGCGGTCATCGAAGAGGGGCCGATGAATGCGGCGAGCGACGCTTTCCGCATCGAACTGCGCGGTGAAGGGGCGCACGGTGCTCGGCCGCACGAAGCGCGGGACCCGGTGATCGGGGCGGCCGCGCTGATCATGCAACTGCAAACCTTGGTTTCTCGACGGCTGGATCCGGGGAGCCCGGGGGTGGTGAGCATCGGAAGGGTGTGCGCGGGGATGGCCGGCAACGTGATTCCCGAGACGGCGGAGCTGCTCGGCACGCTGCGCGCCACCACCTCACAGGACCGCGATCGACTGAAGGGCTGGTTGGGCGAGATGGTCCATTCCGTGGCGGCGGTCCATCGGCTCGATGGGCAGGTGGAGTTTCTCGACCACACCCCGCCGATCGTCAATCGACGGCGAGCGACAGAGTGGGTACGAAAACCGGCAGTCGAACTTCTGGGAGCCGAGAAGCTGCGCACCCTGCCGGAGGTGAACATGGGCGGCGAGGACTTCGCCTTCTACCTGGAGAAGATACCGGGCTGCTTTTTCCGCGTCGGCGCCCGCGAGCCCGGCGGCGAGGTGATCGCGGCCCACTCTCCGCGCTTCTATGCCGCCGATGGAGCGATTTATGCCGGCGCGGCCCTGCTCGCCGCGGCGGTGAGGCAGGCCAGCGCCGATCTGTCCACCGGAACTTGACGCAGCAGCCCAAATCTCCCCTGCACGGAGAAACTCCCTGTCTTGATCACGGCGAACAGCGGCGATTCGAACTCGGTTTGTTAGAGTTAGTGCCGTTTTTTCAGCCTTTTCCTTCGCCCGCAAACTGCGTTACCGATGGATCGCCTTTTGCAGGAATGCCGAGGGTAGGCTTCCAGCCTGCCTCACTTACATGACTGGTTTAGGGACGGAGACCTGACGGTACCCGTGCGCAGAATCAAGGAGACTCGTGCCCATGGCTTCAATACTCGATCTACTCGGAGGTCACCTCACGCCGGACACCATGGAACAGATGGGCGGTCAGCTCGGACTCGGCCAGGATCAGCTGGCCAAGGCGCTGCCTTCGGCGATCGCCGTGCTGACCGGCGGTCTCGCCCGCAACGCCGCGCAAGAGGGCGGTGCATCCGCCCTGGCCTCGGCGCTCGACCGTGATCACGACGGCAGCATCTTCGATAACCTGGGCGGCTTCCTGGGCAATCCGACTTCCGGCAACGGCGCCGGTATCTTGCGCCACGTACTCGGTGGCGAGCAAGCGACTGCCGAGGCGGCCTTGGGTCGCTCCAGCGGCATCGACGCCGGTCAGGCCGGCAACCTGCTGAAGATGCTGGCCCCGATGCTCCTCGGCGCGCTCGGCAAGTCCAAGCGCCAGAACAACCTCGGTGCCGGCGACCTCGGTAATTTCCTCGGTCGCGAGGGCCGGCAGATGAAGAGCGCCATGCCCTCCGGTTTGGGCGGTCTGGCCGCCTCGTTCCTGGACGCCGATGGTGACGGCGACATCAAGGACGACATGATGCGCATGGGCGCCGGCCTCTTGGGCAAGATGTTCAAAGGACGGTAGCCAAGGAGCCAACCACAACCCCAAGAGCCGGCCGCCGAGGCCGGCGTGGGAATCCTCAATCACGACCTTCCAACAAGGAGAAGAACGATATGGGTCTGTTTAGTTTCGTCAAGAATGCCGGGCGCGCCATGTTTGGCAAGGATGAGGAGGCCGCGGCACCGGCTGCCGCAGCGAGCGCAGGACCGAGCGCGGCTGAGATCGCCGCCCTCAACAACCGCAAGCAGGCTGCCCGTCTGGTGCAGTTTGTTCAAGGCCTCGGTTTTGGGGTCGAAGGGTTGAACGTTCGTGTCGAGGGTGACACCGCCACCGTCAGTGGCACGGTCGGCACCCAAGCGGATCGCGAGAAGATCGTGCTGGCGATCGGCAACACCGCCGGTATCGCCGCCGTGGACGACAACCTCGAGGTGAGCAACCCGGAGCCGGAAGCGATCTTCCACACCGTCGAGCGCGGTGACACCCTCTCCGGAATCGCCAAGAAGCACTATGGCAAGGGCAGCAAGTACATGGTGATCTTCGAGGCCAACAAGCCGATGCTCGAGGATCCGGACAAGATCTATCCCGGCCAAGTCCTGCGCATTCCGCCTCTGGGCGACTGATGACTCCATTGAATTGAGAGGGTTCCCCCGGGACCCTCTCTTGTTAGAACCCTCGCTACGAGGGTCTTCCGGCGGCTTCTCAGCCGCCGTTTTTCTTGGCCGGCAGGATGGGGATGAAACGTGGAGCGGAGAGGCCGGTCGGAGGGCAGCTTCTGAGCAGGAAGCCGGGGTTCGCGCCGTTGCGGTGACAGTCGGAGAAGAGCAGCCAGCGGCCGGCGGCGGTGTGCAGGAAGGTGACCACCTCCAGCGGCTCGCCTGCGGGGCCCTGGACCTCCGGTACCGATTCAGCCAACCGTTTCCAGTGCCCTCCGGCCGATAGTTCGGTGAGGTGCAGCTCGGGGATCCGCGTCGGGCGCTGATCGAACCAGACGACCGGTAGCGGGCCGGTGAGGGAGCCCAGCGGAAGATCGATCGAGTAGTCGGATCCGTAGCTCCACAGCGGGGTCCGCTCGACTCCCCAGGGCCGCCATTTGTCGACCACCCAGCTGCTCCCCAGATCGTCGCTGTAGAGCAGTGCGCCGTTTTCGGCTACGAAGGCGGCGGTCGTCTCGGTGAGGGCGATCAAACTGCCGCGGTTGGGTTTGTCGATGGGCGGCAGGCCGCGCACCCACAAGGATGCCGGCCGGCCGGCGCTGAACAGACCCGAGCCGGCGACGATCCCGTCGCGCTGCCAGGGGGCGGGCGCCACCGGCGGTGTTCCGGAGGAATGGACGATCAACCTGCCCTCGGGCCGCCATTCGCCGGCGGTCAAGCGGTAGGCGGAGATGTCGGTCAAGCCGCGCTCGCCGGTCAGCTGGTGGACGGTGATCCAGGCGGTGCCGGAGCGATCATAGGTCAGGTGCAGGTTGGCCGCCGCCGGTGTGCGCAGCGGGCTGGCGATGGGTTCCCACAGACCGTCGGACCAGCGTTGCGCCTGCACGCATCCTTCGCCGCAACGGCTCAGAGCCAGGATGGGACCGGGACCGATCGATCCGGCGAAACGCTCGCCGACGGTGAAGCCGGGGTAGCGCCGGGCGCTCTTGGCGTTGGTGTCGAACTCCACTAGGTAACTCCCTGAGGAGCTCCCCTGGTCCGCGAAGTCAGCCAGGCTCAACAGCACCTTGCCGCCGGCGGTGTCCAGCGCCAGGACGGTCATCGAAGTGGGCTCGGAACAGAGTTGGGCCTCCGCCGGCAAGGCGGAGCCGAACAGGGTCGCCACAATGGCGGCACCCACCAGCAGGGCGTGGCGACGGCCGACGATCAACATTTCCTCAAGTACCTGCTCAAACTGGGTGTTGGCGCATCACCAGACGCCCCCAGTGCGTGGCGCCCAGCTTGTTGACGTTGGCGATCCGTTCCTCGGCGACGCGATTGGCGGCGACGTAGGTGGGCACCCCTTCCGTCTTGCTGATCTCGAAGACCCGCATCATGTTGAGGTAGATGCCGCGGGTCATGCGCAGCGCTCGTTCGCGGTTGTACCCGGAACCGGTAATCTCGTTGTAGACATTGATCAGGCCGCCGGCGTTGATCACGAAGTCGGGAGCGTAGAGAATACCGCGCTCCTCGATCGCCGGCCCATGCCGTTTGGGCACGGCGAGTTGGTTGTTGGCGGCTCCGGCGACGATGTCGCACTTCAGTCGCGGAATCGTCTCGTCGTTGAGCACGGCGCCCAGCGCGCAAGGAGCGAAGATGTCGCACTCGACATCGAAGATCTCCTCCGGAGGGACGATCTCGACACCGTAGGCTTCGGCGCAGTGTGCCTCCTGCTCCGCGTCGATGTCGCAGCCGACCAACTTCGCACCCTTCTCCATGAGGTACATCGCCAGGTAGCCGCCGACGCTGCCCAGCCCCTGGATGGCGATTCGCTTGCCCTCGAGCGAGGGTTCGTCATAGCGCCAGCGGGCGGCGGCCTTGATCCCCTGCAGGACGCCGAAGGCGGTGACGCTGGAGGGATCGCCGCTGCCGCCGTGGGCGGGCGAGACACCGGTGACCCAGCGGGTCTCGGTGAGGATCAGCTCCATGTCCTCCATGTCGACGCCGACATCTTCCGCCGAGATGTAGAGACCACCGAGCGAATCGATGGCGCGGCCGAAGGCTCGAAAGAGGGCCTCGCTCTTGTCTCGCTTCGGGTCGCCGAGAATCACCGCCTTGCCGCCGCCGAGATTGAGGCCGGCCGCCGCCGCCTTGTAGGTCATGCCGCGGGAGAGGCGCAATACGTCGGTGAGGGCTTCGTCGGTAGTGTTGTAGGGCCACATGCGTACCCCGCCCAGCGAAGGACCGAGGACGGTGGAGTGAATCGCGATGATCGCCTTGAGGCCGACGTCAGCATTCGAGCAGAAGAGCACTCTCTCGTGCTTCATGCGACCCACCTGTTCAAATATATCCATGCTGACTCCCCTTAAACTTGTGTAGCTAGCGATCTTCCGGGATAGAGAAGCACACTCAGCGCTGCCGGGAGGGCGCGCGAGTCGTACACCGTGCAGCGGTTCGCGCCGCGACTGAGGGCCTGCCCTCAACCCGCCGCGACGACTTCGCCGCCGGAAGAGCGAATTGTTCGGGTCCGTATTTCCAGGTTGGAGACCTGAATGGTCGATGGGATGATACCCGATCGCCCAGCGGACGAGAAATCGCTGATGTCGAGGGTCGGTGGTCAGTCCGCATGGCAGTCGGCCAGGCCGAGAGCTTCGCGTAGCTCGACGATGACCTCCGCATCCGACTCCCTTTCGAGGGCGCTCTCCAACGCTCCGATCGCCGTCCGGCTTTGCATCTTGCCCAAGGCCCACGCGGCGTGCCGGCGCACTAGTGGATCTCGGTCGGTCAGCGCTCTCACCAGCGGCTCGACGTAGCGAGCGTCGCCCCGATTTCCCATCGCCACCGCCGCGTTGCGTCGAAGTCCCTGCCTTTTGGCCCGCTGCATGGGGCTGCCGTGGAAAGACTCGGCGAAGGCGTCGGCGTCGATCTCAAGCAGCGCTGTGAGATCGAGCCGGCCGCGCTGCGCAGGCAAATCGAAGGCGGGATCGCGGCCTTCGAGCGTTGGCGCGGCGTTGATCGGGCAGGCTTCCTGGCAGAGATCGCAGCCGAAGACCCAATCGCCCATCTGCTCTCGCGCCTCGTTGGGCAGCGGCCCGCGGTGTTCGATGGTCCAGTAGCTGATGCACTTGCGGCTATCCAGCGAGTAGGGTGCGAAGAGCGCCTGGGTGGGGCAGGCTTCGAGGCAGCGGCTGCAGCTTCCGCAAAGATCGGCGATCGGTGGATCCGCCACCAGTTCCAGGCTGGTGAACAGCTCGCCCAGCATGAACCAGGAGCCAGCCTCCGGGTGGAGGAGGAGGGTGTTCTTGCCGACGGCTCCCAGTCCCGCCCGGGCGGCCAGCTCCCGTTCGAGCACCGGACCGGTGTCGACGTAAATCCGCGTTTGGGTTCCGGGAAAGTTCTCCCGCACCCGCTTGGCCAGCTTGCGCAGCCGCTTACCCATCACGTTGTGGTAGTCGCGGCCTCGCGCATAGCGAGCCACCCGCGGCCATAGATCGCCGCTGGCTTCCCGGCCGTCGGCAGGCGGTGAATACTGCAGTGCTACGCACAGCGCGCTACGGGCGCCGGGGAAGAGCTGCCTCGAATCCAAGCGCAGCTCGGTGCGCCGGGCCATCCACTCCATCGAGGCCTGATCGCCGCGCTCCAGCCAGCGGTTCAGGGCAGCTGGATGGTCGGAAGGGGCCAGCCTGGCCACCCCCGCGCGGTCAAATCCCGCTGACAAGGCCAGCTGCTTGAGCAAGGCTGAGATCGGCGCGGAGTCCACCGCTCTATTGTACGGTTGTTGACACCCTACCGAGGGCCCACCTATACTCCGAATCTTCGAGTTTCCAAGGAGTTAGCTTGAGCTCGACGCCGGCTTTGCCAGGCGCAGGCCCCAGGCCTGAATCCCAATCAAGGAGGTACGAGATCCCATGGAGTCCAGCGAAGAGAACCGCGACCCAGTGGTCGCGGAAGCGGCCGCAAGCGAGGTGGTAGCCACCACCGAGGAGCAGCCGCAAGAGGCTGTGCAGCCGCCGGAGGCTGCGGCAGAGACAGCCGACAGCCCGCCAGAGCCAGCAACGATGGCGGATATCGACTTTGACGACGACGATGAGTTCGCCGATGAAGTCGACGGCATCGACCGTCAGCAGCTCACCGAGCTGTATGACGAGAGCATGCGCAATCTCAAGGAAGGGGAGATTGTTACTGGCACCGTCATCGGGATCACGGAAAACGACGTCATCATTGACGTCGGCTACAAATCCGAAGGCCTCGTTTCGAAGCACGAGTTCACCGACCGCGCCACCGGTACTCTGGAAGTGGCGGTGGGGGACGAAGTGGAGGTCCTCCTTGAGAAAACCGAGGATCAAGAAGGCCATGTGCTGCTCTCGCGCACCAAGGCGGAGCGCATGCGCCGCTGGTCGCACATCGAGCAAGCCTACAAGGAAGGTCTGATCATCCACGGCCGGGTCATCGACCGCATCAAGGGCGGCCTGACCATCGACGTCGGTCTGCGCGCCTTCCTCCCTGGCTCGCTGGTCGACATCAAGCCGGTCAAGCATCTCGAGTCGCTCAAGGGCGAGCAACTCGAGTTCAAAGTGATCAGCCTGGATCGCCGGCGCAACAACATCGTCCTCTCTCGCAAGGCGGTACTCGAGAAAGAGTTCGCCAAGAAGAAGGCCGAGACGCTGACCAAGCTCGAGGCCGGCGCTCGCCTGCCCGGTGTGGTCAAAAACATCACCGACTACGGTGTCTTCATCGATCTCGGTGGTATCGATGGACTGCTGCACATCACGGATATCTCGTGGGGCCGCGTCAACCATCCGTCCGAGCATTTCGGTGTCGGCGATGAAGTCGAAATCATCGTTCTCAAGTTCGACCCGCAAACGGAGCGCGTCTCCCTCGGCTACAAACAGAAGGGTGATGATCCCTGGTCGCTGGTCGACAAGAAGTATCCGATCGGCTCGCGGGTGGAGGGCAAGGTGGTCAGCCTGGTGGACTACGGCGCCTTTGTCGAGATCGAAGAGGGTGTAGAAGGGCTGATCCACGTCAGTGAGATGTCGTGGACCAAGAAGGTGGTCAACCCATCGAAGATCCTCTCCGTAGGGCAGGAAGTCCAGGCGATCGTCTCCGAGTTGGATATGGATCAGCGGCGCATCAGCCTGTCGCTGCGCCAGACGGAGCGCAACCCTTGGGAAGAGCTGGGCGACCAGTTCCCCGTTGGTAGCATCATCGAAGGCAAGGTCCGCAATCTGACCGAGTTCGGCGCCTTCGTGGAGATCACCGAGGGCATCGACGGCCTCATCCACGTCTCGGACATGAGCTGGACGAAGCGTGTCAAGCACCCCAACGAAGTGCTCCGCAAGGGCGAGTCGGTGCGGGCGCGGATCACCAACATCGATACTGCCAACCAGCGTGTCTCGCTGTCGATCAAGGAATTCATGCCCAACGAGTGGGAAGACTTCGTCTCTAGCCATCAGGTCGGTGCGACTCTCGATGGCAGGGTGGTCAACGTGACCGACTTCGGACTCTTCATCGATATCTACGAAGGGCTCGAAGGGCTGGCTCACGTCAGTGAGATCGACCTGCCTTCAGGCAAGGTGGAAGATCACTTCAAGCTCGGAGATTGGGTCAGCGCCCGTATCTTGCGTATCGAGGAGCTGGACAAGAAGGTCGGCTTGACCATGCAAGGTGTGCCCCAGCCCAGCGAGGATGAAATCGCCGAGTTGGAAGCTGCCTACCAGGCCAAGCGCGGTGCCGTCGACGAGGTTGCCGACGATGGAGACTCTACAGGCGAGAGCGCCGGGGAGGAGCCGGTAGAGAAGGTCGAGGCGCAGGCTACAGAAGAGGCCGCAGAGACGGTGGAAGCCGAGGCTGACACGGAAGCCGACGATGCCACCGAGGCGGCATCCGACGGTGAAGAGGCGGCCGAGGTCGAAGCGGTTGAGGCCGAAGAGGCTGAGCCGGTCGAGACTGAGGCGGAAGCCGAGCAAGAGCCGGTTGAAGCGGAGGCCGATGAACCGAGTGGCGAAGCTGAGGCTGGCGAAGCTGAGGCTGAGCAACCGGTTGCTGAAGCGACTGATGAGGACGCGGGCGATGCCGAAGCGGCGGACTCAGACGAGGCAGACTCGGACGAGGAATAGGACGGCCATTGGCACGCCATTCGTAGCACCGCGGATGGCGTGCCGGCACGGTTTTAGTCTAGGGAGGGCGAGTTGGCGACACGAGACGGAATGACGAAGGCCGAGTTGGTCGAAGAGGTGGCTCGCAACACCCAACTGACCAAGAAGCACGCTGAGATCATTGTCAATACTGTCTTCGACAGCATCGTTCACTCTCTGAAGTCGGGAGAGAAGATCGAACTGCGAGGATTCGGCAGCTTTCGAATCCGTCGTCGGGGCGCCCGGGTTGGTCGCAATCCGAAGACGGGTGAGCCGGTCGATGTTCCGCCGAAGAGGATTCCCTATTTCAAGCCCGGCAAGGAATTGCGGGAACTTCTCAACTCGAAGAACTGAAGCTGATTACTCCTTCGTTGGTGGATAATGGCGCGTAGAGAGACAACCGCCGGTGGCTCACCGCGGAGCAAGAATCCATGGATCGCCGCGGTTTCGGCATGGCTGATTCCCGGGGGCGGCCACCTGTACTTGGGACATCGGCGCCGAGCGATCGGCTTCTTTCTCATCTTTCTGGCCTGCCTGTGGCTCGGTTGTGAACTCGACGGCCGGCTGGCCACCTGGGCTAGCAGCCAACCCCTGAGCCCCTTGAGCTTGCTGGGCCTGGTGGACTCCCTGGCCATGGGAGTGACCTACTTTCTCTTGGCCAAGGTGATTCACTATCAAGGGCTGACGACCTCGCCCGGCTTCGAATACGGCACTACCTTCCTGGTCACCGCCGGCTTGATGAATGTGCTGCTGATCCTCGATGCGTGGGATCTTGCGCATGGCCGGGTGCGAGCCCAGCCGGCGGAGAAGTGAAGCGGTGAGCCACTTTCTTCTCATGGTCGCCTACGCCTTCTTGGTGGGTCTCTTCTTCGCCCTGCTGTGGCGCCGGACCCGCCGGGGGCAGGTGAAGCTGTTCCTGCAGGTCTTTCTGGGGATGGTCCTCGGTGGACTGCTGGTCGCCTGGCTGATGTACCCGTTTCCCGCCCAGCCTCCTGCTCCCTTCCCATGACCACGGTCCTGGTGGTCGCCGGCGAAGCGTCCGGTGACCTTCACGCTGCTCGTTTGCTCAGCGAGTTGCGGCAGCGCCTGCCCGACCTGCGTCCTTTCGGCTTGGGCGGCTCGGAGATGGCGGCGCAGGGTGTCGAGCGGCTAGCCGACAGCTCGGAGATCTCCGTGGTGGGGATCACCGAGGTGCTGAAGGTCCTCTCCCGTGCGCGGCAGATCTTCGACCAGTTGTTGGCCGAGGTCGATCGCCGCCAGCCGGTGTTGGCCATCCTGGTCGACTTTCCGGAGTTCAACCTCCGGCTGGCCCGCCAATTGAAGCGGCGAGGCATCCGCGTCGCCTACTACATCAGCCCGCAGGTATGGGCTTGGCGCCGGCGCAGAGTCCGTGACATCGCGCGGGTGGTCGACAAGATGCTGGTCCTCTTCCCGTTCGAAGCCGACTTCTATCGCGGCCACGATGTGGAGGCGGTCCACGTCGGCCATCCTCTCGTCGACGAGGTGCCGCAGCTCTCGCAGGTCTGGGATCGAGAGGACGCTCAGCAGGGCCCGTTCGTTCTGGCCCTGCTACCGGGGTCACGGCGCAGCGAGGTTCAAGCCTTGCTGCCTACGATGCTCGAGTCGGTCGCCGAGATCGCTCGACGACTGCCAATCACGGTTGAACTCATTCGCGCACCGACGGTGCCTCGCTCCTTGCTGGCCGAGGCGGTGGAGCTGGCTGGCCTGCCGGTGCGGATCATTTCCGGGAACCGTTTCGAGCACTTGAGCCAAGCGCATCTGGCGCTGTGCGCCTCCGGTACCGCAACGCTGGAACTGGGGCTGCTCACCACGCCGATGGTGGTGGTCTACAGGCTGACCGGTTGGAGCTATCTATTGGCTCGGCTGTTGGTGAGGCTGCCCAGTTTTTCGCTGGTCAACCTGGTTCTCGATCAACAGGTGGTGCCGGAGTTGATCCAGGCGGATGTCCATCCGACGCGGGTGGCCGGCGAAGTCGTGAAGCTGTTGAGCGACGGTGGCCGAATTGGCGAAATGCGTCGAGAGCTGGGCCGGCTGCGCCACCTCCTGGGCGATAGCGGCGCCAGCGGCCGAGCGGCGGATGAGATCGCGGCGATGCTGCGTCCTAGCTGAGTTCTATCCGCGCTCCGTCGCCTCGTCCTGGTCGCTGATGAAGGGCAGGATCAAGAGGAAGAGCGCCAGCCGCTGAACCTCGGTGTCGCCCCAATTGTGCTCGAAGAGGCCGGCGACGTTGAAGGCGATGAGACCGGCGAAGGAGCCGAGGAGCAGGTCGGCACGGGGACTTTGCCGGCGACCTTCGGCGCGCCAGCGCCGCCAGCTGGCAGCGAGGCTCAGCGCCATCATCAGCCCATAGGCCAGCAACTCGGGCAGGCCGCGCTCGGCGGCGAGTTGAATGAAACTGTTGTGCAAGTGAGGCACCCAGTAGCGAGGGGCGGTCGGGTGGCGGTAGATGGGGTAGCGCTCGTCGACCAAGTTGGGGCCGATGCCGAACAGGGGGCGCTCCGCGATCATCGTCAACCCCGCCTTGGCCATGCAGATTCGATCGTAGTTGGACGGGTCATTGAGGTCCGCGATCGAGCCGACGCGCTGGCGCACCGGTGCCGAGAGGAGCACGGCGGCGGCGAGCACGACGGGAAGCAGAACCACCCAACGACGCCAGGAACTCATCACCACCAGGATGGCGGCACCGATGGTCATTCCGAGCCAGGCACTGCGCGTATAGCTGCCCAGCAGTGCCACGGTGAGGATCGCCAGCCCCAGACCCTGCGCCGCCCGCAACCGCCTGCCGGCGGGGCGGTAGAGGATTCTCGCCAGCAAGAGAAGATTGGCCATCATCAAGATGCCGGCGAAGGTCATGTAGTGCGAGAGCGGACCACGAATGCGATGGTGCATGTCCCCAAGACCGGCCAGATACTGGGTCAAGCCGAGGGCGGCGACGACCACCGACATGAGGATCAGATAGTCCACGATGCGCCGCGCCTGCCGTTGACCGCGCACGAGCATGAGGCCAAGCGGTACGGCGGCGAGGGTGAATAGGTCGCCGAACCCGGCGAGGCTGGTCCGCGGGTCGTAGGAGAAGAAGATCGAAGCGGCCAGCAGCAGGACATAGGCGGCCAGAGCGAGCAACAGCGGCCTTGCCGGCTCGGGCAGTGGGCGGCGCTGGCGGCTCCACGGAGCCGAGAGCAGCGCCAGGCCAAGGGTGATGTTGGACAGCGCGATGCCGAAGAGCAGCCAGAGGTGAGAAGCGAACAGCCAATAGGCTGCAGTGGAAGATGGTCGGCGGGCGGGCTCCACCTGTGGTGTCGCTCGCTTCACGGCTGATCTGCTGGGGCGAAGGTCGGGTCGAGTGTGAAGCTGACGCCGGCAGCGGCGGCAGCGACAGCGAAGTCGAGGCGCAGGCGGTAGAGGTAGTAGTCGTGCTCACTCCACCACATGCGATGGCGAGCCGTGGGCCGGCCGAGTTTCAGGTCGAACCTGGTGCCGCCGCTGGGTAGCAGGGTGGTGGCGCGCAGCGTAGCCCCGCCGAGGCGCATCTGCGCCGCGCCCGGGGGTGCGAGATCGAGGGTCAAGCCGGCGAGGGGGCGAGGACTTCCCACCAGCAGTTCGCCCGTGGAGCGGCCGGTGAAGCGCAGAAGAGTGCCCTCGGTGGTGGAGCCCGCTCCGGGGGAGAGAGGCTTGATCCACAAACCGTGATGCTCGACATCGTCTTGGCCGGAGGGTTTGAGGTGACTCTGCGTCGTCTCGTAGGGGAGCCACCGTTGCGCGAACCGGCTGACATACCGGAAGCCGCCGGAGGGGCGCAGCGGGTAGCTCTGGGGTGCCGACCATAGTGGCCAGAGATAGACTCCCGCCACGGCTGCGAGCGGCAACCAGATACCGCGCACCGGCTGGGCGGCGAGGAACCAGAAAACGGGGTAGAGCGGCAAGAAGTAGCGGTTGGCCAGAGCACCGCCGCCGCCGTAGAAGTTGAAAGGTCGGACGAAGAAGAAGCAGGCGACGGCCAATGCCACCGCGGCCAGCAAGGCCACCCGTCCCTCCCCCCTGTGGAAGGCGGCGAGTCCGAGCACGATGGGTAGGAAGTAGGGCAGCAGGCCGACATTGCGTCCCACCATGAAGTAGAAGAAGTTGTAGGCGGTCAGCCGCGGCTCCAGGTCGTAGGGCAGCGTCGCTCCAGGCCTGATCCATGAGCCGGGGCCGGTGCGCTTGGCTATCTCCTCGCTCCAACCATCGGCCGGTAACTCGACCAAGGGGAAGCCGGTGTAGGAATAGAAGCTGAGCCGTTCACCGCCGTAGCTGCTCCAACTGCCGCGCATCGCTTGGTTGGACAACGCCACGACCAACACCAGCAGGAGGGCGCCGGTGGACAGTGCCAGCGCGCCGACTTTGCGCCGGCCTCGCGGAATGGCGAAAAAGACGGCGAAGAGAAGGGCGAGATAGAAAGGCCGGGAGAAGGCGACGACGGTGAGAAGTGCGCCGATGAGCAGCCAACGCAGGGCGAACCGTCGGGGTCGCGGCTGCGCGTCCGGCTGGCCGAAGACCTGGGGTAGCTCGGCAACCGTTTCCCGCGGGCCGCCATAGGCCAGAGAGAGCGCCAGCGCGGTGAGAGACATCAAGAAGAGGTCGGCATGGGCCCAAAAAGTGTGGGCGAAGGTGACCGATGCAAAGAGGAAGGTAGCCACCCACAGCGGTGCCGCCGGCCCCACCCGCCTGGCGAGAGCGAGTGCGGCCATCACGCCCACCAAGGCGAGAAGCAGGGCGTTGGCGATGGCGGCTCCGCGCCTCGGCCACAAGCGCACAAAGGGCGCGGCGAACAGGGGATAGAAATAGGGCTTGCCGAAAGTGAGCGACGAGCCCTGATCCTTGGACTGCAAGATGAGCCCCTCGGGAGGTCGGCCCCAGGTCGCGACAAAGCGGTCGTAGTCGCCGCGCTCGTAGCGCAGATCGAAGTCGTGCGCCAGACTCGCGGCCTGCATCAGGTAGGTCGCCTCGTCGCCGAGAAAACCGGGCCAATCGCGGCGATCCAGCGAGGCGGCGAGCAGCAAATTAGTACCCAGTAGGAGGCCCAGTAGGCTCCATCTCAGCAGTGGCCTCATCGCGCTCCAGTGTACCGCAGGCTGGTAGGATGGAGGCACCCGAGCCGATCTGCACAAGCTTCACCACAGGATGCCGCAACGATGCCGCTCTCCCAGCAAACCAAGGACGTGGCGTGCCGCCTGTTGACGATGAGCGCCGCCTGGAACGGTACGCTGACCCACGTCGCCACCGATGAGCCGGTGGTGGCGTTGACCTTTGACGACGGTCCGCATCCGGAGGTGACCCCTCGCCTGCTGGAGATCTTGCGCCGCCACGACGCGCACGCCACCTTCTTCATGGTGGGCAAGGCGGCGCAGAACCATCCTGAGCTGGTCGAAGAGGTGGCCGAGGCCGGCCATGCCATCGGCAACCATTCGTGGGACCATCCATCGCTTCCGCTCTTGCGACCGCGCGCGGTGCGGGCGCAGATTCGCTGGTGCAGGGAGGCGCTGGGCGGCCACGATTGCGGCCTGTTTCGCCCCCCCTACGGAGATCAGACACCGGCCACCCAGTGGGCCGCCGTCCGCCAGGGTTATCGGGTGGTCGCCTGGAGCGCCGTGGCAGATGATTGGCTGGACCATCCAGCGGAGGTCCTGCTCGCCAAGCTGCGCCCGGCGCTACGCCCCGGGGCGATCGTCCTACTTCACGACGCCCTCTACACGACGGTGGATCGCCGCTACAACGACCGTGGCGCGACCCTGGAGGCGGTCGAACAGTTGCTGAGCGAGACTCGGCAGAAGCTCTCTTTCATCACCGTCCCCGAACTGCTCGCCCGCGGACGGGCACGCAAGCAGCACTGGTACAGGCGCGGTGATCTCGAGTGGCAGCGGCGGCTACTTTGAACGCCGCCGCCACCCCGTTGCGGCTGAGCGTGATCATCCCTTGCCTCAACGCGGAGGCGACGCTCGGTGAGCAACTCGAGGCCCTCGCCGTTCAGCAATGGCCCGGCTGGTGGGAGGTCATCGTCGCCGACAATGGATCGAGCGACGGCTCGCTGGCGGTGGTCGAGCTCTTCGCGCAGCGTCTACCGCGCTTGCGAGCGGTGGATGCCTCTCAGCGGCGCGGCCAAGCCCACGCGCGCAACGTGGGGGCGGCTGCGGCCGAAGGAGAGGGCCTGCTCTTCTGCGATGCCGATGACGTGGTGGCGCCGGGCTGGGTCGCCGCCTTGGGAACCGCTCTGGCCAGCCACGACTTCGTCGCCAGCCGCTATGAAATCGAGCGCTTGAACCCACCGAGAATCGCCGCCTCGCGCGGCAACCCGCAAGCCGAGGGCCTCAACCCGTACACCTATCCGCCCTTCTTGCCCCATGCCGGCGGTGGCGGGTTAGGCGTCAAACGGAGCCTGCACCGGCAGGTGGGGGGCTTCGACGAGACGATGTCGGTGCTCGAGGACACCGACTACTGCTGGCGGATCCAATTGGCCGGAACACCGCTGGTCTTTGCCGGCGACGCCGTGGTCCACATCCGTTACCGGCAGAGCCTCGATGGGATCTTCCGCCAGACCCTGGCCTACGGTGAGCACAACGTGGCGATCTACCGGGCCTACCGCGATCGAGGCATGCCTCGGTTAGGGTGGATGCCCGGCCTGGCCCGTTGGGCGAAGTTGCTGCTGAGCTGCCCCACGGTGCTCATCCCGGGGCGGCGCAGTCGCTGGATCCACCAGCTAGCCTGGCGACTGGGGCGGCTGCGCGGATGCCTCAAACACCGCGTCTCGGCACTGTAGTTCTTGTGCCTTGGTCTCCTGGTGAGAGGTTTCACCGCGGATTCGAGAGGTAGAGCGAGATCATCCACCTGCCGCGCAAAGTGCGGATTTCGAAGGCCTCCTGGGGCGGGAACTCTTGCTCCAGCTGGCGCACGATCGCCCGGCTGCGGCGACCGCTGAAAATGGACAGGACCATGGCACCTCCCGGCTTCAGTGCCTGGTAATAGCGCCGCGCCGCGGCGACCGGCTGATGGAAGTAGTAGAGACACTCGTTGAGGACCACGGCGTCGAACAGCTCCGCCGGCTGGAACTCCTCTGCATCGGCCACCTCGAAGAGGGCACCCTGAGGAGCCGATGCTTTGCCGCGGTCGATAGCCGAAGTGGAGAGATCGATCCCCAGGTAGCGACTCCATTGCCCCTCATCCAGGTGGCGCAAGAGAATGCCTTCGCCACAGCCGACATCGAGGATCGCGCCGCCGTGGGCCAGACCCCGCAAGAAGCCCGCGATCACCGCGTAGCGCGGCAGTTCACTGAGCTGGGCCAGGAAATCCCACTCTCCACCGCCGTACTGCTCATCCCATTGCGCCTGCGACTGCGGTACGTCTCCGCGTCCGCTGCGTTGCTCGCGGGCGAGCACCCCGGCGGCCAGCCGCCGGCTCAATGCAGAGTCGCTGCCAGCGAAGAAGCGGTAATAGAGCGCATCCAGTGGGCGCAGCAGCCGACGGTAGATCTTGTCGGGAAGAGATTTCATCGCGGGTCGAGCAGAGGTTGGGAGCGGCGAAACCATACCAGATCGCACAGCATTGCCGTGGCGGCCAGGCTTCCGCCGGTCTGCTCGCTGGCCTGACCGCTGGCTGCTAAGCTGCGGCAGTTCCGGCTCAGATTTCCGCTCGTAAGCCGGGTATTCGATTGGAGAGGCATCACACGGATGGACACCGCATTTTGGCAAGACAAGAGGGTGCTGGTCACCGGTCATACCGGTTTCAAGGGAAGCTGGCTCTCTCTCTGGCTCCAGTCGCTGGGGGCCGAGGTCTACGGCTACGCTCTGCAACCGCCCACCACCCCCAACCTGTTCACCGCGGCGGGGGTTGCGCAAGGGGTAGTCGACCTGCGCGGCGACCTGGCCAACATTGAGCAGCTGGAGGCGGCTGTCGAGCGCAGCCGGCCGCAGGTGGTCTTTCATCTCGCGGCCCAGTCGCTGGTGCGTCGCGGCTACCGGTTCCCCTTGGAGACCTTCGAAACCAACGCCCTGGGAACGGCCCGTCTGCTCGAAGCCCTGCGCCCCTGCGCCGAGCTGGAAGCCATCGTGGTGGTGACCACCGACAAGTGCTATGAGAACCGCGAATGGGATTGGGGATATCGCGAGAGCGACGAGTTGGGCGGGCGAGATCCCTACGCCGCCAGCAAGGCCTGCGCCGAATTGATCTGCGCCGCCTACCGCGCTTCGTTCTTCAACCCGCAGGAAGCCGGCTCACCGCGCCTGGCTACAGCCCGTGCGGGCAACGTCCTCGGCGGTGGAGATTGGGGCGAGGATCGGCTGCTTCCGGACCTCCTGCTAGCGCTCCAGGAGGCCAGGGCGGTCGAGCTCCGCTCCCCTTTGGCGGTCCGCCCGTGGCAGCATGTGCTGGAGCCGCTCAGCGGCTATCTGACTCTGGGGCAGCAGCTGTGCGGCACGGCCGGCGCCAGCCTGGCCACGAGCTGGAACTTCGGCCCTGACGAGGACGGCGCGCGAACAGTGGAATGGGTGGTGGAGAAGTTGCACTCTCTGTGGCCGGGGGCACCCACCTGGGTCGCCGATTCTGCGCCGCACCCGCATGAGGCGGGGTACCTCAAGTTGGACTCGAGCCGCGCCCGTTCGCGGCTCGGCTGGCGTCCGCGACTCGCCCTCGATCAGGCCCTCGAGTGGGTGGTCGAATGGCATCGTTTGCACGCCGTCGGGGGAGACGTACGCCAACTCTCACTCGCTCAGATCGAGCGCTACAGCGGCTTGCTCGATGAGCGCTAGCACCGAGCGGCGCTTTCTCAGCTCGACCGTCGCCAGTTACTTCAGCCTAGGAACACGGTTGTTGGTGGCCTTTGCCACCCGGATGATCCTCGCTCGGCTGCTGGTGCCGGAGGCGCACGGACTCTACGAGCAGGCGCTGCGAGCCATCATCCTCGCCTCCGCCGTGCGTGATCTGGGACTCAACTTCCAGCTCATGCGCGACCGGCGCAAACCCTACGGCACAGTGCTGGCCTTCAGTCTGGTAATGGGAGTCCTGGTGGCGCTCGGCCTCTTTCTCGCCGCGCCGCTGTTCGCCTTCTTGACGCCGGAGTTGCCGGCCCTGATCCGGGCGATGGCCGTCTGGGTGATTCTCGACGGAATCGTGGTGGCGCCGCGTACCTTCTTTGAACGGGAACTGCGCATCGGCCGCCTGGTCATGCCGGAGATCGGCCGTGGGCTGGTGGCCGCCGCGGTTTCGTTGACCCTGGCATGGCTGGGCTGGGGCGTGTGGAGCTTGGTGGCCGGCGAGCTGGCCGCCGCCGCGGTCTTTGCCACCGCGGTCTGGATGCAGGCCTGGAGGAAGGTGCCGCTGGTTCTCGAGCCGGAGTTGATCGTCGACCTGATGCGACGCAGCCGGGTGCTCTTTCTGGTCTGGATCGTCCTCCAGCTGGTGGCCTACATCGACATCTACATCATCGAGACCTTTGCCGCGACCGCGACGGTTGGGCAGTACGCCCGGGCCTACGGGATCGTCTTCCTGGTACCGGTGATCATGGCACCCCGCGCCCTGTTGCCGGCGCTGGTCGAGTACCGCGATCGGATAGACCGCTTCTTCGAGGCCTTTCGTTTTGCCACGGTCATCTTGTGCTTCTCGCAGGTGACCGCCGGCTACTTCCTCTTCTTCAACGCCGAGAAGGTGGTGGCCATCCTGCTCGGGCCGCAGTGGGGGCCGGCGGTGCCGCTGCTCAGGATCCTCTGCTTCGTCCCCTTTCTCGATCTCTTCGCCGAACTCGGGGGCGAGGTGCTCAAGGTGCGAGACGAAGATCGACTCTGGCTCTTGTGCTCGACAGTGAACCTGGTCTCGCTGGTTGTCTTCGGAACGTGGTTCACCCACCGCTGGGGTGCCGCCGGCATGGCCTGGGCCAACTTCTTGCCGCTGGGAAACCTGCTGATGGCCTGGCGCATGTCACAGATCTTCTCGCTGCGTATCCGCCGATTGGTCACCGACCTGGTACTGCTCTACACGGTACCGCTGCCCTTCTTTCTCATCGCCGCGGCGATGCTGGCTGCCGACTCGTGGCCGCGCTTCATCGCCTCGTTCGCGGCGACAGGAGTCGCCGGTTCCTTGCTGGCGCTACGCTTCTACTCGCCGTTTCGAGACTTTCTGGCCAGCCGTAAGAAGGAGTGACCGGGCTGCTAGAAGTAGAGGTGTGACCCGCAAAGGCCTCGGAAGGAGGCCCTTGCGAGTCGAAGGGAAGGGTGGCTACTGCGGGGTCAGCCTGATCACCAGGTTCTTGTAGTCCCAACCGTAGGTGGGCGGCTCGTTCGGGTTGACACCCAGCGGGAAGCCGAAGTCCATCAAGATTCGGTTGTTGGCGCCGAAGCCGATGGCATTGATGTTGGGCGTACCACGGAGGTTGAGGATCGGAATCCCACTCTCGTCGGAGACGATCAGCTCGACGATCCGCTGCGCGGCGTCATAGGTGTACTGGTAGGTGTAAGTCGCACCCTCCGGGTGTTGGAAGCCCGTTGAGAGGCGCGGCTTGTCGCCCTGCGACAGGTTGAAGCCGTGGCGCACGAACAGGTCGTTGGTGTTGGGTCCGCGAACGTTGACATAGCCGAACATGTCCTTGTTCTTGTCCCGGACCAGCCAGAAGATGTTGTGAGAGCCGTTCGGCCGCCCGGCGAACCAGCCGCCGTTGCGCACCTGCAAGGTGGCGACGAGCTTGCTGTAGCTACCATCCGGCGGATCGTAGATAAGCCGCTTGACCGGGTTGCCCGGATCCGGGGTGAAGAAGATCCCCTGCTCCTCGAAGCAGACATCGTTACCGGCTGCCGAGCAGCCGGGACCAGCCGGCGGGGCGCCGCCGGTGGGCAGGGTCGAGGCACCGGTGCCGGAAGGCACCTGGAAGGCGAGTTGTCCGGATTGCTGGTTGTAGCGCAGCGAATAGATGAAGAACTCGCGGTTGCAGCTCACCGCGACCCGAGCCAGATCGATCTTGTCGACTTGGAGGATGTTCAGTGCATCGATGAAATGAATGTGGCTCAACGGTTTCATCCCGAGGAGAACCGTTGGCGTCAATTCGGTTCCATTGGCGGAATGGACATCGACCTCGCACGAAGAGGCCTCTTTGGACAGGTTCATCATGCCAAAGTCGGTGACCAAGCCGGAACCACTGTCGCGACCCCAGGATTGAAGATAGGCGGTGGTACCGGCGCGGAAAACGTTGTCCGAGGAGATGACCGGCAAGGCGACGCGCCCGATGTCGACACCATCTTCCGAGACCATCAAGCGGGCGCTGGCCGCGATCTGTGGCGGGCCGTCGATCTCGAGCATTCCGGTGTCGCCCTGCTTCAGGCCAAGGCCGAAGACGTTGGAGGCTCCCGGGGTCAGGGTCGCCGAGTTGTTGGCGCCTGGTCGGGGAGTGCCGTCGGTGCCCTGCTCGATGAAGAAGGTCGTGAACCGCCGATCTTCCGTCCCACCCTTGTTGGTGACGGTAATCTCAGTGGTGAAGGTGTAGGGGCCGATTTCGCGGACCGTCGCCAGCGGAACGTAGACCGAGCCGGCTAGCACGGGTAGCGCGGCGAGCAGAGCGAAGGTAAAGGCGATTGCATACAGACTGAGCTTCTTCATGCGGGGGATTCTCCGTGGATGGCGGGGTTGGTCCTGCGGTGAACCAAAGCAAAGAGCGATGGCATGGCCGGTACCTCAAGGGGCGTTCAAGAAGGATCTTCATGCCACTACAGCAATTCTTGCGTCAGAAGTATAGGCGATTCAGTGATCGAAGGCAAGATTCAGCCTAGCCGTGTAAACCTGCATGAACAAAGGCGTTGCAGCCTCACGCCCGAGCGAGATTCACGGTGGACATGATCTTGCCCGGCGTGCGGTAGTGCTTTTCGTTGACAGCAGTTGAGCGGGTTCCTAGTATTGCGCTCATGATGACTGCGCGTTCTTCGCTGCTGGCCTGCTGCGCTGCAGCCTGTTTGATCCTTGCCGCTGCCGGTGCCTCGATGGCCGGCGAACCGCCGTTGCGGGCGGATTTTGAAGGTCACTCCATCGTTGCCTGGCCCACCCGAGCCGGTGTTCTCGTCGAGGTCGCCGGCAATGCGGCCGAATTGATCGAGTTGCCATCCGGTTTCTTCCTCGATTCGCTGCGTGGCGCTGCCGGTGGCTATCTGCTCGCTGGAAGCCGGCAGACCGACCAGGGCGTCCACCGCCTGTTCGTGGTCGAAGGCGGCGACAGCCGGTCGCGCACCTTGCCAGCGCTGCCCGCCACAACATCGGCCATTCGTTGCCAACCCGTCTTGATGACGGAAGGGGGGCAACTGGTCGGCATCGCCTGGCTCGAGGGCGCCGCGCAGGACACTCTGGCGGTGCGCGCCGCGCGGTGGAACGGTCAGGGCTGGCGGGATGTCGAGACGGTGGCCGGATTCGAGGGGGGAAGCCAGCTGGCTCTCTCCGGCGCCGTGCTGGCCGACGGCTCCTGGCTCTTGGTGTGGAGCCGCTTCGACGGCGAGGACGACGAGATTGTCGCCAGTTCGAGCTACGGAGAAGGCTGGTCCGCCGTGCAGCGGGTTTCGGCGAACAACGCGGTCCCGGACATCGCGCCGGCCTTGAGCGCCGCCGGTACCGGCGCGCTGCTCGCCTGGAGCCGTTATGACGGCAGCGACTACAGGTTGGTGACCGCCCGCTACACCGCCGGCCAATGGCTCGGCGAGACGATGATCGGCCAGGCGGGTTCGCTCTTCCCTAGCTTCTCGGGGGAAGGGCAGAACCGCAAGTTGCTCTACCGCACGGCGTTGCCGCGCAGCTGGACGGTGGTGGAACTCGACTCACGAGGCAAGGTCCTGCGCCACGCCAAGGTCGCGGCACCGGGGCCGAGCCGGCCGGTTGCCGGTGAAACGGCACAGGGCGCTCTGCGGCTGCGCTGGCCCGGTCGAGCAAAGGCAGCAAGGGTGGTCGCCTGGGTCGACGGGGAGGTGCAATGAGCCACCTTGAGAGGTTCTCAGTGCCCTGCCGGCCGGCGGTGCGTTCTCTCCCGCTGGCCCTGGTGTTAGTCCTGCTCGCGCTGTGCGGGTCGCTTCAGGCGCAGACTCGCTACGTCGGTTTTGGCGACAGCATCACCGAGGGCACCGGCGACACCGATGGGTGCGACCCTTGCGGCTATGTGCCTCGCCTTCAGACTCTCTTGACCGATGCCGGTCGCAACGCGGTGGTGGTCAATCGCGGCTTGGGCGGTGAGCGAACGCCGGAAGGATTGACCCGTATCGACTCCGTGCTGGCGGAGGGGGGCGATGTCCTGCTGCTGATGGAGGGCTCCAACGACATCTCGCGCTTCATCTCGCGCAACACCACCATCTTCAATCTGGGTGAGATGGCCCGCAAGGCCGAGAACGCCGGTTTTGAAGTGATCGAGGCGACCTTGATTCCGCGCATCCCCACGGCCAGTACCGACTCGAAGAACCTGGCCAACCAGCGCACCTGCGAAGAGATTCGCAATCAAGCCGGGGTCACCTCTCGTGAGCTGGCCGACAACTTTGAAGTCTTCGGCGAGCAACCCAACCGCTTCGCCGGGCTCTACTGGGATGACCCGGTCGATCACGTCGGCCATCCGAACGCATCCGGGTACGACTTGATGGCGCGGATTTTCTTCGACGTGATTACCGACAACGACACGGTGCCGCCGGTGACCGGACTCTTGCGCCCGTTCAACGGCGAGCGCGGGGTCAATCGAAACACCGACATCGTGGTCGAGATCTGGGATTTCGGTGCCGGCCTCGATCTGGCCAACAGTAGCCTGCTGGTCAACGGCCAGGTCGTGGCCGCCACCGCCAACGGCAACAGCCGGCAGGCCGAGTTTCGCTTTCGCAACGGGGATCCGTTTGGCGCCGTGGTCACCGTCGGTCTGCGCTCGCGGGATCAGGCGGTTCCCACCAATGTGACCGATCGTCAGATCGCCCGCTTCATCACCGCCGGAACGGTCTTCCTCACCGGCGACCTCGACCTCAGCGGGCGGGTGGACGGTGCTGACTTGGTGGAGTTCGGACTTTCCTTTGGGGCGCGCACCGGGGCCACGGCCTACAATTCACAAGCCGACTTCAACATGGACGGAGTCGTCGATGGAGTCGACCTGGCACAACTCGCGGCCAACTTCGGTTCCACCTCGCAGTAGGCGGCGCGCTCGGTTGTTCGAGCCAGCCTGATCGAACCTCTCCGTAGGAGCTTGTCGAAGTTGAGAATCGCGGTCCTCGCCCACAGCTTTCCGCGTTTTCCCGGCGATACGCACGGCACATTTGTCGAACGGCTCTGCCTGGCACTGGCCCGGCGCGGCCACGAAATGCACATCTTGGTGCCGTTCGATCCGCAACTCGCCCCGGATCCGCATGGCCCATTGCGGATCCACTCGTTCCGCTACGTCTTTCCGGATAGTGCTCATCAACTGGGCTATTCGAGGACGATGAAGCGCGATGTCGGATTGCGCGCCAGAGCCTATCTGCAGGCGCCGCTCTACTTCCTGGCCGCCGAGCGTGCCTTGCGGCGGCTGATCGCCGCTCAGAGGATCGATCTCGTTCATGCCCACTGGATTCTGCCCAACGGCTTCGTCGCGGCGCGGGCGGCAGCGGCCGCCGGCATTCCCTACGCGGCGACACTGCATGGTTCGGATGTCTTCATGGCGGAACGCAACGGCCTCTTTCGGGCGCTGGCCCGGCGAGCGTTGCGCGGCGCGGCGCACGTCACATCGTGTAGTTCGGAGCTGCGCCACCGGCTGTTGGCGATCGGTGGAGAGCGGCACGCGGAGAAGGTCCTGCTGGTCGCCAACGGCACCGACATCGAACCGCCGGTCGGCAACGCCGTCGAGGAGTTGGGTCATCGCTTCGACCTTTCCGGCCGCCTGGTGGTGGCGGTGGGCCGCTTGGTCTACAAGAAAGGCTTTCGCTACCTCCTGCAGGCGGCGCCTCAGATCTTGGCGCAGGACCCGGAGGTCCGTATCGTCATCGGCGGCGATGGCGACATCGAGGAAGAGTTGCGCGCCCAGGCCGCGCAGCTCGATTTGGGCGATCGAATTCTCTTCACCGGAGGGCTGTCCCACCCGGAGGTTCTGGCCCTGATCGCCGCCTCGGAGATCTTTGTCATGCCCTCGATCCGCGACCCCAAGGGCAACGTGGATGGTTTGCCGATCGTCGTTCTCGAGGCGATGGCCGGAGGCCGCCCGGTGGTGGCGAGCGATGTCTCCGGAATGCCCCTGGCGATCGAAGACGATGTTTCCGGTTTACTGGTCGAGGAGAAGAACCCCGATGCCCTCGCCGCCGCGGTCAACGGATTGCTGGCGGACGGCGAACTGGCTCGCCGCTTGGGAGAGGCCGCCCGGCTGCGGGTGGCCGAGGAACTCAACTGGGACGCCGTGGCCGAGGTTCACCATCGGCTCTATCGAGCCGCGGTAGCGGGCGAGCCCCCGCGCGCTGTTGTTCCGCGGCCAGTGGAAGGGCCGTGAGGGCAGCGGTATGGCGGTGAACCTCCGGCGGCCTCTGCCCTGGCCTCTGAGTCTAGGAGTTCTCGGTGGCATCCTGGTAGCGCTCGCCGACGCCGCGCCTCTGGCCAAGGCCGGTTTCCCGGCGCTGTTGGCGGCCAGTGTCTTGCCCTTGGCCGTCGAGGGGCTACTTCTGGCCTCTCTCTTTCTCGTTCTCGCCAAGCTGTGGTCGGCGGTGATGGGGACTCGTGCCACGAGGTTCTGGGGTAGCCACTTCGGTGCTGCATTGGCCTTAGCACCGGTGGTCGCCTGGCTAGGCTACCGGCTTAATCGGGAGTTGGGAGTTCGTCCCGCGGAGATCTTCAAGCCCTACGCCCTGTGGCCCAATCTGGCCTTGGTCAGCGCGGCGGCGGTGGCGCTCCTCCTGGCCGCCTATCGCGTGCGCACGGCCGATCGGCGAACGCCGGCCGCTCAGCGCGGTGGGCGAGCGCTGCGGTGGTCCTACGCTCCCCTGATCGTGGCCGGCGGCCTGGCACTGGTCACCGCGGCTGCGTTTCGCCCCGGTCAGGACAAGGCACGGCTCGACGTCTTCGTCCTGCTGGTCGATGCCTTGCGTGCCGACGAACTGGGCGCCTACGGATACCCGCGGGCGACGACACCGGCCATCGACGCCTTTGCCGCCGACGGCATCCTCTTCGAGCAGGCGGTGAGCGCCAGCACCTTCACCAAGAGCAGCATCGCCTCGCTGTTCACCGGTCGCTACCCGTACCAGCACGGCGTTTACTGGGGAAGCCACCGTGAGGATCCGAACGATCCCGATTCGGTCACCGCCGACCTGCTCTCGGCCGAGGAGACCACGCTGGCCGAGGCGTTGCGCGGTCATGGCTACCTGACCGCAGCCTGGGTGCAGAATAGCCACTTGCGGGGCGAGATGGGCTTTGCTCAGGGTTTCGTCGACTACCAAGACCAGCAAGGAAATATCGAGCGCATCAACCGCCGATTCGGCCGCTGGTTGGGTCGCGCCGGCCGCCGTTACCCCTTCTTCGCCTACCTGCACTACATCGATCTGCACGACCCCTACCGGCCCTCACCGCCCTACGACACGATGTTCGGTGGTGCGGCGGACTTGGGTTTTTACGAGGATATCGATCTCGCCCAGTGGGGCTCCTTCCTGCACGAGGTGCGCAGCGGTGAGCGAACGCTGACTTCGGCCCAGATCGCCCAGCTGCGCTCCTACTACGACGGCCAGCTGAGGGCGATCGACGGGCAAATCGGGAGGCTCTTCGAGAAATTGAAGCGCGAGGGGCGCTACGACAGCAGCCTCATCGTGGTCACCTCCGACCATGGCGACGGCTTTGGGGAACACGGCTTCATCTCGCACAGCACGGTCCCCTACGAGGAATTGGTCCGCGTGCCGTTGATCATCAAGCTGCCGGACAATCGCTCGGCGGGCCGGCGGATCGGCCAGCAGGTGCGCTTGATCGATCTGCTGCCGACGATTCTCGACCTGACCGGGGTCAAGGCACCGACGGACGGTGGCGGGCGAGCCGACCTCGCCGGTTGCAGCCTGGTACCGATGATCCGGCTAGGTAGCCGGCCACCCGAAATGGCCCACTGCGGCGAAGCGGTGGTGGAGATCGCGCAAGAAGGCGCCTACCCGGTCGTCGCCGCGCGTAGCGAGCGGTTCAAGTACATCCACCACCAACATCGAGGTGACGAGCTGTACGACCTCGCGCATGATCCCGGCGAGCTAGAGAACCTGCTGGCGGCGGGCGGGCAGGCCGCGGTGCCGCTGAGCGGTGAGCCGCTGAAACTCGAACGGCTCGCCCTGGCGGCGGTGGAGCTGCGCGGAGTGCGCAAGGCGGAACGGGTCGAACTCGACGCCGAGACCATCCGCGAACTCAAGGCTCTGGGGTATCTCGACTAATCGACGTAGCCCAGAGCCTTGAGCGCCTTGCGCGTCTCTTCGCTGTGCTGCCGGCCCTGTTCTTCGACCTGGCCGTGGTCTCGGCGAATCCACTCGCTGCCCTTCATCCAGCCCTGCAACCGGGTGCGCAAGTCGCGTAGCTCGGCCGGTCGTTGGTCGATCAAGTTGCGGCTCTCCGCCGGGTCGGCGTTGAGATCGTAGAGTTCCCACCGCTGAGCGATTTCCTTGCCCTTGTGCTGAAGGCGCGGATGGTAGATCAGCTTCCAATCTGAACTCTGCACACTGCGGAAATGGGTGAGGGGGGAGCCGCCGCCCGCCTCCGAGAAGGCGTAGTCGTGCGGCTCGCCGGCTGAGTCGGCTGAGTCCGAGCTTGCCGTTGCTTCGCCCACCAACAATGGAACCAGACTCTGCCCCTCGAGCCCCGGGACCTCTTGCTCCGGCAGGGCGAGTTCGAGCACGGTGGGATAGAGGTCGACCAGCTCGACCGGCTGCGTGATGCGGCGGCCTGCGCCGCGTTGGCCGGGCAGCCAGAAGACCAAGGGGACATGGGCGCCAGGGTTGTAGGGCTTGCGACCGTGGCCGAAGAAGTACCCATGCTCGCCCAGACTCTCGCCGTGATCGGCGGTGAAAATCACCAGGGCGTCGTCCAGCAGACCCAGTCCGCGCGCATGGTCGAGCAAGCGGCCGATTCGCCCATCGGTGAACCAGACGTTGGCATCGTACTGGGCGACGTAGTAACGCAACGGCTGATGGCCACCGGGAAGAGCGGCGTGCGACTCATCGAGTGGTGCAACCTCATCGCCCACATCGTAGGGGTCGCCGAGGAAGGGATTCTCGACCCCCTCGGGCAGCAGGTAGGGGGCGTGCGGGTCCGAGTAGTGAATCCAGGCGAAGAGGCGCTCGCTATCTCGCATGCGTTCGAGCAAAGGTATCGCCAGCTCGTTGACCCGCCGAGCGTTCATCGTCTTGCGATACTCCACCGGATCGTCGGTCACTTGCGGCGCCAGATCCCAGGTCTGCAAGTACTCGTCGAAGCCCCGATCCCAGCCCAGGTCGCGCGACAGGACACCGTTGGACATCACGGCGACGGTGGCGAAACCGGCTTGTTGCATCAGTTCGGGTAGGGTCCTGTACTCGTCGGGGATGTGGATCGCGGCCTTGTGGGTCAAACCGGTGGTTTGCGGGTATTGGCCGGTGAACATCGAGGCGAAGGAGGGGCCGGTCTTCGGCCACTGGCTGATCGCCTGCTCGAAGAGGACGCCTCGGCTGCTGTCGGCGTCGAGCCACGGGCTGGTCTGGCGCTGGTAGCCGTAGGCGGAGAGGTGGTCGGCGCGCAGAGTGTCGACCGAGATCAGCAGTACATGACGTGGCGGCAGGTCATCGCCCTCAGATTCTTGCGGAGCTGAGGGCGGGCAGGCTGCCAGCAGCGACATGGCCAGGGTGAGGGAAAGGAGGCGAACGGTTGCTTTGATCACTGAGGGCTCGTGGTATTGGCTGGTGGAGGTGGAGAGGCGAAGAGGTTGACGCGAACCGCTCCGCTGTTCGAGTCTACAGCCGTGAATCGTAGTTGTGGGTGTGTTAGTTTGCCTGGCGATTTGCCGGGTGATTGACCGAGCCGTTCGCTCAGCGTTTGCACGAGGAGATGATTCCCATGATGACCAGGTTTCACCAGCGATTCCACCCTCGGCGGCTGCTGGCGACGAGTCTGCCAGCCCTCGCCATACTCCTACTAGCCGGCTGCCGGGGCAGTGACCCACCACTCGCATCGCTGAAACTTTCCACCTCAGAGATTCCCCTGCCCTACGGGGCGCTGGTGGTCGTTCCAATGCGTATGGACTGCCTGCAACAGCTGCCCGAGGGTCCGATGATCCTCTTCACCCATCTTCTTGACCAGGAGGGCGCGATCGTCCGCACTTTCGATCGCCCTTATTCGGTGGCGCGGGTCAAGGGGTGTGTGGTGACGACTCCCATCACTCTGTGGCAGTCGGCGCTGTCGGCGCCTTTGCCCGCCGGGACCTACCGGTTGCGAGTCGGCCTGCTATCTGAGGAGAAGGGAAGAATCCCCTTGGCGATCGAGGGGATTCGAGGCCATCATCGGGCCTACGAGGTGGCACAGGTGGTGGTCCCCGAGTTGTCGGAGCCGCTGCCCAAGCTGGCATTCGCCGGCTCGTGGAAGGAGTCCGCCAGTGCTGAAGACCGCCAACTTCCCGGTCAGCGGTGGCTGGAGAACGACGGCGACTTGCTGGTCCAGGGCCTCGATCGCCAGCGTTCCCTGCGCATGTCCGTGCGTCTGCTAGAGGCGGAGGAGCATGGTCTGCACATCGTCCTCGAGGAGAGCGAGAGTGAGCCGGCTTTCACCATCATCGCCGACTGCAACTCCGGAAGCGGCCGCTTCTTCGGCGCTGAAAACCACGACTTGCGAGTGCGTCTCCTGCCGGCGACCTACCCCGCTGACTGCCGCATTCATTTCGCTCCGAACTTCACCTTGATCGACCCCGAAACGCTGGTGCGCACCACCTTGGGTCTGGAACGGGTGACCTGGACCGATCTGATTCTCGACCAGGAAGCTGCGCCGGACGCGGCGGACGAGGTGGATCCGGCCGGCGAGCAGGCCCCTTGAAGCCGTCGAGACCGTCGATCTCGCCGCGACATCCGGTGGCCGTCTTCGTCGGCACTCGGCCGGAAGTGATCAAGCTGGCGCCGGTGGTGCGCGAACTCGCCGCCCGCGGAGTGCCGCACCGGCTGCTCAGCACCGGGCAACATCGCGAGCTGATCGATCCCATTCTCGCCGCCTTCTCCTTGACCCCGGACCACGACCTGAAGCTGATGCGCCCCGAGCAGTCGCTCGCCGGCCTGTCGGCGGCGCTGTTGCAGGGCGTGGACGCGCTGCTGCACCAGCTGCAGCCGAGTTGGGTGGTGGTGCAGGGCGACACAACCACCGTGGCGATGGCGGCGCTCGCCGCTTTCTATCGTCAGATTGCAGTGGCTCATGTCGAAGCGGGGTTGAGAACCCGGGTCAGGGACGACCCCTTTCCCGAGGAGATGAACCGGACCTTGCTCGGCGATCTCGCCGATCTCCATCTGGCGCCGACCCCCGCGGCCTGCCGGAACCTCGCCCGGCAAGGTGTCGCCGCGAACCGTATCGAGTTGGTGGGCAACACGGTCATCGATGCCTTGCATTCGATGGTGGAGTTGGTGCGCGACCGCCCCTTGGCCGACTTCGGTCTGCCGGAACTGCACCGGGGCAGACTGGTACTGGTGACCGGCCACCGGCGTGAAAACCTGGGAGAGGGCTTCGACGGCATCTTCCGGGGTCTCGGCAGGGTGGCGCGCGAAGGCGGTGAGGAGGTGGAGGTGATCTATCCGGTTCACCTCAACCCGAAGGTCCGCCGGCAAGCACGAGCCCTGCTGGGAGATGCGCCGAACGTTCGGCTCATCGAGCCGCTGGACTATCCGGCCTTTGTGCGCTTGATGACGGCGGCGCACATCATCGTCACCGACTCGGGTGGGGTGCAGGAAGAGGCCGCGGCGCTGGGCATTCCAACCCTGGTGACCCGCCGCACCAGCGAGCGACAAGAGGCGATGGCGGCGGGGGTTGCCGAGTTGGTGGGGGTTGAGGAGGAGGCGGTCGCCGCGGCGGTGTTGAGGCTGTTGCGCGATGAGCAGCTGTATCGGAGGCGGGCGGTCGCCAGCGATGCTTTCGGCGACGGCAAGTCGTCGGCGCGAGTGGTCGCCGCGCTGTTAAACGCCGATCGGAATAGCGTCGGTTAGAAGGCAATTTCATGCCGGTGCAATGGTATTGTGCGCGGCGTGTTCGCCGTCGCCCTTTCCCCTCAATCCGCCCGGCTGTGCTCGGAGATCGCTGATGAGTGTCGCCGATACTGACCTGGTATGCGCTGATCGACAGGGCCGGAGGGTGTGGATTTTCCTTCCGGCTTACAACGAAGAGTTGTCTCTGCCGCCGCTGCTGAATCGACTCGCGGCCGCGATGGAAGACGCCAAACTCGACTATCGGGTGGTAGTGGTCGACGATGGAAGCAGCGATGGAACACTCGAAGTCGCCCGGCGCTACGCCAAAGAGATGGCGCTGAGCGTGGTCGTCCATGAGGTCAACGAGGGTCTCGGTGCCGCTCTGCGCGATGGGCTGATCTGGGCGGTCGAGCATGCCGATGAGCAGGATGTAGTGGTCTCGCTCGATGCCGACGACTCGCACGACCCGGTTCGCATCGCTGAGATGGTGCGGCGGATCGACCAGGGTGCCGATGTGGTGATCGCCTCACGCTACCGGCCGGGCAGTGAGATTCACGGCGTCCCCTGGCGGCGCCGGGTGCTGAGCTACTGGGGCGGTTGGCTGTTCCGCCTCTACTTCCCGATTCGCGGCGTGCGCGACTACACCTGCGGCTTTCGGGCCTACCGTGCGGCGTCCTTGAACCGAGCGCTTCAACACTACGGCACCGACCTTTTCGATCAAGACGGCTTTCAGTGCATGGTCGACCTGCTGCTCAAACTTCGGCGGCTGCGCCCCCGCTTGCGTTTCGCCGAGGTGCCCTTCATCTTGCGCTACGACCGCAAGGCGGGAGCCAGCAAGATGCGGGTGGCGAACACGGCTCGCAAGACTGTGTCCCTGCTGATCCGACGTCGCCTGGGGTGGTAAACGGGGTGCGACCGGCTCCGGTCCAGCGGCAGGTTCATTGGCTGTTGGCGGCTCTCCTGCTGGCCAGTTTGGTGCTGCGGCTGTGGTCGGCCAGCGACCGGTTGAACAACAGCCGCCATTTTGACGAGCGTTTCACCCTGCGCAATGTCGCGGTGATCCTGGTGCACGGCGGGTGGCGGCCGGTCAACGCCTACTACGGCTCACTCTCCTACCTGCCGCAGACCGCGGCCATGGCAGCGGTTGAAGGGCTACACCGAGTGACCGGCATCGAAGGGCTCTCGATCTTCGACCCGAAGGCCGCCGACGGCTGGTCGGTCACCTCTTACTGGGTAGCTCGCTCGGTCTCGGTACTCTTCGGCGTCCTCGGGATCTGGGCAACCTTTGTGCTCGGGCGCAGATTGCACGGGCCTTGGGTCGGCCTGCTGGCGGCGGCCTTTGTCGCTGCCTTGCCGGCGCACGTGGTGAGTTCGGCGTTGATCAAACCGGACATTCTCGTCGCCTTACTGGTCACCGTCACCTTCCTGTGGAGTCTATCGGCCGTCGACCGCCCGACACCACGCCGTTTCGCCCTGGCCGGGGTGGGAATCGGCCTGGCGGTGGCGGCGAAATACACCGGAGTGGGAGTGGCCATCCCGTTGGTGGTGGGAACCCTGCTGGTGGAGAGGCCGGCGGGGTGGTCTCGGTGGCGGCCACTCTGGCTGCTGGTGATCGCCGCCCTGGCTTCGCTCGGCACCTTCCTGCTGTTGCATCCACACATGGCTCTGGTGGTCGAATACCTACCTCGGCTGTGGTCGATCATGGAAAGCAAGGGGGAGGCGACCGGTGGTTCGCATTGGACCGTCTTCGCTCTCGAAGGCCGTTATCTGCTACGTCACCACCGCTGGCCGGTCTTCCTGCTCGCCGTGGTGGGGACCGGCATGGCGGGGTGGCGGGGTCTTTCCCGGCAAGTCTCCCGCCGCACTCGGCGGCAAGCGTGGATGATGTTGAGCTACCTCTTCGGGTACTCGGCGCTGTGCGCTGTCGCCACCAAGCTCTTCAAGGGGCAGAACTACCTGCCGGTGACCGCCTTCACCTCCGTCTTGGCGGCCTCGGCCGCCGTTTCGATCTGGCGCTGGCTGGAGATACGAGCCGCAACTCTGGCACGACCGGCGATCGCCGGAGGATTCTGGAGCCTGGCAATGGCGGCGCTCTTCCAGTACCCGCTTTCGACCACCTACCACCAGGTCGTGCCCTCTACCTGGATTCTGGCTGGCCGCTTCGTCGCCGACAACCTGCACCCGGCGTCGCAGCGCTACCTTTACTATGAGCGAGCCGAGGATCGGTTGATCCTGGCCAGAGGTGGTCACCGACTGGTGACCATACCGGTCGGCTCGTTGAGTGAAGTGGCCGCCGCTGAACTCACCCTGGCCGATGGCGAGGTCTTCGAGGCGGGGCGTCTGAGGGGAGAAGAGGCCGACCTCTACCTATCGAATGCGGCGCAGCCGCCCACGCGCTCACGGAGATTCGATCCCCGATGGTTCCGCGCCCACGGTCCGCCGCTGGCGGTTCTTCTGCACGGCTGGCAGCCGGTGACGGCTCCGCTACCGTTGACTCTCGAGGAACTTCCCGAGCGCAATCGCTACCGGGTAGAGCTCCCCGAGGGATTGGCGGCGGGTGAGGTGATCTCGCTGGCGGTTCGCATGCCGATCGATCGCCATGTGAAACGGCCCGGCGAGGTGCGGGTCAATGGCCACGTTCTGCCCCTCTTCGAGACCAAGAGTTCGAGCAAGAAGGCTCACCAGACGACCGCTCGCTTCGTCCTCACCGAGCCGACCGAGCAACTGGTGCTGGCCTTCGAGGAGCGGCTGGAAATTCCGTGGACTCCCCAAATCGATCTCTGCCGATGGCACAGACCTCGGTAGACTGCACCCGCGATGAGCCGTTCCGTTATCTACACCCTGTTCGCGGTCAGCCTCTTGCTGGCCCTCTTCCCCTTGACGCTGCCCAAGCCGGGGACGCCGCCGACGCTGAAGGCAGACGAAGCGGCCTACGTGATGATGGCGCAGTCTTTGGCCCACGACGCAGACCTGCGGGTGGAGAAGCAGGACATCGAACGGATCTTCGCCCAGTTTCCCTACCGGCAGATCGACAACGTCATCCTGATGACCGACGATGGTTGGCAAAATGTTTTCTACGGCAAGCCCTATCTCTACTCGCTCTTCGCCGCGCCGCTGACCCGCCTCTTCGCCGCCAACGGTCTCCTGGCCTTCAACATGCTGCTAGCGCTGTCGATGGTGTGGATGGGCACTCTCTACCTGCGAACCTTCAACGCCGACTGGCTGGCGGCGCTCTTTTCCGCCGGCTTCTTTCTCGCTTCCGCCGGCTTCTCCTACGTCTTCTGGCTGCAGCCCGAGGTCTTCCAGATGGCGGCGGTCACCGCCAGCCTCTTCCTCGCCTTTCACTGGCTGCCGAAGGTGGAAGGCGGCCGTGGGTGGACGGTTGCGGCGTTGTCCGGCGCGGCGCTGATGTTCGCCGCTTACGGCAAACCAATGGTGGCTGCCTTCGCCCTGCCGATCCTGCTCGCCTTGGTGCGCCGGCGCCATTGGCGGCGGGCGACGGCATGGGTTGCCGGAGCGGTGCTCTCGATCGCCATGGTGACCGGCATTTCCGCCGCCATGACCGGTCACCCTTCGCCCTACCTCGGAGTTGAGCGGCTGGGGGTCATTCTTTGTGGTCCGGAGGTCACCCCGATCGAACCGCAGCCGGCCGCGGGACGAATCGGTCCGGGGACCGAGCGGCCGACCGGCGGAGCCTGGAGTTGGATCTTCCGGATCCCCGAGATTCACCCGCGCGAGCTGGCGGAGAACGTCGGCTATTTTCTGTGGGGGAGGCACACCGGCCTCTTTCTCTACTTCCCCTTTGCTCTGATCGCTCTCCTGCTCTTTCTGGCCACCGCTGGAGGCAGAACGGCCGAACGGTGGTCCCTCCTCGCCGCCCTGGCCGGCATCGCCCTCTTCTTTCTCATCTTCATCTCACACAACTGGCACGGCGGCGGCGGCTTCATCGGCAACCGCTACTTCGTCAATGCCTATCCGGGCTTCCTCTTCCTGGTGACCCGGCTGCGCGGCGGCAAAGCGACCCTGGTCGGCTTCGCAATGGCCAGCCTCTTCTTGGGCACGCTCCTCCTCTCGCCCTTTGGCCGTAGCGCGCCGGAGCCGACCTTGCAGTCGCATGCGCGCGGCCTGCCGTTGGGCTATTTTCCGCGCGAGTTGTCCTTGCGTGAGATTCCGGGCTATCGCAAGATGAGCATCGGCGACTACGCCTTCTCCGGCCGTAGCGACCTAATCCTGCCGCGTGGGGACTCCCTGTGGCTGCGCGGCGCCAGCCGAGTGGAAGTGTGGATGATCGGTGAGCGGCCGCTGACCACCGCTTCCTTCCTGCTCACCGGCCCCCCGGTCGCCAACCGGATTCGCCTGCGGATGGGTTCGGATGAGCAGCGGATCGAGTTGGGCCCGGGTGAACATCGGCGCGTCGACCTAGCGCCGCGAAAACCGGACCGTGTGCGCCGGCAAAACGGTGCCACCTTCTATGTCTACCGCCTGATCGTCACCCCCGAGCGCGGCCGTCCGCGCGACTGGACCCGGTACTACCCACAGGCGCAGTGCGACAACTTCCCCTACCAGGAGTCGACCGCCGAGACCTTCTTCTTCGGTGCCGGGTTGACCTTCATGGGTGTCGATGGGTTGGCCGGCGGCGATCCCTTCGCCGTTCGCTGGGGCAACTTCGAGATTCCCACGACCGTGGAAGCCGGCGCCGGCGTCGAGTTCCCGGTTCGCCTGTTCAACAGCAGTGCAGTGGCCTGGGAAGCCAAGGGTGCGGCACGGGTGAAACTGTCGTACCACTGGCTCAATGAAGCCGGCGAGGTGGTCATCGCCAACGGCCGGCGCACGGAGCTACCATTGCCCCTGGCAGCGGGGAAGCGGGCCACCGTGAAGATGCAGCTGACCGCGCCGGACCAGCCGGGGCGCTACATCCTGGAGCTGGATCCGGTCTTCGAGCACCTCGCCTGGTTCGCCGACAAGACCGGCGGCCACACACGGCGTGCGCCGGTCGAGGTGATCCCAGCGAAGGAGCCGCCGCCGTCGACCGAGGGCAGCGTGTCCTCGGGTAGTGACGCGATATCGGACTAGAGGTCCGGCCGGAAAGTGGCGTGAATCAGGCGTATAATTGAACATGCTCGGACAACGCAAATCTCAGCGCAGTTTGTT
>JAJRVQ010000023.1 GCA_024277255.1 Acidobacteriota bacterium | reverse complement strand
TTCAACCCGCCGACCGCCTGGCCGCAGGGAGGCGCCGGGGAGCGACCCGACGGCGCGAAGCGCTTTACCAGTGGGGTGGAGCCCTACGGAAAGGGTTGGTCGTGGGATTTCTACAGTTACTGGCAAGGCATGCACCGCCACGGCGACGGCAGATACTGGGGCACGCCGTTTCTGTCGGGCGGCGAGAAGCCGAAGGTGGAAAAGGGCAAGTGGATCTGCGTGGAGATGATGTTGAAGATGAACGAACCGGTCTCCGAAGCCAATGGGGAGCAGGCGTTCTGGATAGACGGCAAGCTGTTCCGCCGCGGCGGACAAGTGGTCAGTCATGCCGGGCCCGGTTTCCCCAAGGGCCGCTGGGCCGGCGGCTGGTGGCAGCCCGACGCCGACGCGGACACCGCCTTCGAAGGACTGCGCTGGCGCACCGATGCCAAACTGAACATCAACTATCTGTGGACCTATCTCTATCTCACCAAGGCTCCGCCCGGCCATGTCAGCCGGGTGTGGTTCGACAACATCGTGGTGGCGAAGGAGTATATTGGGCCGATGGGGAAGAAGGGGTGAAGTTTTCAGGCTTCAGTTTTCAGTTGGCAGAAAAGGGGGATGGCGGCACAGCGGCACAGGGGATGGCTACTCGGCAGAGGCCTCCTCCTGTTTGGCGGAACGGATCCAGAGTACGCACACGGCGCACACCGCGGTGGCACCGGCGGCGAGGATGCCGGTGATGAGGGAAGCGGTGACGGTGACGGTGGGCGATGACGGCAGGGTGAGGAACCACAGTGCGCCGAGCAGAGCGAGGCCGATGATCCCGAGCAGGGGCGAGGTGCCGATGGCGGCGACGGCGATGCGCACCGGGCGCGGCTGTTTGAGTCGAGCGCCGAAGATCAGCCAGGCGATCACCGAGAAGGGCACGGCTCCGAGCACGACCACTGGGAACAGCGGCAGTGGCAGGTCGAGGAACGCGAAGAAGGCGGCGCCGATGCCGATGGCCACCGCGGCGCAGACGGCGAAGATGAGGCACAGCAGGAGGTTGAGCGCGGCCAGAATGAGGCCGGGTTTGATGGCGGGAATGAGGTCTTGGATTTTCATAACGCCGGGACACTCGCCCGCCACCGTGAACCCCGTGTGAAACCGCGATGAAATCGGGGTGAATTCAGGTCGCCTCGACCGGCCTCAATGAGGCCTGCCACAACAACAGCGTGATCCGTGCGCTTTGGGATTCCCGCTCGTCCCGTTTTCTATTGCTGCCGCCTGGACCAACTGTCGCGCAGGGCGACGGTGCGGTTGAACACCGGGGCGTCCGGGGTGGAGTCGGCATCGACACAGAAATAACCGAGGCGCTCGAACTGAATGGGCTCGCCCGGCGCGGCGTCGGCCAGGGCGGGCTCCAGTTTGCAGTCTTGCCGAACATCGAGGGAATCCGGATTGAGGTGGTCGAGGTAGTTGCGTTTGCGGCTATCGGGATTCTGATGATCGAACAGCCTGTCGTAGAGACGCACTTCGGCGTCGATGGCGTGGCGGGCGCTGACCCAGTGGATGGTGCCTTTCACTTTGCGGCCGTCGGGCGGGTTTTTGCCGCCGCGCGTTTCGGGATCGTAGGTGCAACGCAGTTCGGTGATCTGTCCGGCGTCGTCTTTGATGACCTCGTTGCACTTCAGCCAGTAGGCGGCGCGGAACCGCACCTCGCGGCCCGGGGCGAGGCGGAAGAATTTCTTTGGCGGGGCCTCGAAGAAATCTTCGCGCTCAATATACAACTCGCGGCAGAACGGCACCTTGCGGATGCCCGCGGATTCGTCCCCGGGATGGTTGACCGCGTCCATTTCCTCGACCTGATCCTCCGGGTAGTTGGTGATGACCACCTTGAGCGGGTCGATTACCGCCATGCGCCGAGTGGCGTCGCGGTTGAGCACCTCGCGCACGGCGTTTTCCAGCAGGGCGATGTCGTTGGTGCTGTTGAATTTGGTGATGCCGATGGTGGCGCAGAAGTCGCGGATCGCTTCAGCCGGGTAGCCGCGCCGCCGCAGGCCCGAGAGCGTCGGCATGCGGGGGTCGTCCCAGCCATTGACGTGGCCTTCCTCCACCAGGGTGAGCAACTTGCGCTTGCTGATCACGGTGTAGTTCAGTTTGAGCCGGGCGAACTCGATCTGACGCGGCCGGCTGGGAACGGGGAGGTTGTCGAGGAACCAATCGTAGAGCGGTCGGTGGTTCTCGAACTCCAGCGTGCATAGCGAGTGGGTGATGTGCTCGATGGCGTCGCTCTGGCCGTGGGTGAAGTCATACATCGGGTAGATGCACCACTTGTCGCCGGTGCGGTGATGCGAGGCGTGAAGCACGCGGTAGAGCACCGGGTCGCGCAGGTTGAGGTTGGCGTGCGCCATGTCGATCTTCGCCCGCAGCACCTTTTCGCCGTCGGCGAACTCCCCGGCGCGCATCTTTTCGAACTGCGCCAGATTTTCCTCGGGCGAGCGCTCGCGGAAGGGAGATTCGACACCCGGCTCGGTGAGGTTGCCGCGATTTTTGCGGATCTCCTCGGGGGTCTGGTCATCGACGTAGGCCTTGCCGGTATTGATCAGATGCACCGCCCAGTCGTGGAGCTGATCGAAGTAATCGCTGGAGAAATAGCAATGCTCGCCCCAGTCGAACCCGAGCCAGCGAACGTCTTCCTGGATGGAGTCGACGTATTCCTGATCTTCCTTCGCCGGGTTGGTGTCATCTAAGCGCAGGTGACAGCGACCTCCGTATTCCCCGGCGATGCCGAAATTCAGGCAGATCGATTTGGCGTGGCCGATGTGGAGATAGCCGTTCGGCTCCGGGGGAAACCGGGTCACCGTGCCGGAATGCTTTCCGGAGGCGAGATCTTCATCGATGATCTCGCGGATGAAATCCCCACCGGAGGCGGGGGAAGGGGAGGCGTTGTCGTGGTTGTCGTCGCTCATTGGCTTGCAGCAGGCAAGTTGCCTCGCTGGCACCGGACAGCAACGGAAAACTCCGGCTCAGGCGCCGAGACTCCAGTGCGCCTGGCGCAGCACCGCTTTCGCCGAGCCCGCCATCTTCTCATACCACACTGTCACCAGGTCGCCGTTCCTGAGTTGCACCGTGCTCGGGTAGCCAAGGTCACCACCGGGGCCATCGCCGGAAACGATGAGCGCCTCGGACCAGGTGGCGCCGTCATCCGCGCTGACCCGCGCCTGGTTGCCGAAGGGCTTGCGGCGGTGGCCGTAGGTCATCAGCAGACGGTTGTCTGCGAGCCGCAACAGGTGGGAAGGCAGGCCCCACACGCCGATGGCATGCGGCTGCGTCCAGGTCTTGCCGCCATCGGTCGATTCGGTCTGCAGGGTTTCGCCCTTGTCGGCGGTGTTGTGATTGCGAATCTGCGCCACCAGTTTGCCGTCGGCGCATTCCACCGCGTGCAGTTCATGGTAGTTGGCGAAACTGTCGCCTTTCCGTGTCGGGATTTCCGCCAGCCACTTCCAGGTCTGGCCGTCGTCCTCGGAAACGCTCACGCCGACGCGTTTCTCGGTCTTCCACAACTGCTTGCCGACGTAGAGCAGGCGCCCGTCCTTCAGTTGGGTGGGGCCGTGGGGCGAGTTGACGATGGTGGGCAGCCGCTTCGACCAGGTGACACCGCCGTCGGTCGAGCGGATCACCCATTCTCCCAGGTCGGCTTTGCGGGCGGCGTCGTCGGGCAGTCGGTTGTGGGCGGCCATCCAGCGCGGGTCGTCGGTTTTCTTGCCCTTCTTCAGCAGGTAATCATCGTAGGCCAGCGAGGTGAAGGTGGTGGCGATGAGGGTGCCTTTGGCCGTCTCCAGCACACCCGAGTCGCGGTCGTCGATGGCGCTATCGAGGAGGGTGCGGGGAAAGGTCCACGTCTTGCCGTTGTCGCGCGAGCGCATCATTTCCACCGTGCCAAAGGGGCAGATATGGCCCTCGCGCCGGCCCGACCAAGTGACGATCAGTTCGCCGTCGGCGCGGCGGCAGATGGTGGGCCAGCCGTGATAGAATTCCGCTTGCCAGGAGATCACCTTGGTCTCATGAATTTTCGCCGTCGGCGCCGCGCAGAAGGCGGGCCGGGCGGCACCCAGAATTCCGGCTGCGGAGACCGCCGACGCGGCTTTCCCGGTGCGGGCGAGAAACTGGCGGCGGGATGAGAGGGAATTCTGGAGTGGTGGAGTCATGCAGCGATCATGCCCCGCGCCGGAGCGTCTGCCAATCCCGCAAACAAGTGAGTCGGTGAACCGAGGCAAAAGTGGGGGCCCGTAGCGCGGAGTTGCACTCCGTGGGCGCAGACACGGGCTCGGGAACTGGTGGGCAGCGAACACGGAGTGCAACTCCGTGCTACGATGTCGGCGCACCCGCGTCTCGGTGGGGCAGGGCGGAGCCATAGGCGAACGACCCTCCGGGCTGTTCCCTCATTTCGTGGATGACGCTGTTGGCGCCGGCTCCAACTCGATGACGATTTCCTTTCGGCTGCGCAGCGATCCCGGCTTGTCGGGAGCCACGCCGCCGTTGTCGAGGAAGTCGATGCCGATGCTGTAGATGACCCTGGCGACCGGGTCGTAGCGCAGCGGCGCGCTGTCCATGGGATCGATGGGCACAGCGTCGAGGTATCGGGGAACCAGCGCCGCGAGGTCGGGCGGCCAGTCGCCGTGCTCGCGGTGGTAGAGTTCCAGGGCGATGCGGACGCGGAGCAGGTCGTGCTGGGCCTGCAGGGTGGACCGTCTTTCGGAGACTCTGTCGAAGACCGGGACGAAGAGGGAATACAGCATCCGGCCGGCGGCGTTTCCGGAGGCGAAGAGCTTTAGTCGATCTTCTCGAATGTCTGCCGCATGAGTGAGCGTCTTGGCCGAGGCGCTCTCGCGGATCATCGGAACCTCGCGAATCATCTGCCGAAAGCCGTCGGCAAACAGCAGGTGGGTGCGGTTTCTGCGAAAAACAAGCGCGGGCGGAATTTCTCCCATCCATTCATCTACGCCCAAGTCTCTAAGCCATAATTCAATCTCATCGGTGCTCTTCTCAATCATGCCCCAGCCGGCGACATACTCGGTCTTCAGAGTGAGAACGAGATCTTCGGCGGGGAAGTCGATTTCATTCAGTTCCGCCTGCAATCGGGCCAGGGTGGCGGCATCGAGACCGGGTTCCGCCAACAGGCCGGCCAAAGCCCGATGGCCGTCTGTGGCGACGACACTTCCAGATAGGTAGATGATCATCAGGCCACCCACACTCTGCCAGCGCCGACCGAAACGCACCAGTGAGAGTCCCTTTTCTGCAGCCGCGCCCCATTCACCGCGCAATCGGTTGCGGCTCGCTTGCTGGGACTTCACCATGGCGACCTGCCTCCACGCGGTCATTTCAGGCAAGACGGATTCTGCGGTGAAGATCCGCTCATCCCGCCACTGCGTCGTCGCCGCGTAGCGGTCGAAGCGTTCCAGTTCCTCGGTAAACGAATCCATCAGCGAGTCGAGAAAGGCTTCGTCCAGCGCCTCTTTTCCGGCCAGCATGTCCTTGGCCCGCCTCACTTTGTCCGCCGCGTCGGCGGCGAGCGTGATTTCCAGAAACTCTGGAAACGGATTCTGCGCTGGATCGACCTCGCGCTCGGGCACGGCCAGATCGGAGTCGTCGATGGGCGGGATGTCGCGGGTGACGACAAAGAACATCCCGATCAGCGCGGCGAAAGTGATGCCGACCAGCGCGCCGATGCGCTTCCACAGGTAGGCCTTGTCCGTTTTTTCGTGCCTCATCTCAGAATCCCTCCGCTTTCAGTTTCAACAAGGCGATCACCGACATGGCATCGCGGATCTCGCCTCTCTCGGCCAGGGAGATGGCCTCGGCCAGCGGCAGACGACGCACGGCGATGCGCTCGGTGTCCTCGGAGTCGGCGTCGGCCTGGCTGAGGCCGCGGGCGACGTAGAGCCAGGCGCGCTCGTTGCTCACGGAGTTGGAGAGTTGCAGTTCGCCGAGCAGCAGATCGAAGCGCTCGGCCAGCAGGCCGGTCTCCTCACGCAGCTCGCGGGCGGCGGTTGCCAGCAGGTCCTCGCCCTCGGGACAGCCTCCCTCGGGGATCTCCCATTCGTAGCTGTGCTGGGTGTAGCGATACTGGCCGACCAGCCAGGTGTAGCCGTGGTCGTCGATGGGCACGACGCCGACAGCGAGGTGCTGGTATTCGACCACGCCGTAGATGCCGGGCCCGCCGGCGGGATTGGTGACGGCGTCTTCGCGCACCCGAATCCAAGGGTTGTGGTAGACCTCGCGGGAGTCACGGGTGATCCACGGATTCGATTCATCGGACAGGGGC
>JAJRVQ010000022.1 GCA_024277255.1 Acidobacteriota bacterium | reverse complement strand
TACATCCAAGAACTCTTGGGCCACGCCGATCTGGAGACGACCGAGATCTACACCCACGTCACCATCGACAAGCTGAGGGCCGTCCACCGTCTGACCCATCCGGGCGCCAACCTCAAGCGGCGCGATCGGGACGCGGTGGCCAGCGTGGACGAGCTGCTGATGGAGGAGCTCTATCGCTCCTTTGCCGGCGAGGTGGCCGAGGAGGACGGGACCGGCTGAGAGCCAGTCCCGGAGCCACTGGCCCGGCCGTCACGGCGCGTGCAATCCGCAACCCGCACGCGCCGCGCCGTCCTACGATGTCGGCGACGGCACCACCGCCCCCCGCCCCCGGAGGCGGACCGGCCCCGAGCTGCGAGCGAGCGCCCGTGGCCCACGGAGCCCCGGCCCGGAGCGGGGCTACGCGCCGATTGAGCGCCCGTGGCTCCCGGACCGCCCACCCCAAGCTGCGGCGGGAGCGTCCGTCCTTTCAGGCACGGGCAAGCCGCTGCGGGGCACGCACCGCGCCCGCCCGCGGCGGTCGGTCACGGCCCGTGCAACCTCCGCTGTCCGATAAGGCTGCCTTATCCGACCTTGCCCTCGTCCGCCCCCGCCTTGGCCTAACGGCTTTCCATAACCCAGTTATGGAAACTTGGGGTGGGCTACGGTGGCGGCGACGGGACCACCCGAGACTGCGCTGAGCACGCCCCACCCCGGCCCTCCTCGACTCCGCCGACCAGCAACGCCTGGCCCCGTCCGCCCCCTCCCGCCCCAGAGCGGCACCCTGGCCGCCAGAGTGCCGCCCCCCACCCGACCGCCCCCGCCCGGCACCGGGTCTTACGCTGCCTGCGCGCGGCGCCGCCCAAGCGCGTCCCCGTGCTCGGGCTCCAGCCCCGGCGCCACCCCCGAAGAATCCCACCCGCGAGAGGCTGACGCCCCTCGCTGCACCGCCCGCCCGGGGACTCGCAGCTTGGCTCGGCGGCTGCGCCGCCAGCGCCAAACTGCGGCGGCGTAGCACTGCGATCACCCTCGCTCAAAACCCGCCAGGTGTAGACTCCCCAAGTCATGCGAGCGGCAGCTAAAGGAAAAAGACGCCCATCCGAGCCGACGCCGGAGCGCCGAGGCGCACTCGGGCGCCGACGCCCGCGGGCTCGAAAACTCGCGTCAGGGCATATCAACTTATTCCCCACCTCGCATCGGGGGGTCAAGCTCCGTAAGTCCAAGAAGGCATTAGGGATGCGGCGCGAGGTACGACGGAATCGCGTCGGATCACTCTTTCATCGCTGGTATGAAGCGGGGACCGGGAGGTATGGCAGAGTTGATCCGTTGGGCTTGTTGAGGGGCGATGATCATCCTTACGTTTACGCGGCGTCGAACCCGATTGTGACGGTTGATCTGTTGGGGTTGACGTCCTATAGAGGCTTCCCGGCGGACAAAGAACAGTTGGCGAAGGAAGCAGTAAGCAAGGTGAAGCAGCAGCTTCAAGATACGCCTTGCTGTGTAGGGAATAGTCCGAAGTTGCTGCGACGTCTCGAGAACGCGACCTTGGTGTACACCGAAGATCTTCGCTTCAAGGGCGACCCCATCTGTGGTTTCGTCGGTCCCGCTAACTGGATTCGGCGCAGGATGCAGATCGGCGGTCCCGCCTTCAAGTCGAGGTGTGGACCTCTTGAATGTACCGTCCTTCACGAACTCCTTCACCTCGGTGTTCGGAACGCTGGCGAAGGGGCCGCTTACAAGGCGGAGAAGGACTGTTTCAACTGCGGCACGGGGAAGCCGCCTGATGAATAGCCTCCAACGCCGAGCGGGTGTCGCTTCGATGTGTTTCTTGGTCGCTTGTGGATCCGCGAGAGCGAAATGTCCTCTGATCTACGTCGATCTTGAAGGCGTAGTAAGAGGCGCGGTCTCAGGGGATGATCAGGTAGTAGTAGAGCTCTCCCCTGATCCCAACGCTTCAGCGCACCCCATCGCATTCGAAGAGGGGTACTTCAAAGCGAAGATCGCCTTCGACACTACTCGCTCAGGGGGCCGCTTCCATCACAACTGCTCACGGCGCCCGGCCAGTGTCACGGTAATTCTGCTGAGCAACGCGGAAGAGCTGGACCGGACCAGGCTCGCTATCGAGGATGACTTCATCAGGGGTGAAGAAGGGGACTACAGTCTTTCGTCGCCTCTAGAACTTCACAAGGACAGAGCGCCGCCCGATTAGATGCGAGCCAAGCACAGGCGAACTAGACTTTCTAAGGTTGTCGCAGTCCTCTTGACGCTGCTCTTGTCTTCCTGTGCTTACGGCACCCGCCCACCGCGCGTAGTCAAGGGTCAAGAGTTTGCAATCGCTGAAGTTGGTGCGCTTGAAGAAGGGATGCAGGCCAGCGAGGCCCGCGAGATTATTGGCGATCCCTTGGGGGTCGAACAATTGGCGGATGGCGAACGGTGGGAGTATTACGCAAGGGTGCGGAAAGACGGCGTGACCTACATCCTCGGCTTTATCCCGAAAAAGACGCCCCACTTCATCTTGGACTACGAGCTGGAGCTAGTCATCCGTGAGGGCCGGGTCGAGAAGATCGAGTACGTCGAGACCAAGATCCGGTAGGTCGGCGAACTGGGGCTTCTGCGCTAGGTGCTTTCTGACTAGGTGGCGGTCGATCAGTAGAACCCCACAGATATCCATTTCCGAGATACAATCTGCTTATCAGTCTACCTGCGAAATTTTGGAGGTCTCACAACCATGGGCAAGACAAAGGTCTTCGTCAGCTTTGACTTTGACAACGACAAGACACTGAAGGATTTCATCATCGGACAGGCGAAGAACTCTGACTCGCCGTTTGAGGTTAGCGATCTTTCTCTCAAAGAGGCAGCACCAGAGAAAGACTGGTTGGACCGCGCACGCCGTGCCATCAGCAGATCTGATGTCTTCTTGATCATGCTCGGCTCCAAGACCAGAACGGCCCCTGGAGTCCTTAAGGAGGTCAAGATCGCCAATGAGCTAGCCAAGTCAAAGTGCCAAATCATCGGGTACAAGGATGGCACCTCAGATTGGGCTGTTCCAGGAGGTGGCCGCACCTACGCATGGGACTGGGACAACCTCAAGAAGCTGTTGGCGTAGAGACGAGCCGTGGTGGCATCTATCGAAATTGACTCGCCTGCGGTGCAGAGCTATTTGACCATCTTGCAGGGCGTCATCAATCGAATGGCCGCCAACAGCTCTAGCTGTAAGACGTGGTGCGTTGCGCTGGTATCAGCCATTGTCATGGTCGTCGCGGACAAGGCAAAGCCGGAGTACGTAGCGATCGCAATCGTGCCTCTTCTACTCTTTTTGTTTCTTGACTCCTACTACCTTGGCCTTGAGAAACGGTTCCGGGATCGCTACAACGACTTCATCCGTAAGCTCCACTCAGGAGAGGCTACCGTAGAGGATCTCTTCATCGTTACGCCTGGACAGGGGGCGAGTGTCTTCGCCAAGGCAACGGCGGCAGCCCTAATCTCGCTGTCAGTCTGGCCCTTCTATGGATTGCTCGCAGGGATGCTCCTTGCGCTTCGTTTCTGGCTCTTCGGCTGATCTGGATGAGGGCCGCCTTTCGGCGCTCCCGCTCGCCTAGCCCCCCACCTGCTTCGCCTTCTCGCCCATCGCGAGCCTCTGAAACTGCTCCTTGAGAATGAAGGAGTCGAGGACGGCCTTGACGGTGGTCTTCTCGGCTTCGGGGAGGCGGTCGATGGCCTGGATCTTCTCTAGCAGCTCGCGGTCGGCAATCTGAACGCCGTTGCGTGTTTCCTCGCGGTCATCGAAGGCGAGGAAGTCGAGCGAGACGTTGAACAGCTCGGCCATGCGGATGAGCAACGGGGTGTTGGGCACGTGGACGTCCCTCTCGTAGCCGGAGATCTG
>JAJRVQ010000021.1 GCA_024277255.1 Acidobacteriota bacterium | reverse complement strand
CGCCTTGGTCGATAGCCCGCCAGGCGAGGGTGGAACCGTTGAATTCCACCATCAGTTGCTGGTCGATCAGGATTGGACCGGCGACTGGTGGAGCTGGGAGCAGGTGGTCGAGCCGCCGGCCGGCACCCGCTGGGTGGTGGTGGTGGTGGAAGATCTCTCGACCGGCCACTGGGGCAGCTGGGAGGTCGAAGTGGCCGCCCCGCCCGACGACGATTGACCTGCGGTAGCCAGCGGTAGCCAGCTGACCGCCAAGCCGACCAATCCGCCGACGGCGTGCGCTAGGGGGATGGGAGTTTCGGCGGTACGCCGCCTTTCCGCCAGTAGTTCCACGGAAGCATCTGGAGCAGTTTGTTGGATTTGCTTGAATCCTCTTGACGACCGATCCGAAGTGTGCTTCTCTGGAGCAGTTGAGCTGATACTGCTAAGTGCTCAACACTAGCTACCAAGGAGGCACACGTGTACCGATGGATTCTTCGCTCTCTTCTTCTTTTCTCGCTTACGGCCGCGGGTTCGGTGGTCGCGGCGCAGCCCACACTGAGCCTCGCCGGGACGACCGTCGCACTCGACGGTGCCTCTCCGGGCGGCACCGTCGCCTTCTTTTCAGTATCGAGAGTCCCCTTGGGGTACTCCCAGCAGGTGGAGGTGCTGCGTGAGGTAGCCCTGGCCGATGCGAGCGGCCGAGCGGAGTGGTCGGTGGATCATGTGCCGGCACTGAAATCGGTGTGGGCGGCGGTGGATCTGACCAGCGGTGACTGGGCGCTGGCGGTTCCAACAGGAGGCGTTGTGCGCCAGCAGCCCTTGGATCTCGGTGCCTTCGAACGGGGAGCCAACGGCGAGTTGTCCGCGCTGCGCTACGCGGGCCACGTCGTGCTCGAAGCTCTCCTCGTGCGCACGGAACTTTCCGCAGAGAGCCAAGGCGTCTGGGGGTTGCGGCTCAGCGATGGCGGCGAGACCGATGGCGATGGCGAACACAACGACGCGATCCGCCTGGCTCCCTCCTCGATGGAAGCGATTGCCGAGACCACGCCACCACCGTCCGCTTTCGCGCCGGGCGATGTCGTGATCCTGATCGATTCCGATCGGCTGGAGGTCAGCGCCTTACGCTTGGAGGAAGCCACGACCGGGCAGGGAGGTGAGCGATGAGTCGCGCAGCGATCCTCTCGGGCAGCACCCTTTTGAGCCTCGTCTTGGCTCTCTGTGGCGCGGCAAGCCTCTGCGCCCAGGACCACCCCAACGTAGCGCAAGGCTTCGGTGCCGAGACCTCATTCCAGGCGGGCGACATTGACAATGTGAACCTTCTGAACGGCAACCTCGTCATTACGATACCCATCGGCCAGCGCTACCCCCTGCCGGGAGGTCTTTCCTACGGCCTGACCTTGATCGGCAACACCAAGCTGTGGGAACAGGAAGAGGTTTTCAATGGCACGGGGCCGACGCTGACGCGCATCAAACCGAGCCCTGGCTTCAACGCCGGCCTCGGGTGGACGCTGGACCTGGGCAGGGTGCTGCCACCGAGCCATCCGGACAACAACAGCCCAAACCATCTCTACCGCGGCCCCGACGGCTCCGAGCACACCTTCTACTCTAGCCTCCACCCCGGTGACCCGGTGGTGGCCGGCGTCTACTACACGCGCGATGGCAGCTACCTGCGGTTGAAGGTCACCGGCGGCGGCTCGACGGTGGAGTTTCCCGACGGCACGATCCACACCTTCGACGGCTCGACACGGCTGATCCAGATCCGCAACCTCTTCGGTAGCTGGATGAGCGTGAGCCACGATGGTTCCAAGTGGACGATTCGCGACAGCCTGTTGCGGGTTCACACCATCACCTTTGAGCCCGCCGCCTACTACGGCGCCAACGGCCGGGTGCAGTCGGTCAAGCTCGCCGCCTTCGCAGGTGGTTCTCCGGCCCTCTACAACTTCCTCTACAGCGACGAGCCGACGATCAACGTCGGCTGCCCGCACAATGTGGACAACAACCCGCATGTCACGGTGCCTTTGTTAATCGGAGTGAGTCTGCCGGAGGGCGGCTCCTACTCGATGCCCACCCTATTCGGCGCCTACAACATGCCCAACGGGACGATGTGCAATGCGGAGTCGGGCCTGTTGCGCAAGCTGACCTTGCCCACCTTGGGGAAGCTGGAATGGGACTATGCCGTCTACAAACTGCCGGTGGACAGCGGCGACGCCGAGGATGGCTGCAAGGGCTTGTTCGGCACCTCGGCGGGGGTCAGCGCACGGCGCACCATCCAGATGGACGGCCAGCTGGAAGGGGCTTGGAGCTATTCGCAAGCGCTCGAATACCAGTGCGCCGGCTTCAAGACAGAACCGCCGCAGGAATCGGTGACCACGGTGATCGATCCACTGGGCCACAAGACGGAGCACTTCTTCTCGGTTTCCTACCGTGACGAGAACGGCTTCCAGCAAGAGCACTACGGCCTGCCGATCTCACCGCGCGAGAAGAACGGCGCTCGCTGGCTCTCGCGCCGGGAATATCAGAGTTCGGACACGAACAAGAAACGCACCGTTTACGTCAAATACGAGTGGGACTCCGACGGTGCCCGCCAAGGCAGTGGCAATCAACGGTTGGTGGCCGAGCGCACCAAGTATGAAGACGATGGCGGGCGGATTCGTGATGTGACCTACTCCGACTTCGACGGCTTGGGCCACTACCGCACGGTGACGGTCAAGGGGATGGGCAGCCCGATCCGGGTCTCGACGACGCGGTTCAACAAGGACCACGGCCGCTACGATCACCAACAACCAGGCCCTGGCTACACGCCCTGGCCGGCCACCACGCCCTGGGTGCTGGGGACCTTCGATGAGCAAACGGTGAGCGAAGGGGGCATCACCTCCAAGGAGAGCTTCTGCTTCCTGAGCGACGGTCAACTCAAGCGGCGCCGCCGCCACCGCTTCCTAAACCCCGATATCCATGACCAACTTCAGAAGTTTGACTACAACTTCCTCGGCGAGCTGATCAGCGAGCGCTCCTACGGTGGGGACCTTCAGTCGCTTTCGACCAGCAGCGATCTGTGCAACCTCGCCTTGCCTGTGGCCGAGTACCAGGTGGATCATACCTACCAGTTCGGTGTGCTGGCGAGTTCGCAGTATTTGGGTACCACGCACAAGATCACCGACCGCACCATCGACTTCAATACCGGCCTACCCGCCAGCACTCGCGACAGCTCCGGGCTGACCACCTACTTGCAGTACGACCAGCTGGGTCGCACGACGCGGGTTTCACCGCCGGGTGAAGTGGCCACCACCATCACCTACTTGGCGGCCGCGGGGCTCAACAGCGCGCAGGCGACCGTGCGGCGCGGTGGTGGGCTGACCCAGACCATCTACTACTTCGACGGCTTCGGCCGGGTCAAACTCGAAGATCGCCGCGCCGCGCACCCTTCCGGGGTCGGCACCATCACCGCCCGGCGCAAGACGGAGTACAACGCCGCGGGCTTGCGCGATCGTGTCTCGGAAGTCAACATCGCCGGCATCGGCAACAGTTGGACGAAGTTTCGGGATTACGATCCCTTCGGCCGGCCGCGCAAGATCATCGCCCCGGACGGCAAGATCACCAACCTGACCTACTACGGCATCCGGCGTATCGATCGCAAGGTGATGGTCGGCACCGGCCACACCGCCGGCGGCACATTGATCGAAAGCCCAACGACGACGAAAGAATTCTACGACGTTCATGGCCGGCTGATCCAGGTGCAAGAGCCCTCGGGGACAAACGGCGCCACGGAGTCGACTTTCTACAGCTACGACGTCGGCAACCGGTTGAGCCAGGTGACCCAAGGCGGGCAGCAAAGACTCTTCACCTACGATCACCGCGGCTTCCTACTCTCGGAGCGCCACCCCGAGCTGGGCATCTTGGGTAACGGCTGGGTGAACTACTCGCGCTACGACGCCCGTGGCCACGTCGGTCGCAAGAGCGACGGCCGCAGCGACCTGGCCTTTACCTACGACGCAGCGGAGCGGCTGCTGGCGGTCGCCGAGTTTTCCGGCGCCAAGCGGTCCCTCAAACGGTTCGTCTACGCCGGCCAGAACAGCGGCAGCGACCACCGCAAGGGCCGATTGATCGAGACTACGCGCACCAACTGGGTGGTCGATCCACGCGGGCCGCAGAACGTCGAGAACCCGGTGGAAGTGATCGAGCGCTACCAGTACAAGACCCCCTCGGGCAGAGTCTCTCAGCGCACTACCTTGACCCAGAACGTCTCTATCGCCATGCCGGAGTTTTCCGTCGGCTACAACTACAACACCCTGGGGCTCGTCTCCACCCTGAGCTATCCGCGCTGCGGCGGCGCCACCAGCGTCTGCACGACAGCACCCAGCAGCCAGAAGAGCCTCTCGCACACCTACACCTACGGCCAGCTCAGCGCCATCCCCGGCTACTTGACCGGTCTGACGTATCATGCCAACGGCATGGTCCACGAAGTCAAACACAGCAACGGGATCACCGACACCCACGACGAAGACCCCTGGCACCTACGCCGGCCGCTGCGCATCCACAACCAGCTCTTTCCAGAACACTTCGCCGGCGGCATCCCCGCCGGATCGCAAGCGGCACAGAACGCTCTGGGCCCCTACCAGTACGACGGCGCTGGCAACATCACCCAGGTCGGCTGCGGCACCAACGCCTACTGCCGCCGGTACCATTACGATGGCGTTAGCCGCCTGGTTGAAGACACCGACGGCGCCCACAGCGGCTGGCAGACCTACGTCTACGACCGCTACGGCAACCGCACCCAATCAACCACCAGCAACGCAGGCGCCCCGGTGACCACCACCTTCGTGACCTCGGCCGCCAGCAACCACCTCACCAGCGTCGGCTACGACGCCTCCGGCAACCAACTCTCCTGGGCCCAGTTCAATTACGAGTGGGACCCCTTCAACAACCTGAAAACCCTCAAAGGTGGCGGCAACCATCGCACCTACCTCTACACGGCCGACGACGAGCGGTTCTGGCTCTCCGACTTCACCACCGCCGAAAGCCCCGACCACTGGACCTTCACCCTGCGCGGGCTGGACAACAAGGTGCTCACCGTTTACGAAACCGACGCCGACATCAGTCCGACCAGCTGGACCTTAGTCAAAGACTACATCTACCGCGACGGCCTCTTACTCGCCGCCGAGAACTACACCGAAGGCTCTACCCACCACTTCATGCTCGACCACCTGGGAACGCCGCGGGTCCTCACCGACGGCCAAGGCTTCTTCGTCTCCACCCACTCCTACTTCGGCTTCGGTGAGGAACTCAAAGGGGCCCACGTCGGCGTAGATACGGAGAAGATGGTCTTCACCGGCCACGAGCGGGACTTCAATAGTAACTCGGGCGGTGGCGACGATCTAGACTATATGCACGCGAGGTATTGCAACCCGAATACGGGGCGGTTCTTGAGTGTGGATCCGGCGCGAGCAAGCGCTCAACTCTCCATGGCGCAGAGCTGGAACCGCTACGCCTACGTGCGCAACAATCCACTTCGGTTTGCCGATCCGAGCGGCGAGGTTCTTGAGCTGGTTGGGACCGAGGAAGACAAGGAGCGGGTGGAAGAGATCGCCAACAGTGGCCTCTTCGGTCAGGAATTGGTGATCGATGCTGAGGGCAATGCTACCCTGCAAGCCAACAATGACGTAGGGCCGCCCTCGCCGGAACAAGCTGCGCTGGCGGAGGTGTTTGGGGAGGTGATTGATAACTCGGAGACGACGAGG
>JAJRVQ010000020.1 GCA_024277255.1 Acidobacteriota bacterium | reverse complement strand
GGTTGCGAAATTGACGTGACTGGCTCGGACGTGAGAAGATTCTTTCACCTGAGATCCTTTCTGGTGGCTGTCGTGTGGTCTGGTAACTCCACGATATCACGACCAGGAAGGGTCTCAGTTTCTCTATGCGCTTATTCTAGGGCTAGAGCAAACGCACGGGAAACATCTCTTTGTCAACGTGACGAGGTATAGTGAAGCGATCAAAATCAACCGGAGAAGCGAGCATGGATGAGACGACCTTCAATGAGGCCGTAAGAACTCGAACCATCCCACAGATGCTCCAATTGTGGGTGGAGCCTGAGATCCTCCGGCGCCAAGAAGAGAAACGTGCACCAAAGCCGTTCCCGTTACGTGCTGCGCAGGTCGTCTTCTATGCCGACGGGCGTCCACCTTTGGTGCGTCTCAACGAAGAAGCAAGGATCGTAGGCATCGCCACGCTAGCGCGGACAGGCGCTAGCGTGGCAGTCGGAGACGTCATTCCTTTCGGAGAAATCGAGCGAGTGGAATCTTTCACGCTCGACGAGGACAACGATCCCAATTGCGGACACATGACTTTCTTCGTTGTTGGAGGCAAATGGCATTTCGCTTTTGATTTCCGATACAACAAATCTCTCGCTCGACGAGATCTTGAGGACGCCGCCACATTCCTGCAGGTCGCCGAATACTCGCTCCGCAAGCGACTCTGGCCTCCGTTTTATGAGAATCTCTTCCTCGCCGCGGAACGGACGGCGCGCGCGATGCTTGTACAACAACCCGCCCGGGGGAAATCGAAGGGACCGACGACTCACAGTGCTGTTAAGAGCGGGCTCAATCGTTGGGCAGCACTTGGAAATGTTGAACGTGATTTTGTCGAAGCCTTGAACATGCTGTCCGACCTGAGAAAACCTGTTATCTATCGGCGTTCAGCCAGGGTGCCGGACATCAAAACGGCGCGGGCTACGATCCGCGCGGTCAGGGCAACACATGAGCACACCTCTAATAGGCTGGGCGTTCCACGAGGTGACAGGTAAGCGAGGATAGGGAGATCCCATGCCAAGCAAAGCTCGACAGGCGTTTACAGGAAACTCGGGGGATATAACACGACTTCTCAAGATTCATCGCGATATAGGAGGTGATGGAGCCGGACAGAGATACGGTCTAGAGGTGTTGAACAAGTCCGCCGTTGTCTTGGTCACCGCGTTCTGGGAGGCATATTGCGAGGACCTTGCCGCAGAAGCGGTTGAAGCAATCGTCGTCTCTGCACCATCTGCGGGCAAGCTTTCTAAACATATACGCAAGATTGTTGCCGAAGAGCTAAAGAAAGAAAAACACGATCTTTCGGTGTGGTCGTTGGCGGATGACGGCTGGCGAAAGGTGTTGCATGAGCGACTGGGGAGACTGCGAGAAGAGCGGAACTGGAACATGATGTCGCCGACCTCGGCAAAGATCGACAAACTCTTTGAGGAGTCTATCGGACTCCCAAGGGTATCGTCGGGTTGGTACTGGGCGGGCATGAGCGCCAACCAGGCAAGGAAGAAACTTGACCGCTTTGTAGCTCTTCGCGGCGACATCGCCCATCGCGGGATGGCTGCTAGGAGTTGTAAGAAGACGCACGTTACCGATTACTTCGAGTTCATAAAGCGGATAATCGGAAAGACAGGTGATCGCGTGAACAAACACGTAAAGGATGCGACTGGGAGTGGACTCTGGTAGCCGGGAACCAGACGCGCCTGTCAGATTTGCCAAGCCTCCGTCGACACGGCCTGTCCTATCGAGCAGTGGATCGGCTAGCCTCGTCAGTCAGCCCCGACTCAGCGCCTCCCCGATAGCGCTTGTCGAGCTTGTCCATCGCCGCCCTGATGTGCTCACCGTTGGCATGAGCATAGCGCTCCACCATGACCAGCGTCTTGTGTCCGCTGATCCTCTTGATGGTGGGCAGATCGACACCGGCCTGAACGAGATGCGTTATGGCGGTGTGGCGCAAGGTGTGTCGCACGACCTGGTCCGGGTCCAGCTCGGCAGCCTCGACGACACGGCGAAAGGGCTTGCGAATGTTCACCGTGTGACCACCCTTTGCCCCCAAAGACGGGAACAGCCAAGGCGTACTCTTCGGAATGGCTTGGAGATATCCGGCTAGGAATTCCGCGAGGTGCACCGTGATCGGTTGCTCTCGCGCACCGGCTTTGGCCTTCGGTATGTAGATGATCCGGCGCTGTAGATCGACATGCTCTCTTCGAATAGAGAGGATTTCCATCATGCGCATGGACGTTTCGAGAGCGATGACGATAAATGGATAGACCTGCTCATTGTCGTCTTTCTTGGCAGCTTCGACCAGCCGGCACGCCTGGTCGACCGTCAGGTACGCAATCCTGCCGCTACCTTCCTTGAAGCGATTGATCTTCGCGGGGCGGCGGTCGATCCACCCCCATTCGATGGCCTTGTTGAAGAGGTGAGATAGGACCGCCAATTCCCTGTTGACAGTCCCGGGCGCGGTGCCGGTCTCTTTGAACGTTCGCTCGGCTGCCTCTTTGTCCTTGCTCACAGCGCTGCTCTTGATCGCCTTCTCCTCGCGGCGCTGTTTCTTATAGCGTTCGACGTCAAAGCCACCGATCTTCGAGAGCGGCATGTTCCCGAAGAAGGGGACGAGGTGGATCTCCAAACGTCGGCGCTTGCTCTTGATGTCCTCGCCGCCCTCTTCCTCAAGCCGAGCAAGGTATCGAGTGGACGCCTCGCGGAAAGACAGCGCAGTCTTACGTCCCTTTGGCAGAGACAACCGATCGTGTTTCGCATCGTTCCGGATCTTGGTTTGAAATTCCTCGGCCTGGGTCCGAGTTGTGCCGTCGGACTCACGGCCAACGACGCGATGAATGCGCCGACCGTCCACCATGAGGGCGACGGTGAAGCGACCATCACCGTCAGCCAACCGCTCGAAGGTAACTCCGTGCTCGATGATCTTCTCGCCCGGCTTGAGTTTGCGCATCGCCGACCGGGTGAGTCTCTGGAAGGTTTTCGCCATGCGTCCCGCCCTCCCCTAGTTTTCCCCGCCGTCGCCGTCGTCACCGGGCAGCGCTGGCAGATCAGCCTCTTTCTCCTCCGACCCGGGCAATATGGATGGATCTGCTTCGCCCCGCGCGACGGCTTTCAAGTCATCCCAGTGCTCACGGAGCCGCGGGAAGTTCAGAAAGTTCGCGGTGACTACCCCGCTCCCATCGGGCCGGGGAAAGTCAACACCCCAGAGCCTCGCGTCAGCATTGATGACCTCCCAGAGAACCCGCTCGTCGTGCGTAAGTAAGTCGGGAAAGTTCACCGCGACAGTGACAAAGCGCTCTACCTCGTTGGTGTTCCACAGAGCTTCAGCGCTATTGCCGACAGTGAACTTGTGGCCTTGCATCTCGTCCAGCACGACATCATCTAGGCTGCGCTCGATCGCCCATTCGATGAAGCTGGAAAGAGTCCGCCTCTGCTTGCGCGCCGCCAAGTCCGCCAGATACCTCAATTTGGGATCTAGCCGGACGGTGAGCCCATGGGTGCGACGGAGTTTTCCCCCACCACTCTTCGCCCTCTTCTTTTTCGCTGTAGCCATATCCACCTGCTCCAAGAGTCCCGAGACTTCCGCCTACGTCTACCTCCTCCTAATGCACCTTGCAACCTCAATTTGATTCTGAGAGCATCTATCTGATGCTTATTGATGCGAGGTAGTAAGAATAATGAGGCGAATTGAAGTAATAATGCTCCCGGACGGGCGGCTGAACGCGAAGGACGCGGCAGCGTACTTGGGGCTTTCGCCCAAAACACTTGCAATGAAACGGTGTGCTGGGACCGGTCCCAAGTACGTGAAGCGCGGGCGGGTGTTTTACTTCCAAGCCGACTTGGATGAATGGCTGGCGGCCGGCGAGGCCACCAGTACCGCTCAAGCGGCGCACCGGTCATCAGTCGCGGGAAGAGGAACTCGCCTCGGCCGGGCACGCTCAAACCGTTATATGGGCGCCGAATAGACCGCGGCGGAGCGAGGCCCATGATCACGAGATCGCATAGCGACACCGCCACGCCGTGCGGCAACCTGGCGTCCGCTGACTGCACGCGTGGCCCCTGGCCCGTCCGCGGAGGCGCCTGATTCATGGGCACGGCAAGCAGCGCCCCATCGGCAGGCGAACTCCTGACCGATGCTCGACGGACACAGTTGGATGCCAACGCGCGGCTGATCCTCAAGGAGGTGCTCGGCTGTGACTTCGGCCCAGAAGATTTACGCGGATGGGCACACTCACTCTGTCCCGGACACGAGGAGAAGACGCCGAGCTTCGGCGTCGGCCGGGACGGCGCGTGTCGGTGTCAAGGCTGCGGGCTCAAGGGCGACGTGATCAAAGTCATTCATACGGTACGTCGCTGCAGTTTCGCACAGGCCCGCGATCTCGCGCTCGAGGCGATCGGCAGCGATGGCGCAGTACCGGTGCGGGTCAAGCCCGCGAAGTCTACGAAGGCTGCCGACCTCGGCGACCTTGTCGTGCCGGTCCCCGAGAACGCCCCGACATTCTCGGCGCCCATCGACGCGCTGGCGGTCTATACGTGGAGGGACGCCGGTGGTGCACTCGTGGCCCACACGGTGCGCCAGCCTCATCCGAACAGAGGCAAGACCGTCAAACCGTGGACGCTACGTCGTAAGGGTAGTCACATGGTCTGGCGCTCGACCGACGCCGGCCTCACTCCCCCGCTATACAACGCTGCCAACATCGCGGCGCGACCTGAAGACGTCATCCTGTTTGTCGAGGGAGAGAAGGCGGCCGATGCTGCGACGCAGTCACTGCCCGAGTTTGTTGCAACGACCTTCATGGGCTCGGCAGGCATCGATCGCACCGATTGGAGCGCCGTCGCTGGACGTCGCGTGGTGGTCTGGCCGGACGCCGACGACACGGGACTGAAGAAAGCCCAAGCAGCAGAACAGAAGATTGTCCAGCACGGCGGCTCCACCTTCGTCGTAAAGCTGCCGGTAGATCTACCGAACGGATGGGACCTGGCCGACATCGATGTGCCCGAGAATCACGAGAAGTACTCGGCCGAGATGACGGTAGATCGCGTGCGCGAGATCATCGCGAAAACATTGGCGCAGCCAATGCTATCGGTGAGATCAACCAACCGAGCGGTAGACCACGATGTGCCTACGCCAAGCGAAACTCGAGATGAGCCAAAGGATCTCGCCCCCCTTTCCACAGCGTCGGTTACACTCGACGGTCTGATAGAAAGGGTCGCCACAGACCCGGGCGCTCCCTTCGTGCCCGACACCTTGCAGTGTCTCGTGGCACTGAAAAAGAATGACGCAGCAGCTTTCGAGACCTTACGGGCACAACTCAAGCGGGCCGGCTGCCGGGTCACCGAGCTCGACAAGGCTATCGCCGAAGAGAACGGCGCCCCCGGTGGGCGCGGACCGAAGCAGGCCGACATCCTGATCGAATTGGCGGCAGAAGCCGAGTTGTTCCACTCGCCGGACGACACCGGCTACGCGGATCTAGAAATGGACGGTCATCGCGAAACCCGGTCAATTCGCTCCAAAGGCTTTCGCCGCTGGCTCGCGCGGCGTTTCTTCCAAACCACGCAAGGCGCGCCGAATTCCGAAGCCCTACAGTCGGCGCTCAATGTGATCGAAGCCAACGCGCATTTCGACGCGCCCCAACGCGAGGTCCATGTCCGCGTCGGGGCTCTCGACGACCGGCTCTATCTCGACCTCTCCGATGATGCTTGGCGAGCAGTCGAGATAGATACAGACGGCTGGAGAGTCATCGACAATCCGCCTGTACGATTCCGCCGCGCCGCAGGTATGCAACCACTGCCACAACCGACGCCGGGGGGATCGGTCGAGGCGCTGCGGCCGTTCCTCAACCTGCGAAGCGACCCCGATTTCGTACTCGTGGTTGCATGGGCCCTCGCGGTCTTGCGCAATCGCGGTCCGTATCCCGTGTTGGTTCTATCGGGCGAACAAGGATCGGCGAAGTCCACCTTCTCGGCCATCCTGCGGTCGCTGTTGGACCCGAATACCGCACCACTGAGGGCGCTGCCACGCGAGGATCGAGACCTCTTCATAGCGGCGAACAACAGCCACGTACTCACCTTCGACAACGTATCGGGTCTGCCCACCTGGATCTCCGACACCATCTGCCGACTCGCTACAGGCGGCGGCTTCGCGGTGCGGCAGCTCTACACCGACCAAGACGAGGTGCTGTTCGACGCTACCCGCCCGATTGTCCTCAACGGCATCGAGGAAATCGTCACACGCCCCGATCTCGCCGATCGCGCCCTGTTCCTGACCTTGGAGCCGATTCCAGACGAGCGTCGGCGACCAGAGAAAGAGTTGTGGAGTGCCTTCGAAACAGAACGGCCGTGCATTCTCGGCGGACTGCTCGACGCCATGGTGCGGGGGCTGAGGATGATGCCCCAGACTCGACTCGAAGAACCTCCTCGCATGGCTGACTTCGCTCTATGGGCGACCGCATGCGAAACCGCGTTGTGGCCCGACGGGACCTTCTGCGCCGCTTATTGTGGCAATCGCGACGAAGCGATCGAGGGAGTGATCGAGGCCGATCAGATAGCCACTGCTCTACGAACCTTTATGGAAACGCGGACGGTGTGGTCGGGCACTTCCACGGAACTTCTGGGTGCCCTTGGTGATCAGGCGGGCGACGGCGCAAAGAAGAGCAAGGGCTGGCCGAATTCGCCGCGGGGACTCGCCGGACGCTTGCGCCGCGCGGCGACCTTCTTGCGTAAAGTCGGCGTTGAGATCGACTTCCGGCGCGAAGGCAGGGCACGCACGCGCGTCATTCACATTACCCGTTCGGCAGAATCCGCTGGGGTGCAATCGTCCGCACCGTCCGCTTCCGGGCCTAACCCCAGTGACAGCAGCGACTTCAGGTTCGAACCCGTGCGGACGGTGCTCATCGACGCGAACGGTCGCGCGGACCACGGGGGAACCGATCCCGTCACCACCGGCCTTGCTAAGCCCGCGAAAAACCACAGCAGGGCCGATGCGGACGATGCGGACGCAAACGCCGGCCATCAATCTGGGGCGTTGGTTGACAGGACTGCAACGGGGGACTCTCGGTTATGAGTGCGGCCGAGAGAAGATCCACCCTATCAACGGGGGCAGACTTCGAAACCCGAAGATGAAGCACTGTCGCGCAACGTCCATGAAGCGGGCGACGCTCGGTACGCCTCTCGTTCTCTTCCGTAGCTATTGGTTCCTTTGGGGCTTTCTTAGCCGCGGGGGACGGCAAGCTCGGCATTTCGCTAACGGCGGGGGTTTCAAACAGGTTTCCACCCCCAAGGTTTCCACCCGCTACAGAGACCACGCAAGGACACAAAATCACTTGAAAACAAGCATGAATCCCATTTCCCTCCACCGCCCTGGGTGGAAACCAGGTTTCCATTTCGGGCTCCGCTTGGGTTTCCACCACCTCGGATCCAGCGCGTGAACGACTCGCTTGCCGTTACGATGGCAAACCGCATCGAACTCTGGCCGCTCGATCGGCTCAAGCCGTATGCGAAAAACCCGCGAACGCACAGCGATGAACAAGTCACGAAGATCGCCGCGAGCATGACGGAGTTCGGATTCACCAACCCTATCCTCGTCGACAGCAACAACGGCATCGTAGCGGGCCACGGGCGGCTTGCGGCCGCCCGGTTGCTCAAACTCGAGGAAGTGCCCGTCGTTGTCCTCGATCACCTCACCGAGGCCCAGCGTCGGGCCTACGTCATCGCCGATAACCGCTTGGCCTTGGAGGCCGGCTGGGACGAGGAACTGCTGGCGGCCGAGCCTGCGGCTTTGGAAGCTGACGATTTTGACCTTTCACTTACCGGGTTCACCGCCGACGAACTCACCGCGATCTGGGCCGAGGCCGACTCCACCACCGGCGACGACGACAGCGCCGATGATGCGCCTGCCGCCCCAGAGCACGCAGTATCGCAGCCTGGGGACCTTTGGCTGCTCGGCCGGCACCGAGTGTTGTGCGGGGATGCAACCAGGACCGAGGACGTGGAAAAGCTGATGGCGGGCAAGCGCGGGCGCATGGCTTTTACCGACCCGCCCTACAACGTCGACTACGAGGGTGCAGCCGGCAAGATAGCCAACGACAATTTGCAAGGCGCCTTCGCCGCGTTTCTCGTCGCCGCGCTCGCCAATCTACTCAAGGTCACCGACGGCGCCGTCTATGTGTGCATGTCCTCGTCCGAACTCGACACGCTGCAGGCCGCCTTCCGCCAAGCCAGCGGTCACTGGTCGACATTTGTCATCTGGAGCAAAGACCGCTTCACACTCGGCCGCTCCGATTATCAGCGCCAGTACGAACCGCTGCTATACGGCTGGCGCGAGGGAGCCCGACATTACTGGTGTGGTGATCGCGACCAAGGTGACGTGTGGAGCGTTAATCGGCCCGCCTGCAACGACCTTCATCCCACGATGAAACCCGTCGAGCTCGTCGAGCGAGCCCTGCTAAACAGCAGCAAGCGCGGGCACATCGTCGTTGATCTGTTTGGCGGCTCCGGTTCCACGCTCATCGCGTGCGAACGCACGGCACGCACGGCGCGATTGCTCGAGCTTGATCCCCGCTTCGTCGACGTCATTGTTCAACGCTGGCAGGTATTCACCGGCAAGCAGGCAACATTGGCCGAGGCTGGACCCAAGCAATTGACCTTCGCCAAAGTCGCAATGTCGAGGGGATGCGGCCAATGACCACGAATAGGCCGCTGCTGTCTCAGCGCGCCTACGCTCGCCATCGCGGCGTCTCTCACACTGCCGTGCGCAAGGCCATCGCTGCCGGACGCATCACCACCGAAGATGGCCGGATCGACCCGGATCGCGCCGACCGTGACTGGGAAGCCAACACAGACGAGAGCAAGCCGAGCAGCACGGCAACGAAAAGACGCGGGCAGCGCCGAGCCCCCTGGCAACCGCCTGAGTCGACCACCTCGACGATGGCTCCAGCGGGTGAGAGCGGCGCCGGGGCAAGAACCTACAGCCAAAGCCGCGGTGTCCGAGAGTCCTACCTGGCCCGGCTGGCCAAAGTCGATTACGAGCAGCGCATCAGCAAGCTCGTGGACGCCGACCAAATGCGCGTGGCTCAGTTCAACGCAGCCCGAAAAGCTCGCGATATGCTCATCGGCGTGCCCTCGCGCATCGCCCCACTCGTAGTCGGAACGACCGACGTCGCCGAGATCGAACGGATCATGGACATCGAAATCAACCGCGTCTGCACCGAGATCGCGGCGGCGGTGAAGAGATGAAACTCGCATCCGCAAGCGAAATCGCCGCAGAGGCTTGGTCGGCGGGCTGGGAGCCGGATCCGGATCTCACGGTTAGCCAGTGGGCCGGACTCAAGCGCAAGTTAACCACTCGCGCATCCGACGAACCCGGCGTATGGCGCAACGAGCGCACGCCATACCTCGTGGAAATAATGGATGAGCTTTCACCGCGCTCACTCACCCAGCGCGTGGTCTTCATGAAATGCTCACAAATCGGCGGCACCGAGTGCGGTAACAACTGGATCGGCTACGTGATCGACCACGCACCCGGGCCGATGCTAATGGTCCAGCCGAGCCTGGACATGGTAAAGCGCGTCGTTCGCCAACGCATAGACCCGATGATCGCGGAAAGCGAGACGCTGCGAGAGCGCGTAGCGAAGCCCGCCTCGCGTGACGGCGCGAACAACATATACTTGAAGGAATTCCCGGGCGGGCAACTGATCATGACCGGTGCGAACTCGGCCAAGTCGCTGCGCTCGATGCCGATTCGCTATCTGTTCTTCGATGAGTTGGATGCCGTAGAGCACGACATCGACGGCGAGGGCGATCCTTTGTCGATTGCCGAAAAACGCACCACGAATTTCTCTCGCCGCAAGATTTTTCTACCTTCCACGCCGACTATCAAAGGACTCTCGCGCATTCACCGACAGTGGCTGCAATCCGACCAGCGACGCTACTTCGTCCCCTGCCCCCACTGCGGCGAGCATCAGGTTCTGCGCTGGCGCGATGACGACGGAACCTATCGCCTCGTCTGTGATCGCGACGCCAAGGGAAACCTCATCCCCAACACCGCAAAGTACCTGTGCGAACACTGCGGCGTTCTCATCGAGGAGAGGTTCAAGGCGGAAATGCTGGCTGGGGGCCGCTGGGAGGCAACCGCCCCGGGCGACGGCAAGACGGTGGGCTTTCACATATCGGCGCTTTACTCACCGCTGGGCTGGGTGTCTTGGGCCGAGATCATTGAGGAGTTCTTAGAGGCGAAGGACTTCCCCGAAAAGCTGCAGGTCTTCGTGAACACCGTGCTTGGTGAGCCCTTCGACCACTACGCCGGGGGCTTGGACGTGGGTCGACTCGCTGGCCGCCTGGAGGATTGGCCGCGGCTTTCGGTACCCGAGGGAGTGGCTGTGATCGTAAAGACCGTGGATACCCAGGGCGACCGGCTCGAATGCAGTGCGATCGGCTTCGGCGCCGGCGAGGAGTCCTGGCTTATCGACTACGAGATCATCTGGGGCGATCCGGGAGCCGACGAGACAGTTTGGACTCGGCTCGAAGAGTGGTGGCGCCGAGAGTACCTGAATGCGGCCGGTCGCAAGTTGCGTGCGCCCATCATGCTGATCGATCGCGGCGGCCACCACGCTGATGCAGTCGATCGCTACGTGCTCCCGCGGCAACGGCGACGAGTCTTTGCCGTAGTCGGTCGGGACTACCTGTCGCGGCCGGGCCTGGCGATGCAAAGCGCGGCCAAGAAGGCGAAGATGCAACTTTGGTTAATCGCCACCTATGCCTGCAAGGATAGGATCCTGTCTCGGCTTCAGATCGAGTTGCCGGGCCCGGGCTACATGCATCTACCCAAGTGGATTCCCGAGCAGTATCTTGAGCAACTGACGGCCGAGAAGAAAGTCATCGTGCGGGACCGTCGACGCGGCTCCAAGCGGGTCTCCTACGTTGTCACCGGCCGCAACGAGGCTCTCGATCTCACAGTGTACGCGCTGGCCGGGCTGTTTATCTTGCGCACGTTCATTGCTCCGGGCGTGTACACGGACCTCTCCGGGCTTCGCGAACGCATCGAGCAGGGCCAGCCAGCAGAAGGCCCACCTCGCCGACGGCGGGTGCGCCATCCCGGCTATCAGCGCGGCCATCCCCTGTAAAGCATGCTGCAGTCGGACGACATGGCTAGCTGTTGACGCCAGCGTGGATTCGGTTGCCCCGCCGAACGACGGGCCTCACCGGCCAATCGGCGCTGGTGACTACAAAAACCCGGCCGGGAATGCGCAGCAGCTTGCACTCACCCGGGCCCGCGTCACCCAGATCATGAACCTGCCGCTCCTGCCGCCGGAGATTCAGGAGAAGATCCTGTTTCTGGAAGTGCCGCCTGGCCGTCACTCCATCAGCGAGCGCGTCCCCCGGAGGGCCTTGCTCGGCACCCTCGACTGGCGCGATCCGTAGCAGCGCTGGGAAGCTCTCCAGCTCGTGCACGATCCAAACCGATCCTGACCGACCTGGGCTTGTTTAGATCGGGTTCTGCATGGATAATGGTCCCGATCTCATGCTGCTGAGGGAGAGCCATGTCTGAGCCCTGGGTTTCCGTAGATGACGTGTCCCGCCATCTGGGCGTGGCCAAGGACACCATCTACCGATGGATCGAGAGCCGAAGCCTGCCCGCCCACCGCGTCGGCCGCCTATGGAAGTTCAAGCTCACAGAGGTGGACGAGTGGGTTCGCAAGGGTGGTGCGACCGAGGACGAACGCAAGGAGCCCACCCGATGACCAAGCTCACCCTGAGTCAGCTCACGAGCCTCCTGTTGCGCGCCTGCGACGACCTGCGCGGTAACATGGATGCCTCCGAGTACAAAGAATACATCTTCGGCATACTCTTTCTGAAAAGACTGTCCGACCTCTTCGACCAGGAGCGCGAGCGACTCGCCGAAGAGCTGAAAGCCAAGGGCATGGCCACTGCCCTAATCGCCCAGCAGCTCGACAACCCCGACAAGTACACCTTCTTTGTTCCCGAGGAAGCTCGCTGGTCCAAGATCCGCCACCTCAAGAGCAACGTCGGCACGGCACTCAACAAGGCGCTGGAGGCCCTCGAAGACGCCAATGTCGACGCCCTGCAGGACGTCCTCAAACACATAAACTTCAACAAGAAGATCGGCCAGCGCACCCTCGACGACGACACCCTCTCCGACTTCATCCAGAACTTCGAAAAGATTCCCCTGCGCGACGAGAACTTCGAGTTCCCGGATCTTCTCGGCGCCGCCTACGAGTATCTTATCAAGTACTTCGCCGACTCCGCCGGCAAGAAGGCCGGTGAATTCTACACCCCCGCCGACGTGGTGCGCACCATGGTCGAGATCGTCGAGCCGCAGGCGGGCATGAGTATCTACGACCCGACGGTGGGCTCGGGCGGCATGCTGATCCAGAGCCGCGACTACATCCACGAGTGCGGTGGTGACCCGAGGGATCTGTCGCTATACGGCCAGGACAAGATCGGCACCACCTGGTCCATCTGCAAGATGAACATGCTCTTGCACGGTATCGCCCACGCCGATATCCGCCAGGAAGACACGATCCGCCGACCGCAGCACAAAGACGAAAGCGGCGAGCTCAAGCGCTACGACCGCGTGCTCGCCAATCCGCCGTTCAGCCAGAACTACATCAAGAAGGACATCGAGTACCCCGGCCGTTTCGCCGTGTGGCTACCCGAAAAGGGCAAGAAGGCCGATCTCATGTTCGTCCAGCACATGCTCGCGGTGCTCAAGGGCAACGGCAAGATGGCCACGGTCATGCCCCATGGCGTGCTTTTTCGCGGCGGCGAGGAACACGAAGCCCGGCGCCACTTCATCGAGCGCGGCTGGCTCGAAGCGATCATCGGCTTTCCAGCGGGGCTGTTCTACGGCACCGGTATCCCAGCCTGCGTGCTGGTGATGAACAAGAAGGACTCAGAAGAGCGTAAGCACGTCGTGTTCATCAACGCCGACCGGGACTATCGCGAGGGCAAGGCGCAGAACTTTTTGCGTGCCGAGGACATCTCGCGCATCGTGCATGCCTACCGCACGCTCACAAGCGGCGCCAAGGAGGAGATGCTCGGCTACGCGCGGCGTGTTCCCATCGAGGAGATCGAGGCCGAAGACTTCAACTGCAACATCCGGCGCTACGTCGACAACGCGCCACCGCCCGAGCCCCACGACGTGCGTGCCCACCTGCAGGGTGGCGTTCCCAGGAGCGAGGTCGACGCCCTGGAGCACTTCTGGAACAACTACCCTGGCCTGCGCACGCGCTGCTTTCGAGCCCGGCCCGGCACGACCGACTACCTGGACTTTACCGCCGAGGTCACCGACCGGCGTGCGCTCGCCGACATCGTGAACGGTGACGCGAGTGTCGCGTCCGCTCACAAAGCCTTCCTCGATACCCTCGACGCTTGGTGGAAAAAGCACCAACCCGAGATCGAGGCCTTGGCGCCCTCCAACAGCAAGAAAGGCAATGTCTACGCCCTGCGGCGAAGCCTGTTGGCGTCCATCGAAGAGACCTTTGCCAAGAGCAAGCTCTTGACCGGCCACCAGATCCGCGGCGCCTTTGCCCGCTATGTCGACGAGCTGAAGGCCGACCTCAAGTCCATCGCCGCCAGCGGCTGGGGCCCTGAGCTCATCCCCGACGCGGACATTCTCGAGAGCCAGTTCCCCGAGGTGCTGGCCGAGATGGACGCTAAGCGCACGCGGCTCGCAGAGCTCACCGCGCTGTTTGGCGCCGCCGACGAGGAGGACTACGAGGACGACACGGGCGTGCTGCCCAAGGAGCAGGTCAAGGAACTCAAGCGGAAGATCCGAGAGGCCCGAGGCCAGGCCCGCATCGCCAAGAAGGAAGGCGAGAGAGGCGACTGGGAGTCCTATATACACGAGGCGAGCGAGCTCGAAAGCCAGCTCGCTCGCCACAAGGCGCTCGAGGACGAGGCGAGGCAACTCAAGGCCGACCTGCGTGCCACCGAGAAAAAGCAGGATGAGTTGGTCGCTGCCGCCCGCGAGAAGATCGATCGCGACGAAGCGCGCAGGGTGATCCTCGACCGGATGCATCGCCTACTGGTGCAGACCTATGAGTCCTACCTGCGAGCTGACCAGCGAGCATGTCTGGCCGCGCTGGAGAACCTGCACGACAAGTACGCCGTCACGGCGGCCGACATCGAGCAGCGGCGCGACGCCGCGACGGCCAAGCTGGAGGGGTTTTTGGGGGAGCTTGGCTATGCGTGACGAAATGCCCAAGGCGCCTCTCGGCGAGATAGCCAACATAACCATGGGACAATCCCCCGACTCCTACTATGTGAATGGCGATGAGTGGGGCCTGCCATTCCTGCAGGGATGCGCCGAATTCGGTCCACGTTCACCCTTCGCACGCGTCTATTGCTCCCCTCCGCTCCGAGTAGCTCGAAGCGGCTCTACGCTGATCAGCGTGCGCGCGCCCGTCGGGACAACGAACAGAGCAGACCAGGACTACTGCATCGGGCGGGGACTCGCGGCGGTGCTCGCAAAGCCGGGTGTGGCCAACGACACATTCCTACTTCACGCGATCGAACAAAACCTCACGTATCTGCACCGGCGAAGCCAAGGGTCCACGTTTCTTGCGATTGGTTCGGCTGATCTCAGCACGATGCCAGTTGCAGCTCCGGATCTCCCGAGACAACAACGCATCGCCGAAATCCTGTCGACGGTCGACGAGGCCATCGAGCAGACCGAAGCGCTGATCGCAAAGACGCAAGCCATCAAGGCCGGCCTGATGCACGACCTCTTCACCCGAGGTATCACCAAGGACGGCCGCCTACAGTCGGCCAAGAATACCGAAACACCGTTTGGCCCGCTTCCTGTGGGGTGGACTGCAGGATCACTGCTGGACGTTGCGGACCAAAGGCGTCAGCCAATTCTCACCGGCCCCTTCGGCGCCGACCTCGGAAACGACGACTTTGTGGACGACGGGGTTCCAGTCCTGCGGATTGGCAACGTGCAGGCAGGACACCTAGATCTTTCCCATTTGCTCCACGTCACTCCAAGCAAGGCGCGCGAGCTTCAGCGATACACCATTCGAGCTGGGGACCTTCTGTTTGCCCGTCAAGGGGCGACCACAGGCAGAAACGCGATCGCCACAGACTTGGTGGATGGTTGCATCATCAACTATCACATCATTCGTGTTGCACTCGACCACGAGAAGTGTGCACCTCTGTTCATCGAGGCCGCCTTCAACGGCGAAATGGTTGGGCGTCAGGTTGAACGAGACAAGGGCCGAGGTACGCGAGAAGGCATCAACACCGCTCAACTGAAAGCGCTGAAAGTGCCGCTACCGCCGGTTGGAGTGCAACGCCAGATTGCCGAGATTCTCGGAGAACACAACGAGGAAATCGAATCACTCGGAGACGCACTTGGGAAACTGCAGTGTCTGAAGCACGGCCTAATGCACGACCTCCTCACCGGCCGCGTGCGGGTCTCAGTGGCGGACGCGGCCGAACCGAAGGAGGCCGCGGCGAATGTCTGAGCGCTTCGTTCACCTCACCGGCGTTGTGCTGCCCGAGCTCCCGCGGGAACGGGTGCCCGCATGATCCGCATCTTCCTCAGCAGCGTGCAGAAGGAGCTGGCGACTGAGCGACAGGCGCTGCGGGACTACATCCACAGTGATGCCCTGCTGGGGAAGTTCTTCGAGGTGTTCTTATTCGAAGAGATTCCTGCCGCTGATCGCCGTGCCGATTCGGTATTCCTCGAAGAGGTTTCACGCTGCGACATCTACCTCGGGATTTTCGGCGACGAATACGGTTGGGAAGACAGCGACGGTTTGTCCCCGACTCACCGCGAGTTCGACGAAGCCACGCGGCTTGGCAAGCCGCGGCTGATCTTCATCAAGGGCTATGGCGACAACAAGCGCCACCCCAAGATGGCCGCACTCATCCGGGACGTCGGCGAGCAGCTTGTTCGGCGTCGCTTCGATGCGCTGCCGGAGCTAACCACCGCGGTCTACGCATCGCTCGTACAACTCTTGGAAGAGCGGGGCCTGATCCGCTCCGGCCCCTTCGATGCATCGCCGTGCCCCAAGGCGACGCTGGATGATCTTTCGCAGGACAAGCTCGCCTGGTTCCTGCGCCAGGCGCGCAGCGCACGGGAGTATCGGCTCAGGGAGGACACGCCGCTACCCGACGCCCTGGCACATTTGGACCTGATGGACGGCGAACACCCGAACCACGCGGCCGTCCTGCTCTTTGGCGACAGGCCGCAGCGCTTTCTGATCTCTTCGGAGGTCAAGTGCATGCACTTTCATGGCACCAAAGTGCGCAAGCCGATCCCGTCGTACCAAATCTACAAAGGAACCGTCTTTGATCTGATCGACCAGGCCGTGGACTTTGTCATGAGCAAGCTCACCCGAAGCGTGGGCACCCGCGAGGCAGGTCCCGCCGTGCCCGTAGAATATGACCTGCCCCAGGAGGTGGTCACCGAGGGCATCGTCAACGCGGTTGCCCATCGCGACTACACGAGTGCAGCCAGCGTGCAGGTGATGCTCTTTGCTGATCGTCTCGAAATCTGGAACCCGGGAAGATTGCCCTCTGCCCTGACCCTCGACGCGCTTCGCCGACCCCATGCGTCGCACCCGGGCAACCCGCTGATCGCTGAGCCCCTCTTCCTCGTGAAATACATCGAGAAGGCCGGCACGGGTACCCTGGACATGATCGAGCGCTGCAAGGCGCAGGGGCTGCCCGAGCCCGCGTTTCGACTGGAAGACGGGTCGTTTGTCCTAGTGCTTCGACGGCCAGAGGGGGCCCGCTCGGAGGTCCATGACCAGGCCCATGATGAGGCCCATGATGAGGCCCATGAGCCCATCAGCGACATCGAACGCAGGATCCTCCAAACATGCCTGGAGCACCCGAGAAGCACTCATGATTTGCTGGGAGCACTGGGCTACGAAACCCGAACGGGCAACTTCAAGAACGCCCTCGCCCACATCCTGGAGGCAGGCTTGTTGGAGATGACCCTCCCAGACAGGCCGAGGAGCAAGAACCAGCGCTACCGCCTCACCGACAAAGGGCGGCGGTGGCTCAAAGACCATGGAGGCACGCCTTGAGCGAGTACCTCCACGTCGAAAAACCCTTCCTCGATCAACTCGGGGCGCTGGGCTGGCAAGTCACCGATCAGGGGCAAGGCATCCCCACCGATCCGGCCAAGAGCCTGCGCACGAGCTTCCGCGAGTGGTTTCTCCCCGAGGTATTTCGCGAGGCGGTTCGCTCGATCAATCTCACGCCCGAAGGCGAGCCCTGGCTGAGCAACCGGCAACTCGACGACCTGCGCGACCAGATCCTGCGCCAGCCTAACCGCACACTGCTCGAAGCCAACGAGACGACCCAGGGGCTCTTTCTCAAGGCCCAGGTCGACCGCAACGAGGTCACCGGCGAGGCCGACCCGGTGGTCAAGCTGATCGATTTCGCCGAGCCGAAGTGCAACCGGTTCCACGCCATCAACCAGTTCCGCATCGAGACGCCGGGCTGCGTGAAGAGCTTCATCATCCCGGACATCGTTGTCTTCGTAAACGGCATTCCCCTCGTCATCGTCGAGGCCACGATCGGAGATCCCAACACTGCCAATCCGATGTACGAGGCCTTCGTGCAGCTCCTGCGCTACCGCAACGGCCGGCCGGAGACGATCAAGGCAGGCCTTCGCGAGGGCGAGCCGCGCCTCTTCTATTCCAACCTGCTACTGGTGCGGACCTGCGGCGAGAAGGCCGAGTTCGGCACCATCACCTCAGGCCATGAGCACTTCTACGCTTGGAAGGACATCTGGCCCGAAAGCAACCGCGACTATCAACCGCCGCTGGGTGTCGAGCGCGAACAGGAAAAGCTCATCCAGGGGATGCTCGCGCCGGCAACGCTGCTCGACATCCTGCGCACCTGCACGGTGTTCATGGACACCGACGACGGCAAGCGCATCAAGGTTGTCTGCCGCTACCAGCACTACCGCGCGGCTCGCAAGATCGCCGAGCGACTGCGCACGGGAGAAACCGCGGAAGAGCGATCCGGCGTCGTGTGGCACACGCAAGGCTCGGGCAAGTCGCTCACCATGGTGTTCGTCGCGCGCATGCTGCGGGCGGACCCCGAGCTGGAAGACTTCAAGATCGTCCTCGTAAACGACCGGGTCGACCTGGAACAGCAGCTATCGCGCACGGCAAAGCTCATCGGCGGCAAGGTCCACGTCATCGAGAACACCAAGGATCTGCGCAGGGACCTGTCGACGGATGCCTCCAACGTAAACATGGTGATGGTCCACAAGTTCGCCGAGCGCACGGAGGCCCTGCCGACAACCGTCGCTCGGGCGCTGAGGTACGGAGGAAAGAGCATTCCGCAGGCCGGGGTGCCCAAGGCGGCGGAGTCCACAGGTGCGCTCTACCGTGCGATTCCGTCCGCCAAGACCTTCGGCGTGGTGAACGACTCGGAGCGCATCGTGCTGATGATCGATGAGGCCCACCGGACCCAAGGCTCCGACCTGGGCAACAACGTGTTCGAAGCCTTCCCGAACGCGACCCGCATCGCGTTTACCGGAACGCCGCTGGTCACCGAGCGCCACGGTACGAAGCGGACGGTGAAACGCTTCGGCGCCTACATCGACACCTACAAGCTCATGGACGCCGTGCACGACGGTACGACTCTCCAAATCCTCTATGAGGGGAGAACCGCCGACACGGCGATCAGAGACAAGCACGGCTTCGACGTGAAGTTCGAGGACCTGTTCAAGGAGCGCTCGGAGGAGGAAATCCTCGCCATCAAGAAGAAGTACGGGGCCAAAGGCGATCTCTTCGAGGCGGAGAAGCGCATCGAAGCCATCGCGCGCGACATGGTTCGGCACTACGTAGACAACATTGCGCCCGATGGGTTCAAGGCCCAGGTCGTGTGCCACTCCAAGCTCGCAGCGATCCGTTATCAGAAATACATCCGCAAGGCGCTCGCCGAGCGCGTCGAGGAGGAAAAGCGCAAGCAAGCTCCCGGTGCCGGGCTGATCGAGCGCCTCAGCTTTCTAAAGGCCGTCGTCGTGATCTCGTCGGATCCGACCAACGAACCGGCGGCGGTGACCCAGGCGCGCAAGGAGGCAAAGCGCTGGAATGCCGTGGAGAACTTCTGTAAGCCCTTTGACTTCGAGAATCCGGATAAAGAGCTAACCGGCATCGCCTTTTTGATCGTGTGCGACATGCTGCTCACGGGGTTCGACGCGCCCGTGGAGCAGGTGATGTACATCGACAAGAAGCTCCGCGAGCACAATCTCTTACAAGCCATCGCGCGCGTGAACCGCGTGGCCAGCAACAAGCACCGCGGGTTCATCGTCGACTACTGCGGGCTGGCCAACCACCTCACGTTCGCGCTCTCGATCTACGCGCAGGAAGACGCCAAGGACATCCAGGAGGGGCTCAAAGACGTACTGAGCGAACTGCCCGTCCTCGATGAGCGCTACCAGCGGCTGCTGCAGCACTTCCACGGCATGGGCGTCGAGCACATCGAGGAATTCGTCAACGACGACCTAGACACGGTCGCACAGCAGGTCCAGGTGGTCCACGCCGCCGTTCGTGAACTCGCAGACATCAAGAAACGCGCAGACTTCGAGGTGTACCTCAAGAAGTTCCTCGAGAGCTTGAACCTGATCCTGCCCAGTGCGGCCGGCAAGCTGTACCGCGGGCCCGCGCGCCGCTTCGGCTACCTCTTGCGGATGACAAAGGAGCGCTTCAAAGACGACTCGCTCGACATCAACGACGCGGGCGAGAAGGTCAAGGCGCTGATCAACGAGCACCTGATTGACCTCGGGATCAACCCGAAGATCCCGCCCATCGAGCTCCTGTCCAACGACTTCCTCAGCCACGTGCAAGAGCACTCACGTGGCGATCCGGAGGCGAAGGCGAGCGAGATGGAGCACGCCATCCGCAAGCACTGCACCGTACACTTCGACGAAGATCCCGCCTTTTACAAGCGCTTGAGCGAAAAGCTCGAGCAACTGATTCAGAAGCATCAGAACGACTGGGACGTGCTCGCCGAACAGTACGAGGAGCTGCGCAAGGAAGCGCTCGAAGGCCGCAAGGAGATGATCGAGGGCCTGAGCAGAGAAGCAACCACGTTCTACGACTACGTCGTCCAGCTGGCATACGACGGCAAGGAAGTCCCTGCGCGAGCCCGGACACCGCTCAAGAAACTGCTCACGCGCATCGTGGAGATCTTGCAGGAGACCATCGGCGTGCTGGACTTCTGGAAAAAGCCCATCGAGGTCAAGAAGCTGCGGGGAAACATCGACACGGAGATCCTGCTCGCAGAAATTCCCGAGCTCAACGCCAAGCACGAGCGCATCACTGTCGAGATCGTCAAGCTGGCGGAGAAACGCCACGAGAAGCTGACGAAATGAAGGAGAAGATCCCATACGAGGTTGTTCGGAGCCGGCGAAAGACCGCCGACATCATCATCCAGCGCGACGGCAGCGTGCTGGTGCGCGCCCCCGAGTGGGCCGACGACGATCAGGTCGAGAACATCGTCGAATCCAAGCACTACTGGATCTACAAAGGGCTCGCCGAGTGGCGGGATCTTAACGCCACCCGTGTGCTGCGGGAGTACAAAAGCGGCGAGGGCTTTCTCTATCTCGGCCGTGCCTACCGGCTTCTGCTCGTCGGCGACCAGGACGAGCCACTGCGGCTCAAGGACGGCCGCTTCCTGTTGCGACGCGACTTGGTCGAGCAGGGCGAGATCGCCGTAGCCAAGGCCGCCTTCCGAGACTTCTACATCGCCAAGGGGATCGATCGCCTACGCAGCCGCGTCGACTACTACGGCCCGAAGGCCGGCGTCGCACCCGCAGGCGTGGACGTGCGCGAACTCGGCCTGCGCTGGGCCTCGTGCTCACCCACAGGCAAACTCGCCTTCCACTGGAAGTGCATGATGGCTCCCCAGACCATCATCGACTACATCGTCGTCCACGAGCTCTGCCACCTCCACCACCGCGACCACACCGACGCCTTCTGGAACGAGGTTGACAAGCTCATGCCCGACTACCGCGAGCGCAAGGAATGGCTGCGCAAGAACGGCGCGGGGTTGGAGGTGTGATGCAGTTCCAGGGGCCAAGATGCCGTTCGAGCGTACCCAGTGCGCCGCGTAGTCGACATATCTGGCCCCGGAGATGCCCTAACCCGGATTATGCACGAAGTTTGAGTGCGTAAAGAAGAGAAGAGCCCTGTTGGATGCTAGAATAGCTTCTGACAAGTACTTTCCAGCAACCCTCCAAGGCTCTCTCATGTCCAATTCTACGCAACAGTCTGTTCTGTTTCCATCCCTGTGCAGTCGCCCCGTGCACATCGCCTTCGACGAGCCGGAGATGACCGCTGACGGCGGCGCGCTGC
>JAJRVQ010000019.1 GCA_024277255.1 Acidobacteriota bacterium | reverse complement strand
GAAGAGTGAACTGGCTGACCACGATGGCGTCGCCATCGGTGTCGAGCAGGGAGCGGTTCATCTTGCCCGCCTCGTCGTCGAACAGCCGCAGTCGGGCGATCTTGCGCGCCAGCCAGGCGACATCCGCCTCGGTGTCCGCCGCTTCCACCCCGAGCAGAATGAGCAGGCCGCCGCCGATGTGGGATTTCACCACGCCATCGATGGTGACACCGGCCTGGGAAACTCGCTGGATGAGGGCTCGCATGTTTCTGCACTGGGACCGCAGGCGTCCCGCCTGCATTTTCGTAGCCCCGAGTGAGGCCCAAGAACCACTTCCACCTCTGCGACAACCCGGCGATCAGATCAACGCCCATCTTCGGGGCAAACGCCAAAAAAATTCCCATCACAGGCATTTTCACCGCGCCGAAGCTCTGGTAGGGTGAAGATCCTCCCTGTTTCACTCTTCATGACACAACTGTTCATTTTCCTTGGCGTCGTCACGCTGGCGCTGGCACTGCGGAGCTTTGCCCATCCGGTGTTGCGCAAAGCCGGCGCCATCACCATCCTGGTGGCGAGTTACCTGGCCGGCTGGTTTCTCACCGGCAGCCACATTACCGGCGTGGCCGGGGTGCTGATGTGGTTTCTGCTGCCGTGGGTCGAACTGCTCACCCGTATCCGCAAGCTGCGGCTACCGCTGCGCAAATCATTGCAGCGCCAGACGCCACCCAACTCCCGACGCTTCCCCCACCTCAACGAGTTCACCGACGAGGTCGAGGCCGAGGGTTTCGAATACGTCGAGGACACCGGCTGGGAGTGGGACGATCTGCGGCAGTTCTTCCGCATTTTCTATCATGACGAGGAAAAAACCGAGACCGCCATCTGCCTCAGCGAGCAGCAGGGGATTTCCTTTGTCTATGTGTCCCTGACCTCCCGCACCTCCGACGGCCGCACCTACCGCACCTGGAATTTCCCCTTCAGTCACACCCTGAAGATCGCGCCCGAGATCCGCGTCAATCGGGTGATCGGCGCCGATTCATTCGAGAAACTGCTCGCCGAGCACCGTGATTTTCTCGAGCGCCTCGGCGTGGCGGTCGCCGATCTGGCCGAAGACACTCCCGAGGCCCTGCCCGGCCGGATGGAAACTGAAACTCAGCTGCAGATCCGCCACAACATCGACCGCGGCCTCATCGCGCCCGACCACGAAGATCCGGAGACGGTGCGCTACTCCTGGCGCGGCCTGTTTTTTCTCTACGGGCAACTGGTCAAGGACATGGTGAAGCTGAGCTGATTTTCCCGATGACTCCACCGGCCTCGCTCACCACCCGCTTTGCCGTTCCCGCCGTCGACGAGGTCGGCGCCCGGGCGCGCGCCGCCAAGTTCACCAAGCGCTCCATCAAGAAGGAGGCCAAGCTCGCCGGGCTCAAGACCATCGTCTCGATGATGGATCTCACCACCCTGGAGGGCGCCGACACCCCGGGCAAGGTGGCGCAGCTATGCCGCAAAGCGCGCCAGCCGATGACTCCCCGCTATCACTGCCCGCCCTGCGCCGCGGTGTGCGTGTATCCCAACATGGTGGCCGAGGCGAAGGCGCAACTCGTAGGCAGCGGACTCGTCGTGGCCTCGGTGGCGACGGGATTTCCCAGTGGCCAGTATCCGCTGGACATCCGCCTGGCCGACATGCGTGAAGCAGTGGCGGTGGGCGCCGCGGAAATCGACATGGTCATCAGCCGCGGCGCTTTTCTGGCCGGCGACCTGGCCCGGGTGCGCGACGAGATCGTGGCGGTGAAGGCCGCCTGCGGCGACGCCCATCTCAAGGTGATCTTCGAGACCGGCGAACTGCAAACCTACGACAACGTGCGCCTGGTCAGCCAGATCGCGATGAAGGCCGGCGCGGATTTCATCAAAACTTCCACCGGCAAGGTGTCCCCCGCCGCCACCCTGCCGGTCACCCTGGTGATGCTGGAGGCGGTGCGCGATTTCTACTTCGCCACCGGCGCCCGTGTCGGCGTGAAACCGGCCGGCGGCATCCGCACCGCCAAGGAGGCGCTGCAGTATCTGGTCATGGTGAAAGAGACCCTCGGCGACGACTGGCTGACGCCCGACCTGTTCCGTTTCGGCGCCAGCTCCCTGCTGCGCGACGTCGAACTGCAGATCGCCAAACTCACCGACGGCAACTACCAGAGCGGCGACTATTTCTCTCTCGGATAAGCCAAAAACTCCGCGCCTCCCCCTCTCCGCGCGAGCATCCCCCGCTGGCCCTGACCTCGCTCCCTTCCCCCGCAATGGCGACCCAAAAAAAATCCTCCTCGAAAACTCCCGCGCTGAACTTCGGCTCGGCCTGGGATTACGCCCCGGCGCCGGAGACCACTCCCGTGCCGCTGAAGAAATCCTACGACCTCTTCATCGGCGGAAAATTCGTCCAACCGAAGAGCGGCAAGACCTTCTGGTCCATCAATCCGGCCACCGGCAAGCGCCATGCCCGCATCGCCCGCGCCGAGGCCGCCGATGTCGATCTCGCGGTGCGCACCGCCCGCACCGCCCACGAAAATGGGTGGAGCAAAATGCCGGCGGCCGAGCGCGGCAAATACCTGTTCCGCATCGCGCGCATGATCCAGGAAAAGTCGCGCGAGCTGGCCATTCTCGAGTCCATGGACGGCGGCAAACCCATCCGCGAAAGCCGCGACATCGACCTGCCCCTGGTGGCGGCGCATTTCTTCCACTACGCCGGCTGGGCCGACAAACTCGAATACGCCTTCCCCGGCCGCAAACCGCGATCCCTCGGCGTTGCCGGGCAGATCATCCCGTGGAATTTTCCCCTGCTGATGGCGGCGTGGAAAATCGCGCCCGCCCTCGCCTGCGGCAACACCGTGGTCATCAAACCCGCCGAGACCACCTCGATCACCGCGCTGCATCTGGCGGAGATTTTTCAGCAGGCCGGCCTGCCTGACGGCGTCGTCAACATCGTCACCGGAGCCGGCGACACCGGCGCCGCGCTGGTAAACCACCCCGATATCGACAAGATCGCCTTCACCGGTTCCACCGGCGTCGGCAAGAAGATCGCCGCGTCGGTGGCCGGGACAAAGAAAATGCTCACCCTCGAACTGGGCGGCAAAGCGGCCAACATCGTCTTCGAAGACGCGGCCATCGACCAGGCCGTCGAGGGCATCATCAACGGCATCTACTTCAACCAGGGCCACGTCTGCTGCGCCGGCAGCCGGCTGCTGGTGCAGGAGAGCGTTCACGATGAAATCGTCGCCAAACTGCGCGACCGCATCGAGACGCTGCGGGTCGGGGATCCGCTCGACAAGAACACCGACGTCGGCGCCATCAATTCCCGCGAGCAACTCGCCCGCATCCGCGAACTGGTCGATTCCGGCGTCGCCGAGGGTGCCGATCTGGTGGAGTCATCCTGCTCTTTACCCGACGAGGGCTACTGGTGCCGACCCGGCTTTTTCACTGGCGTGACCCCGAGCCATCGGGTCGCCCGCGAGGAAATTTTCGGCCCGGTGCTCAGCGTGCTGACCTTTCGCACCCCTGAGGAAGCCATCGAGCGCGCCAACAACACCTGTTACGGCCTGAGCGCCGGCATCTGGACCGACAAAGGCAGCAAGATCTTCCAACTGGCGAACCAACTGAAGGCCGGCGTGATCTGGGGCAACACCTTCAACCAGTTCGATCCCACCAGCCCCTTCGGCGGCTACAAAGAGAGCGGCTTCGGCCGTGAAGGCGGTCGCCACGGTTTGGCGGCTTATGTGAAAGTGTAAACCGCCACCGCTCCTGAATTCCACTCGCTTAACTCTACTTGGATAAAGCCCGAGAAAGTTCAGCCGACAGCATTGAGACCGCAAGCATCTCGCCTTCTGCCAACGGTGCCTTCAGGCGCCCAGCCCGGTGGTTACAAACTGCCCCTCCCCGGGCTCCGCGGGGTAGCCCTAATATTCCCGCGCCAGTAGGGAATCCGCGATTTCCCGGAGACGATCGGCCCGCGCGCCGAAGACCCGCAGCACTTCGCGGGCGCGAGCGGTTAGGCGCGCGGCCTGAGCGCGGGACCGGTCGAGTCCGAATAGAGCCGGGTAGGTCGCCTTGCCGGCGGCCTGGTCTTTGCCGGCGCTCTTGCCGAGCGTTTCCGAGCTTTGGGTGACGTCGAGAATGTCGTCGATCACCTGAAAAGCGAGGCCGAGGGAGTGGCCGAAAACGCTCAGCGCCTGCAACTGTTTTGGCGTGGCATTCGCGGCCATGCCGCCGAAGCGGATCGCGGTGGTGAGCAGGGCGGCAGTCTTGCTCTCGTGAATGAAGCGCAACTGGCTAGGGGTGACGTCGGCGCCGCGGCCCTCGCCCTCCAGATCGAGCACTTGCCCGCCGATGAGTTTGCGACTGCCGCCGGTCTCGGCGAGTTCGCGAACGAAAGGGGCGAGCGGGTAACGGCGCGGCGTCGGGTGAGGCAGGGAGGCGACGATTTCAAAGGCCAGTGTCAGCAGGGCGTCGCCCGCCAGCACAGCGATGCCCTCGCCGAAGCGCTTGTGGCAGGTGGGCATGCCGCGGCGGAAGTCGTCGTCGTCCATGCACGGCAAATCGTCGTGGATCAGGGTGTAGGTGTGCAGCACCTCGACCGACGCGCCGAGGGTCAGCGCGTTCGTCAGCGCTTCGCCGTTCTCCTCCGCGCCGCAGGCCTCGGCGGCGGCGAGACAAAGGATGGGCCGCAGCCGTTTGCCGCCGGCGAAAATCGAGTGGCGCATCGCCTCGTGGATGGTGGCCGGACGGGCGCGGGCGGAAGGCAAGCGTCGCCGCAGCTCGGCGTCGACCAGCCGACGGCGGGATTTGAGATAGGCTTCGAGCATCATGGCGACCGGTGGTGGCTACTCCTCCTCGGTGCACACGCCGCCGTCGCCTTTCAGCGCCGACTCGAGGGTGTGCCAGGCGAGGGTCGCGCACTTGATGCGGGCCGGGAAATGGCGCACGCCGACAAGGGCGGCGAGGTCGCCCATCACCGTGAGATCGATCTCGGGATCCTCGCGGGCGGTGAGCATTTCGATGGCGGCGGCGATGCGCGCCTCAACTTCGGCGCGGCTCAGGTTTTTCACCGCGGCGGTCATGATGGACGCCGAGGCGCGGGAAATGGCGCAGCCTTCGCCGGTAAACGTCACCGCGTCGAGTTTGCCCGACTCGGTTTCGCGCACATAGACACGCAGCCGGTCGCCGCACAGCGGGTTGTAGCCCTCCGCGTCGCCGCTGCGGGGATCGAGTTCGCCTTCGTTGCGGGGCCGCTTGTTGTGGCTGAGAATGATTTCCTGGTAGAGGTCGGAGAGATCGTCCATGGCAAGTCGGTGGATGAGTCGAAAGGAGTAGGGGAAAGGAAGGTCGGCGATTCAGCCGAAAAAATGCTTCACCTTGTGGATGCCGTCCAGCAGCCGATCGACATCGTCGCGGCTATTGTAAAAGGCGAAGGAAGCGCGGGCGGTGCCGGCCACCTGGAACCTGTCCATCAGCGGCTGGGCGCAGTGATGCCCGGCGCGGATGGCGATCCCCTCGGTGTCGAGAATGGTGCCGATGTCGTGCGGGTGGGCGCTGTCCATGGTGAAAGAAATCACCGCGACCTTGGAGCCAGTGTCCGCCGGCCCGAGGATGCGAATACCGTCGATCTCGCGCAGGCGGGCGGTGGCGTATTCGAGCAGGTCGCGCTCGCTGACCTCGATGGTTTCCCAGCCAATCTCGCCAAGGTAATCGAAGGCCGCGCCGAGGCCGATGGCGCCGCTGATGTTCGGTGTGCCCGCCTCGAAACGCTCGGGGCTATGGCGAAAGGTGGAGCCCTCTTTGGTGACGCGCTCGATCATGTCGCCGCCGCCTTGATAGGGAGGCATGGAGTCGAGCAGTTCGCGCCGTCCCCAGAGCACGCCGATGCCGTCCGGCCCGACCACTTTATGCCCGGAAAAGGCGTAGAAATCGGCGCCGAGTTCGGTCACATCAACCGCCCCGTGCGGCACGCCCTGAGCGCCGTCGATGAGCACAGCGGCGCCGAACTCGCGCGCGATGGCGACCATTTCCCGCGCCGGATTGATGGTGCCCAGCGCGTTCGACACTTGGGCGAAAACTGCCAGCTTGGTGCGGCCGGAAAACTCAGCGCGGAAGGCGTCGAGATCGATCTCGCCCGAGTCGGTGACGTCCACCCATTTCAACACCAGCCCCTTGCGCTCCGCCAGCAACTGCCAGGGAACGATGTTGGCGTGGTGCTCCATGACGGTGAGGACGATTTCGTCGCCGGCGGCGAAGCGATCCCCGGCGAAGCTCGACGCCACCAGATTGATGGCCTCGGTGGTGCCGCGAACGAAGATCACCTCCGCCGGATCAGGCGCCCCGATGGCCGTGGCGATGCGCTCGCGGGCCCGGTCGTAGGCGTCGGTCGCGTTCATGCTCAGGTAGTGGACGCCGCGGTGGATGTTGGCGTTTTCGTGCTGGTAAAAGCGATCCACTGTCTCGATGACCCGACGCGGTTTCTGCGTGGTGGCGGCGTTGTCGAGATAGACCAGCGGCTTGCCGGCGCCGGGACCAACGGTGCGGGAAAGGATGGGAAAGTCAGCGCGGAGATCTCGGGAATTCACGGCGGGAGAGGAATCGGATCGGTGTTGCTCGGGGAAGAATGGGAAGCTACGGTCTGTCCGGGAGATGGCAAACGCTCAGAGTTCTCCCGCCTGTCATGAACCCCCAGTTTCCCGTCCACACCGAGGCCGAAGTCATGTTCTACGACACCGACTGCGCCGGCGTCGTCAGCAACATCGCCTACCTGCGTTTTTACGAAGTGGCGCGCACCCGTCTGACCGACGCCCTGGGGCTGACAGTGACGGAAATGACGGCGAGCGGGCTGTTCCCGACAGTGGCGCGGACCGAGATCGACTACCGCAAGCCCGCGCGCCTGGGTGATCGGCTGCGGGTTAGGGCCTGGGTCGAGCGCCTCGAGAAGGTGCGCATGCATTGCCGCTTCGACATGCACCGCATCGGCGACGACGAGGCACTGCTCAGCGAATGCCGCCAGGTGGTGGTACTGGTGCAACTGCCCGCGGGGCGCCCGCGGCGCATCCCGCCGGAGTGGGTGGCGTTGGTCGCGGACGACGGGTCGCTCGCCTGATCTCCCGGTCCACGCACACGGGGACCGCAGGCGTCTCCCCTGCCTCTCTGGCCACGGATACCGCCCAGCGACCAAACTCCAATTCGACACCGAAACGCCTCCCAAAAATCGAAACCATCGCCCCCCGGCGCGGTTCCATCGCTGGAAAAATAACCGCGAAGACCATTCAAAGGATTGACAATGTAAATACGTCACGGTAAATTTTTCTTGGAATTTCAACGTAGCTACCGATCATGACCGCAAGCATCGCCACCGCAACCGATCCCCTGACCGAGGAAATGAGCGAAAACGAAACCCCCGACGCTGCCGCGGCAGCCCCGCAGGAGCCGGACCAGCTTCAATATTCCATCATGCGCCGCGGCGAAGAGACGGCGCTGGGGCCGTTCACCATCGACGAGGTGTTCGCGCGGCTGCGCGACGGCGAGATCGCCAACCAGGACTTCGTCTACTACGAGGGCATGGCCGACTGGGCCCCCATAGAGGAAGTTTTCGAGGTTCAGGAGCAGATCAGTCACTTCGTCGATGACGGCCAGGATCGCGACAGGGTAGCGGATTCCTTTCAGGCGGTCACCCCGCTGCTGGCCACCGGCGAGGACATCTACTACATCGCGGTGCAGGAAAAGACCGGCCTGCTCAGCAAGCAGAAGGTGACGCTGGTGATGACCAACAAGCGGCTCTTCATCCTTCACCACAAGCGCAGCGGTTTCGAGTTGGAGTCGCACCGCTGGGATTCGGTGACCAACACCCTCATGAAGGACGAGGGCAACGGCCTCGCCACCTTCTCCGTGCTCCTCAATCGGGAGACCCGGCTCGACATCCCCCATCTGCCGGTGGCGCAGGTGCGCCGCCTGTTCCAGCTCTCACAGGAACTGGGCGAGATCGCGGGCGAGTGAGAAAGCAGAGGGTCTGATCTCTCAGGGCGTGTCACTTGCCATCCCGCAAGTGGCTGTCGCTGCCTGAGTCTGAGAGACGGTGGACCACCTCGCTATTCCCTTTTAAAATCATAGTTCGCCGGGCTTGAAATCGCGAGCCGAGCTTGTTCTGCTGATGGAACGGAAGTCGGCAATCAAGCCTCGCTCGCGAAATCGTTCCACACCGAAACCTATGTCACTTTCCTCACTGCTCACCTCCTCCGCGATCAGTCTTCTGCTCTCGCTGTCGTTCACAACGGACGGATTCGCCAGACCCGCCGAACCGATCACGGTGAAGGAAACCGAGGCCGCCATTGTGCTCTCCTTGGGCAAAGTGCCGGTGTTGACCTATCACAAGGCCGAGGTGGCGCCGCCGCAAGGGACCGACCCGGCGTTTCGGCGCAGCGGTTTCATCCACCCGCTGCACGCACCGGGCGGTGGGATGGTCACCGGCATTCATCCCAAGGATCACTATCATCACCTCGGTCTCTGGCATGCCTGGGTGCATACCGAGTACGATGGCCAGACGCCGAATTTCTGGGACCTGAAGGGAAAGACCGGGCGAGTGCGCTTCGCCGGAGCCACAGAGATCCGGGACGGCGGATTCACCGCGGCCCAGGAACAGGTGGCCTATCTCGACGGCCCCGACGCGGAGCCGACGGTGATTTTGAAGGAGTCGCTGGCGATTGACGCGGCATTTGTCGATGGCGCCAACGTCATCGACTACGTCATCACCCAGACCAACGTTACCAAAAAGCCGCTGGCGCTGCCGGCCTATCGCTACGGTGGCGGGGTGGCCTTCCGCGGGCCGCATGGCTGGAACAAGGACAACAGCGACTACCTCACCTCCGAGGGTTTGGACCGCACCAACAGCCACGCCACCCGCGCCCGCTGGGTAGCCATGTTTGGCCCGGCGGAGGGAGCCGAAGGAAAAGAGGCGACCGTGGCGATCCTGTGTCATCCAAAGAATCACGACGCGCCGCAGCGCATCCGCACCTGGGACAACGGCAAGGTTTTCCTCAACTACGTGCCCACCCAGGAAAGCGATTGGGAAATCGGCCCGGGCAAGACCGTAATCCTGCGCTATCGGCTGGTGATCTTCGACGGCAAACCCGGGGCCGAGGCTATCGATGGGCGGTGGCGGGCCTATGCGAAAGCGACGCGATAAGGATTGGGAAGAGAGCGCCCGCCCTCCGCCGCGCGATCAGCCCGGCACCGGCAACACTCTCGCCCCCTTCTTTGCTCACTTCGCCACCGCGGGCTTTTCCGGCGCGGTGATCATGGGGAAGTCGTCGGTGCGGAACGGCGTCATCGGCAGGCCGTCCCGGGAGAACACGTTGCATACCGGATTGTCGGCCCAGGCGTAGCGCACGGCGACGGGCGCGGGCACGTCGGCACTCCAGACTTCGATCTTGTCCAGGGCGGTGATCTTGGCCTCGGCCCAGTGCCAGACTTTATCCTCGCCGCAAATGGCGAAGCCCTCGACCTCCCTGATGTCCATGGTGCGCAGGCCGGCGCCGACATGGGAGAATGTGAGGACGGCCTTGTTGCCCTCGAAGGCGACCGATGCATAAGTCGGGCTTTGCGGGTCGATGTTGTCGAAACCGTAGTCCTTCGCCAGCGCCCAGCGCACCAGGCGCGCGGCGACGTCGTGCTTGTTGCGCGGGTGGATGTCGTTGCCCTCACCGAGGTCGATGATGACCGCCTCGCCGGTGTTCGGCAGGCTCAGGGTTTTGGTCTGCGCTTCGCGCAGTTCCGCCCACTGGGCGTCTTCCGGCTGCTCCTTCTCCTGCTTGAAATCGGCCAGTTGCACCCAGTAGAAGGGAAAGTCGCCCTGGCCCCATTCCGCACGCCACTGCTCGATCATGAAGGGAAACAAGGTTCGGTAATCCCAGGCGCGACCAGCGTTGCTCTCGCCCTGATACCAGATGACACCCTTGATGCCGTAGCCCAGGGTCGGGTGCACCACGCCGGCGAAGATGTTTCCGGGCCGGGATTGGCCGCCGAGGATCTGTTGGGGCGAAACGGGCCGGCGAGGGGGCCGGGTACCCGCGACTTTGGCCTCCTTCACCTTGTCCTGCCATGCGGCCAGGGCGGCCTCAAACTTGGCTTTGGTTTCAGGAGAGGCGAGTTGCGTCTCACGCTGTTTCCAGCTCGCCATGAGCGATTGGAAACGGGGATCTTTCTCCAGAGTGTCACGCCGCACCCAGGCTTCGGCGGCGGAACCGCCCCAGGCGTTGTCGATCAGCCCCACCGGCACGCCGAGGATCTCGTGAAGATAGCGCCCGAAGAAGAAACCCACCGCGCTGAAGTTCTTGCTGTTCTCGGGAGTGGAAGCTTCCCACTGGCCCTTGAAATCATCCTGCAACTCCTGAACGCCGACCCGCGGCACGGAGATGAGGCGCAAATTCGGCAGCTTGGCACTCAGCGCCTCAATGTCGCCGTTCCAGTCGCGACCCACCTGAAACGCCATGTTGGACTGGCCGGAGCACATCCACACCTCGCCGACCAGCACATCCTCAATCTCGCGACGCGACGAGCCCTCGATCACCAGCTTGGCCGGTTTGGCGCTGGCGGGCAGTGGGTCGAGCTTCACCGTCCATTTGCCGTCGGCGCCGGCCTTGGCGGTTTTCGTCTGAGCGCCGAGGGTGACTTTGACCTCCGTTCCGGGAGCATCCCAGCCCCAGATCGGGTTGGCCTGCTTTTGCTGCAGCACCATGTGGTCACCGATGATGGCCGGCAGTTTCAACTCTGCGCGGACGGCGCCCAGAGGGAGGGCGAATGCCGCAGCCAGGGCGACACCAAAAGAGCGGAGACGGAGAGAGCAGATATTCGGATTCATGACGGGCGATTCTCGGCTTCCAACAGAAAAAGCAAAGCCTCAAATTCGGCGCATTGACGCGGTGCTTGAATTTCCCTGCCGTTGCCCGGAGACTCACGGCATGAAACGCCCGGACTTCCGCCTGCCCGCGATCATGGTGTGCCTCGGCCTGCTGGCCTCAGCTTTCACCCTCCCGCCCCTGCACGCGCAGGACAAGAAACCGGCGACGACTGCTGGCGAAAAACCCAAGACGACGCCGAAAGCGGACCCCGGGGACGCGGCGAAACCGAAGCAGGATAGCGACCAAGCGCCCGACGGCAAAAAGCCGGATGCGGGAGCCAAACCCGACACCAAGCCCAAACCGAAAAAGCCGCCCGCAAAACCCGACCCAAAACCGACCCCCAAGCCCAAGCCGTCCCCGGCAAAGGCCGCCGATGACGCTGCGGGCTTCAAGCAGATCGAGCTGTTCACTCGGGTGCTGGAAATCGTGCGGCAGAACTACGTCGACCCGGAAAAGGTCACCTACGAGAAACTCATCAACAGCGCCCTCACCGGCATGCTGGCCGATCTCGATCCCCACTGCCAGTTCATGCAGCCGAAGGTGTTCAAGCAGTTGCAGCAGAACACCGGCAGCACCTACGAGGGCGTCGGCATCACCATCTCCATCCGCAACGACATCCTCTCCATCGTCACTGTGCGCGAGGACGGACCCGCCGCCCGCGCCGGCGTGCTGCCGGGCGATCAGATTCTCAAAATCAACAACATCCTCACCGAGGAAGTCGGCCTCACCGAAGCGGTGGCGCTGCTCAGGGGCAAGCCCGGGGAAAAACTCAAACTCACCCTGCGCCGTCCCGCCACCAAGGACCTGATCGAGGTCGAGATGGTGCGCGAGGTGATCAAGCAGTCGACAGTGAAAGACATCACCCTGCTCGACCTCAAACTCACCGCCCCTTACAAGATCGGCTACGCCCGCCTGCTGCAGTTCAGCCAGCCCAGCGCCGACGAACTGGCCGACGCACTCGACGAGTTGGAAAAGAAGGGCATGGAGGCCTTCGTCCTCGACATGCGCAACAACCCAGGCGGCCTGCTCAACAGCGCCATCGACGTCATCGGCGAGTTCGTCCCGGCCGGTTCCCTGGTCCTGACCACCGAAGGCAAGCCCGGCTCCGGCGAGATCCGCCCCTACCGCACCACAGCCGACCGCAAACGCCGCGACCGCGATTACCCCGTCGCTATCCTGATGAATTTCGCCAGCGCCAGCGGCGCCGAGGTGGTGGCCGGCGCCCTGCAGGACATGCAGCGCGCCATCATCGTCGGCCAGACCTCCTTCGGCAAAGGCTCGGTGCAGTCCATCCGCCCGCTGGAAAACAGCGGCGGCAAAGCCATCCGCCTGACCACCGCCAAATACTACACGCCGAGCCACCGCACCATCCACGAGAACGGCGTCATACCCAACATCGTCGCCTCCCTGACCCCCAAGGAGGAGCAGCAACTCGCCCGCTGGTTCAATCGCGAGTCGCTCAATCCTGAGGAGCGCAAGAAGATCGAAAAATTCCAGGACATCCAACTCACCCGCGCAGTGGACGCCATGAAAGGCGCCCTCGTCTACACCAGGCAGAGAAATCACCACGAAGCCAAACCGGAGGAAAAGCAAGTCGTCGACGCCGCCAAACCGGCGCTGGAGAAGGATTCAAATGGAAACAAGGAGAGGGACCAGGAGGACAGCGGTGAGGGCAAGGCCGAGCCTACCCCGGAGAGGCCCGTCGCTGAGTAGAGAAGGAAGCGCCCATTGCGGCGGTTGAAAACCGCTACTCCTTGAATCCAGCTACGTAGAATCGAGCCCTGGGAAGGCAGTTTCGAAGTTTCAAATAGGGAGGCAAACCGCTCTCACCAACGCCGCCCGGCCTACCCCGCCAACCCCGTCGCCTGGCGCACGCGGTCGAGCACTTGCCGCGCCTTTTCACGGGCGCGTCCGGCGCCGGATTCGAGCACGTCATCGACGTAGCCGGGATCGGCAATTAGCTCGGCGCGCTTGTCCCTCATCGGCGCAAAATAGCTCCAGATCGCCTCGAAAAGCTGCTGCTTGTAGTGACCGTAGCCCTGCCCTCCGGCCCGGTAGCTGGCTTTCATCTCGTCGAGCGCGTCAGCCGAGGCGAACAACTCATAGAGCTGCACCAGGTAACTGCCGTCGGGATTTTTCGGTGCCTCCACCGGGGTGGAGTCGGTGACGATCTTCATGATCTTCTTGCGCAGCTTCTTCTCCGTCTCCTCGAAGATGTCGATGGTGTTGTTGTAGCTCTTGCTCATCTTGCGGCCATCGAGACCCGGCACCGTGGCGGTCTCCTCGCGGATGCGCGGCTCGGGAATGCGCAGCAGTTCGTCGCCGTATCGATCATTGAATTTCTGCGCAACATCCCGGGTCAGCTCGAGGTGCTGTTTCTGGTCGCGGCCCACCGGCACGATGTCCGAGTCGAAGATGAGAATGTCGGCCGCCTGCAGCACCGGGTAGGCGAACAGCCCGTGCGACGATGAGATGCCCTGGGCGATCTTGTCCTTGAACGACACGCAACGCTCCAGAAAACCCATCGGCGTCACGCAGCTGAGGATCCAGGTCAGCTCGGTGACCTCCGGCACATCCGCCTGCCGCCAGAAGGTGGCCTTTTCCGGGTCGAGCCCGCAGGCGAGGAAATCGACGGCCAGATCACGGGAGTTTTCCCGCAGCGCGACCGGGTCGTGGATGGACGTCATCGCGTGGTAGTTGGCGATGAAGTAGAAGGCCTCTCCCTCGTCCTGAAGCCGGATCGCCGGCTCCATCATGCCGAAGTAATTGCCGATGTGGAGTCGTCCGCTGGGTTGGATGCCGGAGAGAATGCGCATGATTTTGAAGTCGATGATCGAGCCTACAGGGTTGGCCCGCCAACCAAAGAGGGTTCGGCGGCGGAGTCAACGCCTAGCTGCCGCCGCCAACAGCCTTGCGTCTGTTTCACTTCAAGGCCCAGACCTTGATGTTGTCGAAGGTCGCGCCCTTGTTTACCGCCAGGGTGATCATGCGCTTGGTGGGGTGGGCCATGCCTTCGGAGCGAAACTCGCCGACTTTTTCGCCGTCGATGGTCACCCGCATGGCGAAGCCTTCGATGACGATGAGAAGGTCATGCCACTGCCCGGTCGCGGTCGGATGCGGTAGGGTTTTGGATTTGCTCCTGATGAGCTTGGTCAGATCCGGCGATTTATCGCCAGCCAGGCGGCGCTCGCGGATTTTGTTGTCCATGACCCCGGTTTTCGAGTCCTGGATGATGACGTTCTTCGGAGTCACCCGAGCCATGCAGAGGTGACCGGCGTGGACAGCTTTGTACTCCCGATCAACGAAATCGACTGCGAAACTCTCTCCCTCCGCCAACTTGAAACGCAGCTTCACGGCACCGTCACGGAAGGCGACGTCATGAAAAATGGCGACCCCGTGATCCGCCTCCGGCACCCGCGTCACCACCATGGCGCCGTCGGCGAGATCGACCTGCTTCCTGCCTGCGGCCCGCCATTTGCTGTTGGTGGTCCAGCCGCCGCCGATGTCTTCCTTGTCCGGGATGGCTTCGTCGCGCTCGAACTGATCCTCGAAAAGGAGTGTGCCGCGTTCAACGACGAGTTTGGCGTCGGCGGAGGCACTCGGCTCACCATTCGCCACTTCAACCAGACCGGAAGAGATGAGACCGAGGAGGAGGGCTATGGCACGGGGCAGAAATGATTTCATAGGGATGAGTTTCGAGGGGAACGACAGATTCGGCAAGAAAATCTCGTGGACCCCACGCCTCGTATTGAGAGGCCTCCCCTCGAACGACATTCATTGCCAGCCGATCACTCTTTCCTGTTTCAGCCTTGCCCAGTTCCTCTAAATCTGGCAGCTTTGATTCCGATATCGGAAGCCTCAGTCCGAGGTTTCGCCTGCAGAAGTCCAAAACCACAAGAGAAACCTACCATGAAAAAATCCATCAAAGCAGTAGCGGCGCTGATCGCCGTAATCGGAGTTTGCGCGCTGATGTCATCCTGTCACGGCGGCGGCTATGGCGGCGGCGGTTACGGCGGCGGCCACGGTGGCGGCGGCTACGGCGGCGGCGGCTACGGCGGCGGCGGCCATCATTGACTGATCGCACCTGACCTCTG
>JAJRVQ010000018.1 GCA_024277255.1 Acidobacteriota bacterium | reverse complement strand
GCAGGAAGATAGTACAGCGTCATTGGCGGCGAAAGGTGCGGCGCTGGTCTGTCGCAGCCACGTCGCGGGCGTAGCGAAATCTTTCGAGGCTCCATGGGATCAGGGGGCTGGGGGAACTGGAGTGTGGCCAGGAGAGCCAGAGCGAGCCAGCAGTGCCTGGATCTGGTCCCCCGGGGCTGAGTGTGGCTGGACTGGGAGATAATCGTGGGATCGGGCGGTCGGTCCCGGATCATTCTTTGCAAATTATGCTGGCACAAGTGTTTTTAACTACATGTTGTAGCTTCACCACACGCTATATCTCGGTAAATACCTCTTGCGCGCGGGTTTATGTTTCGCTATACTTTCGTCTGATTTCCTCCCGGAAATCACAACCAATCATGTCGAATTCCTTACCCGGGTTTCGAAGCGGCCTGCCCGCCGCCACGCGTCACCGTGGTCCTTTCTTTCGACAGTCTGGTCACGTTTTCATCGTTAATCTGCATGCGCGAGGCGTCCGGGCAGCCTGGTTCGGCAGCTGGTTGACGGTCCCGGGGATTCGACATTGAATGAGATTGACATCGGAGCAACTCCCTGACCGGAGGAATCATGGCCAGGCCTTACTTCACCCGCGCGCTCTTCGACTATCTCCGGGACCTCGCGGCCAACAACGACCGCGACTGGTTCCAGGCCAACAAGGACCGCTACGAGGAGTGCCTCAGGCAACCGGCCCTGCGGTTCATCGCCGATTTCGGCCCCCAGGTCCGCGCAGTGAGTCCGCACCTGGTCTGTGATCCGCGGCCGACCGGCGGCTCGCTCTTCCGCATCTATCGCGATGTCCGCTTCAGCCGGGACAAGAGCCCGTACAAGACGCACTGCGCTCTCCAGTTCCGGCACGAATCCGGCAAGGACGCCCACGCCCCCGGTCTCTACCTCCACCTCGAGCCCGGCAACTGCGGCGCCGCAGCGGGCCTGTGGCGGCCGCCGACGCCGGCGTTACGACTCATCCGCGAGGCGGTGGCCACACGATCGGACCGGTGGCGCAAGATCTGCGATGCACCGGCGCTGAAGCCCATGCAGCAGTTCGGCGAACGTCTGCAACGCGTGCCGGCCGGCTATCCCCGGGACCACCCCATGGCCGAGGAATTGAAGCGAAAGGACTGGGGTCTGTGGATCCCACTGGCGCAGAAGGACGTGCTGGCGGCCGACGCCCTCGAGCGGATCGGAGCGAAGTACCGGGACATGAAGCCGATGTTGAAGTTCCTGTGCGAGACGCTCGGGGAGCCGTTCTGAGTGCCGGGAATCTCGCGTGGCCGGCTACTTCTCCCGGCGTAGCGCGAGGATGTATTGCTTGGCCGCCAGAGCCGCGCGAGCCCCGTCGCCGGAGGCGATGACGATCCTCTTGCCATACGCGTTGGTCACGTCGCCGGCGGCGAAAAGGCCGGGGATATCCGTGGAGCAGTCGGGGTTGATGATGACTTCGCCCCGTTCGTTCAACTGCGTCAGGGTCGAGACGAGTGCGGAGTTCGGGTGCAGGCCGATAGCGATGAACAGACCCGCCGCCGGCAGCGTGGCCGTCTCGCTCGTGGCGGCCTTCCGGATCTGGACCTCACGCAATCCGGAGCGGTCGCCGTCGAGGCGCTCGATCTTCCAGCCCTCGAATTTCTCGGCGGCGGCGAAGCCGTCGGAGTTCTTCATCACGGCAGGGTCGGCTTCGAATTTCCGGGCCACCAGATAGGTCTTCGCGGCGACCGTGCAGAGATTGTCGACGATCTGGATCGCCGAGTTGCCGCCGCCGATGACCACGACATCCTTGCCCTGCACGAACGAAAGGTCCTGGATGTTCCCGTAGAAGACACCCTGCCGCTGAAACTCTTCTTCACCGGGTACGCGGAGCTTGCGGCGGGTCATGCCGGTGGCGACCACGAGGGCCTTGGTGAGATACGAGGCGAGGTCCGAAGTAGTGACGCGGAAACCCTCCGGGGTCTTCTCGATCTTCTCCACCTCAGCGATCTTGTGATCCACGTAATTCGAATGGATGAGCTGGTTCTTGAACTTGTGGACCAGTTCCGGTCCGGTGATGAAATCGAAGCCCATGTAGTTCTCGATCTTGGTGCTGTCGATGGCCTGGCCGCCTAGATCCTGCAACAGGACGAAAGTGTCGACTCTCAACTTGGCGGCGTAAACAGCAGCGGTCAGACCCGCCGGGCCGCCGCCGATGATGATGAGTTCGTAGGACGTTCGCGGCTTCCGGTCCCGGTGTTCGGCCAGGAACTTGTCGCGGCAACCTTCGGAGCAGAAATAGAACGCCTCGCCACCGTGCTCGACGGTGACGGCAGTCGTTTCATCGACTTCCATGTTACAGACAGGATCGCGCCGCATGGGATTCTCACCTCACTGTTGCAGTCACTGACTACCGAGCCGCACCTACTTGGCGAGCACGACCTTCCCCGTGACGACCTGACCGCCGCCGTCCAGCCGATAGAGATAGACACCGCTAGGCACCGCGCGCGGCTGCCACACCATCCGATGTTCCCCGGCTGTGAGCGGCCCGTCGTGCAACGTCTCGATCAGTCGCCCCCGCAGATCGTACACTCGCAATCGCGCACTGGCCACATCGACGGCCAGCCGCAACCCGAACGTGGTCCGCGGATTGAACGGGTTGGGCCACGCCCGCACCTCGGCCGGCACCGCTGCCGGCGTGGTTGTCGGCGCGGCCGTGGTCATCAGGTTGTGGAACACGAAGGTCGCATCGTCCCAGTTGCTGATCGCCAGGTCCAGGCTGTCGCTCACCCGGTACTCCACGAGGATCGGTATCTCAGCCGGCGCGGCGAGGGAGATCCAGCCATCGCGCAGGCTGCCGCACCAGGCTTCGGGCCCCAGTTCGATGTCGCCCAGCCACAGCCAATCGATACCTTGCAGGTGGCGATGGGGCAACTGGAACAGCGTGGTGCCCGCCGGAATGAGAGCCGATTCGCCGCGGGTCCGGCCCTCGTCGAGGTCGGCGAAGCAGATGTTCTCCACCACCGACTCCCAGGCCGGCGCGGTCTGCCAGTCCGGTGTGGCAGCGAAGCCGCCGTTACCGTCGTTGAGGTAGATCCGGACCGGCTCCCACCAACCGCCGGTCACCAGGTCCGGCCCGTCGCGGCCGTCGAGGTCGGCGCAGACCACGGCCGAGGCGTAGCCGGAGAAGTCGCTGCGCCAGGTGGGGGAGGTGGGCAGATCACCGCCGGCGGTGACATAGGCCGCAAAGTTGCCGCTGCCCTGGAGCTGGGAATTGAAACCCACGACCAGGTCGAGGCGACCGTCGGCGTCGAGATCGTCGAAGTCGAAGGTATTGCCGTTGTCGGTCTCGGAGGTCATGTAGCTCGGCGTCGTGGCGAGTACACCGTCGGTGTTCTCGTAGATCGTCACGCGACCACCCGCACCGCCACCGAGGAAGGCCAGGTCCTGATCGCCATCGCCGTCGTAGTCCACGAACTTGGCGTCGTAACTGGCGTCCGTGGTGGCGGCAGACCAACTCGCCACTGCTTCGAGCCGGCCATCGACATTGAAGAATACGAGGTTGGGCTCGAGGAAACCGTTGTAAGCCTCACCGGTGGCCACGGCGAGGTCGAGATCGCCGTCGCCGTCCGGATCACCGAACGAAGCACGGAAGGTGTGGATGTCGGCGGGCGACTCCCAGCTCGGCAACAGCTCCAGCACGCCCTCGACATTGTCGTAGACCTGCACCTGTGCCGGTCCCCAGTCGGACGTGATGTAATTGCAAACCATCAGCTCGGGATAGCCGTCGTCGTCGAGGTCGGCGAGCTGGCAATGACCGCTGAAGCGGGCGTCGCTGCTCACCCACGAGGCGGTGGTCGGCAGCGTCCCTCCCTGGTTCAGGTACACGAGGTTGGGCGCCAACGCCATATCGTTGCCGTTGCTCACCGCCAGATCCAGCCACCCGTTCCCGTCGACGTCACCGATATCGAGACCAGTACCATAGAGAGCAGTCTCATCAGACATCCAGGTAGGCGCCGCAGGCAAAGGAACCTGAGCAACAGCAACGCCGCTGACCAACACAACCACAAGCACAAACCGCATCAGAACCCCCGCCACGATTGACGACGCCCCCGGACGTTGAGTTGCGGGCGCACCCGCGCCCGCCAGCTCCAACGACCGCAGTTATGGCGGCCAATTCCGCCATAACCTGAATTATCTGATATTTTGGTGGATGAGACAAGCGTGTCGGTCAGCCGAGCTTCCGTGCCACCCAGTAACGCTCCACCGGATGAATGCCGTGGCGCTGTCTGACGGCCGGATCCAGGACCGCGGCATGCTCGCCGGTGATCTCCCAGCCGGAGCGCCGGATCCGCTCGGCGAAATCGGCGCCGAAACGCCAGGCGTGGGCGTCAAGATCGTGGGGATCGAGGGGAATGCGGCGGCTCTCCTGGAGGTCTTCCTGATAAGCGACCTGGATCCAGGCCAGACCACCGGGACGCAGAATGCGCACCAGTTCATCCACGGCCGGTTCGAGATCCGGTACGTGCTCGAGTACATGGCTGCACACGACCCAGTCGAAGGCGCCGGCAGCGAAACCACTGCACGACAGATCGGCGATGACCTCGGGTTCGTGCCGCGGGTCGCGACGGTCGTAATCGGATTTGAAGCAGCGGCCCAGGCCCTCGTGGGCCAGCAAGTAGGTCATCGACGGCGAGAGTGACAGGCCGAGGATCATGCTCGGTACCCGACTACGGTCAGCCAGGACCTCGCGCATGCCGAGCACCAGATGGCGGTGTCGATCGAAGGAACCGCACACCGGACAGATGCTGGCCGGAATCACGATGTCGGGCGAGATGAAGGTGCGAAACCGACGCCCGCGCCAGCGGCAGACAGGACACTCCTGGCGGCCCGACGAGTTGAAGCGTTCGACCAAACCGAGCCCGTGATTCACGCCCACACCCACCACCATGCGTGCAGCCTGAATCGGATGCTTCCAGCAACAAGCGCGCGAGTGGCGGTTGAAGATGGTCTTGCGGGCATAGGTCCAGACCGACACGGACATCCTCCGGCGCAGTGGTCGACGCTGCCGCATGATTCTGGACCGCAGACCGTGATCTGGCAAGCATCACTAATCAGCGCCCAGCACCGCCCGCAACTGACGCCGGACCTCCCTGGCCTCCCGGCTGCGATCCTGCTCCTGGTTGGCGCTCTCCAGCAGCGAGCTGTAGGCGAAGAGCGACCAGCCGCCGGTGCCCGCGCAAGCCGCGAGTTGGGGCCCGAGCTCGTCCGGCGCTTGCTTGTAGACCCCGATGCCGGCCACGAT
>JAJRVQ010000017.1 GCA_024277255.1 Acidobacteriota bacterium | reverse complement strand
CCAGGTGACTCGACTCTAGCCAGTCACGGGGATTGGGAGGCAGCAGATAGGACTGATCGGGTTGGTACGGACGGAACGAGGTTGCCATGCTCCAAGACTATCGCTTTGTCGAGCCATTTCTACCGCGCAGACTCCTAGCCTACGCCAAGTACGATGACAACCCCATCCGGCCCACAAGACGAGGGCTCAAGTTCAGTTCCAACCAGAAGGGATTGGACTCCGATGCTGCTATTGGGGGTCGGGTGCCTCGTCTGTCTCGGCACCCTCGTTCTCCAGAATCTTCGATTGCGTAACCAGAGCCAACAGGCTGAACTTCGCAGTCAGGCTCTCCTGGAAAACAATCTTGCCAACGCGGAACTCACCGCTTTAGTCGGCAGTGCCCTCCCAGAAGGGGCAACGACCCTACACACAGGCACTCCAAGTCAACCTAACTCTGCCAGTGGTTACGTTGTGATTGCTTACAACCCCACTGTATGCATCACCTGCCTACGGGATGGTTTGCGGATTCTCAAGGAAAACCGAGAGGAGGTAGAACGAAAGGGTCTGGAGTACCGCGCAATTGTCGGGCAGAGCCGTCAAGACAGCCAAGGAGAACGCCGATACTCTTTACAGCTACAACTCCAAGGCCTGCTAGATTTCCCGGTCACCTATGTTGATGCGGAAGTCCTCGGACACGCTCTCCCCTTCGTCCGCGAAGAACGATACATCGAAACCCCTCTATACTTCCTAAGCGATGGCAACTGGCGTATCCAGGCAGCCTTCAAACCTGACCGCAAGAATCCAGAGCTACTGGATCGGTGGCTATGGGCTATCAGCAAAAGCGAAGCAGTAGTATCCACAGGCCTGACTCAGTGATTCCCAGCCATAGCCTCGGTCGCGCTACACTGCAAAACTTCTTGCGAGTGAGTCTTGCGACCGTAGCATCACTGGTTCTGACCGCCTGCGCACAGGATCGGCCCGCGCTAATCCAACTTGCGGATCAAGATGGGATTGTCCTTGACTCCTGGGAAGACGCATTTTCTGGAGGTCGCCTGATCGACATTGATCTACCTCCATCTGCCCCGCAGATACTCCAGGCTATAGACCTCCTTATCACCCCACATAGCAATCGACTAGTTCTCCCAGATCCTCGCAACCAGAGAATCTTGATATTCGACCACTCTGGGCTTGACGTTCGCATAGTAGGCAAAGGGGGGATCGAAGCTGGGGCTTTTGCAATGCTACGCACCGTTACAGTCGCTCCGACCGGCGGAATTTGGGCTTTCGACCAAAAAGAGCGTCAACTGAATCTATTTACCGACCCTTCCTTTTCCCTAGAACGTCAGATCAACCTACCCTCCTCCGCAGCTCAGATCCTGGTACGACCCGACGGTGGCTTCCTGATCTACTCGCCCACCTCGAAGAAGGTTCTCCAAGTCTATAGCAATAATGGCAAGCTAGTGCGCAAGACTTTGAAGCCGGTCCCGGAGGACTCTCGCCTGTTTCTCGCACGCATCCAAAGTGGCGGCATAGCTCCTGACCATGATCAAGGGCACTATGCCATCTACCCCACTGATTTTCGCATTCTCCACTACTCTGACAACTTGAGGCTAACCGAAGTCCTTGTTGGCGACCCAGCAAGAGAGTGGCAACCCTCGATGCCTCCGTTCCCAGAGCGGCTTTCACCGTACGACTACCAGCCAGCCCACGAGAAGTGGTGGAGCAGTTTCGCCCATATTGGGAAAATCTTTCTGGTCGACCAAGATACCCTTCTTGTTTCTATCTACAAAAGCTCCGGTATACATCCCGAACACTGGTTCGCGAACCTCTATTCAACGGATGGAGAAATGCTTGCGGAAGGGCTCGCAGTGCCTCACAGTGGTCAAATCATCGGAGCCAGCCAGGGCAAACTCTACGTGGCAAGGCAAGCATCCCTCTCGACAAGCGGCGAGCACGACCCCTTCGAGCTATACGAGTATCGCCTCTCATCTCAATTGAGTCGGCTTCGCTGAGATTGCGCACTACCGGCAGGACATTTCTTGCCAAGGTCACACCAAGCAGCCCACTAACGATACCGCTGTAGAGCTACTCTTCTCAATCCGTTTTTATCGATTCCAATGGCTCTACGTGGAGGCCCTGCAAAGTGGCGAGCACGACCCCTGCAACACCGGCAAGGAATACGGCGGAGAATGCCAGCAACCAGGCAGTGGGCCCGGGAACTACAGCCCCGAAGAGTTCAGACTTTACCCATTTCAATGCAAGACCAGCTCCGATCATCCCCAGCAAGCTCCCCACAATCACCGGAAGCAAACCACGCCGAAGACACCATCGCAGAAGGGCGCCCCTTGATGCGCCTAGAGCCAGCCGAATCGCAATCTCTTTTCGAATGCTGCGCAATCTAAAGGCTACGATCCCGTAGACACCGACCGCTGCAAGTAGGAGCGCCGCGACCGAAAAACCAACCAGGGTCCTCCCCACGCGCCGTCTTGCACCAAGAATCTCGTCGAGGCGCTCATCCATCGTCTGAATCGCGGCGATTGGCTGCCTAGGGTCCACCTCTCTCACCACTTCCCGAATACTCTTACGCAGCCCAGCCACTCTAGGTCGAAATCTCACCACGAACGTCATGGAAGGCCAGGGGCTCTGCGCAAAGGGTCGCAGGACCATGGGTTCCTCGGGAGCGAGCAGATTGCGCTGCCGCACATTCCCGACAACGCCGACTACGGTTACAGCTTGGTTCTCTCTAAAATACAACTCGGCACCAATCGGAGACTCCTGTCCCCAGTACTTCTTCGCCATGGCTTCGTTCACCACGGCCACCAATGCAGCTCCAGCTCCATCGCTCTCAAGGAACTCTCGGCCAGCGAGAATCGGTACTCTCAACGTCTTGAAGTAACCTGGGCTAGCCAGCGAAAAATTCGCAGTCGGCCCGCGCTCATCTGGATTCACCGGCGCTGCTCCAATCCTAAACCCAAGGCCTACACGGTCAGAAGACAAAGGCGGGATCAAAGACCAAGACGATGCAACTACAGCCGGTAGCGCCTCGATCCGCTCCCCAACCTCTTCATGGAAAGCCTTCCTCGACGGGGAGTCGGGATAGCGGAATCGTGGCAATTGAATAGTCACCAACAGGAGGTCTCTCGAATCCACCCCTAACTCAACCGCTTCCAACCTTACGAGAGTTGCAACGAGAAGAATCGTGCCTAAGGAGAGCAAGAAAGACAACCCCACTGCAACAGCAACCAGCACACTCCAGGAGCGACTACGGCCAGACCCCGCAGCGGCTAGTTGATCGCTCAACATGCTCCTCTGGCCGCTACGAATCATACGCATTGCGGGCAATGTTCCAGCTAAAACACCTACGACCAGCGAGACAAGAAAGGCAACAGTCAACACAGCGAGACCGGCGCCCGGGGTTCCGTCAGGCTGAGGTACCTTTGCAAGTGCCCGGACCCCTCTCGCACCCCAAACCGCCAGCAAGATACCTAGGAAGCCTCCGGCGGAAGCCACCACCAGGCTTTCCCCAATAAGCGCTCTTGCCACGGTTGAACGGCCAGCACCCAGAGCCTGTCGGATTGCGAGTTCACGACCTCTGCCGGCAGCTCTCGCAACGAGTAAACCAGCTAGGTTGGCCCATGCAATCAGGAGCACACAGGCCACCGCCCAGCCCAACAGTTCTAGGTTGTGGCGATAACTCCGCACAAACACTTGTTTCAGCGGCAGCAAATCGAAACGGGTGTCCTGGTAGATATCAGGCGCTTGCTGCGCTACCTGAGCGCCAGTCGCCGCAACTTCGGACCTAGCTTGATCGATGGACCAACCATCGGCCAGCCGACCCACAATCCTGAAGTAAGCAAGGTCGCGCCTTGAGAGTAGATCTCCTTCGATAGGACGAGGTGGAAGCGGCACACCCTGGTCTCCTCCCAGCCAGAGGTCCACGTTGAGAAATTGGAAGCTCGGCGGCATCACTCCGGCCACCACCATTGTGCTGTCGTCGAGTTCGACGATCTTCCCGATTAGATCTCTGTTTGCAGCGAATCGACTCCTCCAGATCCGGTTTGAGAGGACCACAAAATTGGCTCGTGGCTCCTCGTTGGCCTCTAGCGTTCGACCCCATTCCGCAGGTACTCCCATCATTTCGAAGAAGGTGGGCGAGACGCTTGCAGCGATCACTTGGTCTGCTTCGGAGCCTCCGTTCAGCACGACTCGACGGAGTCCAACGCCGGCCAGCATCTCGAAGGCCTGGCAGTACTCCGAGAAGTCACGCAGATCTGCTGGCGCATGGTAGGGCACGATCCCGTCACCGGAATCTCGCGTCAGTAGTACGAGCCGATGCGACTGCCTAAAGGGAAGGTCGCGTACAAGAGCCTGATACACCACTCCAGACACGCTAGCCACGGCACCGATCGCAATCCCGAGCATCGCGATTGCGCTGATCGCGAAACCGGGTGTCCGAGCGAGACGTCTAAGGATGATTCTCATTGAACCCTCGGCAAGTCAGTGGGAGCAAGCCTATTCCATGAGTCTAAACCACGCACCCACCAGCTGGCGGACTGCACCAAAACGAGCATGGTGTATAGTAGCAGAACCTTGGCGAACCTCTCGCGCTCAGGCAACAGGAGCTATACACAAACCGCACTACACCCTAAGGAGTTAACCACCATGAAACTATTCCGCTTGAAGACGGTCTTGGTGTTTCTAGGTCTGATGGTTGCCATCACCGCTATCTCGTTTCTTGCTCCCGCTCCAAAGATGCAGGCCGGCAGCTGGGCAGAAGTTTGTTGCGGAACATGCGCGATGGACTATTGCCGCGGATCTGGAGAGTACAGCTGCTGCAAGCCGGCCTATTGACACGCCCAGAACGACCCGCGTACTGACGCCAACCATCAACGATGGCAAGGGTCACGAGCAAATGGCGTCCGCAATCTTGGGCAGCCTCCCAGCACCTTTGCAGCGAGATTCTCCAGGCCAAGCTTCGCTCTCAAAGAGCGAAGTGACTGCTCAAGGTTGTATTGACTAGGTGAGATTTCTCATCTCCCTTGCAACGTTGCCGATAGGCCGCGAATGGCTGCCTATCGGCAACGCTGAGGAGCCCCTGTACCATCACTGTTCTTGGCAGAATGTGGCGCCGTGACGGGTTACCGAGAAACACTGTGCGTCATACCAGTAGACATGCTGCCCCCCAGCGGAAAAATAGGGGCTAGGCGCGAAGAAGGCCGGAGCGGGCGCGATGAACGGAGGGCGGGCGCGATGAATCGCACCCCTACGGGGGAAGAGTCGTATCGGAAATGGAGGATGTTGTATCCTGTTTACGATACTGAAGAAAGGTCGCCATGCGAGAACCCGCAACCTCATCGACGGCAGGGCTGGCCCTGTGGCTCTTGTTCGCCACCACCTTGGCCGCGTGGGCGGTGGAAGGCGGCGGCAGGAAACCCAGCCCGGCGGAGGCGTTGCCGGCTTGTTTCGGGGAGTTGCGCGAGGTACCGCTAGACCTCGTCTGGGCTTCTGACGTGCGCTGGTTGGATGAACGGGAAGTGGCGATCGCTGCTCACACGGTGGGCGTGGCTCGCCTGCGCCTCGACCGACCGAAGGAACCTCAAAGCCCCGAAGTAGCGGACGGTGGACGACGCAGCGCGGCCGGTTCGCCCTGGTCCCTGGCTGTTTCCGAAAAGTTCCTGGCGGTGGGCTCAACGATGTTCGCTCTGGGTTGGAAAAAGCGAGAGGCCGCCGGTTTGCAAGGGGAAGACTACTTCGAGTTCATCTGGGACCTGGACGTTCACGACAACAACCTGGTGGTTCTCGGGATACGCAAGACCGAAGACGGCAAGTCCTACGAGGAAGAGGGAGCCTTTATCTGGCACGCCTTACTCGGCAACTCCAGCCTCCAAGAGCTGCGCCCGCTGGCCTTCTCGACCGACGGCGACCAAGCTCGCCAGATTGGCTCCTGCGCCCCGCTGGGCGTCGGCGCGGCTCGTTTTCTCGACGACGGCTCCTTCGTAGTGGTCCCCACCACCGAGCCAGGTGTCTACCTCTTCCGACCCGACGGCCGCCTGGCGCGCACCTGGCCCAGCGAAGAATTCGGCCTCGACGGCGGCTGCAAACTCACCGAGGAGCAGGACCACCGCATAGGGGTCGATCTTGAGTTCCGAATGCACTGGATCAACCATCGTGCGGTGGTGGACGACATCCTCCCCCTGGGCGAAGACCGTTTCGGCCTACTGGTACGCCGCCATGAAGAGGGAACGACCCGCTGGCGGATGGTGATCGCAGACAAGCACGGGCAGGTAGGCGCCTGCAAGATCGCGCTCGCCGTAGACAACCGCTGGGTCCACCTACACGCCGACCGCCACGGCGGGCGGGTAGTCCTCCTTCAGCTAGCCCGCTTCAACCCCGGACTCGAACCTCAGCAACCAATGCGCCCCGCCATCCCGCCCCGGCTCTACATCGCCCCCCTCACCGCCGACGCTCTCGCCAGTCCCAGCGAAACTCCTCCGCCGAAGCACGCCGGAGAATCCAGAGTTCCCGACTCCAACCCACAAGAAGCACCACCCTTGCAGCACCCTCAACGCCCATAGTAGCCTAATCAGAACTTCTTGAAGGACTAGCAATGTCAAGCACCGTAACTCGACGAATGGAATGGCTCCTTTTCCTGCTGTTCTTCGCTGTTGGATTCGGCGCGGGCGCCGCGGAAGCGCCGGGTAAGGACGTTACAGAGGATTCATTGCCTTCCTGCTTTGGTGAGCTGACTGAGGTGCCGCTGCCCAAGAGTCTGGAGTGGGCCAATGATGTGTGCTGGATGGGCGAGCAGGAGGTGGCGATCTCAGCCTATAAAACCGGGGTCGTTCGCCTGCGGCTGGAGCAGCCCGGCGGTTCGCCCATCACAGAGATTGCCAACGGAGGTCGAAGGACCGCAGCAGGCTCGCCTTGGTCCCTAGCCGTCTCGGACAAGTACTTGGCCGTGGGCGCAACGATGTTCGCGGTCGGTTGGAAACTTCGCGGAGAAACAAACCTAGCAGGCGAAGACTATTTTGAGTTCATTCCAGACATTGACCTACAGGGCGACCACCTTCTAGTCCTCGGCCTCCGCAAGACCGAGGATGGCACCGCCTATGAAGAAGACGGGGCTTTCGTTTGGCTTGGAACGCTCGCTGGGTCCAACCTTAAGGTCGTGCGACCTCTCGCCTTTTCTCCAGACGGCGCTAGCGCCCAGGCCATGAACAATTGTGGAGGGCTCTTCGTAGGCGCAGTCCGCTTCCTGGAAAATGGCTCTTTCGTGGTGGTACCGATTGCCGAACCCGGCATTCTCCTCTTCCGCCCCAACGGCCGGCTGGCGCGCACCTGGAAGAGCGAGGAACTCGGCGTGGATGGTGGGTGCAACCTCTCCAAAGAACAGGCCCGCCGATCTGGGCTCGACCTAGAGTTGAGAATGAACTGGATTGACCAGCGCAAGGTGGTCGACGACATCCTACCCCTGGGCGGCGACCGCTTCGGCTTGCTGGTGCGTCGTCGAGAAGCTGGAATGACTCGTTGGCGCATGGAGATCGCCGACACCAGTGGAAAGCTAGGAACCTGCGAGGTACCACTGGCCGCAACGAGCCGCTGGGTGAACTTGCGCGCCGACCGACGGGGCGGCCGAGTGGTTCTGCTACAGCTTACCCGCCTTTCCCAAGTTCAAGATACTGAACCTGTGGTGCCTCCCCGTCTCCTCATCGCACCGATCACGCTTGCGCTTGATTCGAGCGCTCCCTCCCGTATCGACAGGAAGCAATCAAACAAACCTTGAACAGGAGAAATTATGCACAGATCAAGCATTTGGCGTTCCCACGGTGTTCTCTGGGCTCTCCTCGCCCTCGTGCTGCTAGTAGCTGGGCCTATGCCTATCAGCGCCAGACCAGCCTGTCACACGTACAGCAACAGTGGCGTCTATATGAACCCCCAAGGGGGAGTTTCCTGTGGATCAACTGGCGGGGAATGCACCGAGTGCGTCACCATCGGTCCTGGTCCCGCGGGATTGATTGCCTGCTGGCCCAATGGTTGGTCGACAATCTGCGGCGACCCAATCTCCGGCTATTACTTGCTCTAGCTCGTTGAGCATCGAATCCCATGCTCCTCTGGCTCTACCTCCTCTTCCACCCCCCGCGCCGGCGGCCCAACCCTGGTGGATCGTGGCCCATGCCGATGGCACCATCGAGAAGCTCTCCGTGGCGCCGGAGCCTTCCGCGCTTACCGCCGAGCCGCTGCTAGCCATCCGATATGGAACACCCCTCACCGAAGCCGCACTGGCCGTGATGACCGAAGAGGAGAACTCGGCAGCCCCCAGCCCGAGCCAGAAGAGGTCGAGACTTGCCCAGCCTCCCCTTGTCTGCCATCAACACCCATGCTAGTCTACACATCACTACCTTAAAGACGGGCAATGCAAAGCACCGTAATTCGACGAATGGAATGGCTCCTCTTTCTGCTGTCCTTCGCTGTCGCATTCAGCGCGGGCGCCGCAGAAGCGCCGAGCCAGGAAACTACAAAGGTTTCTCTACCCTCCTGCTTTGGTGAGCTGACGGAGGTGCCGCTGCCGGAGAGTCTGGACTGGGCGAACGACGTGCGCTGGCTGGGAGAACAGGAGGTAGCGATCTCTGCCTACAAGGCCGGCGTGGTTCGGCTGCGGCTTGATCATCCCGGGGAGCCGCCAGGCACCGAGGTTGCACAGGGCGAGAAGCGCACGGCGACCGGCTCTCCGTGGTCACTCGGCAGCTCCGAGAAATTTCTGGTGGTGGGTTCATGGATGTTTGCCGTCGGCTGGAAAGCGCGCGGAGCCAGCGATCTTGAGAGCGAAGATTACTTCGAGTTCATCTGGGACCTCGACGTACGTGGCGACCGTCTCTTGGTCCTCGGGATGCGCAAGACCGAGGACGGCACCGGCTACGAAGAGGAGGGAGCCTTCGTTTGGCTGGGGTCGCTCGGCGAACCCAACCTCAAGAGCATGCGCCCGCTTGCTTTCTCGACACACGGAGGCCGAGGCCGGGCTATGGGTGGCTGTGGGCTTGTCGGCACGGGCGCCGCCCGTTTCTTGGACGATGGTTCTTTCGTGGTGGCGCCGGTGGCCGCGCCCGGAGTGCTCCTCTTCCGCGCCGACGGCCGACTGGCGCGTACCTGGCAAAGCGAGGAATTCGGCTTCGACAGCGGCTGCGAGGTGAACGAGGAGTATTCCCGCCGGCTCGGTATCGACCTTGCGTTACGCATGGAGTGGATCAACCAGCGCAGCGTGGTCGACGACATCCTGCCCCTCGGTGGCGACCGCTTCGGCCTGCTGGTGCGCCGCCATGAGGCGGGAATGACCCGTTGGCAAATGGAGATCGCAGACAGCCACGGACGGATTGGCGCCTGTAAAGTCCCAATTGCCGTGAACAACCGCTGGGCTCACCTGCGCGCCGACAGCCGCGGCGAACGAGCCGTCCTGCTGCGATTCGCCCGGACCGAGCAACGCTATCCCCCACAGCCTGCGATTCCCCCGCGCCTGATCGTCGCACCGATCAAGGGAACCGCATACGCCAAGCCCAACACACCGCAAGTCGGAAACAATCAAGAAGAAACCGGCAAGCCATGATTAAGGAGAGAAGTATGCACAAACCAAGAAACTGGAACTGGCGTCACCCCTTCGCGTTCCTCGCCATCATCGTACTGTCAACCTGGGCCGCACCCTCCAGTGCCCGGCCAGCTTGCAACTACTACAGTAACAGCAAGATCGTCATCGACGTGAGAAACGATGCGGTCTATTGCGGTAGCACCGGCGGAACGTGCGAAGAGTGCTTCAGTATCGGCGGCGGCGCTTCCACAGCAGTCACCAGTTGTTGGTCGGACGGCTGGTCTGTGATCTGCCAGGATCCAGACGGCTCCATCTACGTCTACTAGTCGTGTACCGACTCCCTATGCTCCTCTGGCTCTACCTCCTTTTCCACCCACCCACGCCAGCGGCTCAACCCTGGTGGATCGTCGCTCACGCCAGCGACGCCATCGAGAGACTCTCGGTGGCTCCGGAGCCTGCGGAGTTCGCCGAGATGGCGCCCTTGGCCCTCTGGTACGGGGCGCCCGGTGCCGCGCCGCGCCGGCTTTCTGGCGCCGTGGCTAGCGCACCGCCGGAGCGCACGAACTCGGGCCGGTTGACGGCCGAGGTGTTCGGTTGGAGTGAGGAGTTGGCCAAGGCGAGACAGAAGAGACGCCCATCTTGCATAACCCTCAACACCCGCAACAGCTTAACCAGTACTTCTTAAGGGGCTATTAGTGGCCAACGCCGTAGCTCGACAAATGGAACCGATCCTCTTCCTGCTGCTCTTCGCTGTCGGGCTCAGCACGGCCGCCACAGAAGCGCCGGGTAAGGCGACCACAGAGGGTTCTTTGCCTTCCTGCTTCGGTGAGCTGACGGAGGTGCCGCTGCCGGAGAATCTTGAATGGGCACGGGACGTGCGCTGGCTGGGCGAACAGGAGGTAGCAATCGGTGCTCCCAGGTGGGGCGTTCTCCGCTTACACCTCGACCGGCCCGGGGCGCCACTGATCACAGAAATTGCAGACGGCGGTTGGCGCAGCGCTTCCAGTTCTCCCTGGTCTGTCGGCTCTTCGCAGAAGTACCTGGTTGTGGGCGCACCCATGTTCGCGGTCGGCTGGAAGGCAATCGGAGTCTCCGGCCTGACGGGAGACGACTACTTCGAGTTCATCTCGGACTTAGACGTGCGCGGAGATCGCCTGCTTGTCCTCGGGATGCGCAAGAGCGAGGACGGTGGACACTGGGCCGAGGAGGGAGCCTTTGTCTGGCTCGGATCGATGGCCGGTACCAGTCTTGCTGGCACTAGCCCTCTCGCCTTCTCGGCCGACGGGAGTCGGGCTCGCCCCATGGACGGCTGTGGACCGCTCAGCATCGGTGCGGTCCGCTTTCTGGAAAATGGTTCTTTTGTCGTCGTCCCGGTTGCCGAGCCAGGGGTTCTTCTCTTCCGCCCCAACGGCCGACTCGCGCGTACCTGGCAAGGCAAGGATTTTGGCTTGAATGAAGGCTGCGAGCTGACCGAAGAGCACTTCTACCGTCTTGGCATCGACCTCGACCTGCGTATGGAGTGGATCAACCGGCGCACCATCGTCGACGACATTCTGCCTCTCGTAGGCGACCGCTTCGGCCTGCTAGTGCGCCGCCACACAAACGGAATAACACAGTGGCGAATGGAGATCGCAGATACCAGCGGAAGCGTAGGCGCGTGCGAGGTGCCGCTGACCGTGGCCAATCGCTGGGTCCATCTGCGCGCGGACCGGCGAGGTGAACGAGTCGTCCTACTTCAGATAGCCAGGGTCAATCAACTTCAGCCTCCGCGCCTCGCGGCTGCTGCGCGCCTCTTTGTCACTCCGATCACGGGCGCATCGACCACAGGGACCAATTCCACCCACTGCTGTCCCACTAACTTTCATGCAATCCCGAGGTGGAGCTGAAGAGGAATATCCGTTGCGACGGGATCAGGCGGTCTGAGGAGCTGTTCGAGCGGCCTTCGTTCGAACAAGTTGAGCTGGAGGAGGCGAAGAATCT
>JAJRVQ010000016.1 GCA_024277255.1 Acidobacteriota bacterium | reverse complement strand
GGGCTCGTTCTCGCCCTCCTTTGCGCCGGCGGCCTGCAGGCGCTGAGCGTGCCCAACCTGTGGGGACGGGTGATCGACCAAGCCGACCTTATCGACGAGGCCACCGAGGGACGCATCACGGCGGAACTCGAAGCGGTCGAACAGGCCACCGGGGCCCAGATCGTCGTCTTGACCGTGGCCAGTCTCGAAGGCGAGAGTATCGAGGACTATTCCTTGCAGGTCGTCGAGAAGTGGAAACTAGGCCGCCGAGAGTTCGACGACGGCGCCTTGCTGCTCATCGCGCGCGATGACCGCCGGATGCGCATCGAGGTGGGCTACGGCCTCGAAGAGACGCTCACCGACGCCACCACCGGCAGGATCCTCGACAACATCTTGCGTCCCCGTTTCCGCGCCGGAGACTTCGCCGGCGGGATTGCGGCGGGCGTTCATGCCCTGGCCGAGCGGGTGCAAGGCCGGGAGCTGCCCGAGGAGGCACTGCCAAGCCATAGCCGGGATCGCCGGACCGGCTTCAACCCGATCTTTCTCATCGCCGGCTTTCTGTTGATTCAGTTCCTCGCCTCGCTGCGCGGACCGCTGGCCTGGCTGCTCTACGCCTTCGGCATTGCGCTGTTGATCATCTTCCCCAGCCGCTGGTGGGGAGTGCCCATCGGCCTGATGGTGACCGGCGCCTGGGTCGTTCTGTTCCCACTGCTTCGCTTCGCCGCAAAGCACCTGCCCGGCAGGGGCGGTGGTGGTGGTGGCTGGAGTTCGCGGGGAGGCTGGGGCTCAGGCAGAGGCTCCGGCGGCGGCTGGAGTTCCGGCGGTGGATTTTCCAGCGGCGGCTTCTCGGGCGGTGGGGGCAGCTTCGGCGGCGGTGGCGCTTCGAGTAGCTGGTAGGGAGAAACCTCCAGAAGAGATCATTGCAGGCCGGAGCGCAGGGCGCGAATCCGCTCGCGCAGATTGAGTTCGGTCACCACCGGCTCTAGCTCATCCAGCAGTTGCTTCGCCTCAACTTTGCGGCCGGCATTGAGTAGTTCGACCGCACGGTTGAACAAACCGATCTGGCGGTTGCGTTCGGCCGCGGACTCGAGCTGCGCCACCTGGAGGGTCAGTTGCGTCACCGCTGTCGAATCGGTGGTCACCTCGAGGGCTTGGCGCAGCAAGCGCGCAGCACGCGCATAGTCCCCCTTGCCTACGGCTTCGTTCGATCGCCGGATGAGATCGGTGCGCGCGATCTCTTTCTCCGCCTGGTGGACTAGATCGCTACGATCACGCCTCCGCAGCCGTTGCTCGACGACCCGTTCGGCCTCCTTGAGCTGATTGGCGCGCAGGTACAAGACCACCAGGTTGTAGGCCAGTTCAGGTCGGTTGGGGAAGGCCGACGCGGCACGGGTCATGGCGGCGATGGCTGCCGGCGGAGGCTCGTCCTGGTCAAAGTAGGAGGTCGCCATCATGGCGTAGATCTCCTCGAAATGCGGGTCGATCCGCCGCGCTGTTGCCAGCAGTGCACGGACTCGCGGCCCGGTGGATTCACCCTCTCCTCCCACTGCCGCGCGACTATCGGGATCGCTCCAGCCGAGGAGCAGATCGGCCAACCAGACGTAGGTCTCGGCACTCGCCGAGTCCAGCTCAACGGCCTTGGCGAGCAGATCCGCCGCCTCCACGTAGCGTCCTTGAAGGCGGGCAAGATTGCCCAATCCAGCCCAAGCGTCGGCGCATTGGCCATCGCTCTCCACAGCAGCCCGAAAATGAGCCTCGGCCAGCTCCCGCTCCTCACCGCTGAAGGTGAGCAGATCTCCCAAGTGAACCAGGACCTCGCTGCGCGTCAACGCCCGTTTCGACACCGCGGTGGGCGGCGCGATGGAGTCGGCGGCGAGCACCAAAGCCTCGAACTGTTTTCCGTTGATGTATCGGCGTAGGCGTGGTTCCAGTTCGGAGAGAGGAAAACCCAAGGCCTCGCCCACCGCTGCCTCGACGGTATCTCCCTCGTCTAGCCGGTGCAGGAACTCCGGCAAGGCGGACGCCTTGACCTCGCCGGAACGGAGCAGGTAGTGGATCAGACCCCAGGACTGGGCGTAGAAGCCGCCCCTTTTCTCCGCCTCGTTGTAGAGCGCGGAGTCTTCATCGGTGGCCAGGAGTTGGTCGAGTGGAATGAACGAGTTGGCGCGCAGCCAGCTGAGATGGCGGGCAATCGGCACGCCGATGCGCAGATCGCCGCCGGGTTGATCGATCGAGCTGTAGTACTCGGCCAGCCCCTCGTTGACCCACAGCGGAAGGCGGCTGAAGTTGTGGCGAACGAAGAAATGGGTGAACTCGTGGTAGACGATCGGCAGCGAGCTTCCCTGCGCCGGAAAGGCATTCATCGCGATGCGATTGCCGAACTGATCCGCCAAGAAAAAGCCCAGCAGGCTGTCGCTGTCGGAGCGCCATCGCTTGTAAGGACGAAACGAACGTCGACCCTTGAAAACGAGGATGCGCACCGGAACCGGAGATTGCAGCCGGCTGCCCGGCCGCAAACGCGACAGCAAGAGGCGGAACTGCTCGAGATCGAGCGCGATCTCCTCGGTCTTGCGCTCGCCGGCGTTGCTGATCAGGCGGAAATTCTCTGAGCGCAGCTCGATCCAGCCCTCGGTCTTGGGCAGCGTCGCCGCCCGTGCTACTGGTGCGCCGAGCAGAGCGGCAAGCCCCATCCACAACAAGTGCCGGACACCCGCCCGAATCTGTGCGGACATACCAGGAGGGCTCATTCGTCGCCGCCGTCGCGGGTCGAACGTTGACGCTTGATGGCGGAGCGATGGCGTTTGGCCTCCAGCCTCTTTCGCCGTGCTCGCCGCGGCACCCGTGTCGGCTTACGCTCGGCGGTTTCGGTAAGCGCCGAACGCAGTAGCTCCGCCAGCCGCTGGCGCGCCGCCGCTCGGTTGGCCGCTTGGGTTCGATGGCGCCGCGAGGTCACCCGTAGCCTGCCATCCTTGCCGATGCGCCCGGCCAGCCGTTGCCGAATCAACCGCCGCTGATGGTCGTTCAAGCTCGCCGAACCCTCGAGGTCAAACCACAGCGTGACCCGCGTGGCGACTTTGTTGACGTTCTGCCCGCCGGGACCACCGCCGTGGCTGGCGGTAAGAACCACCTCATCCTCGCGCAGACTCAGACTCTCGTTGACTTCGATCATGGTGCTCATTCCCGCTCTCTCGTAGCACTTTAGCACCAGCGCGGCTTAACTCAGCTTGCGTTGGCTCCGCCGCCCTGGTAGGTAGACAGTTCCATTCAAGATTATCGAGGAGGCTCGCCGAGGATGCCCAACCGCCTGTGGCCGCACCGTCCGTCGTCTCGCTCCACATCTTTGCCCCGCTCACTGCGCACCGCCGCTTGCCTTGCACTGGTTCTGTGCTGGCTCCTCACTCCTCTCACCGCCGGTGCTGAGCAGGAGGAGAGTATCGAGCCGGCGCCGCCGCGTGCCGAAGGGCAAGGACCGTACGCTCGGCTGCTCCTGCGCGGAGCCACGGTGATCGCCGGAACCGGTGCGCCGCCGATCGGGCCGGTCGACATCGTCATCGAAGGCAACCGAATCGTCGAGGTCAAGTCGGTGGGCAACCCGGGGGCGCCGATCGACCCGGAAGATCGGCCGAAGCTACGCCCCGATGGATTCACCGGCATGGCTCGCGAGATCGATCTGTCGGGAGACTACATCCTGCCGGGGCTGATCGACATGCACGGCCATATCGGAGGCAAGGCACAGGGTACGCCCGCCGAATATGTTTTCAAGCTGTGGATGGGACACGGGATCACCACCATCCGTGACCCAGCCTGCGGCAACGGCATCGAGTTTTGTCTCGATCACAAGAAGAAGAGCGCCGCCAACCAGATCACCGCCCCGCGAATCGAGGCCTACGTCGTCTTCGGCCAGGGCCGTGACGAACCCTTCACCGAGCCCCAGCAAGCGCGCGACTGGGTGGCGAAGGTCGCCAAGCAGGGCGCTGACGGCCTCAAGTTCTTCGGCTACCGCCCCGACATCATGCGCGCCGCCATCGAAGAAGCCAACGCCCGCGGGCTGCGCAGCGCCTGCCATCACGCCCAGCTGGACGTCGCCCGGGTCAACGTCCTCGACACCGCCCGTTGGGGGTTGACCTCGATGGAACACTGGTACGGCCTGCCGGAAGCGCTGTTTGACGACCGCACGATCCAGGACTATCCGGTCGACTACAACTACGCCAACGAGGCGCACCGCTTCGGCCAGGCCGGACGGCTGTGGCTCCAGGCCGCCGATCCCGGCAGCGAGCGCTGGAACGCGGTCATCGAAGAACTTCTGGCGCTCGATTTCACCATCGATCCGACGCTGACCATCTACGAGGCGAGCCGCGATCTCATGCGCGCGCGGCGCGCCGAATGGCACGACGAATACACCCTGCCGTCGCTGTGGGACTTCTTCCGTCCCCATCGCAAGGCGCACGGCTCCTACTGGTTCGATTGGACCACCGAGGACGAGGTCGCCTGGCGCAGCAACTACCAGCGGTGGATGATCTTCCTCAACGAGTACAAGAACCGAGGCGGACGGGTCACCGCCGGTTCCGACAGCGGCTACATCTACAAACTCTACGGTTTCGGCTACATCCGCGAGCTGGAACTACTGCGCGAAGCCGGTTTTCACCCCCTCGAAGTGATCCGGGCCGCCACTTTGTCCGGCGCCGAGGCCTTGGGACTGGACGATCAGATCGGCAGTATCGAGCCGGGCAAACTGGCCGACCTGGTGGTGGTGGAAGAAAACCCACTGGCCAACCTCAAGGTCCTCTACGCGACGGGGGCCATTCGCCTCGATGCCGACAACTGGCCGCAACGGGTCGGCGGGGTGCGCTGGACAATCAAGGACGGGATCCTCTACGACGCCAGGAAGCTGCTCGCCGATGTTCGCCGGATGGTCGCCGAGGCGAAAGAGCGCGAAGGCCGGCAGATCGTCCAACCGGGCCTTCCCGGTGACAAGCCGGCGCCCAAGGATACGGATTCCACGGACGGCCGTTGACGGGGTTGGGAGCGCCGCGTACAGTTCCCAATGCAAGGTTGCACGCAGAGTCGAGAACCGTACCGAATCGACCACCGAACGGAAGGTCAGCGAGGTTGAGGGAAGAGGAATGAGAAAGCTACTTTGCGCCTGTCTGCTGGCCACCGCCTGTACGGCAAGTGGTCCGCCCGCACAGCCACCGGCGGACTCGCCGGCCACCGTTGCGTCAGGCCAAGTCTCCGCCACCTCGCACCAGCTCACAGAGATCATGGACGCGGTCTGGGAGCGGCAACTGGAGCAGTCGCTCTTCTTGCGCATGAAGCTGGGCTACCCCATCGACCATCTGCCTCGGCTGACCATGGCGCAAGCTCGCGCCGACGCCCTCTTCGCGCGCCGGCAGCTCCAGTTCCTCGACCAGCTCGACAGTGCGGCCCTCGATCACGACCAGCAACTCTCCCTCGGACTGGTTCGCTGGCAGTTGAAACTCCAGCGCCAAGGGTTGAAGTTCTACCGTCTGACCTCGCCGATCACCCCCTATGCCTCTCCCCTGCCCACCGTTCACCGGGTCTTCACCTCCTTTCACTTCGCCAACAGCGAGGATCTGGAACGGTACGAGAGGCTGTTGGCCGACTACTCCCGGCTGTTGGGCGAGATCCAGGCCCACCTCGAGTTGCAGCTGCGAACCCAAGTGGTACTGCCGGCACCGGAGCTGGAGTTGGTGATTCCGTTCCTCCAGTCATTCCACCAGCACGGTGCGGAAAGTCTCTTCTACGTCGACACGCCACGGCTCCAGGAAATCGACCCCGCCGAAGCCAGCGCCTTCCAACAGCGCATCCTCGAAACGATCGACCGGCGAGTCAACCGCGACTTGCTCAACCTTCTCTTCTTCCTCGCCAATCAATACGAACACCATGCTCCACCCACCTTGGGGCTGGCGCAGTACCCACGGGGCAGCGAGTACTACGACTTCCTGGTTCATGCCAACACCACCCTCGATCTCACGGCCGAGGAGATTCACCACCGCGGGCTGGCCGAAGTGGAGCGCCTCGAAAAGGCGATGGCCAAGCTGCGTTCCTCGCTGGGCCATCCGGGTGCCAAGAGTGCCTTCCACAGCATGCTGAGTGTCAACCAGCGCTACGTAGCTCACAGCAGCGAAGAGATCGGCGAGCGCCTGCAAAGCTATGTGGCGCTGATCGAACCACGCATCGGCGAACTCTTCGGGCGGCGGCCGCAAGCGCCCTACGGGGTCAAGCCTCTGCCCGCAGGTCTAGCCGGCGCCATGACCTATGGCTACTACCAGAGCCCAAGCGAGGGCGAACCGCGCGGCTACTACCACTTCAATGGTTCTCAGCCCGAGAAGCGCTCGCTGCTCTGGGCACAGTCGTTGATCTACCACGAGCTGATACCCGGCCACCACTTCCAGCTCGCCTTGCAGTACGAGAACGGCGCGGCCCATCCTTTGCGCCGCTACAACGCAACCGGCGTCTTTATCGAGGGGTGGGCCGAGTACGCCTCCGAACTGGGCAAGGAGCTGGGCCTCTACAAGGAGCTCGACCTCTACGGCCGCTATCTCGCCGAGATGCTGTTGAGCTGCCGGCTGGTCGTCGACACCGGCATCCATCACTTCGGATGGTCGCGTCAACAAGCGATCGAGTACCTGCAAGAGCACACCATGGAAGCGGAGGGCCAGATCGCCACCGAAGTCCTGCGCTATGGAATCGACATTCCCGCCCAGGCACTGACCTACAAGATCGGTGCGATGAAGATCGCCGAATTGCGCGCTAAAGCCGAGGCCGAGTTGGGTGAGCGATTCGATCTGCGCCGCTTCCACGACAGCTTACTCTCCATCGGTTCTCTGCCCTTGAACCTGGTCGCCGACCACGTCGATTGGTTCATCGCCCAGGAACAGAGCCGGTAGCCGCACGCCACGCTGAACTGCCATGGGAGAGATCCTCGACG
>JAJRVQ010000015.1 GCA_024277255.1 Acidobacteriota bacterium | reverse complement strand
GCCGTCGGCGAAATACTCCAACTCGTCGCGCAGGGCGCCGCGGACCTGGCCGCGGAGGTCGGGCCAGTAGGTGGTGTCGGGCAGGCACCAGACGGACTCGAGGATGCAACTGGCGCCGTTCTCCAGTCGATACATGACCTGGCCGAGGTCGGGGTGGGCGTGCTCGCGGACTTGTACGGTCTGGGCGTAGGCGCTGACGGCGCGGGAATCGCTCATCCAGAACATCAGGTCGGTGTCGTGGACGCCGTCGCCGATGATGGGGCCGATCTTGTCGAGCACGCTGGCGCCCACCCAGGCGGGCAGGTTGCGGCGCGCGTACATGGAAATGACGCGGCCGATTTTGCCGTCGGCGATGGCCTGTCTGGCGGCGGCGTAGCGCGGGTTGAAACGGCAGATGTGACCGACCATGAAATGGCGGCCGGCGGCCTCTGCGGCAGTAGCGGCATTTGCGGCGGCGACGATGGTATCGCAGTCGGCCAGGGTGGAGGCCATGGGTTTTTCCAGAAAGACGTGCTTGCCCGCCTCGAGCGCGGCCACGGTGGGTTCGACGTGCTGATCCCACATGGTGGTGATGCTGACGGACTCGATGTCGGGGTCGGCGAGCAGCGTGCGGTAGTCGGTGTGGCGTTTTTCGGGTGGCACGCCGAAGCGGTCGCCGACTTCGCCGAGGCGCGACTCGGTGCGGGTGCAGATGCCGGTCAGTTCGACCTGCGGGATGCCGGCGAGGACTTCGCAGTGTTTTTCGCCGAACCAGCCGAGGCCGATGACGGCGTGTTTGAGTTGTTTCATAGGGGATCGAAAGGGAGAGGATCGAGTCTACGCGCGGATGGCGTGGGTATGGACGGAGACTGTTTTACGCGAGGAACGAGTAAAAGGTCAAAGGTAAAAAGTGCGAAGGTCAGAGGCGCGCGGAAAAACCTGGGTTGTTCAAGATCACTCTCGGGGTGGAGATGTCTATTTTTAACGCAGAGGCGCGGAGACGCAGAGGCTCGCAGAGGTTTTTTTGGGCCATCGCTCGTTTTCAGGTGAGAGGCCGCGGAAATGGTCGGCCGCGAGTTGGGCTTGCCGCCTCAGGGTCACCGCAGGCACTTGCCGCGGTGTTCTATCGCTCCTGCCGGAGCTTGCCTCTTTTTCTTTGATTGTCCGATGGCTTGCTCGCCGAGGCTCGCTTTACCACCGGCTACCGACCCGGCAAGCCTCCGGCTTGGGAGAAGGTTCCCCGGAGGGGAATTTGGATGGAAGCCGGTGGTGTAGGGAGCCTCAAGCGACCAAGCCACCGGAATACGAACGAGGAAATCCCGTAGCCCCGGCAGGGGTGGTGGAATTCCCGGTTGTCGGCACTTGCCGCCCCATGGTCTCCGCAGGCATTTGCCGCGGTGTTCTATCGCTCCTGCCGGAGCTTGCCTCTTTGTTTCTTTGATTGTCCGGTGGCTTGCTCGCCGAGGCTCGCTTTACCACCGGCTACCGGCCCGGCAAGCCTCCGGCTTGGGGGAAGATTCCCAGGAGGGGAAAGCGGGGGATTGCCTGGGCGATAGGCGGGGGCGGCATGGCAACGACTTTCGGATATTGAATCTGCCGACGATGCAGGCGGGACGCCTGCGCTCCCAGTCTGTGCCATTAAATTCCCTGTGCCGAATGGCACTGACTTAACGCCGAAAATGTGGCGAGCGAGATCTGGTGGTTTCGCTTGGGTTGATGGCGAACGCGATAGTTTCCTGTGACGTTCGCCTGCGCCCCATTCGGGGCTTTTTACATTCTGCGTATTTTCCCACGGGCTGAAGCCCGTGGCTACTTGCCTACGCCCCTTCGGGGCTACCAGAAATGGCTCTGACTTTGAGCGGACTATCGGGAAGCTTCGGTGCTTTTGATCACTCCAGAAAGGGTGATTTTTTGAGGACGGCAACTCGAAGCGCTTCTTAACTCTACTTTGTTAAATATTCGAATACGTTCACGCAGACAGCACTGGGAGCGCAGGCGTCTCGCCTGCATCTCTTGCAAATGGCGTTTTCAAATGCCCACTTCGGCGGTTAAAAACCGCTGCTCCTTGAATCTAACAAAGTAGAGTTAAGTCAGTGCCATTCTTCCCTGTGCCGCTGTGCCGCTATATCCCTGTGCCGCTGTGGCCTTCGCTTTTGCAAGAAGCTGCCAAGTTCACCACTTTTCACTCATCACTATTCACTCATCACTCCCCCCCAGTCGCTCCAAATACTTCGCCAGCAGGTCAAACTCCAGATTCACTCGCTTGCCGACGGCGGCAGCACTGAGATTGGTGACTTCGACGGTGTGGGGGATGATCCAGATGGTGAAATGGTCGTAGTGCAGGTCGGCGACGGTGAGGGAGATGCCGTCGACGCAGATGGAGCCTTTGCGGATGAGGTAGCGGGAAAACTCGGAGGGCAGGGCGATGTCGAGGCGGTGATCCTGGCCGACGGGTTGCCAGGCGAGGATGTGGCTGACGCAGTCGATGTGGCCCTGGACGAAGTGGCCGCTGAGGCGGTCGCCGATGGCGAGGGCGCGCTCGAGGTTGACGCTGTGACCGGCGGCGAGGTCGCCGAGGTTGGTGACGCGCAGGGTCTCGGCGAGCAGATCGAAGGCGGCGGTGCCCGCAGCGGGATCGATGGCGGTGACGGTGAGGCAGGCGCCGTTGACGGCGACGCTTTCGCCGATGGCCAGGTCGGCGGCGAAGGGGGCGCGAACGACGAGGCGGGCGCCAGTCGCCACGGGGTCGAGGGCGGCGACTTCGCCACGGGATTCAACGATGCCAGTGAACATGATGGGTAGCGAGGGAGACGACGAAGAGCAGGGCCAATAAGAGGACGGCGAGACAGGCGGTGATGCCGATGGGGAAGGCGCCGCGCTCGCAGCGTTGGTAAACGCGATCCCGGCGGCGCGCAATCTCGTCGCGGGAGTGGCCCTGCATTTTCCAGATCGGCAGCAGGGCGGTGGTGGCGAGGTAGGAGGGTCCGTGGCGGAAGAACTCGGCGATGGCGGGGACGGCGCGGCCGTTGACGACGCGGCTGACCACGGTGTTGGCGCCGTTGAGGGAGCGGTCCATGAGATCGGCGAACAGGCGTCCGCCTTTGCGGTAGAACCAGTCGGTGTCCAGCGAGAGGGTCGGGGTGCGCTTGAGCAGCGGCAGCAGCAGGAAGAACACCAGCGCCGACAGCATCAGCAACTGCATCTGGGTGACCACGTGGGGCAGGGTCCAGGCGGTGTAGTCCACGCGATAGGGCAGGATGTCGTAAAGCGGCTTGGGATAGACGCCGAGGAAGATGCAGAGGAAGGCGAGAAACCCCATCGCCCAGAGCATGGTTTTGGGCGCTTCCTTGGGGCGCAGGCCGCGGTCGACGTTGAAGAACACGAAGTAAGGGAACTTGATGCCAGCGTGGAGGAACACGCCAGCGGAGGCGATCTCGAGGATGAGCCACGGCCAGAACAGGCCCTTGGCTTCGGCGGCCTGCAGGATGATGGTTTTGCTGGTGAAGCCACTTGTTAGCGGCACGGCGGAGATGGCCAGCGCGCCGATGGTGCCGAACACCAGGGTCCAGGGCATGGTCTTGTAGAGGCCGCCCAACTCGGTGCATTTGCTTTTGCCGACGCGGTAGAGCACGGCGCCCGCCGACATCCACAGCAGAGATTTGTAAATGATATGGCAGAAGGCGTGGGCGGTGGCGCCGCTGATGGCCATGGGTCCGCCGATGCCGGCGGCGGCGACCATGAAGCCGACCTGGTTGATGATGGAGTAGGCGAGGATGCGCCGCATGTCGTTCTCCAGCAGGGCGTAGATGATGCCGTAAACAGACATGAAACAACCGACCCAGATGAGGGGTTCCCAGCCATCGAAACCACGCAGCAGGACGTAGACGGCGGTCTTGGTGGTGTAGGCGCTGAGGATGAGTCCGCCGGTGACGCTGGCCTCGGGGTAGGCGTCGGACAGCCACGCGGACAGCGGCGGCGCGGCGGCGTTGACGAGGATGCCGATGAGGATGAGCCAGGTGCCGGTGTTTTGTTCGGTGGCGAAATCGAATCCGTGGAAGGCGATGGATCCGGTGTGGCTGATGGTGATGACCAGTCCGGCGAGAAAGAACAACCCGCCAACGATGTGGATCATGAGGTAGCGGAAGGCGGCTCCCCTCGCCCGCTCGGTGTTGCGCGCGAGAATGACGAAGGTCGAGCTGACCGCCATGATTTCCCAAAACACGTAGAGAGTGATGAGGTCGCCGGCGAACACCGCGCCGAGGGCGCTGCCGATGTAGATCAACGCGGCGACGTGCTGGGTGCTTTTCTTGACGTAAAAGGCGTAAATGAAAGCCGCCACGGCGTTGAGCGCGAAGATGTAGCCGAAGGCCTTGGCGAGTCTGTCCACCCGCAGCAGGGTCAGCGGCTGATCGAGCCAGGGAAACACGTGCATCGACCAACTGATGGTCTCCGCGCCCTCCGCCGGCGAGGGCAGGCAGGCGACATTGATGAAGGCGACGACGGGCAGCAGGATCACCCACGCGCTGCGCCAGTGACCGCGAAACAGCGGCACCAACAGCGCTCCGATGAGCACGATGAAGGCCGGAGGCAGATCAGCGAAGAGATTCATCAATGTCCTCCGGTAAAGTGGTTTCCTCGGGCTCGCCGTAGTAGTCCTGTGGCTTCTTCAGCCAGTGACCGAGTCCTTTGGCGACCAGGATCATGATCACGCAGGCGACAAAGCCGAGCGCGGCGTAGAAAAACAGCCAGCCATCGACGGCAATGCCGCCATCCTCGCCAAAATGGCTATGGCGTTTGTGGCCCAGCCAAAGCGGGATCTCCAGCAGCAGGCTGAGCGCGCAGGCTCCGTAGAGCAGACGCCACAACAGGCGGCGCGAGGCCGGTCGATCAAACCAGTCGAACTCCTTTTTCGGGGTCGCGTTGTTGTCGTCCTTGTCTTCCATGACTATTCAGAATCCGAGTCCGCTGACGAATTGGCCCACCAGTTGCCGCAGGAAACCGGAGCAGAAAAACAGCACCACCGAAAGCAGGGCGGTGATCACCAGCGGCGCCACGCAGGCCCACGGCGCCTCGCGCACTTCCGACCAGGCGAACTTGCGGTCGCCGCCCGGCGTGGTGCCCGCCCGCGGGAAAAACGCCTGGAATGAGATGGGCAGAAAATACGCCGCGTTGAGGATGGTGCTGACGAGGAACACGGCCAGCAACGCCTTTTGCCCGGCATCGGCGGTGCCGAGCACGAGGTGAAATTTGCTGATGAAACCCGCGGTCGGCGGCAGGCCGATGACGCTGAGCGAGGCGACGAAGAAGGCACCCATGGTGAGGGGCATGGTCTTGCCGAGCCCGGTCATTTCGCTGACGTATTTCTTGCCGGTGGCGACGAAGATGGCACCGGCGCAGAAGAAAAGGGTGATCTTGCCGACGGCGTGGGCGGCGATGTGGAGCACGCTGCCGGTGACGGACAACTCGGTGACCAGGGCGACGCCGAGGATGATGTAGGAGAGCTGGCCGATGGTGGAGAAGGCGAGGCGGCGCTTGAGGTTGTCCTGCGACAGGGCGATCAGCGACGACACGATCACGGTGAAGGCGGCGATCCAGGCCAGCACGATGCCGGTGTTGAGCCCTTTGGGGCCGAGCAATTGCACGCCGAACACGCCGGTGACCACGCGGATGACACAGAACACCCCCACCTTGACCACGGCCACGGCGTGCAGCAGGGCGGAGACCGGGGTCGGCGCGACCATGGCGCCGGGCAGCCAGGAGTGGAAGGGCATCAGGCCCGCCTTGGAAAATCCGAAGGCGAAGGCGAGCAGCAGCAGCAGCCCCTGCAGCCAGCCGAGGTCGGCGTGGGCGAGGATGGCTTCGCCGCCGAAGTCGACGTTGCCGCCGGATTTGATCCAGGTGAAAATCAGCGCCGGCAGGGCGAAGCCGACCGAGGTGCCGAGCAGGTAGGCGAGGTAGGTGCGACCGCCGGTGCGGGCTTCCTTGTCCTGATGATGCGTCACCAGCGGCCAGGTCGCCAGCGAGAGCATTTCGTAGAACAAGTAGAGTGTCAGCAGATTGCCGGCGAAGGCGACGCCCAGCGTGGCGCACAATGAGACGGCGAAAAAGGCGAAGAAACGGGTCTGCGAATGCTCTTTCAATCCGCGCATGTAACCGACGCCGTAGAGTGAGGTGAGGATCCACAAACTGGACGCCACCAGGGCGAAGAGCATGCCGAGCCCGTCGACGCGGAACTGGATGGGGGCGCTGACGCCGGCGAATCCCTCGATCAGGATGTACTCGATCACCTTGCCACTGGAAATGACGGGCAGCATGGCGAGCACCAGGCCGAACTTAATGAAGCCGGCGAGGAAGGTGGTGGCCTCGCGCAGGAAAGGTTCGCGCCGGAACAGCACGATCACCGGCGCCGCCAGCAGCGAAGCGAGGCAGGCCCAGAGAGGCAGCGAACTGTGGACGACGGTGGGCATTATCAGGGAACTACAGTGACGGCGGCGGTGGGTGAACCGACCACGGGCATGCCCTCGAGGGCCTGCTGGATGATCTCGACGATGGGTCCGTTGAACGCGCCGAGCAGCACCACTATGACCGCGCTGATGAGCAGCGGCACCAGGGCGATGGGCCGGGCCTCGCCACTGAAGAGGGTCGCGCTGTCGATCACAGGGGGTTCCGCCGTGTCGTGGGCGTCGCCGTGACCGTGTGCCGCGGCGGGGTTTTTACCGAAATAGGCGACCTCGAAGATGCGGAAGAACAGCACGGCGTTGACCAGGCTGGACACCAGCAGGGCGATGACATACTGCCATTGGCCACTCTCGATGCCGCCGCGGATGAGGTACCATTTGCTGAAGAACCCGCAGGTCGGCGGCACCCCGATCATGGCCAGGGCGCCGACCACAAAGGCGGCGGCGGTGAGGGGCATCTTTTTGAAGATTCCCTCGAGCTGATCGATGCGCTGGGCGTTGCGATGCTTGATGAAAAGATTGGCCGCCATGAACAGGCACAGCGTCATGAAGGCGTCGGCGAGGATGTGGTAGATGGCGCCGACCATGCCCCAGTGATTCGCCAGCCAGACGCCGCCGACCATGTAGCCGACCTCGGCGACGATGAGGTAACAGAGCATTTTTTTCAGTTCCACCTGAGCCAGCGCGAGGACCGATCCCGCGAGAATGGCGATCACCGCCAGCCAGACCACGGTGTGGCTCCAGCCGAGACTCTGGAACACCCAGCCGGCGCCGAACACCGAGAGCATCACCCGGATCATCACGTAAACCGAGACCTTGGTCATCAGCGGCGCCAGCAGACAGCTGGTGGTGGAGGGGCAGTAGCTGTAGGCATTGGGCAGCCAGCCGTAGAGCGGGAAGAAGGCCATCTTGATCCACAGGCCGACGAGGATGAGGATGAAGGCGACGATGACGGTCTCCGACATGACGACCTCGGGACGGGCGATGATTTCCTGAATGGCGGCCATGTTCAGCGTGCCGGTGCGCATGTAGAGATAGCCGACACCGAGCAGGTAGAACGACGCGCCGATGGTGCCCATGATGATGTAGTTGAACGCCGCGTGGGTGCCGCGCGGGCTGGAGCCCATGGCGATGAGCCCGTAGCTGGTGAGCGAGGACACCTCGACGAGGACGAAGAGGTTGAAGGCGTCGGCGGTGACGGTCATGCCCAGCAGCCCCATGCACAGCAGCAGGTAGAGCATGTAAAACTGCGGCGTCTTCTCGGTATGCTCGTCACCGGCGCGGCGCAGGGAATAGAAAGCGGTGAGCAGGGCGACCGTGGTGATGACCACCAGCACGAGGCCGTTGAGCGCGTCGATGCGGAGCTGAATGCCGATGCCGAGGGGCGCGTCCCAGCCGCCGACGAAGTAGTCGATCGGTCCGCTGTCGATGACCCGCGCCAGCAGCCCGATGGCCGAGGCCAGCGAGATGGCGAGCGCGGCGACGAGGATGGGAAAGCAGCGCCGATGATCACCCGGGCCCGCGAGCCCGATGATCAAGGCGCCGAACAGCGGTGCCATTAAAAGGATGACAGGAAGTTGGTCAGACATCGACGTCGCCCCCCCCCTGTTTGATTTTCTCGAGAATCTCGTTCTCCTCCAAAGTGCCAAACTCTCGGAACAGCGATTGGCACACCGCCAGCGCCACACCGAGTGTGGAGACGCCGACGACGATGGCGGTGAGCATGAGCACATGCGGCAGCGGATTGGCGTAGCGATCCGGATTCAGCGTGGCGCTGTCGCCGTGGCCGGTCTCATTTTCGGTCCCGTCGGCGACGGCCACTTCGGCGTGCTCATCCTCGTGATGAAGGATGGGGATGTCGGCCCCTTCCTTCACGCCGATGGACACGTAAAAAAGAATGATCGCCGTCTGGAAGATGGTCATCCCGATCAGTTTCTTGATCAGGTTGTTTTTGGTGATCATGGCATACAGCCCGATCATCATCAGGATGACGTAGATCCAGTAATTGAAGTAGGGGACAAAGCTGGTGTTGAAGAACTCCATCAGGGGAAAAAGGCGAAGGCGGTCGCGACTTGTTTCGTTTCGGGTTTGATCGGTTCAGAGCCCTCTATCGAGGCGGCCCTGGGTGGAAAGATTGGCGTAGATGGCGAACATGACCGCGGTGACGGTGAAGGCGACGCCCACCTCCACGCCGAGCATGGCGTGGTAGCGGGCCATCACCGGGCCGGTGGCGGGGAGGATGCGGTGGAGCACGGAATAGTCGAGAAAGTTGCTCTCCAAGGCCTGACACAGCAGGCCGAAACCGGCGTAGATCATGATGCCGACACAGGCGACGACGACGTGGCGCCTTTCTGGAAAACGCTTGAGGACGGTATCGAGATTGCCGGCCAGAGACAGGAGGATAAAACTAGCGCCGAGGATGACGCCGCCCTGGAAACCGCCGCCGGGGCTGTGGTGACCGTGAGCGACCACGTAGAGGGCGAACAACTGGATCACCGGAACCAGCAGGCGGGTGGTGGTGCCGATGATGATGCGCTGGTGGTCACCGTCGACGGAGGTGTCGCGAAAGGTCTCGTCGAGACGCGAGGCCGGCTCTCCCGGGGCGGAAAAACTCCGCAGGATGGCGAAGATGGCGATGCCGGCGGCGAAGATCACCACCGTCTCGAACATGGTGTCGTAACCGCGATAATCCGCGAGCACGGCAGTAACGAGATTCGGCACCTTGGTGTCGTGATAGGTTTCAGTGATGTAATACTTCGACACCGACGGATGGTCACCCACACCGGCGTTGGCCGGGCTGTTGGGATCGCCGAAGGAGGCGAAGTCCTGCACCGCCGACATCAGCAGAATGCCGGTGGCGACGACCGCGATGAGTCCGAACCACTTCATGACAGGTGTTGCGGGGGGGTGAGCATGGGATTTTCGCGTGCCTCGATTCGTCAATCAGTCCGAGGACCGGCGGCGGGTGTGATAGATGGTGGCGATCATGAACACGGTGCTGACACCGGCACCCACGGCGGCCTCGGTGAAGGCGACATCGACCGCGCCCATCTCCGCCCACAACAGACAGATGAGAAAGCTGTACACCCCCAGCACCATGGCGGCTCCGAGCAGGTCACGCACGCGCAGGCTGATCACCGCGGTGATGACCAGGAAGATGAGGATGATGATGTCGAAGGGAACGATCATGGGAGGCGGATCAGTTGCTGTCGGACTCGCGGGTGGCGAGGGCGTTGCCGCCTTCTTTGTCGATGACGGGCTCGATGCCGTCCTCGTAGCCGGCGTCCATCAGGGCGTGGGTGCTGGTCGGGCTGGTGAGCATGATGAAGGCGCAGATGGCCATCAGTTTCATGAACACGATGAAATCGATCATGCCGTCGTAGTGATGAAAGCCGTGGATGGCGAGGCCGAGCACCACCAGCAGGCTGGAGAGCGTGTCGCCCTTGCCCGCCGCGTGCATGCGCGTGTAGAAATCGGGAAAGCGCACGATCCCCACCGCCGCGCCGAGGAAAAACACCAGGCCGGACGCGATCAGGGCAATGCTGAGCAAATCGACGAACAGAGTCATGGGGTGCGGTTGGGGGATTTCTCCGGTTCGAGGGGTTCCGCCTTGCCCGCCGCCGGCGGGGTTTTGTGGAGGTAACGGGCGGCCGCCAGCGAGCCCATGAAATTGAGCAGCGCGTAGGCGAGGGCAAAGTCGACGAACATGTCGACCCGCTCGAAGGCGATGCCGATGACGACGAGCAGCACAGCGGTCTTGGTGCCGATGATGTTGGCGGCGACGATGCGGTCGATGGCGGTCGGCCCCACCACAATGCGGTAGAAGGCCGGCGCCATCAGCAGCAGCAGCACGATGCCGGTGACCACGGCGATGGTTCCGAAACCGCCCGTCATTCGTCCTGTTTCCCGCTGGCCTCCGGTTCGGTGGGTTCCCTGCTCTCGGTGGTTGCGCTGGTTCCGGACTCGGCAAAAACGGCGGCGATGCGGCGCTCCATTTCGCCGTCCAGACCCTCGGCCGCGAAAGCGCTGATGGCGTGGATGTAAAGATCGTCGCCGAGGATCTTGATGGTAATCGTCCCCGGCGTCAGGGTGATGGAGTTGGCGAGCAGAAATTTTTCGAAATCGCCGCGCAACGCGGTGCGGTATTTGACGATGCGCGGCCGCACCCTGCGAAAACCGGACGGAGTGAGCGCGAGTTTGAGGAGGTTGAGATTCGACAAAATCACCTGCCACAGCAGCCAGCGCAGGTAGCCGACCAGGCGCCACGCCTGAGCGAAGCGTCGGCCAACACCAGTGGCGCGGTCTTCGAACAGCAGGTCCGACGAGATCCAGGTGACGAAACCGGCCGACAACACCCCCAGAGTGAGGAGGAAGGGGGCAAATAACCCGGACAGCACCATCCAGGTCGCCATCAGCAGGGAAAAAATGAGGACGCGGTATAGCATGGATGGCGGCTGGCGTGTTCCGAACCGCCTCCGGGCCGGGCCGTTGCGACCGGGTGCGGGAGAAACCTCTCTAACTGGCGGGCGGTTTCCTGTCAACTGAAACGCCGTGGCGCGGACTTTCCCTCAGCTTCGATTGCGCCTATGCTATGGTCGCATGAAACGGCCTCCGACATGGACGCAGCGGTGGATTCTCGGCGGCCTGATTGCTGTCGCGGGGTTCGGCGCGGTGCTGGGGCAGGAATCGCCAACGACTCCCAAACCGGGCCAGTCAGGGGACGACACCACACTGGGCGAGGAGCAGGCGCGAAGCACCATCCTCGAGGGCTTTACCCTGCGGCGGGTGCCGGTGCGGCCGGAAGACCCCGACAGCGCCATCTGGGAGGCCAACCCCCACGTCGCTTTCGCTCTGGCGCAGCGCCTCCAGCGTCCCCTGCTGCTGCTGTTCACCGCTGACTGGAACGCCAAGTGCCTGAAGCTCAGCGAGGAGGTTTTCTCGACCAAATCCTTCAACGAGTTCGCCAAGGAGCAAGTCGTGATCTGCTACCTCAACTATCCGCGCAACCGCACCGACGCACCGATGTCGCAGCGCCGGTGGAAAGAGCAATTCAAGGTGAGGGGCTACCCAAACCTACTCGTATTCAATCCCGAGGGCGAGGTGGTGCGGGAGATCACCGGATATACCCCCGGCAAACCGGTGACCTATTTCAATCAGCTTAAATCCGTCGTCATGCCTCTGATCGCCAGTGTCGAGGAACGCAAAGCGGAACTACGCAAGCGGGGATTTCGCGAGTGGAAAAACAAGAAGGGCACTCCCCTGTTCGCCCGCTTTGTCCAACGCGACGAGGAGCGAGTCACCCTGGAGGGAGTGAACCGAAAAACCTGGACCGTCGAGACCGCGACGCTCGCGGACAACGACCAGGCGCTGGTGAATTCGTTTCCGGCGATCGAAGAGCTGGTCGGCGACCGCTGACGAAGTGCCGAAAGCGCGAGGCCGCGCACCTGTAGCCGGGGTCAGTGACCCCGGTTGGATGGCGGGAGGGTGTGAAAGAAAGCGCTTTCCGGCCTCACTGAGGCCAGCTACAACCGCTAAATTGGTCGCAGCAGTTTGTGCGACGGCCTTACCCGCGCGACGCCGCCATCAGCGCCTCGATTTCATCGACCTCGATGGGAATGTCGGCCATGAGATCGATGTTGCCGGAGGCTTTGATCACGATGTCGTTTTCCAGGCGCACGCCGAAACCCTCCTCGCGCAGGTAGATGCCGGGCTCGACGGTGATGACCATGTCCTCTACAAACTCGGCGTCGGGCGGGGTGACGTCGTGGACGTCGAGGCCAAGACTGTGGGAGACGCCGTGCATGAAATACTTGCGGTAGAGACGCTTCTCCTCCGGCAGATCCTCATCCTCCCGCTCTTTGGCGACGGCACTGGCATCGAGCAGGCCGAGACCAATCAGCTCATCCTCGACCAGGCGGGCGGTCCACTTGTGGTATTCCTCGCGGATCTTCACCCCGGGTCGGGCGAGTTCGTCGATGCAGGCGCGGAACACCCGCAGCACGGCGTTGTAGACGTCCCGCTGACGATCGGTGTAGCGACCGTTCACCGGCACGGTGCGGGTCAGGTCGGCGTTGTAGTTGGCATACTCGGCGGCGACATCCATGAGCAGCAGGTCGCCGTCGCGGCAGGGCTGATCGTTGTCGAGATAGTGCAGCACGCAGGCGCTGGCGCCACCGGCGACGATGGGTTCGTAGGCGAAGCCGCGCGATCCCTGGCGCACGAACTCATGTAGCAACTCGGCCTCGATCTCATATTCCATCACCCCCGGGCGGATGAACCCGAGCGTGCGCCGGAAGCCGTCGCCGGTGATGTCACAGGCCCGCTGAAGTTGGGCGATCTCGATTTCAGATTTCACCACCCGCAGCCGCGTGAGCAGCGGTGCGAGCCGCTCGCAGCGGATCTCCGGGTGGAGCAACTGCATGCGCTGGCGAAAGCGGTCGTCGGGAGTCACCGCGATCGAGGCGGCGCGGGCATGCTCGTTGTGATTGAGGAACAGCCGCTCGGCTTTCGGCACCAGGCGGCGGACAACGGGATCAAAGCGGTCAGTCCATTGCACGTTCTCGATGCCGGAAACCGTGGTGGCGGATTTCCTGGTGAGTTTCTGCCCCTCCCAGATGGCGATTTTTTCCGAGGTTTCCTTGAGAAACAGCATCTCGCGCTCGGCTGGATCGGCGGCGTCCGGATGGAGAATCAGCGTCGATTCCTCCTGATCGACGCCGCTCAGGTAGAGCATGTCGCTGTTCTGAAAAAATTTCATCGCGCCGTCGGCGCAGGTCCAGGGCACGTCGGCAGAGTGAACGACGGCGACACTCCCCGGCGGCAACTCCGCGGCGAGGCGGCGGCGGTTTTCGACGAACAAGCGGGGATCAATGGGAGCGTATTTCATGGGGAAAGGCCGGGGCCGGTGTGCTGAGCCGACCTTAGTCCGAGTTCCCGAAACTCGCACCCGATTTGGCCAACTTGCTCCTTGCCATGCCTCGACCTACCGCGATAACCTCGTGGCATGAGCTTTTTCGATCTTCTCATTCTGTTGGTCATTTCGGGCGTCTGCGGTTCCATCGGGCGGGCCATCGGCGGCGGCGTCACCAGAGGCGGCTGCCTGGTTTCCATCGTCATCGGCTTCATCGGCGCCCTGCTCGGCATGTGGCTGGCGCGCAAGATGGGTCTGCCGGAAATTTTTGCGGTCAACATCGGCGGCACTCCCTTCCCCATCGTCTGGTCCATCCTCGGCGGCGCGCTTTTCGTGGCCATACTGGGCTTAATCGGGCGGATTGGCCGCAAGGGCTGAGCCTTTTCCCGGCGAGCGGTTGTCAACACGGGCGGACCACCGTAGGGTGCTCGCCGCATGATCGGCGAGGAGCTGGCAATCTATTTCGAAAATTCCGCGCGCGATGCCCTCGGCTACGAGCACGTGGAGGGCTGCCTTCGCCTCGGTCGCGACGGGGTGGAGTTGGTGTTTGATGAGAAGGACCGCGCGTTTCGCAAAACACCGGCGCAAACGGTCCATTTTACCTATCTGGAGGTCAGCCGATTGATGTGGGTGAGCCGATGGTTCCGTCCCAAGCACCTGATTTTTCAAACGCGGACGCCGGAAAGACTGGCCGATTTCCCCGGCGTGGAAGCCGGGCGCGTCGATTTGTTCGTGACCGCGGAATCCCGCGCCGACGCCGCCAAGGCGCCCGCTCTGCTGGAGTTTCGGCGTTCCGAGGCGCTGCTGGCGGAGTCCGACAAACGCCTCGACAGAGAGCGCGGAGAGTTCGAGTCAGGCCTGTGAAATGAGAAACCAGCCAGGACAGAGACCACGTTCCAGCCGCTCCGAGCCACCCCTGAACCCGGTCGCGGCGGCGGTCGCCACAGCCGCCCGGAAGGACGGTGGAGCGGGGCGACAGCCGCCGCGCCTCGCGCACAGTCGGCGGTCGTGGGCCGGTTTCGGGGTGTTTCTCCTGTTCTATGTCTGGCTCTATTTTTTCCTCGGCACCCACCTGATTCACCAAGCCAACCGCGACCGGCTCAACTGGGATCAGCAGCACAATATCGTCATGTCGCAGCGCAGCCTGGAGCGCGAGCAGCAGCCCATCGGTCCGAGCGAAAGCGTCACCGCAGCGCTGTGGCGATCCTTTCCCCACTACACCGACGGCGTCGTCAATCCGCTGTGGCCATGGGTCGCCGCGCGCTTCGCCAGCGACGATCACGAGGTCTTTTTCGAGCGCGGCAAGTGGTTCAACCTCATCTTCACCGCCGCGTTCATGGTGGGGCTCGGGCTGATCGCGGCGCGGACTTTTTCCATTCCCACGGCGATCTCCCTGCTGCTCGCCGGGGGACTCGGGGCGGTGCTGCCGCGGGCCATCTATTTCCAGCCCGAATCCCTCTACTACACCCTGTTTTTCCTCAGTTGGGTGTGCGCGCTGTCGCTGTTGCGGCGCAATTCGCTGTGGATCTACGGGGCGCTCGGTCTGCTGCTTGGCCTCGCCTACCTCGCCAAGACCTCCATCCAACCCTTCCTGCTGGTGTTCGTCGGCGTCACCTTGCTGCGCTGCGGATTCGAGTGGTGGCACCAGCGGCGTCTGGTCAAAACCGGGGAGTTCGCTTCGGCAATGGCGGACGACCGCTGGAGCACCCCAAACCACTTCATCGGGTTGGCAGTAATGGCGATGACCTTCCTGGCGGCGACCGGCGCGCGCCTGAGCTACGCCGACGACGCCTTTGGCTCGCCCTTTCACAGTTACCCTGGGTATTGGATGTGGATGGATGACTTCCGGCAGGGGGCTGATTTCATGCGGCGCTACTCAAACGCCGAAACACTTTCCCAGTTACCCGACACCGAAAAGCCGTCGGCGATGAACTATCTGCGCAGTCATTCGCGGGAAGAAGTGATCGAGCGACTGCGCCACGGCACGACGCGAAAACTGCGTGACTTTTTCGCGCCAAAAGAGTGGCGCAAGAGTGGCCGCGAGTTGCTGCCGTTTCGTGGTTGGCTGCTCGGCGGATTCGGCGTGATGTTCGCGGTGATGGCGGCGATGCGGTTCTGGGCAAAGCGCCAGGGCGATCGCTGGGTGTGGCCGGTGGGACCGGAAAGCGCCCGCTGGATGCTGCTGTTCGCCGTCGGCGTGTTCGCGGTGTCAGCGCTCGCCTACGGCTTCTATGAACCCATCGGTCGCGGCGACCGTTTTCTGCTGTCGCTCTACCTGCCACTGGCGGTGACGCTGCTGTGGATCGCCGAGCGCTTCCGCCGCCAGCTCCAGCGCACCAGCCTGGGGCCGTGGGCGACGCGCATATTCTTCACCATGCATGGCGTCATCGCCGTGTGTATACTTTGGCGGGTGGCAACACTGCTGAGCGACCCGGTGTTTCAACGCTGACGCGAATCCGAGAGGACGGGTCGCTTCGGGCTTCTCAATACCACACCTCGCAGGGTTTGGAGACACCGGGAACGGCAACCGGATAGCGACCGTCGGCGTCGGGTTTCACCGGGGGCTCGGAGTTGAAATCGGCGAGGTCGTCGGGCACCAGCTTCATGTCGCTGGCCATGGCCTCCTCCCAGGTCACCATCTGGCCCGAGTAGTTGCTCATGCGCCCGAGGATGGCGGTCATGGTGGCGTTGGCGCCATGCTCCGCCTCGTTGTAGGGGAGGTCTTTGCGGATGGCTTCGAATAAAGGGTAGTGCTCCAACTGGTGGCCGTCCTCGCCGGTGCGCAGGTTGGCGGTGTGCGCCCGGGGCCCGGTGATGGCGAACCTGCGGGCGCCCAGGCTGGCGTCGCCGAGATGGCCTTTGACCTGCTCGCCCACCAGGCGCCAGCATCCCGGAATCTGCCGCGCCTGGCTCCACATGCGGGTGCCGTCGGCATACTCGTATTCAACGAAGTGGTGATCAAAAATCTGGCCGTTGATGAGCTTGTCGCGCACTTCGCGACCACCCATGCCCTGGGCGCGAACCGGAGTGGCGCCCATGATCCAGTTGGCAACGTCGAGGTTGTGGACGTGTTGCTCGACATTGTGATCGCCGGACAGCCAGGTGAAGTAGTACCAGTTGCGAATCTGGTATTGCAGTTCCGTCTCCCCCGGCATGCGCTCCCGTCCGGCACGGGCGGAGCCGTCCCAGAACACGCGGAGGTACTGGATGTCGCCGAGGGCACCGTCTTGAATGCGCTTGACGATATCCTGGTAGGCTGGCTGGTGACGGCGCTGCAGGCCGACTCCCACCTTGAGATTCTTCTCTTTCGCCACCTTGGCCGCGGCGAGAATGCGCTTGATGCCGGCGACATCGGTGGCCACCGGCTTTTCCATGAACACGTGTTTCCCCTGGCGCACCGCCTCGGCAAAATGCTGGGGCCGAAACCCGGGCGAAGTCGCCAGGATGACGACATCCGCCTCGGCGATGACACGTTTGAAATCGTTGAAGCCGGAGAAAATCCGTTCCGGCGTCACCTTGACCTGAGCGGCCTTCTCCTTCGTCAGCAGCGCCACAGCGCGCTCCGCGTTGGCCCGCTCCACATCGCAGACCGCCACCAGATCGATGTCATCCCCGGCCTTCATCGCCTGCGCGGCGGCGCCCGTGCCGCGTCCGCCGCAGCCGACCAGACCGAGCTTGATGCGGTTGTCCGGTGCCGCGTGAACCGCGGTCGGAATCCAGGAAAGGGCGGCTGTCGCGGCGGCACCATCGCGCACGAAGCGGCGTCGGGAAACAGAGTCGGAGTCGGGGTGATCAGTCATGGTGATCGTGATATTGCCGATCACGGCACCATCCGGCCAGCCTTCCCCACGGCGCGATGACGGGACGCGTTGCCTCTCCTGACAGCGAGCAAGCTAAATCTGGTACACAATCTCGGCGCTGGCGCGGGCCGAGCGGTTGAGCTTGTCGCAGACGATGGCGCAAAGTTCGTAGACCATCTTCTCCTTGATCGAATAGAACACCTGGTTGCCCTGTTGCTTGCGATGCAGCAGATCGGCCTCGTAGAGGGTCTTCAACTGTTTGGAAACATTGGCCTGAGAAGTCTCCAACCGCTCGACCAATTCGTTGACCGACAGCGGCTGCTCCCGCAGCAACTGCAAAATGGCAAGCCGGGTTGGCTCGGAAAAAACGCGGAACATCTCGGCGATGCGGGCGAGGTTTTCTCGATTGGGGCTCTCCTCGCTGATAACAGACATGATGAGTGGCGGGTCGGGGGCAGGAATGAAACGGGGTGTTGCCGGCCCGATCATTAGACTGGCAGCGAATTCCGGAAGGCGCAAGAAATTAACAGTTAACGATATCGCCAAACACCAATACCCGCCTGCCCTCACCCGTAGTCCGCATGAACATGTGCGGATGGGCGCCCGTTGACGGCGACGATCCTTCCCGGTATCGTCCGCCCATGAAGAACCACTTTTCGTTTCGAACGCTGCATCGTCTCACCGCCGCGGTCGCGCTGTCCCTGTTCTTTTCCGCGATCACCGGAGGCTCTCTCCGCGCCGAGCCCGAGACCGGGTCCGAGCCTGAAACCGAATCCCAGGTCTTTGAGCTGCGCACCTACTACACCCACCCCGGAAAGCTGGAGGCCCTGCAGGCGCGGTTCCGCGATCACACGGTGAAACTGTTCGAAAAGCACGGCATGACCAACGTCGCCTACTGGGTGCCTCAGGCCAACGAAGAGCAGATCCTGGTTTATCTGATGGCCTATCCGAGCCGGGAGAAACGCGATGAGATGTGGAAGGCCTTCATGGCGGATCCCGAATGGATAGCGGCCTACGCGGCCTCGACCGAGGAGGGCAAACTGGTCAAGCGGGTGGATAGCGTGTTCCTGAAAGCGACCGACTACTCTCCGGCTCTCGTCATTGAGGCGCAGAACCCGGCGCGGCTTTTCGAACTGCGCCGCTACACCACCAACCCGGAAAAGCTGCCCAAACTCGACGCCCGATTTCGCGATCACACCATCCGCCTGTTTTCCGCCCACAGCATGACCAACGTGATCTATTTTCACCTGGTGGAGGACGAAGAAGGGGCGGACAACACCCTCGTCTATCTGCTCGCCCACCGCGACAACCGCGCCCGCGACGCCGCCTTCGACGCCTTCCGCCAGGATCCCGACTGGCAAAGCGCGCGCAAGGCCTCCGAGGTCGATGGCCCGCTCCTCATCAAGAGAGGCGTGCAGTCTCTGCTGCTCAATCCGGTGGATTTCTCGCCGATGCGATAGCCTCCCCCGCTCCGCCGGTCGCGGTGAGTTTTCGCCACCGGGCGTTCGACTTTGGGCGAACTTGGGGCATTAGTGCCGGCTGAATCTTACGCCCAATCCGGCTCTCCCCGCAGTTCGCCCGCCCGTGAGCATCATCGTCCAGAAATACGGCGGCACTTCCGTCGGCAGACCCGAGCGCATTCTCAATGTTGCCCGGCGCGTCCTCGATGCCCAGGCGCAGGGGCACCAGGTCGTCGCCGTGGTGTCGGCCATGGCCGGAGAGACCAACCGCCTCATCGACCTAGCCGCCGAAGTCACCGGCGAAGGCCGCCAGCCCACCGAGCGGGAAATGGACGTGCTGCTGGCCACCGGCGAGCAGACCGCCATCGCCCTCGTCGCCATGGCCATCAACGCCATGGGCGGCAAAGCCGTGTCCCTCACCGGCGCGCAGGCCGGCATCGAAACCGATGGCGTGCACACCCGGGCGCGCATCGCCAACATCACTCCGGGCGAGGTGCATCGCTATCTCAAAGACGGCCACATCGCCATCCTCGCCGGATTCCAGGGCCGCACCCGCGAGGGACGCATCACCACCCTGGGCCGCGGCGGGTCGGACCTGACGGCGATCGCCATGGCCGCGGCGATCGACGCCGACCTGTGCCAGATTTTCACCGACGTGGACGGCATCTACACCTGCGATCCCCGGGTCATTCCCGAGGCCCGCAAGCTCGATGAGATCAGCTACGACGAACTGCTGGAAATGGCCAGCAGCGGCACGAAGGTAATGCAGTCGCGATCAGTTGAGTTCGCGAAAAAGTTCGGTGTGCGCTTCGAGGTGCGCAGCAGTCTCAACGACCATCCGGGAACCCTCGTCCGAGAAGAAAACATGAGCATGGAATCCGTCGTCATCCGCGGAGTCAGTCTGGAGCGCGATCAAGCAGAGGTCACCATCTCCGGCGTCGCCGACCATCCCGGCAATGCCGGCAAAATATTCGGCGCGGTGGCCGAGGCGGGCATCCTCGTCGATATGATCGTCCAGAACGTGTCCAAGACCGGCCTCGCCGACGTCTCCTTCACCTTAAACAAGGCCGATCTCGCCCGCGCCGAGACGACCTTGAAACCAGTGCTCGCCGAGGTCGGTGACCAGGTGCTCCTGGAAGCCGAGGATGGCATCGCCAAACTCAGCGTAGTCGGCATCGGCATGCGCTCCCACGCCGGTGTCGCGGCGGAGATGTTCGCGACCCTTGCCGACGCCGGAGTCAACATCCGCATGATCACCACTTCGGAAATCAAGATCACCGTGACCGTCTCCGAAGACCAGATTGAGACCGCCGCGCAAACCGTCCACGACGCCTTTGGTCTGGGCGGGGAGATCACCGAGACGGGTGGATGAATCGCCTTCCGCTGTGCGGAATTCAGTTCAAACAGACCGAGTCAATCGCTTCCCCGAGACGCTTTCCCGCCACCAGATCAAGCAATTCGCCGGGGCCGCTCTTGCGCCGGGCACGCTCGCGGCGCCTTTCGCTCGGAGACGACAGCAGGCCCTCGTCGTGGGCCACCAGCTCGAGCAAATCACGGTCGCTCCAACTGATTTCGCTGAAAAGCAGGGCCACACGGAAAACCGCTCGCCCGTCCAGATCCACCTCCGGTTGGCAGGCGACGACGATGGTCTCGGCACTGACAAATTCGCTCTGCCGGGCATCCGGCAGACTCACGTGAAGCCCGAGAGCGAAGGTCGAGCCCACTTCAAATTCGCGGCGCGAAATCGCGATCAAACCGTGCTCGTTCGCCCCGATCATGCGGACCAAGGGACACCGGGCAGATTCCGATTGAGATCGGTGACTCGCCATGTTTTCAGGGGGTTTACCGCGGCTGTGGAACGCATCCCAACTCGCCGCGACCCGGTACGCTACGCTTCCCTTTTCGCTTGTCAACGAATCCGCGCATTCTTTTCCCCGACCGATAATCCGCGCCCTGCCGAGCCTCGAAAACCCGTTGATCCCGGTCGGGAAGGATGAAAGGGTAACCGCTTGGCTTTCATTCGGGAAACCCCGCCGACTCCCATGCACATTCAGGACATTCTCCAGCGCTACCAAAGCACCATCTCATTCGAGTTTTTCCCGCCGAAATCCGAGAAGGCCGCGGAGGCGCTGTACGGCACCATCGCGGAACTGGAGCCCTACAAGCCGTCCTTTGTCAGCGTCACCTACGGCGCCGGCGGGTCGACCCGCGAGCTGACCCATGACCTCGTGGTGCGTCTCAAGGAGACCACCGAACTCGACCCCGTGCCCCACCTCACCTGTGTCTGCCATGGCGAAGACGAAATCCGCTCCATCGTCGAGCGCTACGCCAAGGCGGGCGTCAGCAACATCCTCGCTCTGGGCGGCGATCCGCCACGCGACCGTTCCGGGTGGGACCGCTCCCAGGATGCCTTCCGCCACGCCGCCGACCTGGTCGCTTTCCTCAAGCGCTTCAATGACGAATCCGGTTCCCATCCCGACCCGCGCGGTTTCGGCATCGGCGTGGCCGGCTTTCCCGAGGGCCACCCCGAGACGCCCAACCGCCTGCTGGAAATGGACTACCTCAAGGCCAAGGTGGACGCCGGCGCCGATTACATCGTCACCCAGTTGTTCTTCAGCAACGCCGACTTTTACGACTTCCGCGACCGCTGCGAACTCGCCGGCATCAACGTGCCCATCATCGCCGGCATCATGCCCGTCGTTTCCCGCAAAGGCATGACCCGCATGGCCGAGCTGGCCGCCGGCGCGCGTTTCCCGGCAAAACTGCTGCGCGCCATCGACCGCGCCGGAGACGATGCCGCCGCCGTCGAGCGCGTTGGCGTCCACTACGCCACCGAGCAATGCCTCGACCTGCTCGAAAACGGGGTCGCCGGCATCCATTTCTACACACTGAACCAATCCGCCGCCACCCGCGAGATCTACGCCAGCCTCGGCTTGCGCGACACCGACGCGCTTCACTCGAGGGCCGACTGATTGCCCAATGCCGGGGCCGAAGAAACGGAAGACAACCACCGTGAGCGCCGCCGCAAACCCAGCTCGATTTCCCTGGCGGGCCCTGCTCTATACCGTCGTCATTTTTTACCTCGTCACCGACCTCTACTGGTGCGAAGGACCGCTGCGACAGCGCATCGATCAACGCAAGGCCTTCACCAAATATTCGCGGCAGCGCGCGCTCGAAAATGGCTGGGTGGCCACCGTCAACAACCGCCCTCTCACCCGCGGCCAGCTCGACCAGGCCACCGCCATCTACCTGCACCGCCGCGGCAAGACACCCGCCGACATTTCCGCCGCCGGCCTGCGTATCGCCCGCCGCGTCGCCCTGGGACAACTCATCGACGACACCCTGGTGGCACAGTATGCCCGAGCCGAGGAGTTCCAGCCCGACCCGGAAAGCGTTCGCGCCCGCATCGCCGCCTTCGAGGCCCAGTTCGCCGATCCCGCCGACCTCGCCGCTCGCCGGGAAGCCCTCGGACTCAGCGAGGCCAAGCTCCACGCCCTGCTCGCCGATCAGGTGCTCGTGGAGCAATGGATCGCGTCTCGCATCGCCGAAGCCGCCGCCGTAAGCGAAGACGATCTGCGCGCCTGGTTTGATGAAAACGCCGCCACCGATCCCGGCGCCGAGAATCCCCCGCTGATCCGGGCCCGCCATCTGTTTCTCAGCACCGTGGAAGAGGACACCCCCGAGCGCGAGGCGAAGATCCGCGAGATGCATGGCCAACTGGAGAGCGACGACGCCGATTTCGAAACGCTGGCGGCCGCTTTCTCCGACGACGAGCGCACCAAGCACCACGGCGGCGACCTCGGCTGGTTCGGTGTCGCCCGCATGCCGCGGGATTTCGCTGATGTCGCCTTCGGCCTGCGCTCCAGACAGCGCAGCGAGCCCTTTCGCAGTTCCCTGGGATGGCACATCGTCGAAGTGACTGATTCTCGCCCCGCCGAGCGGCTCGATTTTGAAACCCTCAAGCCCGAGATCGCCGCCTGGCTGGATACCGAGCGCCGCCGCTACGCCGTGGCGGTGCTGCTCTATCGCCTCAAGAAAGTCGCCGTCGTCGAGCTGTTCCCCGAGAACTTCGACCATCCGGTCACCTCAAAATCAGGCACCGAAGAAATTGCCCCTTCCCCATGAAACCCGCCAAAAAAGCCCTCCACTTTCTGAGCGTGCTGTTTTTCCTCTGCCCGGCATTCGCCATGGCGGACACCGCCCATTACATCCTGCCCAAGCATGCTCTCGAGGATGAAATCAAACTCTATGATGAATTGCGGGAATCCGATCAGGCGTATTGCGACGCGCTGGCGGGGGCGGCGGAAAAGCTGATCAAAAGTGGCTACGTCGGTGGCGGCAAGAAGCTCACCTACGAAATTCTGCGGCTGAACTCGCGGCACGAGGCGGGGAAAGAACTGCCCGACCGCTCAAAAGATCCGGCAGCCTCCGGCGCTGGCTCCAGCGCCGGCGATGGTGAGCAATGGGTAAAATCCACTGCAGCCCTCGACCAGGAGTTCACCCGCCGACTGGCGCTGGCGGAGGAGTTCGCCAACATCGGGCGCTACTACGCCGTCAAATACCTGGTCGATGGCGTGCAGCGCGTCCGTCCCGATCACCCGCAAGCCAAGGCGATCTGGGAGGCCAACAAAGACAGCTATGAGCAGTTGCGAACGGCGGTGGAAACCAACGTCAAAAAGGCCGGGCCGGTGACCGCCAACTCGCGGCAGTACTACGGCATCTTCCACGCCTTCAGCGTGCCCACCGAGTGGGACAAGGGAGCCACGCTTCCCCTGCTGGTCATCATCCACGGTAGCGGATCAAACGGTAGCCAGACCACGGTGGCGGTGACCCAGGGACTGGGACAGAACAAGATCGCCATCCTGGGGCCAACCATCGATCTTTACAGCAAAACGGAGATGGACCGGTACTGCCAGTTCCTGGTGGTGCTCATCCATCACATGCGCTTCCGCTTCGGCGTGAACCCGTCGGAGGTGGTCGTCGCCGGGCACTCGGGCGGAGCCATCCCGGCCTACCAGATGGCCAACAAATATTCCCGCTTTATCGCCGGTGCCGCCTCGTTCGCCGGCAACTACTATCCCGAAAAATACGCCGGCACCAAGATCATCGACAACGGCGAGAACGACCTTCCCGTCCTCATCATCAAACACGGCAAAGACGGCCCCAAGATGTGGCAGCAGGCGCAACAAGCCGAGAAAAATTTCAAAGCCGCCCACTTCGTCAACACCCGCTTCGAGACCGCCGCCAACGCCAAGCACGCGCAGGTCGGCGCCTCTTTCCGCATTTTCAATCCCTGGTTCAATGAGATTTTCGGCAAGGATTACCTGACCGCGGCGAAAACAAAAAAGAAGCCGGAATAAAGGCGAACAGGAGTCTTTCCCTGTGTTTCTGGAGGAGCAAGGCTGGGCATTTAAAAAAACGAAGACCGATGACATGGCCGGAATTCACTTTGAAGAATGTGCCCGCAGTGATAGGGGTTCCCCGTGAAACCGGAGAATCAACGTTGGGTGTCGGCGGAGGAAGCGCTGGAGCAAACCCGCCGCAACCGCCGCCGGGCAGCGATGCTCGAATCGCGCACTGGGCCAGTGCTTCCGGAAGATGCACTGGAAAAAGTGCGTTCAGCCAAAGGCTCGAAGGTCGCCAAGTCGACCGCGAACTGAATTCGATTTTCCGCGAGACCCCGGAGTTCGGTCGGTCGCTGGCTCGTCACCGACGTTCGAGCGGAAAACGCCATACTGGCTGAATCGGACGGGCAAATTTATCCCTTCGATTTCATCGCGACGCGAGTGGGAGCGGAGTGGTGAGAAGAGGCCGGGCTCCGGCCAAAGGCAGCCAACCCCGAGCTTGCAAGGGGCCCGGCGAGGCGGGAGGGTTTTGCCATGTCCCTGTTTCAAGAAAATCCCGACAAGGTCGGCGTGATCGGACTCGGTATCATCGGCTCACGAGCAGCGGAGGTGCTGCGCAAGGCCGGTTACCATGTATATGTGTGGAATCGCTCGCCCAAACCGGCGCCGAACTTCCTCGGTTCGCCCGGCGAGATCGCCCAACTGGCCGAAATCGTGCAGATTTTCGTCACCAACGGTGAAGCGCTGCTGGAAATCGTCGGTGAGTTGAAGGATCGCCTCACCAAGCGGCACATCATCATCAATAACGCCACCGTCGATCCCGATTCCGCCCGCCAGGCCGCCGAGCTGGTGGAGTCCGCCGGAGCGGCGTTTCTCGACTCGCCTTTCACTGGCAGCAAGGTGGCGGCGGAGAACGGCTCCCTGGTCTACTACGTGGGCGGCGACGCCGCCGTGCTCGAGAGAGCGCGCACGTTGCTGGAAACCACTTCCAAGGAAATCCTTCTTGTCGGCGGGGTCGGCGAGGCGTCCGTGATCAAGATCGCCACCAACATGATCTCGGCCGCCACCGTCGAGGTGTTGTCCGAGGCCTACGCGCTCACCGTCGCCTCGGGGATCGATCCGGAGCGGCTCGCCGACGCACTGGAGCACAACGGCTGCGGCTCACCGCTCACCGCGATGAAAATCCCGGTGATCATCGAGGGCGACTACGAGCCGCATTTTTCACTGAAGAATATGCTCAAGGACGCACAGTTCGCCGTCGATCTGGCGAATCGGCTCCAAGTCGATATCCCGGCGCTGTCGACCACCGCCAGCGTGATGTTCAAGGCGGTGCAGAAGGGCTGGGGCGAGGACGACTACAGCGTGGTGGCGCGAAACTACCAGGCGGACGCCAAACCCGGGGACCAGACCCTGTCGTGATGACCATCACACCCTGTCTGATCGAGCTCCCGGATCGCGCGCGGTTCCGCCTCACGGGCCCGGACCGGGAAAGGTTTCTCAACGGCCAGGTAAGCAACCGAGTCAACCTGGCGACGGCGCAACACACCATTGAGGCCTGTGTCTGCAATGTGAAGGGCAAACTCGACGGCGTGGTCTTCATCACCCGATCCGATGACGGCGAGGCCCTGCTCATCGACGCGCCGGGGGAACTGCGCGAGAGCCTGTTCGCCCGACTGGATCGCTACCTCATCGCCGACGACTGCGAACTGACGGACATCACCGGCGACGAAACGCTGGTCCACGCCCTCGGCGCACCACCGGAGATACCGGGCGCGGTCTGGAGCCGGGCCAATCGCTTCGGCCCGCTGGGTTGGGATTGGTGGCGGACGACTGACGCGCGGACGACGGCGCCCGGGTTGACGGAAGATTGTGCCGCGGTCGAGGAGATCCGCATTCGCCACGGCGTGCCGCGCTGGGGCGTGGAATTATCCGCCGAAGTGCTGCCGGCCGAGGCGGGACTGGATAGACGGGCGATTGATTTTCACAAGGGCTGCTACCTCGGGCAGGAGGTGATCTCGCGCATCGAAAGCGTCGGGCGGGTGAATCGCTCGCTGTGTCTGCTGGCGCGCACCGGCGATGCGGGTGGTGCCATCGTTTCTCCGGGAGAAGCGCTGTTTGCGACGGATTCGGACAAGCAGGCGGGCACGGTGACCAGCGTGGCGGACGACGGCGACTGGCTGTTGGCCTGGGTGAAACGCGACTGGACCGCCCCGGAAACGGGGCTTGTCACACGACAGGCGGAAGGTAAGGTACCCGTCGAAACTTGGGAGGTGCGAACTTTCGAGACCGCGGGAGATTGAGGAACAGCGAAACATACCGAGAGGAATCCATCATGAATATCCTGAAAATGGGAATACTGGGCCTGGCCGGGCTAGGCTGGGGTCTGGCGTCCGCGGCGCGGGCAACCGACGTGGAAATCACCATCGATGTGGCCGGAGCGGAGCGCACAGTGGTCATCCGACTCGATGAAAAGATCGCGCCCAAGACCAGCGCGAACTTCGTCAAATTGTGCGAGGAGGGATTTTACGACGGCGTCGCCTTTCATCGGGTGATCCCCAACTACATCGTCCAGAGCGGCGATCCGCTGACCAAGGACCCGAAGGCGCGCGACCGCTGGGGTACGGGCGGCCCGGGATACACGGTGCCGGCGGAGACCGGCGGCAAGCACGTGCGCGGCGCGGTGGCCGCGTCGCGCCTTGGTGACAAGGTGAATCCGGATAAGGCCTCCAGCGGCAGCCAATTCTATGTGGCATTGCGGGAGATCGCGCCGCTCGACGGCGAATACACCGTGTTCGGCACGGTATCCAAAGGCCTCGAAGTGTTCGACGACATCGCCGGTGCACCGGCCGACGACCACAATGTCCCGACCAAGTCGATCAAGATCGTCCGCACTCGGGTGCTGGAAGAAGGTGCCGGTACGCCGCCGGCGACGAACCTGACTTCGACCCCGGCGACGCCGCCGACTGCCCTCGCGGTCATGCCTCCCAAGGCGGACCCACCCCCGACGCCCGCACCCGCACCCGCTCCGGCCCAGCCAAAGTCCGAACCCGACCCCCTGGCGTCTTCCCGTTTCACTCCGCAGAAGGAAGAAACGATGCCGGTCAATGTCGATCGAGGAACTCCCGGAGTGCCGCGACTCACCGCCGATCCGAAGTCACTGGAACGCGCGACGACGGCGGCAACAGGCCGCGACGACGGATTCGTGCCAATGGCATCGGTCGGCGGAAATTCCGGCGGCACCCGACCCGCCGCTCCAGCCGCGCCGCCCGCTGCGGCTCCGGTCCCGTCGACCCCTCCCCGGACCGACCCCACTCCGGCACCAGCGGCCACTCCCGCGCCGGTTTTCGCGCCTGAACCCGACCCGCTGGGCCTGGCCTCCTCTCCCGCCGAATCAACCCCGTCCGGTGCTCCCGGAGCGCAAGCGGCATTCCCCGGAGCGAATTCCCCCGCTTCGGTCCCGGTGAAACCCGAGAAGAAACGCGGGCCCCTCGGCCGCCTCCTCCACCGCATCTGGTAGGGAGAGAGGGCGCTCGATTTTGATCGCTGCGGCGGATCAATCGCCGGCGGTTGCCGACGGGCTCCCGCGTGCCGGGAAACCAGATCGGCGCAAAGGGGTGCGGTTTTACTTCGCACCTCCCAGCACCGCCCACTGAATCAATTCAACCGGGGTGTGCATCCATGGATTTTCGGAATCGCGCGCGTCCTCGATGATCACTTCCATCTTTCCGGGGTCCGCCAAGCCGACAACCGCCAGGGTGAGGTAGATTGCGATCCGTTTTTTCTTCCTCGTCATCGTCAATGGGATGGCCGGTATCCGCGTCTCCATTCTCCCGCCAACTTTGAGGCGATTTCGCCGGATTTCAAGGAACGGCGGTTTGCAACCGCCGGAACGGACTCGCGAAAAGCGGGAGCTTGCCCCTCTGGAGAAACGCGGGCAAGTTCCCGCCTCTTGAGCCGCTCTGCCGCGATCCCCTGTGTCGCTGACCCCTGTGCCGCTATCCCCTATTTCTGACTCCCGTCACCCATGTTCAACCAACTCTCCGACAATCTCGAAGGCGTCTTCAAAAAGCTCCGCGGCCACGGCAAGCTCAGTGAGAAAAATATCTCCGACGCCATGCGCGAGATCCGGCTGGCGCTGCTGGAGGCCGACGTCGAGTTCTCCGTGGTCAAGGACTTCATCGCCTCGGTCAAGGAGCAGGCCCTCGGCGAGGCGGTGCTCAAGTCAATCAAGCCCGGCCAGCAGATCGTAAAGGTCTTCCACGACGAACTCGCCAAACTGCTCGGCGACGACCGGTCCTCGCTCGATCTCAATCCGCCGGCGCGCATCCTCATGGTCGGCCTCAACGGCGCGGGCAAGACCACCACCTCGGGCAAGCTGGCCGTCCATTTGAAGAAAGAGGGGCGCCGCCCCCTGCTCGTCGCCTGCGACCTCTACCGGCCCGCCGCCATCGATCAGCTCGCCCAGATCGGCAAGCAGATCGACGTGCCCGTGTTCACTCCCGATCCGGGCGAAACCGATGTCATCAAGGTCGCCAAGGCGGCGCTCAAATGGGTCGAAACGCAGAATGGCACCGCGGTGATTTTCGACACCGCCGGGCGCCAGGAGATCGACAAGGATCTTGTCGCCGAGTTGAAAAAACTGCGCGACTTCCTCGACCCGCGCGAAGTGCTGCTGGTCGCCGATGCCGCCACCGGTCAGCAGGCCGTCAGCGTGGCAACGCATTTCGACGACGCCGTCGGCATCACCGGCATCGTCCTCACCAAGCTCGACGGCGACGCCCGCGGCGGCGCGGCCCTGTCGATGCGCTCGGTGACCCAAAAACCGATCAAGTTCGCCGGCACCGGAGAGAAAATGTCGGCACTGGAGGTGTTCGATCCCGACCGCATCGCCAACCGCATCCTCGGCATGGGTGACGTCGTCGGACTGGTGGAGCGCGCCGCCGAGGCCTTCGATGAGAAGGAGGCGACCCACATGGCCGACCGATTGAAGCGGGCCCAATTCGATTTCAACGATTTCCTCACGCAGATGAGGATGATGAAGAAAATGGGTGGCATGCAGAGCCTGATGGGAATGATCCCGGGCATGGGTAAGCAGATGGCCAACATGCCGGTGGACGACAAGAAAATGGCCCACACCGAGGCCATCGTCCTCTCCATGACACCGAAAGAGCGCCGCCGCCCCGAAATCATCAAGGGCTCCCGCCGCAAACGCATCGCCCTCGGCAGCGGCACCTCGGTGATGCAGGTCAATCAGTTGCTCAAGCAGTTCGGCATGATGCGCAAGATGATGAAGAGCAAAGGCAAGATGCGCAAAATGATGAAGCAGTTCGGCGGCGGAGGTGGCGGCGGCATGGGCGGATTCCCCGGACTTGGATAATTTTGGAGGGCGGAGCTCCGTCTCCGCCCAAGCTTTTCCGTCTCCGCCCAAGCTCAATTCGCAACGCAACCCACCCCATGGCCGACGCCCCGCCAGATCCCGCTTCCCTGCGCCGCAGCTACGAGCGCGGCGCGCTCAATCGCGAGGATCTCGCAGCCGACCCGGTCGCCCAGTTCCGCGCCTGGTTCGCAGAGGCCTCCGCGGCCCCGGAGATCATCGAAGTCAACGCGATGACGCTGTCGACCGTCTCCCCCGATGGCCAACCCAGCTCGCGCACCGTGTTGCTGAAAGCCTACGACGAGCGCGGCTTCGTGTTCTTCACCAACTACCAGAGCCGCAAGGCCCACGACATTGCGGCCAATCCGAGGGTCGCCCTGCTGTTTCCCTGGCTGGGCCTGGAGCGACAGCTCAAGATCGAGGGAGTCGCGGAAAAGATCAGCCGCACGGAGACGGTGAAATACTTCCTTTCCCGCCCCACCGGATCCCGCCTCGGCGCATGGGTATCGACTCAGAGCAGCGTGGTGTCGTCGAAATCCCTGCTGCTGACCAAACTCGATGAGATGAAGCGCAAGTTCGCCGGCGGTGAGATCCCCTGCCCTGATTTCTGGGGCGGTTTTCGCATTTTGCCGAGCCGTTTCGAATTCTGGCAGGGCGGCAAAGATCGCATCCACGACCGCTTCGAGTATCAGCGAAGCGAAGGTGGCGACCGCGACGATTGGGATATTTCCCGTCTGGCGCCGTGAAGCGGCTGACTATTTGGCTGACGCGAAACTTCGCTTTCTGAGAGCGGCGGTGGAATTCGCGGTTGCGAACGGGTGGATTGATAGTAGCTATGGCGTTCTTTTTTGGCGTCTTTGCGTATCGAGGGCTCCAAAACCAACCAGACAGAAAAAATGGCAGTAGACCTTTCCAAATACAGAAATATCGGGATTTTCGCCCACGTGGACGCCGGCAAGACGACCACCACGGAGCGTATCCTGAAGCTCACCGGTAAAATCCACAAGACCGGTGAAGTCCACGACGGCGAAGCCACCACAGACTTCATGGAACAGGAACAGGAGCGCGGCATCACCATTCAGTCGGCTGCGACCACCTGCTTTTGGGATGATCACCGCTTCAACATCATCGACACTCCCGGGCACGTGGACTTCACCATCGAGGTGTATCGTTCGCTGAAAGTGCTCGACGGCGGTGTCGGCGTGTTCTGCGGATCGGGCGGAGTCGAGCCGCAGTCGGAGACCAACTGGCGCTACGCCAACGATTCCAAGGTCGCCCGCATCATCTTTGTCAATAAGATGGACCGCATCGGCGCCGATTTCTATCGCGTGGTCGAGCAAATCAAAGAGGTGCTCGCCGCCAAGCCGCTGGTGATGTGCCTGCCTATCGGCACCGAGGATGAGTTTTCCGGAGTGGTCGACCTGCTGACCCGCAAGGCCTGGGTCTGGGATGAATCCGGCGAGCCGGAAAATTACGAACTTCAGGACGTGCCAGCCGACATGGTCGACAAGGTCGAGGAGTACCGTAACGAGCTCATCGAGACCGCGGTGGAGCAGGACGACGACGTCATGGAGGACTACCTCGAAGGCAACGAACCCGACATCGACACCCTCAAGAGGTGCATCCGCAAAGGCACCATCAATCTCGACTTCTTCCCCACACTCTGTGGCTCCGCCTTCAAAAACAAGGGCGTGCAGAACGTGCTCTCCGCCGTGGTCGACTACCTGCCGAGCCCGACCGAGGTGCCCCCACAACCCATCATCGACCTCGAGGGCATCGAAACCGGCGAAGTCGCGACCGTCACCGCCGACGCGCCGTTCCGCGGTCTCGCCTTCAAGATCATGGATGACCAGTATGGCTCGCTGACCTTCACCCGCGTCTACTCGGGCGTGGTGAAAAAGGGCGACAACCTGCTCAACACTTTCACCGGCAAGACCGAGCGCATCGGTCGACTGGTCGAGATGCACGCCGATTCCCGCGAGGACCTCGACAGCGCGCAGGCCGGCGACATCATCGCCCTGGTCGGTCTGAAAAACGTCCAGACCGGTCACACCCTGTGCGACCCGAAAAGCCCCGGCACGCTGGAGCCCATGGTGTTTCCGGCGCCGGTGATCTCCATCGCCGTCGAGCCCATCGACAAGACCAACGCGGAGAAACTCGCCGTCGCCATCGGCAAGATGGTCAAGGAGGACCCGTCCTTCCACGTCGAGACCGACCGCGACTCCGGCGAGACCATTCTCAAGGGCATGGGCGAGCTTCACCTCGACATCAAGGTCGATATTTTGAAGCGCACCCACGGTGTCGAAGTGACCGTCGGCGCCCCTCAAGTGGCCTACCGCGAGACCGTCACCAAGCGCATCGAAGACACCTACGTCCACAAGAAGCAGACCGGTGGTTCCGGCCAGTTCGCCAAGCTCGACTATATCATCGAGCCCCTCGACGATCCGGAGAGCGAGGAAAACTTCGAGTTCGAATCCAAGGTCGTCGGCGGCAACGTGCCCCGCGAATACTGGCCTGCCGTGGAGAAGGGCTTCCGCCTTTCCATGGACAAGGGCGTGCTCGCCGGGTTCCCGATGATGAAGGTGAAAGTCACCCTCGTCGATGGTGCCCACCACGCGGTCGACTCCTCGGCCGTCGCTTTCGAAGTCGCCTCCAAGGCGGCCTATCGCCAGTCCATCCCCAAGGCCGGCGCGCAGATACTCGAGCCCATCATGAAGATCGACGTCTTCACTCCCGAAGGCAACGTCGGCGATGTCATCGGCGACCTCAATCGCCGCCGCGGCATGATTTCCGCGCAGGACTCCACCCCGACGGGCATCCGCGTGAAAGCCGAGGCGCCCTTGTTCGACATGTTCGGATACATCGGCGACTTGCGCACCATGACTTCCGGCCGCGGCCAGTTCTCCATGGAGTTCAGCCACTACGCGCCGTGCCCGAAGAACGTCACCGCGGACATCATCGCCAAAGCCGAAGCCGAGAAATTGGCCAAGCAGAAGTGAACCCGACTTAATCCTTCTAAAAGCGGGCAGCGGAGCGATCCGGTGCCCGCTTTTTTGTGTCCGCGTAATCGTGGCCGCACTGTTCCGTTGCCTCGGTCTCCCACCGGCTATGGGTGCTTCGTCACCGCGCTGAGTTCCCTCCCGATTTTCACCACTTCATCGATGAAAATCTGCAGATCCTCCACTCGCGTGCGGTGATTGGCCAGCGCGGCCCGCAGGCAGTAATGACCGTGCAGCGTGGTGTAGGAGGGAGCCGCCACACCGCTCTCATGCAGACGGATCAGCAATTCCTGATTGAGTTGGTTGAGCACCTCGTCGATTTCAATATCGGCGCCGTCCTGCTCCTCGCCACCGGAAGGGCAATAGCGGAAACACACGATGTTGAGTCCCACCGGCGCCATCATCTGCAACTCGGCATGGTCCCGCACTGTCCGCGCGAGAAGCTGCGCCTGCGCGATATTCTGGTCGATCAGCCGCCCGAACTTGCGCATGCCGTGTTCCTTGAACGACAGCCACACTTTGAGAGCGCGAAAGCCGCGCGACAGTTGCGGGCCGTATTCATTGAACCAGTTCTCGCCGCCGGCTAAGCCGCGCGCGGTGTGCTCCAGGTACTCCGGGATCGCGGAGAAGGTCCGCCGATGCGCCTCCGCGTTGCGCACCAGCACGGCGCCGGCCTCAAAGGGCACATGCAGCCACTTGTGCAAATCCAGCGCCACCGAATCCGAGCGCTCGATGCCGGCGAGCAAGTGTCCGTTCTGCGGCGCCACTCGGGCCACCGCGCCGATGGCGCCGTCAACGTGAAACCACAAGCCCTCGCGCTCGCACAAATCGGCCAGCGCATTGAGATCATCCACCGCACCGGTATTGACCGTGCCGGCGCTGCCGATGACGGCAATCGGCTGCCGCCCATGAGCCCTGTCCTCGGCGATGGCCTCTTCGAGGCGCGACACATCGATGGTGAAATCGCGGTTCACCGCGACCTCTCGCAGGCCTCTGCCACCGAGACCGAGCAACTCCGCCGCCTTCTGATTACAGCTGTGCACTTCGGTTGAGCCATACACGACCATGGGCTTCGGCGAACCGTGCAAACCCTCGGCCCGCACATCGAAGCCAGCTTCGACATTGCGCGCCACGGCGAGCCCGATCAGATTGGCCATGGATCCTCCGCTCACCAGCAGACCACTGGCTTCAGGCGGATAACCGGCGATCTCCTTGATCCATTCGAGCACCTGCTCCTCGACCTTGTAGGCGGCATGACTGCCCCCGCCCAGGTTGGGATTCATGATCGCCGCCATGAAATCGCCGAGAGCGCCCGTGAAGGTGCCGTTGCCCATGTACCACGCCCAGAAGCGCGGATGCACATTGCCCATCGGATAGGGCAGGATGGTTTCGGTGAATTCCGTGTAGGCCCGTTCCGCGCCCTCGGGTTCCAGCGGCAGAGGGCTTTGAAAGTGGGCCGCCACCTCATCGGGAACCGCCCGCCACGCCGGTCGCTCCCGCACCGATGCCAGAAAATCGACGGCGTCGTCAATAGCGCGATGCCCCAAGGCGCGCATCGTTTCCCAATCCTCGGGATCGAGGGTTTCTTCTTTAGTTGTCTCGTTCATCGCCGGAAATTCGTTAATTCAATTTTGTTAAATTATCAAAACACTCGCGCCGACAGCACTGGGACCGCAGGCGTCTCGCCTGCATCTCTTGCAAATGGCGCTTTCGATTGCCCACTTCGGCGGTTCAAAACCGCCGCTCCTTGAATCAGGCAAGACCTAATTGGCCCGCACCGCCGCCCGCAACACGCGCTTTTTCCGATAAATCATCAGGATCACTCCACCGAACAACAAGCTGAAGACACCGGTGGCGAGGGAGGCGACGCGGGCGGCTTTCTCTTCTGCTGCCTGCCGTGCCTGGCCCTGTTCCGGCTGGTTTGGCGGCTCCGGAGAAACCTCTTTGGAGGCGAGATCCCATTGGGG
>JAJRVQ010000014.1 GCA_024277255.1 Acidobacteriota bacterium | reverse complement strand
CCGGTGTTGATGGCGAGCGCCGCAGGCTATGGATTCATCACCCGTTTCGGCGACCTGTTGACCCGCAACAAAAAGGGCAAGGCGGCACTCTCCGTGCCCAAAGGCTCCGAGGCTTTGCCGCCGGTGGCCCTGGTGGAGAGTGCGGACCTCCGGGTCGCGGTGGTGACCAATGTCGGCCGAGTGCTGGTCTTTCCGCTCGCCGAGCTACCGCGACTGTCGCGCGGTAAGGGAGTCAAACTGATCAACATCCCGCGCTCGAAACGCGAAGAGGAGCAGGTCGTGGGAGCGGTCGTCCTCGGCGAAAAGGACACCCTCCGCATCCACGCCGGCAAGCACTACCGCAACCTCAAGCGAGCCGACCTCGAACCGTTCCAAGGTACGAGAGCCCTACGCGGTAACCTGCTGCCAAGGGCGTTTCGTAGGGTGAGTCGCGTCGAAGTGTGCTCCTGAGTTCTCGCGGCCGGTAGAGGCCTCACCAACTCCAGACCAGGCAAAGCGGGATCATCCTCGTAGGGGCGCGATTCATCGCGCCCGCCAAGGCCACGGCAGGCCACCGGAGGCTCGGAGGCCCCTGGGGAAAAGGGCGCGATGAATCGCGCCCCTACACGGAACTTCACCTATTTCAGGTCAGGTGGCATGCAGGGTCGCAGGGGCGCGATGTATCGCGCCCTCAGAAACCGGGTACTCGGGCGCGATGAATCGCGCCCCTACACGGAACTTCACCTATTTCAGGTCAGGTGCAATACGGCGGCTCTTAAGAGCCAGCTCGCCTCCAGGTGATTTCCATGGTCTGGATCTCTTCGCCGCCTTGGATCATGTACATGGTCATCACTTCCTCGTCTGCACTGACCTGGTGGATCACCGTCTTGACCTTGATGACCTTCCCCATCATCGGGTCGGAGGATTCGCCCATGTAAGTGAAGGTCTTGGAGACCTCGTCGTAGGTTCCGGTGCTGGACATGATGCCGGTGGACATGTTGTCGATCCAGATGTTCCAGTACTTGCCGGTGACGTTGTCGTAGCCGGCCGTGCTGTGGCCGGAGAAAGCCATGCCCATGACGTCGCCGCTGACTTCTTCGACCAGGTAGCGGCCGCCCATGATCATTTCGCGGTGGGCGGTGGCTTGCGACACCATCGGTTCGGCGCTGGGGTCCATCCACATTTTGGTTTCCAGGTTCCAGTCACCGGCGCCGCTGGCGAGTAACTCGTGTTGCGGACCGGGTGTCGAGGCCTGCATGAAGGAGGCCATCATCGCCGCGCCGTCGGAGTCCGCTGCGGGGGCGTGGTCGTGGTCTTGGGCGAGGACGGGGTAGGTGGCGCCGATGAGTAGGGTTAGGGCGAGGACAGATAGGGTTGCTAGACGCGGCTTCATCTCGTCTCCTTCTCGATTAGGGGTCGCGTGGGTCTTTTCGTGGTTTCGGGAAACATCCAGTATATCGAGGTTGTTCACCCTGCCCACTCACCCGCCACGCAGGTGGCGGCGATGGTCTCTTCGGCGGTGCCGAGGAGCAGGGTGGTGAGGAGGGTCTCCGGCTGCCAGCCGGCGAGGGTGGGGCAGGTGAGGTCGATGGCGATGAAGTCGGCCCAGTGGCCGGGCTCGATGCGGCCGGTGTCGAGACCGAGGGAGTGGGCTCCAGCGACCGTGGCTGCTGCCAGAAGAGGGCGCGCCACCGAGCCGCTCTCATCTCTGAGCACGCCGCGCTGCTCGCCGGCGAGCCGTTGGACGTACTCGGCCCAGCGCATCTCTTCGACCATCGAGATACGGGCGTTGGAGTCGGAACCGAGGCAGAGCGTGCCGCCCGCTTGGTGGACAGCGGCGATGTCCGCGATGCCGTCACCGAGATTGGCTTCGGTCAACGGGCAGAGGCAGACGCTGCCGCCGGCGGCGAGAAAACGGCTCATCTCGGTCGATTCGGTGTGCGTGCAGTGGACGGCGGTGAAGCCGTCGAACTGATCGAGCCGGTCGTTGAGCAGCGCCATCGGTGTGGCACCGTACTCTGCGATGCAGTCGGCGATCTCCTGGCGTTGCTCCTCGATGTGCATGTGGAAGACGAGGCCCCGGCGGCGCGCCTCGGCGTAGAGTTCGGCGACTTCGCCCGGGTCGGCGGCGCGGATCGAGTGGGCGACCGCTCCCAGCGTTTGCCGGTCGTTGAGCATCGGGGCGAGCCGGTCCATCTGGCGCCAGTAGCTCTCTGCGTCGGGGGTCGAAAAACGGCGCTGGGCGCCGGCCAGCGGTTGGCCGATGGCGCCGCTGCGGTAGAAGGCTTCGAGCAAGACGAGGCGGATGCCGGCCTCGGTGGCGGCGGCGAGGACGGCTTCGTCGAAGCGAAAATCGAGTTCGCCGGCATTGGCATGGTGGAGGTAGTGGAACTCACCGACGGTGGTGATACCGGCGCGCCGCATCTCGCGGAAGGTTTCGACGTAAAGGCGGTGGAAGCGATCCGGATCGAGCCCTCCGGCCAGCTCGTACATCGCTTCGCGCCAGCTCCAGAAGCTGCCGGCGCCGGCCGGGAAGCTCTCGCCCCGGCCGCGCAGGCCGCGCTGGAAGGCGTGGGAGTGAGCGTTGACGAAACCGGGCAGCAAGGCCTTGCCGGCCATTCGGGTGGCGGCGGGATCGGCCTCGCTGATCTTCGTGACGTCCGCGATGCGCCCGCTGCGCTCCACCGTGATGCGAATGTCAGGCTCGAACCGCTCGCCGGTCCAGGTCAGCTCGGCTTCGAGGGTCTGCGTGGGGTCCGGGTCGCTCAACTGCCGGCTCATGATTGGCAGAAGCTCCGGATCAGCTGTTCGAGGTGGCGGCGGCCTTGAAGGAACTCGTCTTTGGGCAGGTACTCGTTGGGCTTGTGCGCCACGCGAATCGTTCCCGGCCCGAAGATGACGCAGTCGAGGCCGAGGTATTGCAGCCAGGCGCCGTCGGTACCGTAGGAGGCGCTGACGGTCTCTTGTTGTCCGGTCAGCGCGCAGACCGCTCGGTAGATCGGCGCCGAGTCGTTGAGCAGCATGGGTGGGGTCTCGTTGATCACCTCGACGGTGCAACGTTGCGCGGCGCCTTCGGCCCGGGCGGCGGCCTCCACCGCCTCTTCGACGCGGGCGATGATCGGCGCCGAGTTCATCTCCGGCAAGAGGCGCAAACCCACGTCGATGACGCAGAGATCCGGAATGATGTTGATGGCGTCGCCGCCGCCGACCCGAGCCACGTTGAGGGCGACGAACGGGGTCTCGGGGAAATGCTCGTGGTGAGGGGGGTGCTCACTTTCCAGTTGACGGCGCAGCTCGGCCAGAGCGGTGATGATCGCTCCCGCCGGCTCGATGGCGTGGATCCCGAGGTGGGGATAGCCGCTGTGGGCGCTGGTGCCGCTGACTTCGATGCGGATCTTGAGATGGCCCTTGTGCAGCCTCACCGCTTCGAAGGAGGTGGGCTCGCCGATGATGGTGTTCTTGGGTAGGGGATCTTCCTTCGGCCAGGTGGCCGCCAGGTGGGCGGCGCCGAGGCAGCCTAGCTCTTCGTCGAAGGTCAGCACCAGCGCCAGTGGCGCCTGCAGCGAGTCGAGGTCGAGCCGAGCGGCGGCGTTGACCGCCAGGGCGAGGAACCCCTTCATGTCGGCGGTACCGCGACCGAACCAGCAGTCGCCGCCGTCGCTGAGAGTGCCGTCGGTGAGGACAAACGGGTCGCTATCCCACCCGTCGCCGGCCGGCACGACGTCCATGTGGGCGGAGAGGGTCAGCCCCCGGCCCGGGTCCGCGGCCGAGGGTCCGAGACGTACCACCAGGTTGACCTTTTCACCGTCCGCCGACAGATTGCGATCGATCCGGACGCCGGGACGATCGAGGTAATCGCAGAGGAAGTCGGCGATGGGAAGGTTGCTGTGGACACTGGTCGAGTCGAAGGCGATCAGCCGGGCGAGGAACTCTTCGGCGCTGAGCGTGGTCATGGGAGGGACGATATCCGTGGCTGGGCCGGTGGGCAAGGATGCCGATGCGGATTGTTCTACGGCGAGGGTGGTACGGCGAGAGGCGGGAGCTTACTTCTCGTCCGCTCCGGCGTGGCGCCGGTCCATCCTGCGGTTGAACTCGACGCTCTTTCCGCGGGCGACGCTGAGCGTCTTCCAGGCCGGGCCGCGCCAGTGTTTGGCCAGCAGGACGATCTGGCCGACGTGGTAGCCGTAGTGGGCGAGCTGGCGTTGGATCGCCTCGATCACGCTGTGAGGCTCGGCGCGGATGGTGATGGTGCGCGCCAAGTCGGCCGGTTCGAGCGCATCGAGGGTGTGAAAGAGAGTGGCCCAGCCCGACTCCCAATGCTGCAGGAGCCGCTGCCGGCTCTGCGCACCTTCGTCGACTTCGAACTCCCGGTCGCGGTGGCGGTCGGCCTTCTCGCCGTCGCTGGTCAGGAAGTCGCGCCAGCGTGAGCGCATGTTGCCGGCCAGGTGTTTGACCAGGATCGCCAGGCTGTTCGACTCGCGGTCGAGCAGGGCGAAAAACTCGGCCTCGCTCACCTGAGCCAGGGCGCCGTCCGCCAGCTTCTTGAGAGAGCGAAACTGCCCTCGAATCGTGGCCAGATAGTGGCTTTCGGTGCTCTTCATCAGAACCGCCTCAGGCCGGCCGCCGGCGGACGGTTAGACATCTGGATAACGGGTGCATATCCTCGGGAGCCTACCAGCTCGGTGGCTGGCTGTGCCGACAACCCAGGAGCGATTTCGTGAGACCTTTTCCCCGCCTCGCCCTCGTCCCGACTCTGATCCTGTGCAGCGTGTTGCCGGCACTGGCCGGCCCGCCGCCGAGCGCGGCGATATTGCCGCCGGAACTGCCGTGGGAGGGTGCCAGCCGTGCGTTGATCGCGGCGGCGGACGACCCGTGGGTGACTCCGGCCGAGGCGTCGGGGTTGGTTTCGACGCCCAGTTACGAGGAGACGATGAGCTGGCTCGGCCGGCTGGTGGAGGCCTCGCCGCAGGTCGAGTGGGTGAGTCTGGGTACCAGCCCGGAGGGCCGCGAAATCCGGCTGGTGATCGCCTCCGCCGAAGGGGCCTCGACCCCCGAAGAGCTGGCCGCCAACGGTCGCCCGACCCTCTTTGCTCAGGCGGGGATTCACTCGGGCGAGATCGACGGCAAGGATGCCGGCATGATGCTCCTGCGTGACCTGACGGTGGGCCGCAAGCAGCCGGGAAGCAAGCGGGCCTTGCTCGATGAGGTCAACTTTCTGTTCGTGCCGATCTTCAACGTCGACGGCCACGAGCACGCCTCGCCCTACGGGCGCATCAACCAGCGGGGCCCGGCGCGGATGGGCTGGCGTACCACGGCGCGCAATCTCAATCTGAATCGCGACTACGCGAAGCTCGATACTCCGGAGATGCGGGCCATGGTCGCCGCGCTCGACCGCTGGCGGCCGACCCTCTACGTCGATCTGCACGTCACCGACGGCGCCGACTATCAGTATGACGCCACCTACGGCTACAACGGTGCTCAAGGCTGGTCCCCGGCGATAGCCGGTTGGTTGGACTCCGTGCTCAGGCCGCGGCTCGATGCGGACCTCAAGGCGATGGGCCATGTTCCGGGACCGCTGGTCTTCTTGACCGACCCGCGCGATCCAGCGCAGGGAAACTACGGCTGGACGGCCGGCCCGCGCTATTCGAACGGCTACGGCGATGCCCGCCACCTGCCCACCATCCTGCTGGAGAACCACTCACTGAAGCGCTACGACCGCCGGGTGTTGGGCACTTACGTCTTCCTCGAATCGATTCTCAAAACCTTGGCCGACGACGGGGCCGCCTTGCGCCGGGCCACCGCCGAGGACCAACGCCGTCACCTCGATCCGCTACCGCTCGCCTTTGCCGTTCCCAAGACGGAGCCGCCGAAGATAGAGTTCCTGGGAGTGAGTTCCCGCTTGACGCCCTCGGCGGTTTCCGGCGCTCTGCGGTTGGAATGGATCGGCGAGCCGGTGACCTTGGAGATTCCGCTGCTGGCGGCCACCGAGGTCGCGGCGACGGTGGCGCGCCCCGCCGCCTACTGGATTCCTGCCACCTATCCGGAGGTGATCGAGATCCTGGAGAGCCACGGTATCGAGGTCGAACGGCTCACCGAGCCGCGCGAAGTCGAGGTCGAGATGATGCGCCTCGAAGCGGCCAAGGCGGCCGCCAGCCCCTTCGAAGGTCACCTTCGGGTGACGCCGGGTGAGGCCACCAGCGAGGTGCGCCGGCAGTGGTTCGCCGCCGGCTCGGCGCGGGTTGCCACCGATCAGCCACTCGGCGATCTGGCCATGCTGTTGCTCGAACCGGGCCACGCCGACTCGCTTTTCCAGTGGGGATTCTTCCTCGAAGTCTTGCAGCGCACCGAGTACGCCGAAAGCTACGTGATGGAGCCGTTGGCCGAGCGGATGCTGGCCGAAGACGAAGAGCTGGCGGCCGAGTTCCGCCGCAAGCTGCTCACCGACGCCGAGTTCGCCGCCGATCCCCGCGCCCGTTTGCAGTGGTTCTACCGGCGAACGCCCTACTGGGACGCTCGCTGGGCGCTTTATCCGGTGGGCCGCGAACACCAAAAAAGGGCTGGTGCTCAGGGCGAAAAAACAGGAGGATAGAGGCTCCAAACAGAGCACGAGCCCAGCAAAGCACGGAAGTGCGCCGTTTTGGGAGCTGACCCTGCGTCGGTCCCAGCTGCTTCCTGGAAAGGGTGGAGGAAGACCGATGAGTCAGCAGATTCCGCGTGGTTGTGAGACTTTGGTCGCCGGGCTGGACGAGGCGGTCGCCAGCGCCGGAGGCGATTCCGTCGCCGCAACCGGCGCGGTGAAAGAGGCCTTGGTTCGACTCTGTGAGGCGGGATTGATCGAGCTTTCCGCAGAGATCCGCCAGCCGGTGGCCGGCTCCTACGCCCGCCGGCTGATCCACCACAACCGGGAGCTGAATTACACCGCCTTGGCGATGGTCTGGGGTCCGGGGCAGGGCACGCCCTTGCACGACCACAATGGCCTCTGGTGTGTCGAGTGCGTGGTGCAAGGGCGGATCGACATCACCGCCTACGGCCTCCTGGAGGCTTCCGAGAAGCTCTACCAGTTCGATCGCCAAGAGACCGTCTCGGCGGGTGTGGGCAGTGCCGGCCAGCTGATCCCGCCCTTCGATTACCACACCATCGCCAACGCTCTCGAAGAGGAACCCTCGGTCACCATTCACGTCTACGGCGGCGAGATGACCCGCTGCGCCATCTTCGAACCGCGCTACCGCAACTGGTACGAAAAGGTGGAGCGCGAGCTGGCGCTGACCGCGTAGCGCAACCGCCGAGTTACCCGCGCCGTGCGTCGCGCCGACCGCCTCTTCCAGATCATCCAACGGCTGCGCCGCCGCCGGGTGGTCACCGCTCGCGACCTGGCCGCCGAGCTGGAAGTCTCGCCACGCACCATCTATCGCGACATCCGCGATCTGGGTCGCAGCGGCGTGCCGATCGAAGGCGAGGCCGGGGTTGGCTACCTGCTGCGCGACTACGACTTGCCGCCGCTGATGTTCAGCCGTGAAGAGATCGAGGCGCTGGTGCTGGGAGCGCGCATCGTCGAGAGCTGGACCGACCCGGAACTGGGCCGTGCTGCCAAAGCGGTGCTGGCCAAGGTCGAGGCGGCGCTGCCCAGCCAGCTCGGTCAGGCGGTCGAAGAGACGGCTCTCTTCGTCCCCCGGGCCCACGGCCGGGTCGAGGTGACCATCGATTTCACCGAACTGCGCCGCGCCGTGCGCGAGCAGCGCAAAGTGCGCTTCGCCTACAGCGACGTCCACGCCAACCCCACAGAGCGCACCGTCTGGCCGCTCGGCCTCGCCTTCTACGGCCAAGTCTGGGTCCTCGCCGCCTGGTGCGAACTCAGAGACGACTTCCGAGCCTTCCGCCCCGATCGGATGGGCGAGCTGGAAGTGCTGGCGCAGGAGTTCCCGCGGCAAAAGGGGCGGACGATGGAGGACTTTGTGGCCAGTATCGGCGAGGAACGGCGGCGGGCAGCCCCCGGTCGAGAAGAGGACTGCCCGAGCTGAGAGCTACTCGTCCATGTAGGGCATCGTCGGCACATGGCCGCGTAGCCGCGAGTAGACGGTCAGTGCCCCGCGGTGGTGGGCGGTGTGGTCTTCGATCGCTCCGATGACGGCGAAGCGGGGTGCCTCGCCCATGACGGGGCCGGCCGGCAGTCGCTCCATGAGCTCTTCGGAGTTCTTCGAGCCGAAGAGTTCGATGGCCTGGTCGAAGGAGCGGTTGAGCCAGGCGCGGGCCTCGGCGAGCGAGGTGACGGGCAGGACCTTCTGCCAGTGGGACTCGAAGTCGAGATCGAACCCTTCGGGGCGGAAGGCGCCTTCGAGGAACCAATCGATGGTCTGGGCGACGTGGGCCACCACTTGCGCCGTGGTGATCATCCCTTCGGCCGGAGAGAAGGTGGAGTCCTCCTCGCTCAGACAACGCGAGGAGCGGTCGAAGTATTCACGGCAGGATCGGAGTGATTTGACACAGATTTCTGGGGTCATGGAAGCCTCCTGGGCAGGTCAATGGTGTGAGGGGAATGGTCCCACGGCCCTGCTGACACCGTGCTGTCAGGAGATGTTGTCAGGAGAGCACTAGGAAGTGGTGGCTTCGGTGTCGAGTGCGAGTTGATCGAGACTCGTTTGCTGAGCTTCTTGCGCCCGGCTCAGATGGCCGACCACTTCGACGATGGCGTGGTCGGTGCGCAGGCCGCTGGCGGTGCGCACGGCGGTGGTGTGCAGGCGAACGGTGAGGATGTCGCCCGCGGCGTAGGAGGTCAGGCCATCCTGATGGCGATCGAGGAAGCTCTGGTCCCGCATGTCGGCGCTGATGCGCTCGCTTTCGCTGCCCAGAACCCATTTGAGGTTGGGGCGGAAGGGGACTTTGACGATGCCCAGGGCGCGCAGATAGGTCGAATCGACCAGGGTCTCGCCGTCCGCTTGCTGGACCCGGCGCGAAGGTTGGGCGAAGAGCTTGACCGATTCACGGTCTATCGAGCTGGCGGTCTTGCCTTGCGAGTGGAAGAGGATGCGCTCGACTCCTTTGCGGCGCAACGGGCGCAGCAGGCCGTCGATGCGACCGCGTACCGCCGCGTCGCGGAGCAATGAGACGACATGGGTGGAGACCTCGGTGCTCTCACCGTGAGCTTCGACGCGCATCCAGCCTCCCAAGACCTCTTCGATCTTGGCCGGCGCCTCGCCGCCTAGCCAGCGCAGTAATTCCAGCAAACTCAACGACCTCTCGCCGCCGGCTCTAAACCCCAGGAGTTGCAGCAAGCGGTTGGTGTCGGTGGCGTCGTCGGAGGCGAAGAGGTTGGGAGTACCCCCCTCGGTACGCCGCCGCACGGCGAAGGAAAGATTCAGCGAATTCGCCGTTGCCGAAGCCGGCTGTGTCACTGCTGCCGCCTCCTGTTGCCAGCGAACGGTGAGCGAAGATTGGTCGCGGTTGATCACCGCGTTGGCCCGTTCGCACAGCTCGCCCAGTTCCACCAGCAGCGGGCCCAATTGGCGTATTTCCACCGAGTTGCCACTCAGCGCGGGGCCTTCCAGGCTCATGCTGAATGTAGCCTTCATCGATTCACTCCCTGTCGTGCCGTGGGTCGGGAAGCAACCCCGGCGGGCTGCTTCCGGCGACCCGGCCGATGATCAAAGGAAGGGGCCGCCGAACCTTCGACGGCCCCTTGGAGCTGGCTGTTGCGCCGGGTGCTGTGGTCCCGGACCGGCGTTGGTCAGGGGGTGACGGAAGTCCACATTGAGGTGTCGCCGCTCTCGAAACCATCCATGAAGATCTCGTTACCGAGACCGGTCGGAATGATGGCGAGAGGCATCCTGGACACCGGCACAGCGGGGTTGTCCGGCGTGAAGATCACTTCGCCGTAGGCCCAGATGCCTAGCGGCAGGCCGGCGGCGACCGTGGCGGTGACTTTGACGTTGCGGGTGGCGCCGTTGGCCAGGGCAAAGGTGGCTGGGCTGATCGAGATGTCGAGGTTGGCCGGACCGGTCGCGGTGACCGTCCAGTTCACCGTACCGGGTGCGTTGCCCTCGATCGTACGGGTCCAGGAGCACAGCGTGCAGTTGGTGTTGGCCATGCTGGCGATGTTGAGCGTCGCCGGATCGCCGCCGGTTCCCGGGTTGGCCGCCTGGTAGTTGGCGAAGGTCTCATCGAGGACAAAGCCGACTTCCGCGGCCTTGTTCAGATCGACCCGTCCGGCGCCCATGTCGTGGGGATCGGCCGGTGTTACGCCGTTCTCCTTGAGCATGGTGCTGTTGGCGGTGAGCATCAGAGCGGACTTGACCTGGGACGGTGTCCAGGTCGGATGGACCTTCTGGACCAGTGCCGCGGAGCCGGCGGTGTGCGGGCTCGACATCGAGGTGCCGCTGAACAGGGCGAAGGCCGGGCCTATGTAGCCGGGGATGGAATTGACGTTGACCGCGGCCAGGATGCTGGTGCCGGGAGCGGCCAGATCCGGTTTGATGACGTCGATACCGGAGGGGCCGCGGGAACTGGAAGCGTTGAGGATGTCACCTTGCGCCGGATTGGTGATGGTCACCGCTTGGGTGAGGGTCGCCATATGGCCGGAACCCGAGGCCAGCCAGGCCTTGATGGCGTCGCCATCGGTCTGCGTAACGTGGATCGCCGGGAGGATGTGCGGATCGGCAACCGGAGCGGGGCTACCGGCGACGTTGGCGAGGACGAATCCACCGGCACCGCCGACGAAGACGTTCTGCCCTTTCATCACCCGCGCCAGGGCGCCACGGTCGCAGACGACGATCTCACCGTTGGTCCAGGTGCCGGCGGGGAACGGGTTGAGGCACTGCTCCGGGTTGGGATCGCCGTTGGCGAAGTTGCCGGCATAGACGATGGGGGCTGGCCCGTAGGCGTCGGTCATGCTGGAACCGGTGATGTCCGCCGGAGGAGCCACGCCGCCCGACATGTTGACCAGGTTGACTTGCGTGTCCACTCGATCGTGGGTGGCGTTGGCCACCGTGCCGACCCACGGACCGATGTGGCCGGTGGTACCGGCGCCGGGGCCGTTGTTGCCGGCACTGGCGGCGACGTAGGTGCCGGCGTTGACGGCGTTGAGGAAAAAGGTGTCGATGTCGCCGGCCCACGGCTGCGTACCGCCGCCGATCGAGTAGTTGATGACGTCTACACCGTCCAGGATTGCCTGATCGACCCCCATCGAGGTGGCAGCGAAGGGACACAACCCCTGGCCCTGCGCGTTGGTGTAGCAGCAGTCGTACATGATGATCGAGGCGTGCGGTGCGACGCCGGAGATGAACGGGCCGTTGAGGGTATTACCTCCGCTGGTGCTGCTGGTGTGGCTGCCGTGGCCGTTGTCGTCTTCGGGACCGTCCGACTCGCCGGCGCCGGCGGGGGTGGCTTCGACATAGTCCCAACCACCGATCAACTTGTCGTTGCAGGCAAAGCTGGCGTTGAAGTTGGGGTTGGTCGGATCGCACCAGCCGATGAAGTTTCCTGCGCCGTTGGGGTTGACGTAGGTGTAGCCATCAGCCGGAGTGTCGGAGAAAGAGGGGTGGTTCATGTTGATGCCGGTATCGATGACGCCGACGATGATTCCCTCTCCCTTGTTGCCCGCGGCGCCTCCGGTGGCCGTGCCGTTCCAGATTGCCGGTGCACCGATCCAGGTGGGGCCGCGGTCGGTATCGACCGGGTAGTCCCGGTCCGGCCGCACGGTGATGACACCGCGTAGGTTGGCCACCAGGGCGGCCTCGTCCGCGCTCATCGCCACGGCAACTCCGTTGCCGGCGGCACGGTAGGAGAAGGTGACCTCCACCTGGCGGGCAAGAACAGTCTCTATCTCGTCGAGGTGCTCGCGTTGCACTTGATCGAGGTAGGCGAGATAGGCGCGGGACTCGGCACTGCGAGCGTCGAGCTTGCTGGTGCCCAGGGTGCGCGGGTTGGTCGCCGGCAAGCCGACGATCTCACCGGAGTAGCGGGCCAGGGGAGCTTCTGCGAAGAGGATGATGTAGAGGCCACTGGTGGCGTCCTCGGCCTGTGCCGGGACCGCGAGGACCAACAAGGTGGCTAAGCACAAGATGGTGAGAGGAGCCCAAGTGGCTCCAAAGAACTTTCGGGTCATCGCTGTCTCCTCGAGGCAGTAGTTCAAGAAAGCCGGCAGCGGGGGGCGACCGCTGAACACCGATGCTCTCTCGAACGAGGTAGGCGGATGAGGCCGGTCAGGGCCGACCGGATGAATACCTGCAACCTTTTACTGTAGCACGGCATTGTCGGTCTTCGGCCCGAACCGTTCGAGGATCCAGTCACTGATCAGTGCCAGCGCCTGCGGCGCGAAGGTCTCTTCGATCTTGGCGTACTCCGTCGGGCTGCCGGTTTCGGCGTGCTGGAAGAGGTGGCTCAGTCCCGGTAGACGCTTCACCGTGTAGTCGCTGTTGCCGGCTGCTTCGAGCGTCTTCTCGATGGCCGGTAGGTTTTGCTCCGCGACCACCTGTAGGTCGAGCGCGCCGTTGAGCACGAGCAGGGGGATCTTCACCTGGCGCAGGGTTGCCGCCGGGTCGTAGCCGAGGAAGAAGCGAAACCAGGGGCCGGTCATCTGGCTGATTTCAGCCTCGATCGCCGCCTCCGGATCATCGCCCATCTGTGCCCGCTCCTCTTCGCTGAGCCTCGCCACCTGGCGGCGTGCGAGTGCGGTCAGTTTCTCTTGGATGACCTTCTCGTCGTCGTAACTTCTCAGCAGGGCGAACGCCTCCTTCATATCCGCCTTCTGCTGGTCGATGGTCTTCTCATCGCTGCCGTTGGCGCGGGCGATACGTTCGGTTTGCAGGAGGAGGATCTCGTCGCCCGGCACACCGGGGCCGGCGAGGAGAACGGCGAAGGCGACATCCTTGGATCGCGTCGCGGCGAGAGGGGCGACTAGTCCGCCCTCACTGTGGCCGACGAGTCCGATCGAATCCCCGGCGATCTCCGGCCGCTTCTTGAGCCAGGCCACGGCGGCCAGAGCGTCGTCGGCGAAGTCGGAGCTGGTGGAACTCTTCGTCTCTCCCGTCGAACCGCCGACCCCGCGGTCATCGGCGCGCAGGACGGCGATGCCGGCGCGGGTGAGGTGGTCGGCCAGCACCAGGAATGGCTTGTGGCCCATCAACTCTTCGTCGCGATTCTGCGCTCCGCTGCCGGTGATCAGCACGACGGCCGGGAACGGTCCCTCACCCGGTGGCAGAGTGAGCGTCGCCGCCAGGTGGACATCGCCATGGTCGTAGCCGACCTCCTCGCTACGGTAAGGGAAGGGTGCCACCGGCTCCTGCGGCCGCTTCGGGGCTTCCACCTCGTCTCGGCCAAGGCGAAATGTGAGTTCGACTCCGCTCTGGGTGAAGGTGCCGCGTAGCTCTCCCTCTTCGAGTTTGCCGTTGAAGGTGGGGTTGCCGGGTACTCCGGAAATGGTGAAACGTGCGGTCGTGCCCTCGATCGAGATGTCGGAGAGCGCCAGCCCCTTGGCACCTTGCATCGGGATGTCGATGGTCCCTTGCCAACCATCGCCGGTGGGCGTGAGGTCGACCATCACCTGCAGGGCAACGGTGGGCAGCGCGATCTCACCCTCCCAGTGGCCCGAGAGGTCGGCGGTCTCGGCGCCGGCGGCGGTGGCGACGAACCACGAGGCGACGATCATCAGCAGGCAGGGCAGGGTCGAGACGAACCGCCGTTTGCGGGAAGTGAGTCTGTGGGGCTGGAGGGGCATCGAGTTCTCCTCGTCGCGTGGTGGCCGACTAAAAAACGAAGCGATAGCCGACACCGCGCACGCTGTGAATGTGGCGGGGACGCCACGAGTTCTCTTCAAAAGCCTTACGCAATGCGACGATTACGTTGTCGACCACGCGAGTATTCGGGTGATTCGGTAGCTCCCAGACTTCCGCCAGCAGTTCGCGCCGGGTGATGACCTGGTTGGGCCGGGTGACGAAGATCTTCATCACCGCCAGCTCCTTGCGTGACAGTTCCTGGATGCCGTTGCGCGTCTTGGCCTGCCAGCTGCGGAAATCGACCCAGTAATCGCCAAAGGGGACGCGTTCGAGTTCGGGAGCTTCTTCCTCTTTGCCGTTCGCCTCGGGCTTGCGCTTCCAGGCTTGGCGACGCAACAGGCCCTCGATACGGGCGAGGAGTTCCGCCAGGTCGAAGGGCTTGACGACGTAGTCATCGGCCCCGAGCTTGAGCCCGTAGACGATGTCATCCGCTTGACTGCGCGCGGTGAGCATCAGAATCGGAGTGAAATTGTTCTCCCCCCGCAGCTGCTGGCAGACTTCGAAGCCGTCCACTTCCGGTAGCCGTACATCGAGGAGAATCAGGTCGAAGCGATGGTTGGCGACGCGCTCGAGAGCCTGCTGGCCATCGGCGGCGAGGTCCACACGATAGCCTTTGCGTTCGAGATTGAGCCGCAAACCCTCGGCGATGGCTTCCTCGTCTTCCACCACTAGGATGTGGGCCGTTTCGGCTTCGCTCATTGCGTCACCTCGGCTTTGGGGAGATCGATGACGAAGCGGGTACCCGGTTTGCCGTCCTGGGAAAAGGCGCGCACGGTGCCCTTCATCTGGCGCACCAGCCCGGAAACGATCGACAGCCCCAAGCCGGTCCCCTTGCGCCGGCCGCTGATCTCCTTGCCGATCTGGTAGAAGCGGTCGAAGATCTTTTGCAGCTCTTTCTTGGGGATACCCACACCGTCGTCCTCGACTTCGATGCGCACCGCGCCGGGGCGATCGTGGACCCGGCAGCGCACCTCGCCTCCCCGCATCGAGAAATGGGTCGCGTTGTCGATCAAGTTGTCCATCACTCGGCGCAGAGCGTCGTCGGTGGCCATCACCTCGGATCGGGTGCTCAAGCGTGACTTCAGCTGTACTCCATGGCTGGCCACGCGAAGCCGCGCCTCGGCGAAGTAGATCGCGAAGAAGGTATCGAGCGCAATGGGTTCGAGATCCAGCGGCCTTTTGCGGCCGACCATGCGGCTGCTCTCCAGGACGTTGTCGACCAGCCGGCTCATGCGCTCGGCTTGTTGCAGGATAAAGCCGAGCGAGCGTTCGTGGTCGGCGCTCGACAGGTCCGCTTGCTGCAAAGTCTGGGCGTGCAATTGGATTGCGGCGAGCGGCGACTTTAGCTCGTGGGTGATGTTGGCGACGAACTGTTCCTGCTGGTGCGAGTAACGGCGGGCGGAGAAAGTCTGCGCCAGCTGGTAGGTCAGACCGAAGATCACCAGCGCCAGCATGACGCAGCCCAGGGTCAGCACCCACCAGTGAAGGCTACCCGGAGGGCGGCCGAGACGGCTGGCCAGTTCGTCGATCTTAGAACCCGATCGCACCGCGTAGATGACCCACATCACCAGCAAGGCGATCGCCATGACGAGTGATAGAACGTAGGTCGTGATGATTTGGGATGAGCGCTTGCGCCGCATGATGGGGGATCTCTAACCGGTCCAGGAGGGATGCTATCTCAGTGACGGCGCCCAATCGGTGCCGTGTCGGCGGCTGACAGTTTCGTGACCCGGTGGCGTCCGGAGAAAAGCCGATTGTCGCGATCACTGTTCAGTCTTGCTCCGAAGGCTGAGATAATCGTCGTTCAATGAGCGACGATAGACAGTTTGACGACACCGGTCCGCAGATCTCTCATGGCGGACACTTGAGCGATGAGCTCGGCGAGGAACTCGAGCAACTACGTTCGCATGGCGAAGTCGGAGAGGTGGGGTACGGTTGTGCTCCCGCGGTTCTGGTGATTGGCTGCCAGCGCGCCTTCACCGACCCTGAGTCGCCGCTCGGCGCTGAAATCGGCAGCACGCTGCGGGCGATCCGCCGGCTGACCGCCGCGGCTCGACGGGTGGCGATCCCGGTGCTGTTCTCCGTGCGGCTTCATGCCGGTGGCGAGGAGGCGGACTTACTGGTCAGAAAAAGGCCGGCTCTCGCCGCGCTCGTTCCGGGGTCTGCGCTGTCGGAGATCGATCCTCGCCTGTCGCCGGAGAAGGGCGAACCGGTTTTTGAGGCGAGTGGCGCGAGTGCTTTCTACCGCACAGAGCTGGCTGCTTGTCTCGCCGGTCTGGAGGTGGACACCGTGGTCTTGGTCGGTTCTATGGCCAGCGATGGGCTGCGAGCTACCGCGGCGGAAGCCGCGCAACGAGGCTTGAAGGTTCAGATTCCGCGCGACTGCGTCGGTGATCGACACGGCGAGGTGGTGAGGACGGGCCTGCTCGATATCCAGCGGATGTACGGCGATGTGGTCGAAATTGGCGAGACGCTCGCTTTTCTCGAGCGGGCTCACATCGAGTCGATGATCAAGGTACTCGAATAAGTTCCACCGGCCGGCTGAAGCTCCGCATTGATCTCGTTCGAGTCGCCGAGCGAAAAAAGAATAGAAATTCTTGAGGGGATCGGGTTTCATTCTGCGCCATGGACCCTAGCGTTGCCAGCTCTTGGCTAGCGCGTAGCCCGGGTTTGATCTGGCGACCCGGTTGAAAGGAGAAGAGATGAGATGCCAAACCGGTTCATCCCGGCTTTCGGGGTGGGCATTGCTATTTCTGTTGCTGCTGCCGTGCGGTCGTCTTGCTGCTCTCGGCGCTGAACCGGTTCGGGGAGCGGGGGGGATGGAGGATGGGCTGTGCCCCATTGACTCAGGACAAAAAGCCACGGTGATGAGCTTGGAGATCATCGGTACCGATCTGGCGATTCGCCTGGCCACCACACCTGACTTGGGGGACGATTTCACCGTCTCACTGGTGCAACCGTCAACGCCGGCGATTGTTCCGCTGGCTCGCTCCCTCGTTGGAGAGGCGACCCCTCTGGTGATCTTGTCGGACGCGATGCGGGGGGCTGAACGGCGGGATATTCGCTACTGGATCGAAGTCACCGACGCTGCCGGTGTTTCGGTGATGGATCCGTTCCCCTTCTCGATTCTCTTCGACTGTCCCAAAGGTGGCAGCTGCAGCTACTACCCGCTGGCTGGGGTGAGTACCTCCGGCCTGCTGGTGACTGAAGATCTCTATGCCGAGTTCTCCGAAGAGAGCAGCTGCAACCTGCTGGGGATTCTCGAGAAACTGCGCGAGGACAAGAGCCACGCCGACCTGGCACCGGACATCACCACTTTGATTGCCCAGCTGTTGAGCTTGGGGGTGACACCTGGCGTTGGCGAGAGCTGTTCTTTCGCCTGGATGACCGTGGTACCGATCGATCAAGGGCTCTGGGAGATGGAATCCTCGGCCTCTAGTTCGATTCCGGAGGAGGCGGTATGGGAGTTCGCCGGCGGCCACGCCGGTGCCGGCTTGTGCTACACGGGCCAGGCGCGCAGCTTTGGCGCGAGCTTCGGACTCCTTGAGACGCAGCCCCGCTTCGGCCATTCATCGCTGACCAACGTCATTCGCTGCGTGCAGGAAGGGGCCGCTTGCGTCCAACCGTGCGATGGAACCGTAGTCACCGATTTCACCTACAACAGTTGTGTGATTGCGGAGGCTCAGGGACTCGCCGCGGGCGGCCAAGGGGCGGCGTCGACCTCGCTCAGCCTCAGCCTGAAGGTGAATCAACAGCCTTTGCTGGATTCCAATCAACAGGTCAAGGTTGCGGCCTCCTTTCCCGATGGCAAGAACCAGTTCCAGGTGATCGAGGATTCGCTGCCGCCGGCCACCTTCTCGGCTCCCATGCACGCTGCTATCGCTGCCGCCGGTTTCTTCTGGGCGGCGACGGGCAAGGCGGCTGGAGTCTCGCCACTGCCCCCTTATTTTCCGACCCGCCGAGCGGTCGCCGGCCTCAAGGCGATGTCGCCGCCCGAGACCACTGCCTTCGCCTACACCGAGGGGCTCGATTCGTTCACCTTCGAGGCGACGGCTACCTCGATGTGCACCTTGCAGAGTTCGGTCTACTCGATTCTGCAAACCCCGGCTGCCGACGTGGCTCAGAAGAGTGGAGGCATCAAGATCAAACGTTGGGCCGATCCGCCCTGAGACGGTTAGCCAACGTGAGTGACACAACGAGCGGTCTAACCTCTGAGCCGATCCAGTCGCTGGCGGGCTTGCTGGGTGCGTGGATCCTCGGCGCCGACGCTGGCGGTCAACTCGGCGAGGCCGCGCAGGAGCAACGGTTCGGCCTCTTCGCGTTGGCCCAGCGCTACGAGGCAGCCACCCAACCGGCTGTGCGCCTCCCCCAGCCGCCGCTGGTCGTCCGGTAGCGCCGCCTCCAGAATGGCGAGCGCGGCGCGCAGGAGCGGCTCGGCTTCGGCGAATCGTTCTTGCTCGATCAGCAGCTGGGCGGTGTCATTCCTCAGCGCGCTGCGCCAGAGGGGCTCCTCGGCCTCCATCTGGTCGAAGATGACGATCGCTTCGCGCAGTCGCTGCTCGGCCTCCTGAGTTTGTCCTCGCTGGGCCGCCAGGAGGGCGACACAGCGTGAGAGGATGGCGACGTCGCGGGACTTGTCGCCCAGTATTTGCTGGTTGATCTGGAGAGCTTCCTGGAAGCTTTCTTGCGCTGCTGCGATCTCCCCGACCTGCTGCAGCAGGTGGCCGAGGTTGCCCAGAGTGAGCGCCGTTTCGAGATGAAGATCGCCGTAGCGCAACCGTTTGATCATCAGAGTTTGGCGGTAGTAGGACTCCGCTTCGGTGAATTTCCCTTGCGCTTCGAGAGTGCTGGCGAGATTCCCCAGGCTGGTGGCGACATCCTCGTGGTTGGGTCCGAGGACCTTCCGGCGTAGTCGCAGCAGGTCTCGATGTCCCTTTTCGGCCCTGGCGTACTCACCGAGGCCATCGAGGATGGCGTTGCGGTTGTTCAGGCTCTCCAGGGTGTCGTGGTGCTCTTCGCCGAGGTTCTTTCGGCGCAGTTGGTAGGCTTCCAGGACCAGCTTGAGAGCCTGGTCGAACTCACCTTGCTCGTACAGCAGGTGGCCCAAGGTGTTGAGAGTTTGGGCGAGGTGGATCTCGTCGCTCGATTCCTGCCTCTGCAGTTTCAGCGATTCCTCCAGCAAGGGGCGTGCTTGGGCCGGGAGCTGCAACTTTCTGAACACCCTGCCGATGGTGGTCAACATCGCGGCCTGAACCTGCGGCTGGTCGGACAGACTTTCGCGGACCTCGGTGGCGCCGCTCTCGAGGAGTTCACGAGCGGTCACCGTGGCTCCCCGCGACTGGTCCGGGTCCGAGACCTCGAACATGTCGATCATGGCGGAGGTGACCTGCTCGGCCTTGTCCGCTTCGAGCTGGGCGCGGTCGCGCTCCTCGGTCAGCCTCCAGGTATAGAAGAGGGAGATCAGGGCGATGGCGGCGGCGGTGGCGGCGGCCAAGCGATGGCGGCGCAGAAACTTGCGGGCGCGGTAGGGCAGGGTATCCGGCCGGGCGTGTACCGGCAGGCCGCGCAGGTGACGCTCCAGGTCGTCGGCCAACCGTTGGGCCGAGGTGTAGCGGCGGGTGGGTTCCTTGCGCAGGGCCTTGAGGACGATCGTATCCAGGTCTCCGCGCAGGAGCCGAGGTAGCCGCGTTCTGCCTACCGGCAATCCTGCGCTGGCCGGCTGCTTGGCATCGGCCTTGACCACCGAACTCGGTTTGGGCGGCTGCGTTTCGCAGATGGCGGTGGCCAGGTCGGTGGGGCTGGTCGAGGCCGGCTGGTAGGGGTGGTGGTCGGTCAGCAGCCGATAGAGAAGCACGCCCAGCGAATAGACATCGGTAGCCGTACTCAGGATCTCGCCGCGAACCTGTTCAGGGCTGGCGAACAGCGGTGTCAGCATGCACATGCCGGTCACCGTCGGAGCGGAGACTCCGAGTGAGAGACCGGGGTCGAGCAACTTGGCGATGCCGAAGTCGAGAAGTTTGGGCACCCCGTGCGCGGTCACCAGGATGTTACCCGGCTTGATGTCGCGGTGGATGATCAGCTTGCGGTGGGCGTAGTCGACGGCGGAGCAGAGCTGGCTGAACAGCTGCAGCCGCTGGTGGAGACTCAGCCGATGGTTGGCGCAGTAGCTTTCCAGGTCCTCGCCTTCGATGTGCTCCATGACGAAGTAGGGCATGCCGTCGTCGGTGGTGCCTCCGTCGAGCAGCCGGGCGATATTCGGGTGGTCGAGAGCCGCCAGGATCTGCCGCTCTTGGAGCAGTCGAGCGAGGAGCGTGGTGTCGTCGAGACCGGCGCGCACGATCTTGATCGCCACCCGCATGCGGTACTCGTCGTCGGCTCTTTCGGCGAGGTAGACGGTCGACAAGCCGCCGCGGCCGATCACTTCGAGCAGCCGGTAGGCTCCCAACCGTTTGCCTTGGCCGACGGTGGAAAGCTCGCTGAGCAGTGCCTTGGCGGTGTCGGCCACTGCGCACTGGACCTGGGTCTCTTCCGGGCCGCTGAAGTGGAGCAGAGACTCGATCTCCTGGCGCAGTTCCGCGTCGTCGCCACAGCGTTGGTCGAGCCAGGCGCGGCGCTCCTCCTCGGGCCGATCCAGCGCCAGGTGGAAGATCTCTTCGATCTCTTTCCAGCGTTCGGAACTCGGTGTGGGATCCACTCTGCGGGCTACCTATCGGCTCGAGGTCTGTGAGGCGCTGAGAGCCCGACGCAACCAGGCCTTGGCCAGCTTGAGATCGCGCTCGACGGTGGCGTGAGAGATGCCGAGAGCTTCCGCCGTCTCTTCGATCGTCAGGCCGCCGAAGGAGCGCAATTCGACGATCTGCGCCTTGCGGTTGTCGACTCGCGCCAGAGTGCGCAGGGCCTCGTCGAGGGCGAGGATCTCGAAGCCGGATTCATTGGCCAGCTCGATCGAGTCGAGGGACAGATCGGGTTCACCGCCGCCTCGCTTCGCCGCCAGTCGCCGGCGGGCATAGTCGACCAGCACGCGGCGCATCTGTCGGGCCGCGATGCGGTAGAAATGGCCACGGTCGTCACAATCGGCGCGGATCTCGACGAGTCGCAGGTAGGCTTCGTGAACCAGCGCGGTGGTTTGCAGCAGGTGGCCCGGCTGCTCGGAGCGCATCATGTGATGCGCCAGCCGCCGCAGTTCGTCATAGATCAGCGGCGTCAGCTCTTCGAGCGCCGATTCGTCACCGCGACGCCAATCACGCAGCAAGCGGGTGACGGCAGAACCCTCGGTCAAGGCCATCAGCCAAGGCTCGGTGAGTGACCAGCGTCCAGCATCAGCGTAGTTTACCGCGCGCAACCGGGAGGCGCTGGGAGGGCGTCGGCCACTGCGTGCCGAAGGCGATCGCCGCGACGAGTCCTTGTTTATACTGTGCGCTACGATGCCGCGACCGGAGTCTCAGAGTTGGAGAGAGTACCTGGGTCCCGGCGCCGTGGTTTCTCTTCTGCTCGCGGCGTTGACCGCGGCGGTGGGACTCGGCTTGCCCTTGCTCTGGCGGCTGCGCCAGGTGCTCCAAGTCGCCTCGCGGGACGACCGGCGACCGGGAGACGCCGTGCTGGTCCTCGGCCGCAGCCTTGACTCCGGCAAGCCCGGTGCTGTCTTTCGAGCTCGCCTCGACCACGGGCTTGCCCTGTGGAGGGAGGGGCTGGCCCAACACTTGATCGTCGCCGGCGGACTGACCGGAAGCGCGGTGCGCAGCGAAGCGGTGGTCGGCAAGGAGTATCTCGAAGCGCGGGGCGTTCCAGCCTCGGCCGTGCTTGCCGAGGACCGCAGCCGCCATACCCTGGAGAACCTCTTCTTCGTTCGCGAGAAGCTACGCGAGCGTGGATGGAGGCGGCTCCTAGTGGTGTCCGATCCTCTTCATCTGGCCCGCGCCTCGGCCTTGGCCCGCGGCCTGGGAATGGAGGTCTCCACCTGTCCGGCGATCGCTGCGCCACCGAACCGCGGTGGCCTCGGCTGGTGGGCGCGTGCCCTCCGCGAGGCGAGCATGCTGCATTGGTACCACGTCGGGGTCGCCTACAGTCGGTTCATCGGATCGGAACGGCTACTGTCCCGCGTGACGTAGATTTATGGGGGGCTTTCTCCAAGCCCCCCTCGCGCCAAGAAGCGTGGTTCTTGGCGCTCACCCCCGAGGAGTCCGGCCTAGAGGTCCGGCCGAAAACCCCTGTAGGTCGCGTTACGGCCGCCGTGGGGCCAGATGCAAGGCGCCGGGCCGCAGGCGATGCCGGAGCATCGTTGAGGCACGGCAACGTAGCAGATGGCCCCACGCCGGCCGTAACCCGAAGGGCGCCAGGGGGTTACGGGCCGTCTCCGG